>NZ_AZSJ01000007.1:0-675049 GCF_000516555.1 Afipia sp. P52-10 | reverse complement strand
GCAGCAGAAGTCCGGCCCCGCTGACATCGCTCAGCTTCGCACCACGCTCAGCGAGCTGGGCCTTGGCGAGGTCCAGCTGCAGCTGTTCGGCGGCCCGTCGGATGTGCTGATCCGGCTTGCGCAGCAGCCGGGCGGCGATGAGGCTCAGCAGCAGGCGGTGCAAAAGGTGCGGCAGGCGCTCGGGGATTCTGTAGAATACCGCCGGGTCGAGGTGGTCGGTCCGCGCGTCTCGAGCGAGCTGCTCGCATACGGAACCGTCGGCCTGATCCTGGCGATCGTCGGCATCCTGATCTATCTGTGGTTCCGGTTTGAATGGCAGTTCGCGCTCGGCGCGATGATCGCCAACGTCCACGACATCGTGCTGACGATCGGCTTCATGTCGATTGCCCAGATCGACTTCGACCTCACCAGTATCGCGGCGCTTCTGACCATTCTCGGCTACTCGCTGAACGATACTGTGGTCATCTTCGATCGAATCCGCGAGATCTTGCGGCGCTACAAGAAGATGCCGATGCCCGAGCTGCTGAACCTGGCGATCAACTCGACGCTGTCGCGCTCGATCATCACCCACGTCACCGTGACGTTGGCGCTGCTCGCGCTGCTGCTGTTCGGCGGCAAGGCCATCCACAGTTTCACTGCGACCATGATGTTCGGCGTGGTGCTGGTCGGTACCTACACTTCGATCTTCATTGCCGCTCCGATCCTGATCTACCTCGGCGTCGGTACCAACCGCCTCGACGACGAGGACAAGCCGAAGAAGCCGTGATCATGTCGGACGCGGACAGCGACCGGCATCTGCCTTCCGCGGTCCCGATCGACGCCTATGGCAATGGCGGGTTTCGCTTTGCCGACATGTCGCATCGCGGCTCGCTGCTATGCCTGCCAGACAGCATGCGCGCATGGCCGGTCGAGCGCGCCGATCAGATCGATGAGCAGGCGCTGGCGCTGGTGTTCAGCAATGCCGACCGCATCGATACGCTGATCATCGGCACGGGGCGGGAGGTCATCCTGTTTCCCAACCCCCTGCGGGATAAGCTGCGCGCGCTCGGCATCGTCGTCGATGCGATGCAGACCGGGCCAGCGATCCGCGTCTACAACATCATGATCGGCGAAGGCCGCCGTGTCGCGGCCGGGCTGATCGCAGTGTCATGAGTGGGGCGACCGGGCGGAACGAAGCCGATGCCGCGTATTGCGCGGGCCTCGTCCGCGAGTCCGATTTCGAGCGTTATGCCGCGACGCTGTTCGTCACCCCAGAGCATCGCCGGGCGCTGCTGAGCCTCTACGCCTTCAACATCGAGATCGCGCGGGTGCGCGAGCAGATCAGCCAGGCGCTGGCCGGCGAAATCCGCTTGCAATGGTGGCACGATCTCTTGAGCGGCACGGCCCATGGCGAGGCTACGGGCAATCCGGTTGCAGCCGAACTGCTGCAAGTCATCGAACGTCATCAGCTCGCGCGCGCGCCCTTGAAGCGGTTGATCGATGCGCATCGGTTTGATCTCTATGACGAGCCGATGCAGACCATGGCCGATTTCCGCGCCTATCTGCAGGATACGGCTTCGGCCTTGCAGTCGCTCGGTGTGAAGGTGCTTGCCGGCGACATCGGCACCAACGACGCGGTCTGTCGCGACGCCGGCCTTGCGATCGGCATCGCGCGGATCATCGAGGCAATGCCACGCCATGCGGCCCGCGGTCAGATCTATCTGCCGGTCGAGAGCCTTGCGGCGTTCCAGGTCGATCCGCACGTCATTCTCCAGGGCCGAGCGACGGAAGAATTGCTGGCGTTGCTGCGCAACCTCGCTGCAGAGGCACGCACACATCTGCAAGATGCACTTGCGGCGCTTCCCGACGTACCGAAACCGGCGCGTAGGGTTTTCCTGCCGCTTGTCATGGCCGGGCGCGCGCTCGATCGCATCGAGGCAACGGGGTACGACCCGTTCGCGCCGCAACCGGTTTCGCGATTGCGGCTGTTGACGTCGATGTGGCTTAAGGCACGGTCGTTCGACCGGCTTTGATAAGCATTCTGCGCGTGTGATCTGCACCACAGTCGAGGACCCGCATTTGTGACGATCATCCTGAAGCCTTCAACCTCAGGGATATCCTCATGCGTCCCACTCGTTCGCGTATCATCGCCATCCTGGTGACGTTCGCCGTTTCACTGCCAGCCGTTGCCGGATCTGCTTCGGCTCTCCCGCAGAATGCCAGACCAGCCAGCAAGGCCCAGGCGATCAAGCGCGCCGAGACCGGCATGAATAGGAACAGCGAGCTGAGAATGATCCAGCTGCAAAGCGCGGTTAGTCAGCGCCAGAGTGCGGTGCAGATGACGACGCGAATGATGCGGGGCATCGAGGATTCCAGACGGCAGGTGCTTAAGAACTGTCCGGATTGTTTCCGCTGAGGCGTGCGGGTCTCACGCCGCCTCAGTCCGCGGCAAACTCTCTGCGATCCAGCGATCGATGTCGCTGAGGGCGCGTGCGGTCAGAGCCCGCTTCTTGGCGATCGTCTTTTCCGGGCCGCGCAGGCGCTTGCCGTCGGCGCTCTTGGTCGGTGCCTGGGCCAGCGGCGGGAACAGGCCGAAGTTGATGTTCATTGGCTGGAACGAACGCGGTCCGGCATCGATCGTCTCGATATGGCCGCCGGTGATATGGCCGAGCAGGGCGCCGAGCGCCGTGGTCGGCGGCGGCGGCGCGATCGTTTCGGCCTTTGCATCGGCGGCCGCGAACAGGCCCGCCAGCAAGCCTACGCTCGCCGATTCCACATAGCCTTCGCAGCCGGTCATCTGTCCGGCAAACCGCAGGCGCGTTTGCGCGCGCAGGCGCAGTTGCGCGTCGAGCAACACCGGTGAGTTCAGGAAGGTGTTGCGATGCAGGCCGCCGAGCCGCGCGAACTCGGCATTGGCGAGACCGGGAATAGTGCGGAAGATGCGCACCTGTTCGGCGTGCTTCAGCTTGGTCTGGAAACCGACCATATTGTAGAGCGTGCCGAGCTTGTTGTCCTGACGGAGTTGGACGATCGCATAGGCCTTCACGGTCGGGTTGTGCGGGTTGGTCAGGCCGAACGGCTTCATCGGCCCGTGCCGTAGCGTCTCATGCCCGCGCTCGGCCATCACCTCCACCGGCAGGCAGCCGTCGAAGTAGGGCGTGTTGGTTTCCCACTCGCGGAAGCTGACCTTTTCTCCGGCGATCAGCGCATCGATGAAGGCGTCATACTGCTCCTTAGTCATCGGGCAGTTGATGTAGTCGGCTTCGCCGCCGCCAGGCCCCACCTTGTCGTAGCGGGATTGGAACCAGGCGATACCCATGTCGATCGACTCGCGATGCACGATCGGCGCGACCGCATCGAAGAAGGCGAGGGAGTCCTGTCCGGTGAGACCGCGCACGGCTTCGGCCAAGGGCGCCGAGGTCAGGGGGCCGGTCGCGACGATGACATTGGGCCAATCCGCCGGGGGCAGGCCTGCGACCTCCTCGCGGCGAATCTCGATCAACGGGTGCCGTTCCAGCGCAGCCTGGACGCTGGCGGAGAAGCCATGGCGGTCCACCGCCAGTGCGCCGCCCGCGGGCACCTTGTTGGTATCTGCCGCCCGCATGATCAGCGAGCTCGCCCGGCGCATCTCTTCGTGCAGCAGGCCGACCGCGTTGGTGCTGGAATCGTCGGAGCGAAAGGAATTGGAGCAGACCAGTTCCGCGCAAGTGTCGGTGACGTGCGCTTCGGTGGTCCGGACCGGGCGCATCTCATGCAGGACCACAGGGACACCGCGGTTGGCCACCTGCCAGGCGGCTTCGGAACCAGCGAGGCCGGCGCCGATGATGTGGATGGTGGCTGGTTGGGGCGCCTGCGAAGGCGTGATCTGCGTCGTCATGGGCGGACACGTAAAGCCTCGCTGCGCGCGGCGCAACTGATCGAGCCGCCCTAGGCAGTTTCAACGAGCGGGCGCAGGACCAAGCAGGCCTGAGCAAAATCCGAGGCGGCTTAAGACGCGGCCAAGGCCTGAAACGCAAGTCCTGAAACGAGAACGCCCGCTCAAGGAGCGGGCGTCATCCGTCACTTCTGCAGTGAGGCGGTCTTAGTCGAGCGCCTGGCCTGCTGCGACACGCGGAATGTCCGAACGATCGATGCCGATATCGGCGAGTTCGCGGTCGGTGAGCTGCGAAAGCTCACGCAGGTTCCGGTGATAATCCTTGAAGGACTGAATCGCGCGAATAATCGAGAGCAACATGATGAGGGTCTCCTTCGTCTCTGTGGGCCGAACCCAGCGTTGGAACTCTATATAGCTTGTTATTGCGCGACGCAGCAGAGCAATTGTTGCGATGCAGCTAAGTGAGAATTGCATGGGTCGAGTAAGAAATGATCAATCATTCGAGTAGCTCGGACAAAAATTGCGACGGAAGGCTGTGGTAAGAAAAATGTCTTTTATCCCAGTGATTTGCCCTAGCTGTGGTTGAACTTTGGCGAATTTTGGAACTCGCAAAGAATATTCCTCTCGGAAGCTGAGGACGGAATTGTATGGTGTAATCAGCCTGATTCGGATGCTGCGGTGCACGCAAGTTATGCGTTTTGTGACAAAAGATGCTTTAATAATGTGAATTTAAATTCATTTGCGGATGTCGGAATACCTAAAATGGGCAGGGAAGGACGCTCACTCGTTCTGCTGCCATGTGCGATTTCGCACCGTGTATGCTCAGAGGCCTGGTTCCGTGACGAGCGTTTGCGGCAGGGCGAATGCGCACGGTGAAGCCAACATCTGAAGAGCTGACGAGAGAGTTGCATGCCCCGGTCCAGACTTGAGGACGGCTCGGTCGATCTGATTCTCGCGAATTCCTGTGGATCGACCGGCTGCGCCAACTGGTGAGTGGACCCGGACCGTGCCGCGTGCGATAGCGGCTCCATGCGTGCTTCTCGTTTCGGCCATGTGAGGGGCGTTCGGCTGCTGCTGGCTTATCTGCTGGCGCTGCAGGCGTTGCTTGGCGCGTGGTCGAGCATAGCGCAGGCGAGCGCATTCGACCCGGCTCTCTCGCTGTGTCGGTCGATGGCTCAAGGGTCGGGCGCTCAGGACCAGAGCGAGCCTGCTGGAGGCACGCCCGAGCGGTCCTCGCATTGCCAGTTGATGTGCCTGAGCGGGGGCTGCGGCTCGCCGCAGCCGCCTGTCGCCATCGTCTCGGTGTTCGCCTGTTCGGCGCTGCACGCGCGCGGCGTACCATTGGACATGGTCGCGCAAGTGCGCATCCCTGTTGCGACGGGTGTTGCATGGAATGCCAGAGGGCCGCCCTTCGCCGGTTGAAGACGTTCGTTCCGATACGTTTCAATCCCGTTTGGAGGCCATCATGACACTCGTTCGTTCCACCCGCGCGCGCGCGTTCGCCGTTGCACCGCTTGCGATTCTCTTGTCCGGCACTGCTGGTTCTGCTGCGTTCGCGCATGTGACGTTCGCCAATCCTGAGGCGGCGCCCGGCCGCTATTACAAGGCGGTGCTGCAAGTGCCGCACGGCTGCGAGGGCGCTGCAACCACCGCCGTCCGCGTGCAGATTCCGGAAGGCGTCGTCGGCGTAAAGCCGATGCCTAAGCCCGGCTGGACGCTGACCACTACGCGCGGGTCTTACGCCAAGGCCTACGAGAACCATGGCCGCAGCGTCAGCGAGGGTGTGAAAGAGATCGTCTGGTCGGGCGGCAATCTGTCTGACGACAATTTCGACGAATTCACGTTCCAGGCGCTGATCGCAGCCGATGGCGCGGAGGCGAAGCAGCTCTATTTCCCGACCGTGCAGACCTGCACCAAGGGCGAGGCTGCGTGGACTGAAATTCCCACAGGTCAGCAGTCATCGCATGATCTAAAGAAGCCGGCACCAGCGCTGCGGCTTGTCTCTGCGACGACGGTCGCGCAGGCTGCGCCGCAGCACGACCACGCGGCCATGGCGGGGGCCGACGAGATGAAGGTCGGCGATCTGGTGATCGCGACACCGTGGACCCGTGCGACGCCGGGCGGCGCCAAAGTTGCCGGCGGTTATCTGACGATCACCAACAAGGGTAGTGCGTCCGATACGTTCGTCGGCGGCACCAGCGATATCGCCGGGCGGATCGAGATCCACGAGATGGCCATGGAAGGCGGTGTCATGAAGATGCGGCCGCTGAATGCCGGTCTTGAGATCAAGCCGGGCCAGACCGTGGAACTAAAGCCCGGCGGCTTTCACATGATGTTCTTGGACCTGAAACGCCAGCTGAAGCAGGGTGAGACCGTCAAGGCGTCCCTGAAGTTCGAGAAGGCCGGCACGGCTGACGTGACATTCAACGTCGGCGCGGTCGGCGGTTCGTCATCGCCGCAGCACCAGCACCACCATCACTGATCTCGTGTTGTTGAGGCGGGCTCCAGAGCCCGTCTCAGCGTCCTGCAAAGCATGTCCCAGGTGAGGCCGGCCGGACATGCTCAAGCGAAGACACGCTCAAAGAGCGCAATGAGCGCGGCGATGCTTCACCGAAGCTTCGCCGCACGCTTTGACGGTGCGGTTGCGGTACGCCTTCAGGGACTCGCGATAGCCGGATCAGCGGGGTGTGTGTCCTTCCTCCAAGAGCCGCTACTCGGAGTCGATCTGGCTGGCGAAATAGGCGATCGTCCGTGCGACCACCTCGCTCTTGTTCCACTGCTGGATCACACTGAAGTTCGTCGTGCCCTGATCCCAGGGCTCGCCACGTTTCCAGCCGTAGTTCGCGAGATAGTTGGCGGTCGAGGCGAGCACGTCGGGGACGCTGCGCAGCAGATCGCGACGGCCGTTGTCGTCGAAATCGACGGCAAACTTGACGTATGACGACGGCATGAATTGGGTCTGGCCGATCTCGCCAGCCCATGCGCCGCGCATATCGGACGGCTGCAGATCGCCACGGTCGATGATGCGCAGCGCATCCAGCAGCTCTGCCTGGAACATCTCCGAGCGGCGACAGTCGTAGGCCAGCGTCGCCAGCGAATTGAGCGTGGAGAACTTGCCGGTGTTGACGCCGAAATCCGTCTCCATGCCCCAGATCGCCACAAGCACCGCACCCGGCACGCCATAACGTTGTTCGATCCTGCCGAGCACCGAGCCGTATTGCTTCATCATGTTGCGGCCGCGGGTCAGACGCGGAGGCACGATGCGGCCGGAGAACTGTTCGAAGCTCTGGTTGAAGACCTGCTGGTTGCGGTCCCGCGTGATGACGTTTTGGTCGAAGCTGACGCCGGAGAGCGCATCGAGGCCGCGAGGTGAGATGCCCTTGGCCGCAGCCTCACGGCTGAACTCGGTGATCCAGCCCTTGAAGTCGTCCTTGCCGCAACTTGCGGCAACGGTGGTCGTTGATGCAGCGACGACAAGCGCTCCGGCGAGAGCCGCCAGACGTGCTGTCGGGATGAAGGTCATGCAGGTCGTCTCGCTTCGAAGATGAATCGGCGATGCCCCAGCCCGTGAAGGCTCGGCGCGAACAGCGGCCAAAACAAGGCCGGCCGATGTCAGTTCGCCGTGCGTGATCAAACGCTTATCGGCAGAAACCCAAGGGTTTCGCAGGGCAGGTACGAACGGGAAGCACTCACCCGGCTAGACAGCGGGCGGCGGATGCACTATGTAGCGCCCATCATGATCCACACGTCCAACCGTTATTACTTTTGGTTTTACGGTTTCCGAAGCCCCTGGCAGAGGAAGGGACGCGTTTGATCTGACACCACCGTACAGACCAATCCGACCGAGCTGCCAGTCTCCTGGCGGCTTTTTTTGTGTCGCCAGGAGACTCCGAACCAAGGAGCCTTCCCGTGCTTGCCGCCACCGACGATACCCGTATTCGCGAAATCAAGGCGCTCGTCCCGCCTAGCACCGTGCTGCGCGAATTCCCGCACACCGACCAGTCCAGCCGCACCGTCGCCGAGGCGCGGCAGGCGCTGGGCAACATCTTGCGTCACAGCGATGACCGCCTTGCCGTGGTGATCGGACCATGCTCGATCCATGAGCCGGAGTCGGCGATGGAATATGCCCATCGCCTGAGCAAGCTGCGCGAGCGTCTGCGCGGCGACCTGGAAATCGTCATGCGGGTGTATGTGGCGAAGCCCCGCACCACGATCGGCTGGAAGGGATTGATCAACGATCCCGATCTCGACGGCAGCTTCCGCATCGACGACGGCCTCCGGCTTGCGCGGCGATTGATGCTCGACATCAACAAGCTGGGCTTGCCGGTCGGCTCGGAATACCTCGACATCGTCGCTCCGCAATACATGTCGGACCTGATCGCCTGGGGTGCCATCGGCGCGCGCACCACCGAGAGCCAGATGCATCGCGAACTTGCATCGGGTCTGTCGTGCCCGATCGGTTTCAAGAACGGCACCGACGGCAAGGTGAAGATCGCGGTCGATGCGGTGAAGGCGGCCGCGCAGCCGCATCACTTCCTGGCAGTCACCAAGGAGGGCCAGTCGGCGATTGCTTCGACCACCGGCAATCGCGATTGCCATGTCATTCTGCGCGGCGGTGAGGCGCCGAACTATGACGCGGCCAGTGTGGAGGCGGCTTGTCGTGCGATGGAAGCGTCGGGACTTGAGCGGCGAGTGATGATCGACGCGAGCCACGCCAACAGCAGTTACGATCCCGATAACCAGCCGAAGGTGGTTGACGCCGTCGCGCAGCAGATCGAAGGCGGTAACCACTGCATTGTCGGCGTTATGATCGAGAGCCACCTCGTCGGTGGCAAGCAGAGCCTTGGTCAGCCGCTGCGTTACGGACAAAGCATCACCGACGGTTGCATCGGCTGGGAGACCTCAGTTGACGTGCTGGAGCGGCTTGCCGCCGCGGTTAGAACACGCAGGCAGCGCGCGCTTGCCGCCTGAAGCATGACCCAAGGAGCATGCTCAAACAATGTGCTCACGCGCATGACGATTGATCCATTTCATCGCGCTTGAGCGGCGGGCACCTCGAGCCCGGCTATGTGCGGATGGTGGCTGCGAACGCAGTGCCATCCTTTCGGCCGAGCTCGTAAGCCGCGCGGATGCCTTTTGGATTGGTGATGTCGAATTGGCCAACGCCAACCGGTTGTGAGGGCTGAACGTAGGTGCGCCCCCGCACGACCGGCAGGCGCTTGTAAACGCGGGTGAGCAGGACCAGCGTCTGACCGCCCGCGGCTTCGATCGCTTCCAGCGGTTCGACCGGCACATTGTCGACGAGACCGCCGTCGAAGGCAGGCCGCCCGTTCACCAGCGTAACCGGCATAAACGGCGGCACGCCGCCGGAGGCCATCAACGCTTCGCGTAGCGGCTCTGGATCGGAGAGATCGCGGGTCCGCACGAACTCGGAGGTGTAACCAAGCCTGCGCCCGAAGGTCGGATGCACCGGATGAAGAATTTTCTTCTCGAGCTGATAGGCAGTAATGCCAAGAGCCGCACCACTGATTGGTGATAGCCAGCGCGGCATGCGCGATATCGCATATTGCAGATCAGTCAGCGTGTTCAGCTTCGCCAGCGCGGCAGCGTCGATGACCGTGTCGAGCAGCGCGCGATACATCGGCCCGACCGGGCAGAGCGGTTCGCCACGTCGCCACGCTGCGATATCGAAATTCTTCAGATGAGTACCGCAGCTGCCGATGACAAGCTCTCGGACCTTATCGCCGATGCCGAGCAGCGAGTAGGTGGCGGCGAATGCGCCAGCGCTTGCGCCGACGACAAGCTTCGGCGCAAGGCCGAGCCGGTCGGCGGCAGCTTCATAGAAACCGCCTTGCCAGTAACAGCGATTGCCGCCGCCTGCGAATACCAGTCCGTCAAACATCGTGCCGTGCCGAGAAGGTTCCTTGGCTCGGTAGTTTGCATGCCAAATGGCAGCGGGACAATCAATTGGATTGAGGCCAGGCGACCGGACGCGATCCGAAGACCGCGCCTGGATTTGCACTCAGTGCTTGTCGCGTGCCCAGGGGAATAGCGACACCGGGAATTCCGCGGCCGAATGATAGACTTTCGGCGGCGGCTCGTAACGCGGTTGGCTGTTCGGTTCGAGTGCCATGCGATACAGGTGCCACGTCGCGTGGCCGAGCAGCGGAACGACCACGGCGAGGCCGAGGAAGAAGGGGATCGTTCCGAGCAGCAGCAGCGCCGCCACGACAAAGCCCCAGGCGGCAATCACGACCGGATTCGCGGCCGCGACGCGCATCGAGGTGACCATCGCATCCATCGCACTGGTATGCCGGTCGAGCATCATCGGGAAGGAGATGACGCTCACGCAGAGGGCCACCAGCGCGAACAGGAAGCCGACACCGCAGCCGACGACGATCAGCGACCAGCCTTCCGGTGTGGTCAGAACCCGGCTCACGAAATCCGGGATCGTTGCCGCCGGGGCATTGCCGAACGTCCAGACGTAGATCGCCTGCGCGGTCGCGATCCAGGTCACGAACAACGCCAGCAACAGCACGCCAAGGCCGAGCATGCCGGAGAACGACGGCGAGCGCAGGACCTTGAAGGCGTGCCATGCGGAGACTTCTTCGCCGAGCTCGCGACGACGGCTCATCTCGTAAAGGCCGATGGCGGCGAACGGTCCGACCAGCGCAAAGCCGGTGGCGAGCGGAAACAGCAGCGGCATCACCGAATAGCCGAGCACCATGCGCGCCAGCACCAGGCCGAGCACCGGATAGATGATGCAGAGGACGACCGCGTGGCTCGGCATCGCTTTGAAGTCTTCGAGGCCGTTGCGGAGTGCGGTGCCGATATCGTCGAGATGCAGCTTGCGGACGACCGGCGCCGCAGGATCGGCCGCGCTGCTTGTACCGTGTTGAATGGTGGTGAGTGGAGTTGCCATGATCGCTATCTCCCTAAGCGTCCGTGGACGAAGACAGCACACGATACTTTCGCGCGTGCCCATCCCGGACAACGACGTGACCGCGATCAAAACCAAGCGCGAGCGAAGGGATGCCGTGTTGGCAAAGCCGCGACCTGTTGAGGCAGGATAACGCGAATTTCGGTAGAATGCACTCACTGTTCAGTGACAGGCAGGGGTACTGGCTAGGACAATCGTCACAAATTTGCGGTAAAGACATCCGGTTCTTTGTAATACCGTATCTGCCATATTGACCTGTTAACCTGGCGCTGCGGATTGTTGCAGGGCACATTGGCAACCGGGAACGGGCGGCTTAAGCTTATGATCCCAAGGTTTGTGTAAGTCTGTCGTCTTGAACGTCCTTTCTCGAACCACTGGTTTAATCATCGGGAGTTAGACATGAGCATCTTCGGAAAAATTATGGGCGCGATCTTCGGCAACAGCGCTCAAGCTGCTCCGGCAGGAACTGCGCCTGCAGCAGGCGGAGGCGCATCGGCCGGAACGGCGACAGCCGCACCTGCCCAGACCGTCGATATCGTGCCGATTCTGGAAAAGGCGGCCTCCGAGAAGAAGGAAAAGCTCAACTGGCGGACCTCGATCGTTGACCTCATGAAGGTTCTCGATCTGGATTCCAGCCTGGGCGCTCGCAAGGAACTCGCCAAGGAACTCGGCTACACCGGCGATACGAGCGACTCCGCGTCGATGAATATCTGGCTGCACAAGCAGGTCATGCAGAAGCTCGCCGCGAACGGCGGCAAGGTTCCGGACGACCTGAAGTAAGGACGCCCGCCGTTTGGCGCGCCATTGAGCGCGATCGATCCGCAGCATGCATCAGAAAAGCCCGCCGT
Organism: Afipia sp. P52-10; assembly: GCF_000516555.1. Classification (NCBI taxonomy): domain Bacteria; kingdom Pseudomonadati; phylum Pseudomonadota; class Alphaproteobacteria; order Hyphomicrobiales; family Nitrobacteraceae; genus Afipia; species Afipia sp. P52-10. The sequence continues at coordinate 663,408 of NZ_AZSJ01000007.1, read as the reverse complement.
TGGCGGGCTTTTCGTTGACTGCGACTGCAGGGCTGCCGGGTAAAGTGTCGCAAAAAGTTGCGACACGCCTGATCCCGGCGCGCAGGCAACAACCTGCGACGCGCGAACGAAGCTTAGCTGACCAGGCTCGCGAACTCCGGATGCTTCTTGATGTAGCCGGCGAGGAATTCGCAGCGCGGCTCCACCTTGAGGCCTTGCGCGCGAACGTTCTCCAGCACGGCCTTGGCCAAGATCGAGCCGATGCCGCGGCCGCCAAGCTCCTTCGGCACTTCGGTATGGACGAGCGCAATCGTGCCTGGCGAAAGCTGATAATCGACGAATGCGACATAGTCGTCGATCTCGAGCTCGAACCGGCTCCGCGATTTGTTGTTGCGAAGTGTTGGAGGCATGCGAGAAATCCTTCTTGTTCTTGCGCGTGATGACGCGGCGACGAACGAAGTTTGAAGTTCGGATCATCAAGCATGGTGCGCGCAGCCGAGCCACGGAAGTACGCTCATGCCTTCCATTCACGCCGCGCATGGTGCGCAAGCTTACGTTGCGCGCTGAACCCGCAGATCCTGAAATTCAGGGTGGGTATCGATATACTCATTGACGTACCAGCAAGCCGGCACGACTTGCAGTTTTTCTGAGCGCGCATAATCCAGCGCCGCTTTCACGACGATCGCCGCGAGTCCTCGGCCGCGCAAGCGCGGCGGCGTCAGCGTGTGCAGAAACGTAATAACGCCGGGCGTTAATCGATATTCGGTGAAGACCGTTTCGCCGTCGACGGCCAGTTCGAAGCGATGGCGCGACGGATCGTGCTGCACGGTCTGGGTCAACGGCTGCTGCATGAGGCGGATGTCCTGGACTGCTCTGCTTTTCTCATCGCAGCAGGTAGGATCAACCCCAGTGCAGGTAAAGCCGCCACGGGCGCATCGCCGTCATGTTCCGCTCCTTGCATGGCTGCATGCGCGAAAACGCGGCGGTGAGGATCGCGTTGCATCGCAGCGTGACCGGTTCCAGAGCGTTTACGCTTGGACTCTGGTTCACATGTTACGTGAATGCACAGCGCTGTGTATTGCACGCCGGCGGGAATAGCGGTGGCGACCGACTTCTGTTCGGTGGCGGACCGTTCGTGTGCAGGGCTCAGCAGCGTGTCCCCAACCGGCTAACGCCATGGCTCCACCAGGATCTTGGTATGCCGCTCGGGATTGCCGAGGTCGGTGAACGCCTGGGCAACACCATCGATGCCGACCTTGCCGGTGATCAGCGGTGCAGCCTCCACCTTACCCTCCGCCAGGAGGTGCAGCGAGCTTGCGAACTCAGCCGGGGTGTAGCCCAGCACGTACTGAACATTCAGCTCCTTCATGATGCCGAGCATCGGCTCGGAGCGGTCGGTCTCCATGCAGACGCCGACCACGACGATCCGGGCATCGCGCGGCGCACCTTCGAAAATCTGCTGGATCACGCCGGGGACGCCGACGCACTCGAAGACCAGCGCAGGCTTCAGCGCGGGCAGCAGCGCTTGCATCGGTGAGCGCGCGGCCTTCTGCTCCGGCGTCATCTGCGCATGCTCGGCCCAGGTCTTGAACGGCAGCACCTTGGCCGGATCGATCACCACATCCGCACCCATCTTCTCCGCCAGCGCCCGGCGTGCGGGCGAGTAGTCGGCGGCGACGATCGGGTGCAAGCCCTTCAGCTTCAGCCCGGCAATCACGGCAAGCCCGACCGGACCGCAGCCGATCACCAGCGGCACCTCGTTGCCCTGCACGTTGGCTTTTGCGACCGCATGGATGCCGACCGCCAGCGGCTCGGTCAATGCCGCGTGCTCGGCCGGCAAGCCGTTCGGCACCTCCAGCATCAGCGCTTCCGACAGCAGCATGCGCTCGGCGTAACCACCGACATTGTCATTGGAGTAGCCGATGCTCTGCGGCCCCGTGGCGGTGAGAAGGCCTGGTACCGAACAGACCCGCGTGCCGGGCTTGAACTTTCGTTGGGTGGAGGGGCCGTAGTCGATGACCTCGCAGCAGAATTCGTGGCCGAACACCACGTCGCGCGATAGGTCCATCGGCCTGCGCCCGTTGCTCAGGTGCCGGGACAGTTCGACCATGCGGTGCGCATGCTTGCGGGCGTGCAGGTCGGAGCCGCAGATACCGCAGGCGAGCGTCTTCACCAACACCTGGCCGGCCGCCGGAACAGGATCAGGCAGTGTATCGGCAACGATCTGTCCGTCTCTGAAAATGGCTGCCCGCATCGTGGTTTCCTCTTCTTCGTCGTTTTGATTTGTGGCTATCATGACACAGCCGCCGATGCAGAAACAGGCACCCCGCCGCCCTTCATCTGGTGTTCATTTTGCCGTTGGGATAACCGCAAGCGCCGGAGCGAGACGAAAAGGATGATAGGATGGGTGTCGCACCGTTGACACAAACGCGCATCCCATCCTGGCCTGTCCGACCCATGACGGGCTGTTCGACCTCCTATCAGAGGAGCTGCAGCGGCGCCTGCCGGAGTTCACAGGAGGCGATCTCGACCAGCATCTGCGTCGCCTGCGCATGCTGCCGGTCGGTCTGCACGCGATGGCCGTGGTGCACCCGCTCGATGTCAGCATCACCCTCGATGATCTCGGCTGGCACTTCGGCAACTGGCCGCACCACGACTATTCCAAGGAGACGATCTGGGCGCTGCGCGAGCTGGAGGCCTTCGAGCAGGCGGAGCTGTTCGAGCAGGCCTATGCGCTGGCGCAGCCGCATTGGTCGATGATCAGCACGCTGCCGGACGACAAGTTCTCCGGCTGGTACTACGGATCGGCCTTCGCCAGGGCGACCGAACCGCTGACGCGGCGCTTCTGGCAGTTGCAGGAGATCGACAACGGCCTCTTGGGTTACTGGACCCGCTACGCGCGCAAGTATCCGCACAAGGTGGCCATGCTGTCGGTGGTGCGGAACGACGGCTGAGCTCAGCTTTCTCGCGCGCTTTTCGACATTGCTGGTGGACACGGATCGAGGCGCTTCTCCATGTAAGGGGCGGTTGCCCGCGTGGGCCGTTAGGCCTGAACCGTCGCCCACATCTCGAACTGAGGCCACGGCTGGCAACGGGCTCTTACAGCCTCAGTCTCGCCGGCCGCATAGCGAGCACGTCGTCACAAGCCTCATCGTTCAAGACGCGCATCGAAGATGCGCTCTTCAGGGGGCGGCCGCAACACAGCACGTTTCCCTCAGTCGCAGGTCACAGGCTGCACGTCCAATACGGGCGCGGACAGGGGCATTACGTCTGGCTGCGGCACGCCCTCGCGATATTGTGGCAGGCCATCGTCGATGGCCAGCCACGGCAGCTTTGAACTGATCCAGACGTGCTCGGTCGGCGTAAACGTATCGCGATCATCGAATAGGGCAAGGGCGAGGCCGATCACGCTGCCGTTCACGCGCCAGGCGCCGATGCGGGTGCCACATTGCTGGCAAAACAGGCGATCGAGCGCTGGCGACGACGGATAGCGGCCAATGGGCCCCTGCAAGCGGACGACGCGCTGGTCGAACACCGCGCGGGCGAGGAATGGCGCGCCATGCGCCTTCTGGCAGAATCGGCAATGACAGATGCGCACGTTCAGCGGCGCGCCGGCGACGCTGAACCGAACCGCGCCGCACAGGCAGCCGCCTTCGTGGACGCGACCACCGCTCTCGCTCTCCGCCATGGCAAACCTCGCATCATGCTGCCTGCGGCGTGAAGGGTAGCCAGCCGGACGGCGAATGCAACGGCGGAGGTATGCTAGGCGAATGCGGTCGGTTTCGGCGGGTGCGCGGTGCGCGGATGCCGCTCGTGCAGGAAGACCGCCAGGTTGTGACGGACCTGATCGTCTCTCGGGGCCGCCGTCTCGAACAGTTTTTCCTGGATCTCCCGCGGCAGTTCGCCCCAAAGCCGAAGTGCCGCCCGGCCGACAAGCAATTCATGATCGCGTTCGCTCATCCGTCTTCCCCGTGATGTGAGTGCAGAGGGAACCGCTGCGCCGCCTGATTGTTCCGGACTGTTTGCAGGGCGGCAGTGTCGCAGCCCCCGGGCGCGCCCGTCCGTTCTCGGTTAGTTTAACTCAGGCTCGTAAGCTAGAAAAGCAAGCCGGAGGCGGCCGATGCTGACGCATGAGATGAAACGCCTGATCGGCGAGCAGCCGCTCGGGTTTCTCGCCACCGTAACCACGGACGGCCGGCCCAGCGTGTCGCCGAAGGGCACCTTCACCGTGCTTGACGACGCCACCATCGCCTTCGGCGAAATCCGTTCGCCCGGAAGCATCCGCAATCTGCAAACCAATTCGCAGGCGGAGGTGAACTTCGTCGACGTGTTCACGCGCAAGGGCTGCCGCATCAGCGGCACGGCAAAAATCGTCGCGCGCGGGGAGGCGGAGTTCGACACGCTGCTGGCAAGGCTCAACACCGCGCTGGCGCCGCGCATCCGCGCCATCGTCGTCATCGCTGTGACGAAGGCATCGCCGTTGTCATCGCCGAGCTATGACGACGGCGTGAGCGAGGAGAGTTTGCGTAAAGCCTGGACGGCGCGGTTCAGGAGATTGCAGCCGGGCGAGAAGTGGGCGGAATAAATGAGGCAAGAAACGTTTGGATTTGATCGTGCTTGTAAATGCGCCTTGACCGTCATTCCTAATAGCTACCTCAACCCCTCGTCCGGAATGTTGAGCAATGTGCCGCAGGCCTTGCAGTGGACGGCGTCGGCGTCGTGGCGCTGCAGGCCGCAGGCATGGCAGGGGAAGCGCACCTTGTTCGGGCTGAGCAGCGCGCGGGCGAGGTTGAAGAACAGCGTGACGCCGAAGATCATGATCACCACCGAGATCAACCGGCCGCTGGTGCCGGGCAGGGTGATGTCGCCGAATCCTGTCGTCGTCAGTGCGGTGACGGTGAAGTAGAGCGCGTCGGCGTAATTAGCGATCTGCGGGTTACGGAATTTCTGCGTCTCGTAGACGATCGCCGTCATTACGAAGATGAAGACGGCGAGGTTGGTCACCGCGATGAACACTTCCTCGTTGCGGCGGAAGAACGAGCTGTCGCTGCGCAGCCGCGCCAGCATCTGGTAGTCGCGCAACAGCCGCAGCGTGCGCAGGATACGCAGGAAGCCGCCGCCTTCGCCGGACAGCGGCGCGAGGAACGAGACGATGGCGACGACGTCGGCCCAGGTCGAAATGCGGCCAAGATCGCGCCAGCGGCGGCGGCTGATCCACAGCCGCGCGGCGAAGTCGGCGAGGATCAGGATGCCGAAGACGACGTCGATGATGTCGGTGACGTTGGTCGAGGGCAGGAACGAGGTCGCGATGATGAACAGCACCGTGACGATATCGAACGCCAGCAGACCGTAGCGGAAGCGGACGCCACGCGGCGTCGCGCCTTCATACAGTTCGCGCAGCAGGCTTTTCAGGGAGGCAAGTTGCGGGGCGGAAGTGGTGGCGGAGGTGCGCGACATGTCAACTTTTCAGGGTCAAGCTTTCAGGGGAAGCTTTCCCGGAAATCGCCGCGCGCGCAAGCTCACTCCGCTGCTTCCTCCGAACTCTCCTCGCTGGCCTTGCGTTTCGGCGCCGGGTGCTTTTTCGCCAGCACCGGCTTTAGGAACTGGCCGGTGTAGCTGCGCGGCGCCTTGGCGATGTCTTCAGGTGGTCCCCAGGCAACGATCTCGCCGCCGCCGTCGCCGCCCTCGGGACCGAGATCGATCACCCAGTCGGCGGTCTTGATGACTTCGAGGTTGTGCTCGATCACCACCACGCTGTTGCCCTGGTTGACCAGCTCATGCAGCACCTCGAGCAGCTTCGCCACGTCATGAAAGTGCAGGCCGGTGGTCGGCTCGTCGAGGATGTAGAGCGTGCGGCCGGTGGCGCGCTTCGACAGCTCCTTGGCGAGCTTGACGCGCTGCGCCTCGCCGCCGGACAGCGTGGTCGCCTGCTGGCCGACATGGATGTAGCCGAGACCGACCCGCTGCAGTGTGTTGAAGGTGTCGCGCACGCGCGGCACTGCCTTGAAGAATTCGGCCGCCTCGTCCACGGTCATGTCGAGCACGTCGGCGATCGACTTGTTCTTGAACAGCACCTCCAGCGTCTCGCGGTTGTAGCGCTTGCCCTTGCAGGTGTCGCAGGTGACGTAGACGTCGGGCAGGAAGTGCATCTCGATCTTGATCACGCCGTCGCCCTGGCAGGCCTCGCAACGGCCGCCCTTGACGTTGAACGAGAAGCGGCCGGGCTCGTAGCCGCGCGCCTTCGCTTCGGGCAGGCCGGCGAACCATTCGCGGATCGGCGTGAATGCGCCGGTGTAGGTCGCAGGATTGGAGCGCGGCGTGCGGCCGATCGGCGACTGGTCGATGTCGATGATCTTGTCGATGTGCTCCAGCCCCTCGATGCGGTCATGCGGGGCGGGGCCTTCGCTGGCGTTGTTGAGTTTTCGCGCGATCGCTTTGTAGAGGGTGTCGATCAAGAGCGTCGACTTGCCGCCGCCGGAGACGCCGGTGATCGCCGTGAACAGGCCGAGCGGAATCTCCGCGGTGACGTTTTTCAGGTTGTTGCCGCGGGCGTTGACCACCTTGATGGTGCGGCGATGGTTCGGCGGCTTGCGATCGGGCACGGCGATGAACTTCTCGCCGGTGAGATACTGCCCGGTCAGCGACTTCGGATTCCGCATGATGTCGGCGGGCGAGCCTTGCGCGACGATGCTGCCGCCATGGACACCAGCGCCTGGGCCGACGTCAACCACATAGTCGGCGGTGTGGATCGCGTCCTCGTCATGCTCGACCACGATCACCGTGTTGCCGAGATCGCGCAGCCGCCGCAGCGTGTCGAGCAGCCGCGCGTTGTCGCGCTGGTGCAGGCCGATCGAGGGCTCGTCCAGCACGTACAGCACGCCGGTCAGGCCGGAGCCGATCTGCGAGGCGAGGCGGATGCGCTGACTCTCGCCGCCGGACAGCGTGCCGGAGGAGCGTGACAGGGTGAGGTAATCGAGGCCGACGTCGTTGAGGAAGGTCAGCCGGTCGCGGATCTCCTTCAGGATGCGGACGGCGATCTCGTTCTGCTGCTTGTTGAGCTTCTTCGGCACGCCCTCGAACCATTCGCCGGCGCGCTTGACTGACAGCTCAGCGATTTCGCCGATGTGCTTGCCGCCGACCTTGACGCACAGCGCCTCAGGCTTCAGCCGGTAGCCGTGACAGGCGGCGCAGGGAATATCAGTGAAGTATTTGCCAAGCTCCTCGCGCGCCCACTCACTCTCGGTCTCGCGGAAGCGGCGCTCCAGATTGGTGATGATGCCCTCGAACGGCTTCTTGGTCTCGTAGGAGCGCATGCCGTCGTCATAAGCGAATTTGATCTCGTCGTCGCCGGAGCCGTACAGCAGCACGTCCTTGGTTTTCTTCGGCAAATCCTTCCACTTCGCATCGAGCGTGAACTTGTAAGCCTTGCCGAGCGCCTGCAGCGTCTGCACGTAATATGGCGAGGACGACTTTGCCCAAGGCGCGATCGCGCCCTTGCGCAGCGTCATGTCCTTGTCCGGCACCACAAGGTCGGCGTCGATGTGCTGTTCTACGCCAAGGCCGCCACATTGCGGACAGGCACCGTAAGGGTTGTTGAACGAGAACAGCCGCGGCTCGATTTCGGGAATGGTAAAGCCGGACACCGGACAGGCGAACTTCTCCGAAAAGAGGATGCGCTCGGGTCCGCTCTTGTCGTGGATCTTCGCGGTCTTCTTGTCGGACTTCTTCTCCGGCGCGCCGCTGCCGGCAGGCGCGTCGGCGAACTCGATTACGGCAAGCCCCTCGGCAAGCTTCAGCGCGGTCTCGAAGCTTTCGGCGAGGCGCTGGGCGATGTCGGGACGGACAACGATGCGGTCCACCACCACGTCGATGTCGTGCGGGAATTTCTTGTCGAGCGCGGGCGCCTCAGACAGCTCATGGAAGGCGCCGTCGATCTTGACCCGCTGAAAGCCCTTCTTGAGGTATTCGGCGAGCTCTTTGCGATACTCGCCCTTGCGGCCGCGCACCACCGGCGCCAGCAGATAGAGCCGCGTGCCTTCGGGCAATGCCAGCACCCGGTCGACCATCTGGCTGACGGTCTGGCTTTCGATCGGCAGGCCGGTCGCCGGCGAGTAGGGGACGCCCGCGCGTGCCCAGAGCAGGCGCATGTAGTCGTAGATCTCGGTGACGGTGGCGACTGTCGAACGCGGGTTCTTTGACGTCGTCTTCTGCTCGATCGAGATCGCGGGCGACAGGCCGTCGATCTGATCCACGTCCGGCTTCTGCATCATCTCCAGAAATTGCCGGGCGTAGGCGGAGAGCGATTCGACGTAGCGGCGCTGGCCCTCGGCATAGATGGTGTCGAACGCCAGCGACGACTTGCCGGAGCCGGACAGGCCGGTGAATACCACCAGCTTGTCGCGCGGGATCTCGAGATCGATGCCCTTCAAATTGTGTTCGCGCGCTCCGCGAATGGTGATCGCGCGGAGGCTGTTGGCGGCGGACTGCTTGCGGTTCGCCTTGAGCACTTCGTCCATGAGATCTGATTCCGGCTTGCTGGCGCAGTCTGCCACCGCGCCACTGGAAACCGCATGGAGGCAGACGCGGGCGTCTGCAGGTCATACGGCGTCGGGGATTTTGCTCCGGAACATAGTAAGAACGACAACCAATTTCCAGAGGCGATTGCTATCATCAACCGCTTCGTAGTCTAGCAGAGGGTGTGCCACAAAATGGCAACAGGCTGGCTACTGCCAGCCAGTTCCAGCAGACCGAAACGGCCGCATTTGATCCATGGAGGCTGATTGCGCCGGACTTAAGGAACACGTCGCTAGGCCAAAAACCTGCGTGGCCTCATGGTTGAGACGCCGGTGGTTGAGCCCGGCGCTAGATATCACGAAGGCGCGCGGCTCCTCACCACCATGAGGAACCTGTTCGTCATTTGAGAAAGCGGTCTCTCACCATCAGGGCAACACGATCAGCGCAAAAACTTTCGCAAGCCCGGCGGCCAGAAGGTCTCTAGGGCAGGTGGGCCGTTGGCGTCTCCACACCATGGCCATCATTCCGGGGCGACGCGCAGCGTCGAGCCCGGAAACCATATCCCTGCATCTGATGATGGTTTCTGCGTTCGCGCTCGCTGCTCACCGGGAAGATGTGATTCGTTGGGGCGCGGCTGAAGATCACGCGCGCAAAGGTTGTGTCCGTCATTTCATGAAGACCCATCTCATGAAGACCTATCTCATGAAGACTGGGGCTATGGTTTCCGTGCTCGCGAGCAACGCTCGCGCCCCGGAATGACGGCCGCGGGTGCGGAGAGGCGTCGCGCCATCACGCCAGCGTGATTTTCAACAGCGCAGTATTCCGGCCGGAGGGCACAGATTCGGCCTGTGTAAACCAGCCAGCACAAACAAAAAGGGCCAGCGAATGCTGGCCCTTTCCGTCGTCCAATCGCGAAAGCGATCAGTAGCGGGTCACAACCGGGCCGCCGAAGCGGTAGTTGATGCGAGCGGTGAAGATGTCGCTCTTCAGCTTGATGCGATCCACGTCGCCGGTGTTGAAGGTGACGTTCTTGCTCTCGAGGAACAGGTGGTTGTACTCGAGGCCAGCCGACCAGTTCGGAGCGAAGGCATACTCGATGCCGGCGCCGACCGTTGCACCCCAGCGGGTCTCGCTGGCGTTGCCGCCACCCGGAAGACCACCGAAGCTGTAGTCAGCCGAGACAACCGCTGCACCGCCCTTGGCGTACAGCAGGACCTGGTCCCAAGCGTAACCGAGCTTACCGGTGAACAGGCCGAACGCGTCGATCTTGGTGTGGTTCGTGAACGCCGGGTTCGCGAGGCTCACGTTCGAGCCGCTGAAGTCAGCCCAGTTGCCCTGAGCTTCCAGGCCGAACACGAACTGGCCAACCTGCCAGTTGTAGCCGATCTGACCACCGACCGTGCCGCCGTCGGTCTTGTGCGAGCCTTCCGGACCGAGAACCGCGTGGGTCCAGTTGCTGTTGCCCCAGCCGTAGCCACCGTTGATACCGATGTAGAAACCGGTCCAGTTCCAGATCGGGGCGACGACCGGCGGCGGAGCCTTGGTCGGATAACGAACACCGAGGTCCGCAGCAGCGGCCGGTGTTGCGAGCGCCAGCGCGACGATCGCGGCGGATCCCAACAGATACTTCTTCATCTTACTTCTCCAGTGCATGGCCGCGACCGCGACCCCCGTTTGGCGAACGACTGCTGACCCCAGAGGCAACCCCCGTCGCTCAGATAGGCAGGACTATAGCGATTCCGCCTGGAAAGTCCGTCTCCCAAAAGTCACAGTCGCGGCTCAAGTGGTGCAACCGGCGTTTAAAAATCATTAAGGGAACCAACGCGTTGTGAGTTCCATGGCTGCCGCATTCCTGCCTCAATTGAAGGCGGAAAACGCCACGTTTCGGGGTGCTTGTGGTATTTAGTTGCTGTGCACTTCAATTGAGCGCCGTAATTAATTGGGAATCGCGGTGCCAACGGCTTTTTAACGGGGGCGTTGCGACACGGGTTTGACACAACCGTAGACTTCTGCGCGCATTGGGACTAGAACAGAAAAGGAACAAATGGCGGTTTTAGCGCCGAATTTGCGATGTGGATAAGCGCGATGGCATGTCGTTCGGCCGCCGGATCGCAATATACGGTTAGTGACAAGTTTACGTGGCGGCGGTTGCCGCACGTCGGAGTGGAGATGAAGCGATGGCGGGTAGCGTCAATAAAGTAATCCTCGTCGGCAATCTGGGTGCCGACCCCGAAATCCGTCGCACGCAGGATGGCCGGCCGATCGCCAACCTGCGAATCGCGACGTCCGAGACCTGGCGCGACAAGAACACTGGCGAGCGCAAGGAAAAGACCGAGTGGCACCGCGTCGTCATTTTCAATGAAGGGCTGTGCAAGGTCGCCGAGCAGTATCTGAAGAAGGGCGCGAAAGTTTACATCGAAGGCGCGCTGCAGACGCGCAAATGGACCGACCAGTCCGGCCAGGAGAAGTATTCGACCGAGGTGGTGCTGCAGGGCTTCAACTCGGTGATGACGATGCTGGACGGTGCGCGCGGCGGTGGCGGCGGCAATTATATTCCCGACGACAGCGGCAGCGACTTTGGTTCGAGCTCGATGTCCGGTGGCGGCGGTCAGCGCCGCGCGTCCTCTGGCGGTGGTGGCGGTGGCGGCCGGCGCGACATGGACGACGAAATTCCGTTCTGAGCCAGCGCGACTTTTGACCAGGGCGACATTCGGCGAAACGGGGAGCAGTTGCTCCCCGTTTTGCGTTCCGTCGTGACGTTGCGCCTAAGGCCCTATGATGAATACTATCACGAGAGTGCTTGTCAGCGCCTGCATGTATGTCCGCATTCCGGGCATCTGTCTGATCACGGCAATCGTTGCGAGCAGGAATGAGGCCACGCATGCAGGATGGTGTGACGGGCGAAGCGGCACTCCAGGGCATGGATCGTTGGGCTAGAGCGCTGGCTGTGCTGATCGCGCTGGCGGCGTGGAGCGGGATCGCTGTGCACTTCCATGCGCTCGTCAGCGGCGGTGTATCGTGGCCCGCCGCACTCTGGGCGCTGCTCGGCTACTTCACCATCACCACGAACCTGCTGGTCGCGGTGGTGTTCACGGCGATCGCTGCGGGGCGAGCGGCCTGGCGGTCGCCCTGGCTGATCGGCGGGACGCTTCTCAATATTCTCCTGGTCGGAATCATTTATGCATTGCTGCTGCATGGACTGCGCGAGCTGACGGGAGGCTCCCAACTCGCGAACGTTCTGCTGCATCGGGTCACGCCGCTGCTCGTGACGGTGTTCTGGTTCGCCTTCGCCTACAAGGGCGCGCTCGCATGGCGTTATCCTCTGCTCTGGGTGATCTATCCTATCGGTTATTTTCTCTACGCATTGGCGCGCGGCGCGATCGAAGGGCGTTATCCTTATCCATTCATCAACGTCGTAGAGATCGGCCTGGCGCAGACGCTCATCAATGCCGCGCTGATCGCGATCGGGTTCGTCCTCGCCGGAGAGGCGCTGGTCTGGTTCGACCGCTGGTGGGCGGTCAGAGCGAGAGGTTGAGCGCCGGCGCGGGCGTGCTTGCAACGCACCGCTGCGACGGTATCGTCATCTGAACACTGGTGCTGACTGAAGCCGCTGCGGCGGAACGGACAGGAGAGATGATGACCGCAACCGTTGCCGATCTCTATGCGCGGCACGATCCGCTGACTGATCCCGGCGGCTTGGCTGCGCTGTTCGACCCGCTGCCAAGCGATCCGGCGGCGCTGCGCGCGATCGCGTCCGGGTTGATCGTGCATGTCGCCTGGGCGTCAAGGTATGGGATTCCGCCGGATACGCTGATGCCGCGCGAGACCCAGGCTGTGGCCGAGCGGCTGCGGCTGATCCAGTCTGTAACGGCAGGGCCATTGGCCGAGGCGCGGCCAGCGGCGCGGCGATCATTCGGCACCTGCCGCGACTATGCGCTGATGCTGTGCAGCATGCTGCGGCATCGCGCGATCCCGGCGCGGGTGCGCTGCGGCTTCGCCACTTACTTCGAGGCGGCTGTGCCTTACGAGGACCACTGGATCTGCGAATACTGGTCGACGGCCGCGCAGAGGTGGCTGCGGGCGGATGCGCAGCTCGATGCCCTGCATCGCAGGCATCTTGGCATCGGCTTCGACAGCGCCAACCTTCCGGACGGCACGTTCCTGTCTGCGAATGAGGCATGGCGCGAGATGCGCCGCGGCGCCATCGCAGCCGAGGCATTCGGCCATGGCACGGAGGGGAGCGGCCTGTGGTTTCTGCGCGTCAACGTCCATCGCGATCTGCTGGCGCTGGCGCATCAGCAGACCTCCGCGTGGGATAGCTGGCGCTGCGCGACCGAGGCGAGCAAGACGCTCGATGCGGCGGCGCTTGCGGCGGTCGATGATCTCGCGCAGGCCGCGGACACAGCCGCGCGCGATGCGGATGGTGTCGCCGCGTTGATGGCGATCGCGCCGGCGATCCAGACGCCGCCTTGGCGGCTATAGGATTTGGTAGTTGTCGAATTTGATCGATGCCGCGCGTGCTGCTCAGGCCGCGGCGGACAGCGGATGGTGATCGCTGCAGGCGGTAACCTCGATGGTGATGTGGGAGAGTCCGCGCACACCCTGCAGCCGAGTCTTGTAAAGAGCGGGCTCTTGCGGATCGTCGGAGACGAGCGCGGCGATCATGGCGGTGTGTCCGGGACCGACGCGCCAGAGGTGCAGGTCGCTGACCCGATCGCCGCCGATCTCGAGCCGCTTGCGGATCTCCGCGTGCAGGGCGCGGTCCGGCACCATATCCAGCAGCACCGCGCCCGACGCGCGCACGAGGCTCAGCGCCCACGCCGCGATCACGCACGCGCCGACCAGGCCGACGGCCGCATCCATCCACAGCCAGCCATAGAAGCGGGCCGTCAGCAGCGCGACGATCGCCAGGATCGAGGTCAGCGCATCCGCCAGCACATGCACGTAGGCGGCGCGCAGGTTGTGGTCGTGCTGGATGGGCGCTGGCGCGTGGCCGTGCGGGTGCGCGGCGTGGTGATCGTGGCCGTGATGATGGCTGTGATCGTGCGGCTGGGCGTGTTCATGGCTTGTATGATGATGGCCATGATGGTGATGATCGCCGTGGTGGTCGTCGTCCCGCAGCAGCCACGCGCACAGCAGGTTGACGCCGAGCCCGAGCGAGGCGATCGCGATCGCCTCGTCGAAGCGGATCGCCACCGGCGCGACCAGCCGGCCGATCGACTCGATGCCGATGAACACGGCGATTACCGCCAGCACCACCGCGCTGGTGAAGCCGGCGAGTTCGCCCATCTTGCCGGTGCCGAACGAGAAGCGCGCATCGTGCGCGTGCCGCCGCGCGAAGCGATAGGCGAAGCCGGCGATCGCCAGCGCCGCCGCGTGGGTCGCCATGTGCCAGCCGTCGGCGACCAGCGCCATCGAACCTGACAGGCTGCCGCCGACGATCTCGGCGATCATCATCGCCACCGTGATCGAGACGACGATCCAGGTGCGGGTCTCGTTGCGCGTGTGCCGCTCGCCGAGGAAGGTGTGGTGGTGCTGCCAGGGCGCAATCGAATGGGTATGCATGGCGGAGAGTCCTCGACGAAGCTTTCATGCGCGCATTGGCCGGCGTCCGGTCCTCTGCGGACGAAGCGGAAAGGGTGGATCGGTGCCCGTGATACGGCGATGGCCCGCCGGGCGGCTAATCACAATCGAGGCACCAGCCACAAGGCCTCGAACGCCATCGCGTCGGTGATTGTTGGTGCTGCCCTCGATCTAATCTTGACAACGAAAAGATTTGCCGGATTGATGACCGCAGGCGGCGGATGCGCGGCCCGCCGATGCCCAACCGCTGCCGGAAAAAAGAGACGCCATGAGCCTCGCGCCACTGCTGAATGCCGCGCTGCCGATCCAGCTCCATGCCTTCGCGGCGATGGCGGCTTTCGTGATCGGGCTGGTGCAGTTCGTCGGCCCGAAGGGGACCCTGCCGCACCGGACGCTGGGCTTCCTCTGGATGGCGCTGATGCTGATCGTGGCGGTCAGTTCGTTCTGGATCAGCGAGATCCGCCTGCTGGGGCCCTGGAGCCCGATCCACCTGCTGTCGATCTGGGTGCTGCTGATGGTTCCGCTGGCAATCTATTACGCGCGCAAGGGGCGGGTGCGGGGACATGCGATGACGGTGATCGGCATGTTCGCGGGCGGACTCGTGGTCGCTGGCCTGTTTACCTTTGTCCCAGGTCGCATCATGCATGCGGTGGCCTTCGGGAACTGAGCCGAAGCCCGCATGCTGTCCTTCTAAGTGATTGGAAAAACAACCGGAAAAAGGCTCGTTTTGGGCCCGTGGGATTTGGTTTTACAGCATCGATGGGCTATATGATTCCTAGCTAAACCAGCCTGGATTCTAACTTGTCCGATACCGATGACATGAAGCCGGGGGAGCCGTCCGCGCCCTCCGACATTCGTCCCGTTTCCATCCTCGACGAGATGAAGCGCTCGTACCTCGATTACGCCATGAGCGTGATCGTCTCGCGTGCGCTGCCCGATGCGCGCGACGGCCTGAAGCCCGTGCACCGGCGCATCCTGTTCGCCATGCAGGAGAATGGCTTCGAGTGGAACAAGCCGTACCGCAAGTCGGCGCGCACCGTGGGCGACGTGATCGGTAAGTATCATCCGCACGGCGACCAGTCAGTGTACGACGCGCTGGTGCGCATGGCGCAAGACTTCTCGATGCGGGTGCCGCTGATCGACGGGCAGGGCAACTTCGGTTCGGTGGACGGCGACCCGCCGGCGGCGATGCGTTACACGGAATCGCGTCTGACCAAGGTGGCGCAGACGCTGCTTGACGACATCGACAAGGACACGGTCGATTTCCAGCCGAACTACGACGGCTCCGAGCGCGAGCCGAGCGTGCTGCCGGCGAAGTTTCCGAACCTCCTGGTCAACGGTGCCGGCGGCATCGCCGTCGGCATGGCCACCAACATTCCGCCGCACAATCTCGGCGAGACCATCGACGCCTGCATCGCGCTGATCGACAATCCGGCGCTCGGCATCGATGATCTGATGCAGATCATTCCCGGACCGGATTTCCCAACCGGAGGCGTCATTCTCGGCCGCCAGGGCATCCGTTCGGCCTATCACCTCGGCCGCGGCTCGATCGTCATGCGCGGCAAGATCGAGATCGAGGAAGTTCGCAAGGATCGCCAAGCGATCATCGTCTCGGAAATTCCCTATCAGGTGAACAAGGCCTCGATGGTCGAGCGCATCGCCGAACTGGTGCGCGAGAAAAAGATCGAGGGTATTGCCGACCTGCGCGACGAGTCCGACCGCGATGGTTATCGCGTGGTGGTCGAGTTGAAGCGCGACGCGGTGGCCGACGTGGTGGTCAACCAGCTCTACCGCTTCACGCCGTTGCAGACGAGCTTCGGCGCCAACATGGTGGCGCTGGACGCGGGCCGGCCGCAGGTGATGAACCTGAAGGACCTGCTGAGCATCTTCATCGCCTTCCGCGAACAGGTGGTGACGCGGCGGACCAAGTTCCTGCTCGCCAAGGCGCGCGATCGTGCGCACATCCTGGTGGGTCTCGCCATTGCGGTCGCCAACATCGACGAGGTGATCCGCGTCATCCGCACCTCGCCGGACCCGAACACCGCGCGCGAAACGCTGATGGCGCGCGACTGGCCGGCGCAGGACGTCGCCACCATGATCACGCTGATCGACGATCCGCGCCACAAACTCGCCGCCGACGGCACGGCGCGGCTGTCGTTCGAGCAGGCCAAGGCGATCCTCGACCTGCGCTTGCAGCGGCTCACAGCATTGGGTCGCGACGAGATCTCCGACGAACTCGACAAGCTCGCCACCGAGATCGCCGATTATCTCGACATCCTGCGTTCGCGGGCGCGGGTGCAGGGCATCGTCAAGGACGAATTGAAGGCGGTGAAGGCGGAGTTCGCCACCCCACGCAAGACGCAGATCGTCGAGCAGGAGGGCGAGGTCGAGGACGAAGACCTGATCCAGCGCGAGGACATGGTCGTCACCGTCTCGCATGCGGGCTACGTCAAGCGCGTGCCGCTCTCCACCTATCGGGCGCAGAAGCGCGGCGGCAAGGGCCGCTCCGGCATGCAGACCCGCGAGGAGGATTTCGTCAGCCGCCTGTTTATCGCCTCCACGCATACGCCGGTGCTGTTCTTCTCCTCGCGCGGCCAGGTCTACAAGGAAAAGGTCTGGCGATTGCCGATGGGGGCCGCCAACGCGCGCGGCAAGGCGATGATCAACATCCTGCCGCTGGAGCAGGGCGAGCGCATCACCACCATCATGCCGCTGCCGGAGGACGAGAGCACCTGGGGCGATCTCGACGTGATGTTCGCCACCACCGGCGGCACTGTCCGCCGCAACAAGCTGTCCGATTTCGCCGACGTGCGCCGCTCCGGCATCATCGCCATGAAGCTCGGCGAGGGCGAGGCGATCGTCGATGTACAGATCTGCACTGAACATGACGATGTGCTGCTGACCGCCGCTGGTGGCCAGTGCATCCGCTTCCCGGTGACGGACGTACGCGTGTTCTCAGGGCGCACGTCGATGGGCGTGCGCGGCATCGCGCTCGCCGACGGCGACAAGGTGATCTCGCTGTCGATCCTGCACCATAGCGAAGTGACCGCCGAAGAACGCGCAGCCTACCTGCGCCGCGCCAATGCGGTGCGCCGCGGCTCCGAGGAGGAGGCGGGCGCCGAGCCGGAAGAGGCCAACGGCGCGATCGAACTCGGCGAGCAGCGCTACGTGGAGATGTCGGCGGTGGAGCAGTTTGTGCTGACCATCTCCGAAAACGGCTACGGCAAGCGCACCTCGTCGTTCGAGTACCGCACCACCGGCCGCGGCGGCAAAGGCATCGTCGCGATGTCGGTGAACGGCCGTAACGGTAAGCTGGTGGCCTCGTTCCCGGTGGAGGAGAGCG
Source organism: Afipia sp. P52-10 (assembly GCF_000516555.1). Classification (NCBI taxonomy): domain Bacteria; kingdom Pseudomonadati; phylum Pseudomonadota; class Alphaproteobacteria; order Hyphomicrobiales; family Nitrobacteraceae; genus Afipia; species Afipia sp. P52-10. The sequence continues at coordinate 645,989 of NZ_AZSJ01000007.1, read as the reverse complement.
ACCAGATCATGCTGGTGACGGACGCGGGACAACTGATCCGTTGCCCGGTGGATGGCATCCGCATCGCCGGACGCTCGACCCAGGGCGTGATCGTGTTCGACACGGCCGAAGGCGAGCGCGTCGTCTCGGTCGAGCACATCGGCGAAGAAGGCGAGAACGGCAACGGCGGCTAAAGCCAATTGCGGCGTGCGTCACTTGAGGCACGCGCCGCGACTTGTCAGAGCATGTCCGGTTCTGACGGAATCAGAACCGGCATCTCTCGCGTCTTGTCTTGTTTCGGAGTCTCAGCCGCGCCGGGCGGCCTCGATCTTGGCGACGTCGATCTTCTTCATCTCCATCATCGCCGCGAACGCGCGCTTGGCTTCGTCGCCACCGACCGCCAGTGCCTCGATCAGCACACGCGGCGTGATCTGCCAGGAGATGCCCCATTTGTCCTTGCACCAGCCGCACGCGCTCTCCTGGCCGCCATTGCCGACGATGGCGTTCCAGTAGCGGTCGGTCTCCTCCTGGTCCTCCGTGGAAATCTGGAATGAGAACGCCTCGTTATGCTTGAAGGTCGGCCCGCCATTGAGACCGATACAAGGTATGCCGGCGACCGTGAATTCGACGGTGATGACGTCGCCCGCCTTGCCCGATGGGTAATCGCCGGGCGCGCGATTGACTGCTCCGACGGAACTGTTCGGAAATATCCCGGCGTAGAAGTGGGCTGCCGCCTCGGCATCCTTGTCGTACCACAGGCAGATCGTGTTCTTGGCAATCGTGGTCTTGGCAGGGGCCATTGCTTATCCTCTTCCTCGCGCTTCAAACCAAATTAGGACATCCGACACAGAGAATGCATCGGCGTTGTCCGTCGTTCCGCCAACCATGTACGCCATGCCAGCCAAAAAAATGGCGGCCGAGACGGCCGCCAAGTCTGGGAGGAATGGAGAAAGAATAAGCGCTGCGGTCAGCGCTGCACGACCGGCACAATGCGTACGGTTTCAGGTGCGATCTTCGTGCCAGCACTGCGCAGGCAGGACGGTTCGAAATTGGGCCACGCCTGCTGCGAACAATCCTTGCCGACCGGGCGATAGTCGAGGCGATCGGCCTTCGGCAGGGCGGGCGTGCTGACGCCGGCTTCGACCTGCGGGGCAAATCCGGGAAGAACGGTGAGGGCGGCTGCGATGAAGGCCGCAATGGCAATCGCGGAAAGAGCCTTGATCATGGTGGTCCCCTGTGACGTCTGGGCTCGTTGGCCCGTCTGTTTGCGCCGTTGTTGGAGACAGGTGTAACCGCACCCGGTTTCAGGATGTCTGCGTCGCAGGCGGAAAACGGTTTCGTCGCACCGGCAAAGTGTTTCGTCGCTGCAGGAGGATGAAACACGAGGTGAAAAGGGTAATGATTTCAACAAACTGTTGCCCCGGAGCGGTTGCGCGCCGGATCTTCCGGCGGCTTCGGTCTGCAAGGAAACGCTCCCGCGGGGATGCACTTGCGGCGGAACCGGCTGCGCTTGCGAGCCTCCGGCTGGCGGGTTAGACCGGACGTCCCGCTGCTGAGAATCCCCTTCACGCCAACGGATTGATCGCCGTCCATGCCCCGTATCGCCATCTATCCCGGCTCGTTCGATCCGGTCACCAACGGCCACCTCGACGTCGTGCGCCATGCGGTCCATCTTTGCGACAAGCTGATCGTCTCGATCGGCATCCATCCCGGCAAGAAGCCGCTGTTCACCACCGAAGAGCGCCTCGCCATGGTGCGCGAGGTGTGCGAACCGATCGCCAAGGCGGCGGGCTGCGGCTTCGATTGCTCGACCTACGACAACCTGACCGTGACCGCCGCCCAGGCCGTCGGCGCCACCATCATGATCCGAGGCCTGCGTGATGGCACTGACCTCGATTATGAGATGCAGATCGCCGGCATGAATGAGCAGATGGCGCCCGACATCCATACCGTGTTCACGCCGGCTTCCGTCGCCGTGCGCCCGATCACCGCCACACTGATCAGGCAGATCGCAGGCATGGGCGGGAACGTCGAGGCGTTCGTGCCGCCATCGGTGGCCAAAAGCCTCAAGGAAAAGCTCAAGGGTTAGCTCTAACGCTTAGGCTGTCCTGCATTTTCGGCCATCTCCCGTCTTTCTTTCCGGGCGGGACACCCCATCTGATCCGTTTCACTTCGAACGAACGCAAGGAATGTCCATGACCCTTCGCAAGTCGCTGCTCGGCGCGGCCGTCGCTGTCGCCGTGTCGATCATCGCGGCGCCGGCCTTCAGCCAGAGCGCCAGCCTCGCCAACCCGGCCGCGCTGACCGAAAAGGCACCAGCCGCCTACAAGGTGAAGTTTGACACCAGCAAGGGTCCGTTCGTCATCCAGGTGAACCGCGACTGGGCGCCGAATGGGGCCGACCGGTTCTATAATCTGGTCAAGAACGGCTTCTACGATAACGTCCGCTTCTTCCGCGTCGTCACCGGCTTCATGGTGCAGTTCGGGATCTCCGGCGATCCGAAGCTGTCGGCGCCATGGCGCGAAGCGCGCATCCCCGACGATCCGGTCCGCCAGAGCAACAAGCGCGGCTACATCACCTTCGCCACCGCCGGCCCGAACACCCGCACGACCCAGGTGTTCATCAATTTCGGCAACAACACCTTCCTGGACAGCCAGGGCTTCGCTCCATTCGGCCAGGTGATCTCCGGCATGAACGTGGTCGATGCGCTGAACGCCGAATACGGCGAGGGTGCGCCGCGCGGCCGTGGTCCCGACCAGGGCCGGCTGCAGCAGGAAGGCAATGCCTATCTGGCGAAGGACTTCGCGCGCATGGACTTCGTGCGCAAGGCCACCATCGAGAACTGAGACCCGAAGCATCGCTTGTGCGTTAGCTTCCCATCCCGCTGACAAGGAAACACATAATGGCAACCGAAAACACGCTGATCCTTGAGACCACGCAGGGCAACGTCACGATCGAGATGCGTCCCGACCTCGCCCCGCTGCACGTCGCGCAGATCAAGGCGCTGGTGAAGAAGGGCTTCTATGACGGTATCGTCTTCCACCGGGTGATCGACGGCTTCATGGCGCAGACCGGCTGTCCGCACGGCACCGGCACCGGCGGCTCGGGCAACAAGATCAAGGCCGAGTTCAATGCCGAGCCGCATGTGCGCGGCACCGTGTCGATGGCCCGCGCTGCCGACCCGAACTCCGGCGACAGCCAGTTCTTCATCTGCTTCGACGACGCCCGCTTCCTCGACCGCCAGTACACGGTCTGGGGTAAGGTGACCGAGGGCATGGAGAACGTCGACAAGATCAAGCGCGGCGAGCCGGTGCAGAACCCGGACAAGATCGTCAAGGCGCACATGGCGCTCGATAGCTGATATCGACCGTGCCACGCTCCTCATGGTGAGGAGCCTGCAAGGCAGGCGTAGCGAACGATGAGGCTCGATTGCAGGCCTCATCCTTCGAGACGGCTGCATTGCGGCCTCCTCAGGATGAGGGTATCGCGCTAACGCGATATCCTCCCTGCGGAAACAGGCCCATGCGTACCGACCTGTTCGATTTCGAGCTTCCGCCTGACCGGATCGCGTTGCGGCCGGCGAGCCCGCGCGATGCGGCACGGCTGCTCGTGGTCAAGCCGGGTGAGGGGTTGGCCGATCGCAGCGTCCGCGATCTGCCGGATTACCTGCGCGCGGGCGATCAGCTCGTCGTCAACGACACCAAGGTCATCGCCGCGCAGCTGTCCGGCCGCCGCATCGGCCGCGAGCCTGAGCCGCGGATCGAGGCAACACTGATCAAGCGCATCGACGGCTCGCGCTGGCAGGCGTTCGCCAAGCCCGCCAAGCGGCTAGCCGTCGGCGATGTGGTTCGCTTCGGTTCCGAAGGCCGGGTCTGCTTCCTCGGCCAGCTCGACGCCACGGTGGAGGCGAAGGGCGAGGCGGGCGAGGTGACGCTGGCCTTCACGTTCCATGGGCCGGTGCTGGATCAGGCGATCGCCGAGATGGGCGCGCCGCCGCTGCCGCCCTACATCGCCTCCAAGCGTGAGGCGGACGACCAGGACGCCACCGACTACCAGACCATGTTCGCGCGCGAGGAAGGCGCGGTGGCAGCCCCGACCGCCGGACTGCACTTCACGCCGGAGCTAGAAGCGGCGTTGACCGCCAAGGGCGTCGCGATCCGCCGCGTCACCCTGCATGTGGGAGCGGGGACGTTCCTGCCGGTGAAGGCCGACGATACCGCCGGCCACACCATGCATGCGGAGTGGGGCACCGTCTCAATGGAGACGGCTGAGGCGCTGAACGCGGCGAAGCGCAACGGCGGCCGCATCGTCGCGGTCGGCTCGACCTCGCTGCGGCTGCTCGAAAGTGCTGCGGACGAGGACGGCACGATCCATCCCTTCAGCGGCGAGACCGCGATCTTCATTACGCCGGGATATCGTTTCCGCGCCGTCGATCTGATGATGACCAACTTCCACCTGCCGCGCTCAACCTTGTTCATGCTGGTATCGGCGTTCAGCGGGCTCGAGACCATGCAGGCCGCCTACGCGCATGCGATCGCGAGCGGCTACCGGTTCTATTCTTACGGCGATGCCAGCCTGTTGTTTCGGGCTGAGGCATGATCCCGATAGTGAAGATCGGTTCTCGGATCATGTCTAAAACAGACGACAAGCCTTACGAATGACTGTACCCAATCATTTCGAACTGTTGGCCAGCAACGGCCAGGCCCGCACCGGACGGCTGACGACGCCGCACGGCGTGGTGCGCACGCCCGCCTTCATGCCGGTCGGCACCGCGGGAGCGATGAAGAGCCTGCACTGGCGCGACGTGCGCGAGGCCGGTGCCGACATCGTGCTCGGCAACACCTATCATCTGATGCTGCGCCCCACCGCCGAGCGGATCGCGGCGCTGGGCGGCTTACAAACCTTCACCGGCTGGAACGGACCGATGCTGACGGACTCCGGCGGCTTCCAGGTGATGTCACTGGCGCAACTGCGCAAGGTAACCGAGAAGGCGGTGACATTCCGCTCGCACATCGACGGCGCGACCGTGGTGCTGTCGCCGGAGCGGGCGATCGAGGTGCAGCGGCTGCTCGGCGCTGACATCGTCATGCAGCTCGACGAGTGCGTGCGGCTGCCGGCCAGCCGCGATGAGATCGAGCGGGCGATGCAGCTCTCGCTACGCTGGGCCGAGCGCTGCAAACGTGCGTTCGAGGATGCGCCGCCAGGCCACATGCTGTTCGGCATCGTACAGGGTGGTGACGTGCCGATGCTGCGGCAGCAGAGCGCACAGGCACTGACCGGCATCGGTTTCCACGGCTACGCCATCGGCGGGCTCGCGGTCGGCGAGCCGCAGGCGGTGATGCTGGCGATGATCGAGGAGACGGCGCCGCTGTTGCCGGCCGATCGCCCACGCTACTTGATGGGGGTCGGTACGCCGGAGGATATTCTGGAAGCGGTGCGACGCGGCATCGACATGTTCGACTGCGTGATGCCGACGCGCAACGGCCGCCACGGGCTGGCGTTCACGCGGCGCGGCTCGGTCAACTTGCGCAACGCGCGCCATGCGGACGATCCGCGGCCGCTGGATGAGGAGAGCCCGTGGCCCGCGGCGCGTACCTATTCGCGCGCCTATCTGCATCATCTCGTCAAGGCCAACGAGGCGCTCGGCGCGATGCTGCTGTCCGAGATCAACATCGCCTATTACCAACAGTTGATGGCGGGCCTGCGCGATGCGATTGCCGCAGGTCGATTCGATGACTTCGCGGCGGCAACGCGCGCAGGCTGGGAGCAGGGCGACATCGCGCCGCGCTGACAGATCTTTCGCATTTGGCGCACGGTGAGAGCATCGCGCGCCATCATATCGTATGGCGTTGCAAGCTTGTTGTTGGGAGCGGAGACCGTCAGGTGCAGACAATCTGCAGACGTTCCATCACAGACAGGCCCGTTCAGTTGCAGGCGGTTTAATTGCAGATGAACGCCTGCTTGACGGCATGCCGGGTGACGAAGCCGTAGCCGCAGGTCTCACAGCTCCAGAGATAGCTCAGCTCACCCTCGGCAGAGAATGCAGATCCTTCGGCAGCGATCAGCGAGTCGGCGCAGATCGGGCAGACCGGCCGATCGCTTGCGCGCGGAGCCGGACGAGGGATGTCGGACGATAGAGCTTCAGCAATCGCTGGCATCGTGACCTCCTCTGGATTTTGCCTGTGAATGCTTGAGCCTTGTGTGCTCTCGAGCCTTGTGTGCTCTCGCAGCCACTGTATCAACAATTAGCTTGACGATGTCGCGACACAAATACGTTGATTTCACGATTTTCGGTTTTCGCGACGCGGCGCGATTCACGTTGCGGTGAACGTTTGTGATTGCAGCGCAGGCGCAACTGCGATTGTGCGCTGCAAGCAAGCATCCTTCGCCGGACGCATGTGTTCAGGATCGGAGTGAAGAGCAGCTTAGAACGCTTTGCTGCAATTGATCCAATTTTTGCCGAAACTTTCTGCGTCGGCCTTGCTGCACCGCGAGTGACATCTGCGCTATGGTCGCGAGCAGCTGAACCAAACAATGCCGAATAGCCGGAGCATGTCCCATGTCGTCGCCAGCCGTCCAAGCCAAGCCTGCCGATACCGCCGCTACACCGGGGCGCGGACGTATCTACGACAGCATCGCTGACGCAATCGGCGATACGCCGCTGGTGCGGCTCAACAAGCTGCCGCAGCAGCATGGCGCCAAGGCCACGGTGCTGGCCAAGCTCGAATACTTCAATCCGGCGGCCAGTGTGAAAGATCGCATCGGCTCGGCGATGATCGCGGCGATGGAGAAGGCGGGCATCATCAATCCCGATACGGTGCTGATCGAACCGACTTCCGGCAACACCGGCATCGCGCTTGCCTTCGTGGCGGCGGCGAAGGGCTATCGGCTGAAGCTGGTGATGCCGGAATCGATGTCGATCGAGCGGCGCAAGATGCTCGCCTATCTCGGCGCCGAGCTGGTGCTGACGCCCGCCGCGCAAGGCATGAAGGGGGCCATCGCCACCGCCGAGGAGTTGAACCGCACCACGCCGAACTCGGTGATCCCGCAGCAGTTCAAGAACCTTGCCAATCCGGAAGTCCATCGCCGCACCACCGCGGAGGAAATCTGGAACGACACCAAGGGCAACATCGACTTCTTCGTTGCCGGTGTCGGCACTGGCGGCACCATCACCGGTGTCGGCCAGGTGCTGAAGCCGCGCAATCCGTCGCTGAAGGTGATCGCGGTTGAGCCGGAGGAGAGTCCGGTGCTGGGTGGTGGTCAGCATACGCCGCACAAGATCCAGGGCATCGGCGCGGGCTTCGTGCCGGAGATCCTCGACCGTTCGGTGATCGACGACATCATGCGCGTCAACGGCGCTACTGCAATCGAAACTTCGCGGGCACTGGCGCGGCTGGAAGGCATTCCAGGCGGTATCTCCTCGGGGGCTGCGATCGCGGTGGCGATCGAGATCGCCAAGCGGCCTGAGAATGCGGGCAAGACCATCGTCGCGATCGTGCCGTCGTTCGCCGAGCGCTATCTCTCGACCGCGCTGTTCGAGGGGATTTAGACGCCTGGGAGATACGATGCGGCCCGCCAGATGTGGCCGCATATCGCCTCAGCCAAGCGCGTCACACGGGAAGCAGTACGATCTCTCGCGCGCGGTCGCGCGGTGCCTTGTTGGTATCGTCCGCGGCGGGCTTGATATCGCCTGCGGCGGGCTTGGGATTGCCCGCGGCGGGCGGCGGCGCGGAGCGGATGACGAGCCGCTCAAGATGGGTCCGGTTCTGCGGTTCGACGAATTTGACCGCGAATCCGTCCGGCAGCAGCCTGACGACGCGGCCGACACAGCAGCCGATCGCCAGCGGCGTTCCCACCTGCGGCTGGACCTTCGCCGAGACCGCCACTCCGGACATCGACATGTCGATGACGAAACAGCTTTGAATGCTGCCGTCAGCCAGCGTCAGCATCGAATGCGGATTTTCCGGCATGATGCGCGGATCGCCCCTGACGTCGCGAACGCTCGGGTCCTTCTGCTTCTTCTCGAGCCAGGTCAATTTGCTCGCGAGCTTCTCGCGCATCGCCCGCGTCATCTCCAGTTCGAGCAGGAATTTGCCCGCAGCGGTGTCGGTGATGCAGCCGGTGAGATTGCCGAAATCGCGGAAATATGACGAGAGGCGATCCCCCAGCTTTCCGACCACCGGCACCTCCACCATCATCTGGAATGGCGAAACGCGGGTCGCCCGGCAGGCGAACGTGCGCGGCTTGCCTTGCGGATCGTACCAGTTCGGCAGGGTATAGCTCCCGCCCACGGCGATAGTGACGGCCCGCTGCTTGAGAAATGCTTCGATCGACACGGTGCATCCTTGGTCGCACGTTGGTCTGCCGAAGGGTTACTGCCGTACCATGGCACCGTGAAAGCGGGTTCCGGTTTTGAGGTTGTCCCTGTCTTTCTGGTGCGCTGCCAATTCGAGGCAAAGATAAATCGTTTTGTCCGGACTTGGCTGATGCACCATCCTGCGTCGCTGCGCGAGCAAATGCTCAGCTTGCTTTGCGGCGCAGCGTCTCTTCAGTCGCAGCTGGAGCGGGTTGCGGTCTGGGTGGGCGGTTGGCGATCTCGCTGCCGGCATCGGCGGGCAGCCGCAGGCAGACGAAGAACGACGAGGCAGTGACGAGTGCGATGGTGATGAAGGCGTAAGGGAAGTCGGCCGCCGTCGGTGACGTATGTCCGTGCCACTGCATCGCCAGTTCGACCGCCAGCGCACCGATGGCGACGCCGGTCGAGATCGCAAGCTGCGACGACACCGCCAACAGCGAGGTCGCGTGCGACATCTTCGCAGCGCTCACGTCGGCGAAGGTGATGGCGCTGAAGGTGGTGAACTGCAGCGAGCGGATGAAGCCGTTGAAGATCAACAGCGGTACCATCAACCATAGCGCCGTCTCCTTCGAGAACAGGGCGAAGGCGGCGAAGGTCAGCGACACCAGCGGTCCGTTGATCAGGAACAGGTTGCGGAAGCCGAAGGCGCGCAGCAGCGTCGGCGCGAACGGCTTTACCAAAAGTACGCCGATCGAGGTCGAGATCACCAGGAAGCCGGATTGTAGCGGTGACATGCCGAAGCCGAGCTGGAATAGCAGCGGCAGCAGGAACGGCATTGCGCCAAGGCTCGTGCGGAACAGGAAACCGCCGAACACGCTGATCTCGACCGAGCGCAGCTTTAATAGGCCGAGATCGAGCACCGGATTGTCAATCCGTCGCAGCCGCAGCACATACAACGCGATCATCACGGCGCCGAACACGGCGAGCCCGAGATCGACGAACAGCGGCACCGAGGCGTTACGGGTCAAGGACAGGCCGAAGGCGAGGCCGCCGAGGCCAAGACCGATCAGGAGCATGCCGACAATGTCGAAGCGCTCGGCGCGCTCGACTTTGATATCGGGGATGTACTTCGTGACCATGACGATGCCGAGCAGGCCGATCGGGATGTTGACCAAGAATATCCAGTGCCAGGTCGCGACCGTGACGATCAGGCCGCCGAGGGGTGGGCCGAACAGCGGTCCGGCCAGGCCCGGTATCGACATGAAGCTCATGGCGTTCAGCAGCCGGCTCTTGTCCACAGAGCGTAGGATGATCAATCGCGCCACCGGCGTCATCATCGCGCCGCCCATGCCCTGCAGCACGCGGGCGGCGACGAACGCCGGCAGCGAGTTCGACAGCGCGCAGCAGATCGAGCCAGTCATGAATACAATGATGGCGGCGCGGAAGACGTTGCGCGCGCCGAAGCGGTCGGCAAACCAGCCGGAGACCGGGATGAAGATTGCCAGCGCCAAGAGATAGGCGGTCACCGCCACGTTCAACTTCAGCGGCGTGGTGTTGAGGTCCGCCGCGATCGCGGGCAGGGCGGTGGCGATGATCGTCGAGTCGATCTGTTCCATGAACAGCGCGACCGCAACGATAACGGCGATGAGCTGTTCTCTTTGCATGGCTTCCGGCGTTTCCGTCCGCTTTGGTACGGACGCCGCCAACCTAATTCATCGCCTGCGCGGTGAGGATTGCCGGCTTGGCGTAAGCCCCGCGCCCGGGCGCATGGCATGTCGTCAAACGGAACGAGAGCCATGCCGTGAGCAGCATGAGCAGACGGCGATCGCTCACGCCAGCGACGACAACCAGCCGACGCCTAACATGAAAAAGGCCCGGCGACAGCCGAGCCTTCCTTCTGCTGTAAGAATACGATGCGTGCGATGGTGCGTTATGCCGGAATACGCACCTGCAGGATCTCGTAGCCTTTGACGAAGTTGGAGTAGGTCCGCTTCGGCTCCTCGACCACCTCGATGGTGGGGAAGCGCTTCAGGATTTCCTCCCAGGTGATGCGCAGCTGCAGCTCGGCCAATCGCAGACCGAGGCAACGGTGGACGCCGAAGCCGAACGACAGGTGATTGCGTGGACGGGCGCGGTCGATGATGAACTCGTTCGGGCGATCGATCACCTCGTCGTCGCGGTTGCCCGAGACGTACCACATCACTACTTTCTCGCCCTTCTTGATGGTCTTGCCGCCGAGCTCGGTATCCATCAGGGCCGTCCGGCGCATATGGGTAAGCGGGGTCTGCCAGCGGATCACCTCCGGTACGAAGCTGTCGATCAGGGCCGGATTTTCGCGCAGCTTCTTGTCCTGATCTGGGAACTGGCTCAGCGCATAGACGCTGCCGGAGAGCGAGTTGCGCGTGGTGTCGTTGCCGCCGACGATCAGCAGGATCAGATTGCCGAGCAGGTTGTCCGGCGTCATATCCTTGGTGGCTCCGCTGTGGGCCATCATCGACAGCAGGTCGATCTTTTGCGGCTGCTTGGCGCGCTCCTTCCAGAGCTCCATGAAGTAGGCGAGGCATTCCTGCAGCTCCGCTTCGCGAGCCTTCTCGGAGGCGATGATCTCGCGGTTTCCAGGTGCTGCGGTGGCGACATTCGACCAGCGGGTGAGCTTGCGGCGCTCCTCGAATGGGAAGTCGAAGATCGTCGCCAGCATCTGCGTGGTCAACTCCACCGATACGCGGTCGACCCAGTTGAAGGTCTCGTTGCGCGGCAGGTCGTCCAGGATCATGCAGGCGCGGGTGCGAATGATCTGAGCGAGCTGGTCGAGATTTTCCGGCAGGAACAGCGGCTGCACCGTCTTGCGCTGATCGGCATGACGGGGGTTGTCCATCGCAATGAAGCTTTCCTTGCGATAGTCGACCTTGACGTCCTGGATGCCGATGCCGCCGAGATGAATGTCCGAGGAGAAGACACTGTGGTTGGTGTCGACGCTCATGATGTCGTTGTACTTGGTCACCGACCAGTAGGCACCGACGCGGGTCTCGGCGCAGTAGTGGATCGGCGCTTCCTTGCGCAGGCGCTCGAAGTACGGCCAGTGCGTGTCGGTGCGATAAAGTTCCGGATCGCTGACGTCGATCTTGTCCAGCGGCAGCGCATAAGCGCGCTGGCGCGCTTCCTCGGCCGCGGCTTGTTTGACTGCTGCTGCGAGAGTCCCGTGCATGGCGTCGTTTCCTGTGTCCGTGTCGAAGCTATTGGTGTCGAAACTGGTGTCCGGCAAATGGCTTCTGGCGTCCATGATGCCATGAGGTCGATACGACCCGGCGACGGTCGCCGGATCGTATCGTTGATCGTTCGTCCTGCGCCTATGCGGTGATCCGCACCGGCAGTTTATCGTAACCCTTGACGAAGCTCGAATACGGCCGGACTGGCTCGCCGACCACTTCGATCTTCGAGAAGCGCTTGAGAATCTCCTCCCAGATGATCCTGAGCTGCAGTTCCGCAAGGCGCATGCCGACGCAGCGGTGGATGCCGAAACCGAACGACAGGTGCGTGCGCGGGCGCTTGCGGTCGATGATGAACGCGTCGGGATTCTCGATCACGTCGCCGTCGCGGTTGCCCGAGACGTACCACATCACCACCTTGTCGCCCTTCTTGATCTGCTGACCGCCCAGCGTCACGTCATGCAGGGCGGTACGGCGCATGTGCGCGAGCGGCGTTTGCCAGCGGATCACCTCCGGCACGAAGCTCTCGATCAGCGCCGGGTTCTCACGCAGCTTCTTGTACTGATCCGGATTCTCGTGCAGCGCCATGATGCTGCCGGACAGTGTGTTGCGCGTGGTGTCGTTACCGCCGACGATCAGCAGCACGAGATTGCCGAGGAAATTGTTCGGATCCATGTTCCGCGTGGCGTCGTTGTGGGCCATCATCGACAGAAGATCGCTCTTCAGCGGCTGCTTGGCGCGCTCGTTCCACATCTTGCCAAAGTAGCTCGCGCATTCGAGCAGGATTTTCTGCCGCTCCTCTTCGGTCTCCACCAGCTGACCGGGAGCCGGAATGGTGGTCGACACGTCCGACCAGTGGGTGAGCTTACGCCGTTCCTCCCACGGGAAATCGAACAGCACTGCCAGCATCTGCGTCGTTAACTCAACCGACACGCGATCGACCCAGTCGAAGGTCTCGCCGATCGGCAGGTTGTCGAGGCAGGAGGCCGAGCGCTCGCGGATGGCGATGGCGAGGTTGTCGAGATGCGTCGGCGTGAACATCGGCGCCACGGTCTTGCGCTGCGGTCCATGCCGCGGCTGGTCCATGGCGATGAAACTCTCGCGCCGATACTCCATCGGCACGTCGCGGATGGTGATGCCGCCGAGATCAGCTGCCGAGGAGAACGACTGATGGTTGGTTTCCACTTCCATGATGTCGTTGTACTTGGTCACCGACCAGTACGGACCGAACATGCCGTTCTTGCAGTAGTGGACCGGCGCTTCCTTGCGCAGGCGCTCGAAATAGGGCCAGAACTCGTAATTCACGAACAGATCGGGATTGCCGACGTCGATGTCCTCGAGGGGCATCGAATAGGCGCGCTCACGCGCGGCCTCGAGCGGCTTGATGTTGCCATGCATGGCGTTTGCTCCGCTTGGCAATCATCCGCTTCTGTGGCCCTGGATGATTGCGTTATCATTCGCGCAAGGTGCCACTTTGAATGATTACAATCTCTCGCCTGAGGATTTGCAAGCACCCCCAGCAGTAAAAATGTCGCGTGCGTCATTTTCGCAGAATCCGCGTGCCGGGCGACCCAAGCGGGGCGGGCTGCCAGCCGTGCCCGCGACCGGCTAAAGCCGCAGCCAGTCCAACGGTTTAATCAAGAGAGTGATGCGGGGCCTTTGGCCGGGCAGGGCCAAACAGGGGCAACGGCCGAGATCACTGGTGCAATGCACCCGCGCTGGACCTTACGGCTGCATCGTTACGGCAGGGCCACCGGGGGCCGTCGCGTTCCCGTTACAGCTCGTCGCTTCCCTGATTCTCCAGGTCATCGAGATAGATTTGCAGCGGCGCCTGCACGATCAACCGTGGTTCGGTCTGATCATCCAGGAACCGCTGGGCGAAGCCGACGGATTCGAGCTCGGCAACGGCTGCGTCGAACGCGGCATCGCTTAACCCCGAGGCGGCTTTGACGGCGCTTGCAGCCGGGCCATCGCCCTGCACCAGCGGTCCCACTGCGTCGCGGAGGGTGAACGCCAGATTGAGAGCCTCGCCGCTCAGCATGGTTCCTTCCTTCTCTCGCCGATTGCCGCCGGAGGTAGCGCATGGCCCAGGCCGCGACAAGCTTGCGAGGGCAAGCGAGCCTGAGCCACAAGCGATGTGATCTCTCGCACAGTTTCCGGACATAGCCGCCATTAGCGTTCTCGCTATGCGTCCGATGATGCGCCGCGATTTGCGGAGCAACGCAGCAACAGGAGAACGACGATGAGCGGCACGATCAAGGCAACGGGCCAGGTGGCGGCGGTGGTGCTGTTGCTTGCAATGACAACTGCGCAGGCGAAGGCGCAGTTCGGCGGCGGTGCTGGGGGCGAGAATATGATGACACAGTTTGCGCCGATGCTGGAGATGATGAAGGCGAAAATGGGCAAGAAGCGCTTCGCCATGCTGATGCAGACCGCGGGCCCGATAATGAGCAAGATGATGGAAGGCGGCGGAGGGTTCGGTGGAGGCTTGGGCGGACTTGGTGGTGGACCTGGCGGAGGTTTTGGCGATGGTGGCTTCGGCACCGACGGTATGGGCGGCGATATCGGTTTCACCGGCGGTGGCGGCAACATCATGGGCATGCTAGGCGGGAGCGGGATGATGGCGATGCTGCCGCAGATGATGAGCATGATCAACACTGGTGGTGGACGACACGGCAAGCGCAGGCGGGCGCGGCATCGCTGATGCGGCGCCGGCTGCGTCCTGTTTTACTAGAGTTACGCGAAGGGAAGCCGCGGGACCTTGTGTCCGCGGCTTCCCGTGTTTGACGCAGGGAAATCCTGGCACGGTCGGACCAACGGACAACCGGGAAACCGGCCACTTCATGACCGGTGTCATAACCAAACGAACGGAGCGGCGCGGCTACTGTTCGAACACCGCGCGGCAGGCCGCGCTCAGATTGGCCCTGTTGCGGCGCAGGCAGGCGGTGATCTTCGGCACGCTTGGGATTTCCCCGGCGCACAGGCGGTAGACGTCGGGGGTGCAGGCGCGCCGTTGAGCGGGCGTACCAGGCGTATTCGCGGCCATAGCCAGGCCCGCGCTCAGCATCGCCAGCGTCAATGCGGCAACGGCGAATGGGACACGCCATGCAGCGTGTCCTGATTGAGCTTGTGGATCACGGCTCCTGTTTCCGCTCTGCACCACGATGCGTCTCCCGATGATCAGGGTGGATATCCGGAAGTTTTGGTCGGCCAGCCCAACCAGGTCCGTGACCGAGATCACGCACGCGCGGATTTTGTCCTGCGTCGCCGCGAAGACGGGTAGGAACAGATGAATCTAGCGGCGCCACTGCTCCGGCCAGTAGCCGGCCTGCTCGACGGCAACGAGCACGATGATCACAGCAAGCGTCACCGCCACCACGATCAGGCGGATGCTCCAGCTCATGCCGCGGCTGACCCACCAGAGTAGGGCGCAACTCATCAGCACTGGGACGATGACCTCAAGCGACAGCACAGAATCTCCACGCGACGATCCAGTGGATCGGATTTGACATTCGCATCCCACCTAACCGCGGATGCGCCATGGGAATGTCAAATCCAAAGCTCCACTAAGCTCTTATGTTTGTTAGTGGTTCTTTGATTCCAACATTTGCAAACATTGTGGCCGCAGCGGGATGCAAATGTTGAAATCGAACCACTAGGGCCGCAGATTGCGCACTACGCCTCGGCGCGAACGAGCTGGCGCAGCGTCGCCTTAAACATCAGGCTCTGCTTGCCGACCAGGGCAACGCCGTTCATGGTCGCCGCGGTCTCGGTGTAGCTGCCGGAGATGCCGATGCTCACGCCACCGCCACCGAACAGCGGATTGACGTCCGGACTCGGAGTGTGCTGATCAACGATCACCTCGCCGCGAAAGGTGCCGTTGGCCGGATGCAGGCTGTAGGTGCCGGTATAGAACAGGTAGGCGTCGCCGCCAAGAATCTGGCCATCGTGGAATACCAGCACACCGCTGCCGCGGCCGGAGCGGCCATCGAGCAGATCTACATGGATCGAATACAGCCCGTTTTGCATTGCATCACTCGTCTTGTCCGGATGTTTGTAGACCCATGCGGCTTTTTGTAAACCGTGGGCATTTGCCGCTGGGCTGTGATGGCAAAGCACAGGTATAGATCGGCGGGCAGGGCGCGGGCGATTCCCTCCGCAAGGCCTGCGCTGTGCGACATCGGATATGCCTAACAATAACAACAACCAAGTGGCCGATCCGCGCGCGCTGGTCTTCACGGGGATCGCCGTGACCACGGCGGCATATTTCCTGTTCACCCTGCACGACGCGGCGGTGAAATGGCTCGTGGCCTCGTTCGCGGTCTGGCAGATCCTGTTCGTCCGTAGCCTGACGATCCTGGCAGGTTGCCTCGCTTTCGGCGGCCGCGGACTGATCCGCAAGACGATCCGCTCGCCGGTGGTCAAGCCGATGTTCCTGCGCTCGTTTCTTTTGGCGGCGGCGTGGTTCTGCTTCTACACCGCCGCCCGCGAGCTCCAGCTCGCCGAACTGACGACGATCTACTTTGCCGCGCCGATCATCGTCACGGTGCTGGCGATCGTTGTGCTGGGCGAGCAGGTGTCGCTCGTGGGCTGGATCGCCGTGCTGACCGGCTTTGCCGGCGTGTTCATCGCCTGCGATCCGGCCAATCTCGGCCTATCGTGGCCGGTGGCGCTAGTGCTGTTTGCTGCATTTGCCTGGGCGCTGGCGATCGTGCTCTTGCGCAAGATCGCGCTGCACGAACAGAGCCTGGTGCAGATGACGCTGAACAACAGCTTCTTCCTGGTGATCACGATCATCCCGCTAGCACTGGTGTGGCGCAGGCCGGACCTCGGTGACCTTTTGATGCTGATCGGTGTCGGCGTGATCGGCGGCGGGGCGCAGTTCCTGCTGATCGAGGGAATGAAGCGTGCGCCGGCCTCGGTGTTGGCGCCCTTCGAGTACACCGCATTGGTCTGGGCGTTCGCGCTCGGCTATCTGATCTGGAGCGACGTGCCGCGCTCCGGTGTGGTCTATGGGGCAACGCTGATCATCGCCGCTGGGCTGATGGTCATCGTCGGCGAGCGTCTGCGCCGGTATCCAGCTAAAGTCTGACGCGGATAGACAGGACGATCATGCCTCGCGGCGTGGACGGCGCCAGGCCGTGAGCAGCGGCCCCTGCGTGCCGTAGAGCGGGTCCTTCCGGGGACGAGGCACCCGCGGAATGGTGCGGCTGGCGCGGGCATGGTCTTCGCTACGCGTGCATTCGTCGTAGGTGCCTTGCGGCGGGTAGGCGCCAACAACCAGGAAATCTTTGCTGGCATCGAGGCAATGGTGTCCGGTGCCAGCCGGCAGGATGGCGACGTCGCCGGCCTTGAGGGTGAGCTTGCGGCCTTTCAGCCCGCCGAACTGCACGGTTGCACGGCCGCGGGCGATACCAAGGACCTCGTGAATCCGCGCGTGATAATGCACGTAGTCGTAGATGCCATTGCGCCAGCTATCGCCCCAGCCATTGGCGCCGAACAGGTCTTCCAGCACCGCCGCCGGATCGAGCCCATCATCGAACCGCACGGCGCCGCGATAGAGGATCAGCGGCCAGCGCGGGTGATTGGGGATAATACCGTCATCCTCGAAGCGGAACAGATGGGCTTTTCGGGCACGCACACTGTCCGCCCGCTGATCAGGCGACGGACGGCCGCGGCCGGTCACCCGTTCCGCAACCCGCTTGATCTCCTCAACCACAGCCATGACGGTACCTCGCTCCGGCTCATACCGGCAACGATCCGTTGCCCCGCCAGTTCCAGCGGGACCCCAGGATGGCGCAGGGCAGCGCATGTTCTGAGGAACGCAGCCGCGTGTTGCCTCGTTAAGACTGAAAACGGGAGACGAGTATGTGGGATTTCTATCAGACCAGCGCGACGCAGCTCTGGCTGTGGTTCATCGGCGCGTTCGTGCTCGGCGGCGCGCTAACCTATGGTGCGATGCGCGCGGGCCAGCTTAAGGGGTCGCATCGTCTGCAGGTCGAACGCAACACCATCCGTCGCGATGAGGCCGAGGACCCGCAGAAAGCGCAACGCGCGCGGTGACGTAGTGCGACTTTCGCGCAATCGCGCCTGGTTCTGCGCTCAGCGCAGGATCGACAGGATCAGCGTTGAACAAAGAATGACGTAACCCGCGACGACCGCGGTGAGATAGCCTTTGACGGCGAGATCCATACGCATGACCAAACTCCCGACACCCCAGAGCGAGGAGATTCGGGGCAATTGATTAAAGGTTTTGGAATCGCGATGGTTAACGCCTGTTTTTTTACGCTATGGCGCCGCCGGCCAGGCGGGGATTGAGTTTGGTGATCCGCAGGATGCGTTCGTTACACGGCGAGAGCACGACCGAGGATGCAAGCGTCCGCTGCGACAAAGCCGCCATGCCGGCCGCTCGGGCGGCCGGATTTTTGTATTGCGACAGGAAAGCTATTGCGACAGGAAAGCTGCGGCCGTTTGGCCTCAGCCCTTCATGCATTTGGTGACGTAGCTCTTCTTCGCAGCACCGGCGAGCGCCTTGCCGTCTGCGCTCTTGGCGGAATCCTCGCAGCACTTCTTCATGTAGCTCGACTTGGCGGCACCAGCGAGCGCCTTGCCGTCGGCGCTGACAGCCTTACAGCTCTGGGCATAACCTGGCGCTGCGGCGAAGGCGCTGAGCATGGCGGCGATCACGAGACGTTTCATGGCGAGACTCCCTGGTGGTCTGGTTCGGGACCGAAACATTAGCGCGAAGTTGCACGCGACGGGAGGGGGAAGGCGGCCGGCGCGCAGGGGCCGGTGTCCGATCTCGCAACCAGAGCAAACGGTTGCTGAACGATACGGTTGCATTGCGATCGATCGCGGAAACCACCGGCCTTGCCGGAGCGGCCGAATAAGCGCACGCTGTGCCTAAGACAAAAACAAAATCAGAGGGAGATCACCATGCCGCGCCGCTTGACCCGTCGTCAGATCCTTGTTCGAGGTGCGGGAGCGGCCGCTGCCTCACTCATCGCGGCACCTGCGATCGCGCAGGACTGGCGGCCGGCGAAGCCGGTTCGCGTCGTCATCGGCGATGGCGCGGGCGGCGGCACCGACCAGGTCTGCCGCGTCTTTCTCGAATACATGACCAAGAAGCTCGGCCAGACGCTGGTGGCCGACAACAAATCCGGTGCCAACGGCGTCATGGCGGCAACCGAGCTGAAGAACGCACCGGCGGACGGCTACACGCTGATGTATCTCGTGTCATCGGCGCTGATGACGCAGAAGGTGCTCTACAAGAGCCTGCCTTACGATCATGCCAAGGACTTCCAGCCGGTCGGGGCGTGCCCCGTCGCAGGTCTCGCGCTGGTGGTGCATAATTCGACCGGCATCACCAACATCGACGAGTTCGTCGCGTTCGCGCGCAAGAACCCGACCAACATCGGCACCTATGGCGCGGGGTCTCTGGCGCATATCGGCGTCGCGGCGATCGAGAAGCAATACGGCCTGACGTTCTCGACCGTGCATTACCGCGGTGGCGCGCCGATGTGGGCCGATGTCGCCGGCGGATCGGTGCATGCCGCGATCGGTGGCGGCGCCGGCGCGCAGAACGTGGTCGACATGGGCAAGTGCAAGGCGATCGCGATCCAGGGCCGCAATCGGCTGTTGAAGCTGCCCGACGTGCCGACGTTCCTCGAACTCGGCGCGACCGAGCGCGGTCTGTCGCTGATGGGACATACCTGCATGATGGCGCCGGCGGGCGTGCCGGAGAATATTGTCGAGCTCTACTCGCAGTTGATGGTGGAGTCCGGCCGCGATGAAGCGACCTGGCAGAAGTTCCTGATCGTCGGTGCTGAGGAAAAGCCGATCAGCCGCCAGCAGCTGAAGAAATGGATCGTCGAGGAGGGGCCGATCTGGGCCGAACTGACCGCGGGCCTGGGCCTGACGCCGAGCTGAGAGGCTGAGGGCCGCTATCGCTGGCGCCGGCAAAGCTGCCGGACGCTGGCTTGCGGAGCGCGAACCAAAGTATGGGGATGGAGGTGTCGGCCAAGCCGCCAGCCTTGACATTGCAAAATTCTAAGAGCAGCCTGCTGTCTTTAAAAGTAGGTATTTTCAATGAGACTTGGTGACTTTCGCAGGATCCATGTCCTTTTGCTTGTGCTTGGTGGTCTTGCGGCAGCACTGCCGGCGCGGGCTGCCGATCTTGCGGTGACCCCGCCTGTCGGCCTCAGTTCAGGTCTGGCGCCAGCTCCCTATGACCGCTTCGAGGCTCGTTTCGGTGCCTTCGCCCACGGAACGGGCAGCGCCGAACAAGGTACGATCAGCCTCAACGCCGAGATCGTCACGCCGCGCCTTTACGGGGTGGACGGCTTCTGGGCTTTTCTTGTGCCTCGCGTTCATGCCGGCGGCTTCGTCAACCTTTCGGGCCGCACCAATCATGCGTATGGCGGCCTGCTCTGGACGATCCCGGTCTACAAGAGTTGGTTCGTGGAAGGATTCTTCGGCGCTGCCATCCATGACGGCTCGCTGGCCGGCACCGACAGACAAGCGGCCCTCGGCTGCTATGTGCTGTTCAATGCTGGCGGGTCGATAGGCTATCGTATCAATCAAAACTGGTCCGTCATAGGGACTTTCAATCACATCTCCAATGGCAATCAGGTCTTCGATCGGCGCTGCAGTGAGAACGAAGTCACCGCACTGCGTTCGCGTGGCCGCAATCAGGGCCTCAATCATTGGGGTGCGCGGATCAGCTACGCGTTTTAGCGGCGAGGCTGCGGGCAGGCCGACGCTCACGCATTTTACGCCCGCTCTCGAATCCGATCAGCAGCCGCCAGCTGAAAAATAGGTTATCGGGGAGGGCTCCGGTCAGCAGGGCCAAACTTGCCGAGGGTATGGGTTTACGCTGAGTTGAGGCTGGCCTCATCGATAGCCGTATCTCGGCCCACCGCTCTATCCCAAGCCAATATCCGTTAGAAAGCGGAGCCTCTTTTCAAGCTCGCTGCACATTGTTGTGCAGCTTCCATGTTGTTCAGATAGTGCAGATAACGAGGCTGCTGCAAATCGAACGGAATATCATTTGGTGATTGAGTAATGGGAATAAGGTGTTTGCCGAGCGTGTGGGCTATACCTGCTTCGTAAAACACGTTCGGATTTCGGCCCGTAAAGTCACAGATAACGACGGTAGACCTATAAATGAGGCTGAAAATGTCCTGAATAATCGCAGAATGTTCCCAAATGTCGCTTGCTCGCTGCAATCGTAGTCCAACAGAGTTGGCAGCTAGCCTGATCGACGCAAAGACGTCGTCGAACGTCTTGTCGAAAGGCATCATCACGCAACAAGTTGATGATCGATCGATTGATCGGGAATATCAAAGACCTGTGGTTGAAAGACAATCTTCGGTCCCGGTTTGGGTTTGCTGGAAATATTCAGAACGTCATCGATACCATTATCGACGTATGAACGAATGACTTCAGCATTTGGCCGGATTACGATGGATTATTGCGGTAACGACTTCGAGGACATTCCGGGGTAGTCGGGATCACCCCAACTTAGACTACGAAGAAGTCGAGAGTGCTTGTTTATAGTGTCCGCGCATTCGGTCAGAACACCTAATTCCATCCAGCGTTCGTTGTTGAAACTGTCAACGATCGCCGCTTTGAGGCGCAATATTTCAGGTGCAAGAAGTGGAGACATCAATTTAAGGGCACGTTGCGAGCGTCCATCTAATATTATTGGTCTTAAAGCATTGGTTTTTATTGCTGCATGGTGAGCGCGGAGGGACTCGAACCCTCGACCCCATGATTAAAAGTCACGTGCTCTACCAGCTGAGCTACGCGCTCACTAGCCGCGCTGTGTAAGAGCCGCGCGGGCAGGGGTCAAGTCGTCTGGCCCGTCTTTCCCAAGCCGGGACAGGGCAAAAACCGCACCAGGGCCAAAAAGATAGCCGGAACTGCTCATCCGGGCTCTGCGGCCGCCGCATGGGCGCGCCGGGCGAAAAAACAAGAATCAGGGATGTTTTGCCGCTGCCGCGCCGGGCATCGCGGGCCGGCCGCCTCTGGTACCGGGGCTCGCGGCCCCCACGGGCGCGCAGGTGAAAAACGAAAATCGGAGACGCGAGCTACGGATATCGCGAGCTACGGATATCCGGTACCGCGGCTAAAGTTAAAGTATGGTCTGGACCGGAAACGGCCACGTCAGCGAAGGGACGAAGCGGCTGTCCAAAAGATATTCATCCCTCGGCTCGAGCCGAGGATCATGCTTTAACAGTGAGCCACAGCGCGAGGACGATTGCGCTGTAATAGCCGCCTGAAGCGTTGCCCTTCAGCATGCGGATGGTGTGTCGCCGCGCGCTGCCTACCTTTCGGCGATGCCCTTAGCGCGCAGCATCCTGATGCTGCTCGGCCTGGAGCTGGCTCGCGCCAGCAGCGATCTGCCGGTGGACGCCGACCGGGCGGATGCCGATCAATTCGGCGGAGCGGATGCGGGCGTTGCGCCAGAAGGCGAACTGGTTGATGCGCGAATTCTCCAAAAGCGCGAGCGCCACCGCCGACAGGAACGGCAGGCTTTGCAGCAGCAGCACGAAGGCGAACACGTAGATTTCGCGCACTTCCTTGGTGTTGGTGACGATCAGCACCGCCGCGCCAATCCACAGCAGCACGCCGATCACCGCCTCCCAGAACGCCTGGAATTCGATCGACAGCCGCGACAGGCCGCCCTTGGAGGTGCGGGCAAAAGGCAGGTTGTCCTTGATCAGGCCGTCGGCGACGGCGCGCGAGACCGTCCACTGCACCGACATGGCGGCGATCATGGCCCCTAGCATCTGGCCGATGCCGACCGGCACGCGCAGGCGGTAGAGCGACAGGAAGTGGATCAGCGACACGGCGAAGGCGGCGATGATCGGCAGCGTCAGGATCTTGTCGGGGATGGCGATATCGGCGAAGGCGACGATCGGCACCCAGATCAGGTTGAGCAACGCCACCAGCACACCGAGGCTTTCCGCGCCGAGCCAGTTCAGCCAGCCGAGGCTGAACTCGCGCCGCTGCGCCGGCGTCAACAGGCTGGCGCCCGGCAGGAAGCGGCGCCAGTGCTTCTTGACGATCTGGAAGCCGCCATAGGCCCAGCGATGGCGCTGCTTCTTGAATGCCTCGTAGGTGTCCGGCAACAGGCCGTGGCCGTAGCGGGTGTTGGTGTAGTGGGTCGAGAAGCCGCGCTCGATGACGGCGAGGCCGAGATCGGTGTCCTCGCAGATGGTGTCGCCAGCCCAGCCGCCGGAGGCTTCCATCGCCGAGCGGCGGATCAGGCACATGGTGCCGTGGACGATGATGGCGTTGTGCTCGTTGCGCTCGACCATGCCGATATCGAAGAAGCCGGCGTATTCGCCGTTCATCACATAGTGCATCAGCGAGCGGTCGCCGTCGCGGTGGTCCTGCGGCGCCTGGACGATGCCGACGCGCGGATCGGCGAAGGCGGGAACGAGGTCGATCAGCCAGTTCGGCTGCACCACATAATCGGCGTCGATGATGCCGATCACCTCGGCGTCGGCGGCGGTGCGGGCCATGGCAAGGCGCAGGGCGCCGGCCTTGAAGCCCTCGACCTTCTCGGCGTTGATGAAAATGAAACGCTCGCCGAGCGCGCGGCAGTGATCCTGGATCGGCTGCCAGAAGGCCGGGTCGGGCGTGTTGTTGATGATCACCACGCACTCGAAGTTCGGATAGTTCAGCCGCGCCACCGCATCCAGCGTCTGCTTCAGCATCTCTGGCGGTTCGAAGTAGGCGGGGATATGGATCGACACCTTTGGGAACGCGCCATTCCACTCAGCCGGCTGCGTCAAGGGCTTGCTGATCAGCCTCTCTGGACCGCGGCCGAAGGCGATGGTGGCGATCTCCTCGATTCGCGCCATAGCGATGCAGATCAGGGGGACCAGCAGGACGATGCCAAGGGTGAGAGCAAAGCCGGACCCGAATAGGAAGTAGTGGGTGGTCCAATAGGCGAAGATGGTCGCGACCCAGCTACCGACCGCGCAGGCAGCGGCCGACAGCACCAGCGCCTGCATTACTGTCGGCCGGTTCAGGCGCAGGATCGGCAGCGACAACAGCACGCCGACGAGCAGCGCGATCATCGCCATCTTCCAGTAGGATTCGTTCACCACCGGGCCGGTCCAGGAGAACTTCGGCTCGCGGTCGGCGTTGAGGATGCCCCAGTACGGACCGACGCCGCCTTCGAAGTATTTCCACGGCTGGTCGATCGCTTCGACGATGTTGTACTCCATGCCGATCTTCTCGGCGCGGGAGACGAAGTTCCGCAGCGTGATCGCCTGCTCGAAGGCGCCGGGGTTGGCGGCCTTCAGGTTGTAACCCGAGCTCGGCCAGCCGAACTCGGCGATGACGATCCGCTTGCCGGGGAAGGTGGCGCGCAGCTTCTCGTAGATGATCATCGCCTGATCGACGGCCTGCTTGTCCGAGAAGCCTTCCCAGTACGGCAGGATGTGCGCGGCGATGAAGTCGACGGCGGATGCCAGTTCCGGGTGCTCGATCCAGATGTTCCAGATCTCGCCGGTGGTGACGGGAACATCGGTCTGGCGCTTGACCCGCTGGATCAGCTTGATCAGGTCCTCGACCTTCTGCTCGCCGCGATAGATCGTTTCGTTACCGACGACGATGCCGTTGACGTTGCTGTTGCGTTTGGCAAGCGCGACGGCGGCCTGCATCTCGCGCTCGTTGCGGTCGATGTTCTTGTCGATCCAGGCGCCGACGGTAACCTTCAGGCCGAACTCGTTGGCGATCGGCGGAACCAGTTCGACGCCGCCGGTGGAGGAGTACAGACGAATCGCCCGCGACAGCGGCGCGAGCTTGCGCAGGTCGGCGCGAATCTTTTCCTGGGTGGGAATGTTGTCGACGTCGGGATGGCCGGTGCCTTCGAACGGCGCATACGACACGCTCGGCAGCGTTCCCCGGAAGTCGGCTGCGGACTGCTGATCGCGAAGGAGTGCCCAGATCCCGGCGTGGAGCGCGGTGACGCAAGCAAGAACAAGAACGACGGCGCGCATGCACCAAACCTAAAAAGGGGCAGAACTGCTGCGGAGCGAACCCGTCCCCTCGGTTCGCCTAAGGCTGCGGCCTCGGAGTGTATCTATGCCGCACGATTTAACAACTCGTATGACGCAGTGTCGATTTGAAGGCTTTCGGCCAGCAAATTCGCGAAAAATTCTGAACGCTTGTTCAGGCGCGCGCGCCGTTGCTGCTTGCGCGCGCCGTCTTGTTACTTGTTGTTGGTCGCGGCCGGCGGCGTCGCGGGTGCTGCAGGAGCTGGCGCCTGCGGGGTTGCCGGCTGCGGCGCAGGCGCGGTGGCAGTCGTCGCCGCGGGCTGGATTGCAGGATTGATCCAGCAGGCATGCACGCGGCCGGTGAGGGTTTCCGGCGCCTTCGGGTCGAACGCACCAAAGCGCGTCAGGCAGCGGAACGCGGCCTGCACATGGCCACCGGGGCAGCCGAACCGATCATACAGGTCGAGGTGACGGAACGCGGTGTCGAGATCGTCGCGCCACATTAGCCCGACGACACGGCGGCCGAGCCAGACGCATTCGGGGTTTCCGGCGGGGCCGTTGATCGCCTGCGCGGCTTCTGCGAATTCGTCGATCTTGCGCTGATTGTCCTTGGCCTGATCCTGCTGCGTCGAATTGGCTGCGCCCTGTTTCGGCTGCTGTTGTTCCTGTGTCCGCAAATCGCCGCTTTGTGCATGGACAACGCTGGTTCCGATCAGGAGAACCGTCGCGCATGTCACTGCGGCGCGGGCCGTAAAATGCAAGACGCGGCTGAAAGAAGGAGAGGCTGCAAGACGCATGAAGTTCCCGAGAATATCCTGCCCCCTGTTGGCCAGGGCGGCAACGCAGATTGATGCCGCGCAATTTGGTCCCCAATGCGGCGACACGCGCAACGCCGCAGGCTGACTCAAATGACGTAAATTCAGACACTTGTCCAGCAATCCCGTACGGATGCGACCTCATGGCAGGATTGATTGGACTTTTCCGCACGAATAATCGGTGGGTCGAAGTCGATACGCCTGCAACGGGCGTTGAGGCGGGACCGTTCGCCGGTTAAGCCTATCGACGCCGTTCCGGGAGAACTGACCTGTCCTCGCTTCGCACGCCTCTTGCGCTTCTCATCGTTTCATTGGGTATCATTGCCGGCGTGTGGTGGTGGATCGCCCAGCCGGTGCATCTGGCGCGTCCGCCGATCGACGCCACGACGCGGCTCGAATGCGTATCTTACGCACCCTTCCGCGGGCTGCAGAGTCCGCTCGATCCGGGGCTGCATGTCAGCGCCCAGCAGATCGCCGAGGATTTCGCTCAGCTCGCCAAGGTCACCGGCTGCGTCCGCACCTATTCGGTGGACAACGGCCTCGACCAGGCACCGGCGGAAGCACAGAAGGCCGGGCTGAAGATGATGCTCGGCCTGTGGATCGGCAGCGACCGGCTGAAGAATCGTCAGCAGGTCGCGGGCGCAATCGCACTCGCCAAAGAGTATCCGGGGGTGGTTTCCTCGGTCGTCGTCGGTAACGAGGTGATGCTGCGCGGGGAGATGATCGCCCCCGACCTGATCGCCTATATCCGCCAGGTGAAGGCGGAGCTTCCCAACGTGCCGGTCACTTACGCCGATGTCTGGGAATTCTGGCTGAAGCACCGCGAGCTCTACGCCGCCGTTGATTTCGTCACCATCCACATCCTGCCGTACTGGGAGGACTTTCCGGTCCGGGCGCGGCATGCGGCGGCGCATGTGGATTCGATTCGCAAGCGGATGGCCGTGGCGTTCCCCGACAAGGAGATCATCATCGGTGAGACCGGCTGGCCGAGTGCGGGCCGCATGCGCGAGGGGGCGCTGCCGTCGCGCACCAACCAGGCGCGGGTGATCTCCGAAGTGCTCGATCTCGCCCGGCGGGAAAAGTTTCGCGTCAACCTGATCGAGGCTTACGACCAACCCTGGAAGCGGGCACTGGAGGGGACTGTCGGCGGCTACTGGGGGTTATTCGATGCCGATCGCCGCGAGCTGAAGTATCCGGCGGGCGTGCCAGTCAGCAACTTCCCGCACTGGAACATGCAGCTCGGCGCCGGCCTGATCTACTGCGCGTTCGTCTTCCTGGTCGGTTACCTGACGCAGCGCCGCAGGCCGTGGGCGCCGCGCTGGACCGCATGGGCGGCGATCGCGCTTTCAGCCACCGCGGGCGGCGTGCTGTTCGGCGTTGCAACCGACAAGCTGCTGGTCGAAAGTCTCAGCACCGGAGCCTATGTCCGCTGGGGCGCGCTGTTGGCGGCGGGCGTGCTGACGCCGGTGTTCGCCGCCGTCGCGCTGATCGCCGGCCGACCGCTGCCGACGCTGGTGCAACTAATCGGTCCGCAGCACATGCGCGACCGCACGCCGCTGTCGATTCCGCTCGGCCTATGCCTTGCGGTGACCGCGGTGATCGGCTTCGAAACCGCGCTTGGCTTCGTGTTCGATCCGCGCTACCGCGACTTCCCGTTCGCCGCGCTGACCATGGCGGTGTTGCCGATGTTCATGCTGATGCTGCTGAACCGGCCCGCCGAGGGCCGTCGGCCGATTGCGGAGGCGGTGTTCGCGGGCGGGCTGCTGCTGTCGGCGGTCTACATCGTCATCAACGAAGGCTTCAACAACTGGCAGTCGGTCTGGACCTGCGTGGTTTACGCCGCGCTCGCGCTCACGATGTGGCGGGCGCGGGCCGTGCAAAGCCAAGAATGAGCAGGCCAATGGCGATGCCCGACAGGACGATGTTATAGAGCACGATGCCGGCGCCGGCGACGATCAGCCCCGCAGTCAGCGTGACGATCGAGGGCCGCAGCACATGCAGGACGCCGATCACGATCGCGGCGCCGCCGAACACCGAGTGACGGAACAGCCACGTCGCGGTCAGCCGCGTCTTGCATAGCCATGTCTGCAGGCCGGCGTCGCAGGCCAGCGCAGTCGGGGAATTCTCGATGGCGAGATAACGCAGGTAGAGGGCATAGCCGACGGTGGCGAAGCCGACGATCAGAAGCCACTGGACCTGCAGGGCGCTCAGGCGGAACGGTTCTTTCTTCATGATGCGAGTATACGCCATCACCGCGCCGGGCCAAAGCGCGTTGCATCAGCAATGACAACGCTCAGGGAACGCTCCGCCTCACAATCTCCACGTTGATCGCGGTCGAAACTGGACGGCGCTTCAACTGCCGCCGACGCCGAACAGCGAGAAGCTGCGTTCCGGAGGCGGGGCAGGCGGCGCTGGAGGCGGCGTATGCGCGGGCTCCGGATGGGGCTGCGTCTGCGCGGACTTCTGCGGTTTCGGCTTGCGTGGAGGTGGAGCGGTTTCGGCGGGCTTGGCCGCCGGCAGCGTCAGGCGTTGCCCCTCGAACGCCGCCGTCTTGCATGCGCGTTGAGCCTCCTCGAGCGTCGCGCAAAGGCGCGCAACACTGGCCGCGTCCTTGATAGGGCCGGCGACCAGCCGCAATTGCACGCCGAGCCCGTTCTTGCGCTCCTGTACGGCGATCAGCGGACGTAAGCCATCGAACTGCGCCTTGTGCGCTCCGCTTACACCGCGCCAGAGCGCGCGGAGAGCATCGATCGATTGGGCGCCGCCGAGATCGACCGCGAAGTCGGTGCGCGCGGCCGGCTCGTCAAGCGTCGTGGCTGTCGCGGTTGCGGCCTGGATCACCGGCGGCGGCATCAATGGAATGGCATCGGCCTGTGGTTCGGCGTGGGCCGCAGTCGCCTGTTCGCGCGTGGCTTCCGGGCTCGCGACCGGCGCTGCGGGAGCAAACGTCTCCGATGCGGCATCGAGCACCGGCGCTGTTGTGGCGCCGAGCCAAGGGGCCGACTGAGATGTGGACGAAGGGACAGGCGAGGGCTCTGCCTCGCGTCGGCCGATCGACCCGGTCACGCTGTCGAGACCCTGCTCGAGCGCCGACAGGCGGGTGAAGGTGCGGTCGCGGTCGCTGCCCAAGGTCTCCACTGCCGCCGCCAGCCGCCGCGCCTCCAGCCGGTTGTCCTGGATCGCGCGTTCGATCTGGCTGGCATGGCTTGTGAACTCGGCCGCCGCGGTTAGCGTGCGCTGCGCGTTGACCGGCAGCTGCAGCGCCATGATCCCGAGCACCAGCGCGCCCACGGCGGCAACGCCCCAGACGCCAAGCCGCCACAGTGAGGGGCGGTCGTCCTCGTCGGCGACGAGCGTGCTCAGCCAACCCTCGGCGTCGTCGGGGCCGGGCCTGTCGGGCGCGGTCTCGGTGTGAGCCATCTTGGCCATCTTACGTGCGGCGTCCCCAGCCATTCCTCAGCCATGGCGCGAATCGATGCGCGAAGCCTAACAGGAACCGGCGGGTTGCGCCGCAGCGCCGGATGCCGCAAAGGGCTTTGTTCGGCCCCGAGCCTCGGCTATGACGGCGCTGGCCTGAACGCAGAGGTTCGAAGGAACGGTATGAGCGGAAGAAGCAGTCTGACGGTGGTGTTGGCAGCGGGTGAAGGGACGCGGATGCGTTCATCGCTGCCGAAGGTGCTACACCCGGTCGCGGGGCAGAGCCTGCTGTCGCATGTGCTGGCGGCCGCGCCGAGGGGCGCGGGACAGGCGCTAGCGGTGGTGGTCGGGCCCGACCGCGACGACGTGGCCGCCGCTGCGCGGGCTGCGCGCCCCGATGCTGCGATCTTCATCCAGCGCGAGCGTCTCGGGACCGCGCATGCGCTGCTGGCCGCGCGCGAGGCGCTGGCGAAGGGGTATGACGACCTGATTGTGGTGTTCGGCGATACGCCGCTGATCTCGGCGGCGACGCTGCAACGGATGCGTGAACCGCTCGCCAACGGCTCGGCTGTCGTCGCGCTCGGCTTCCAGGCGGCTGACCCGACTGGATACGGCCGGCTTCTCACGGATGGCGACCGGTTGAAGGCGATCCGCGAGCACGCAGATGCGAGCGCAGCGGAGCGGGCGATTACGCTCTGCAACGGCGGCGTGATGGCGCTCGACGGCAAGGTCGCGCTCGCGCTGCTCGATAAGATCGGCAACGCCAATGCTAAGGGCGAGTATTATCTCCCCGACGCCGTGACCATTGCCAACGCACAAGGCCTGAAAGCATCCGTCATCGAAACCACGGAGGACGAAGTGCGGGGCATCAACACCAAGACGCAACTTGCGGAAGCCGAAGCCGTGATGCAGCGGCGTCTCCGGGACGCGGCGATGGAGCAGGGCGTGACGCTGATCGCGCCGGAGACGGTCTACCTGTCCGCCGACACCAAATTTGGCAAGGACGTGATGATTGAACCGTTCGTCGTACTCGGCGCCGGTGTTGAGATCGAGGACGGTGCCGTGGTGCATTCCTTCACCCACGCGGTGCAGACCAAGATCGGCCGGAATGCCTCGGTCGGCCCGTATGCGCGGCTGCGGCCGGGCACCGTGCTCGGCGAGGGCGCGAAGATCGGCAACTTCGTCGAGACCAAGGCCGCGGCGATTGACGCCGGTGCCAAGGTCAGCCATCTGACCTATATCGGCGATGCGCATATCGGCGCTAACGCCAACATCGGCGCCGGCACCATCACCTGCAATTACGACGGCTTCGATAAGCATCACACCGAGATCGGCGAAGGCGCGTTCGTCGGCTCGAACTCGGCGCTGGTGGCGCCGGTGACGATTGGCGCCGGTGCCTATGTCGGCTCGGGCTCCGTCGTCACCCAGGACGTGCCCGCCGACGCGCTGCGGGTCGAACGTGCCGAGCAGACCACCAAGGATGGCTGGGCGAAGCGTTTTCGCGAGATGAAGCTGCGTGCGAAGGCAGACAAGGCCGCCAAAAGCAAAGGCAAGTGACACGAGTCTACAAGTGACGCGGGCTTAACCGTGTCGCAATCGGCAATAAATTTTGAGTAACGCTGCCGTGTCGCGAGTGGGTATGAAAAGCCGCTTGTTGCACCTCTTGCAGAAACGAGGACGCTGAACCGCATGTGCGGCATTATCGGAATTCTGGGGCAGGGTCCGGTTGCGGATCATCTGGTCGATTCGCTGAAGCGCCTCGAATATCGCGGCTACGATTCCGCAGGCGTCGCCACGCTCGAAGGTGGCCGGCTCGAACGCCGCCGCGCCGAAGGCAAGCTGAAGAATCTGGAGGCACGGCTGCAGCGCGAGCCGTTGCAAGGACACAGCGGCATTGGCCACACCCGCTGGGCGACGCATGGCCGACCGAGCGAGACCAACTCGCATCCGCATGCGACCGAACGGGTTGCGGTGGTTCACAACGGCATTATCGAGAACTTCCGCGAACTGCGCGAGGAACTCGAGAAGACCGGCGTGACGTTCTCGACCGAGACCGACACCGAAACGGTCGTGCATCTTGTCGATAGCTATCTCGTCAAAGGACTGAAGCCGGTCGATGCGGTGAAGGCCGCGCTGCCGCGCCTGCGTGGCGCCTTCGCGCTCGGCTTTGTCTTCGCGGGTGAGGACGACCTGATGATCGGCGCCCGCAAGGGCGCGCCGCTGGCGATCGGCTTCGGCGACAAGGAGATGTATCTCGGCTCGGACGCGATCGCGCTCTCGCCGTTCACCGATACCATCAGCTATCTCGACGATGGCGACTGGGTGGTGATGACCCGCGCCGGCGCCATCGTGCGCGACGAGCAGGGGACCATCGTCCAGCGGACGATGCTGAAATCCAGCGCGTCGAGCCTGTTGGTCGACAAGGCGAACTACCGCCACTTCATGGCGAAGGAGATCCACGAGCAGCCGGAGGTGGTGGGCCATACGCTCGCGCACTATCTCGATATGGCGACCGAGACGATCGCGCTGCCCGCCGCACTGCCGTTCGACTTCGCCCAGCTCGAACGCATTTCGATTTCCGCCTGCGGCACCGCCTGCATCGCCGGGCAAGTGGCGAAGTACTGGTTCGAGCGGCTGGCGCGGCTGCCGGTCGATATCGACATCGCCTCCGAGTATCGCTATCGCGAGGCGCCGCTGAAGAAGGGCGATCTCGCGATCTTCATCTCGCAGTCGGGTGAGACCGCCGATACGTTGGCAGCGCTCCGCTACGCCAAGGAGCAGGGGCAGCACGTGCTGTCGATCGTCAACGTGCCGACCTCGACGATCGCGCGCGAGAGCCATGTGGTGCTGCCGACGCTGGCGGGCCCGGAAATCGGCGTTGCCTCGACCAAGGCATTCACCTGCCAGCTCACGGTGCTGGCGACACTGGCGATCGCCGCCGGCAAGGCGCGCGGCGTGCTCTCCGATGCAGATGCGATGAATCTCGCGCACGCGCTGGTGGAGGTACCGCGACTGATGGCTGCCACGCTCGCGCTCGAACCGCAGATCGAGAAGCTGGCGCGCGACATCTCCAAGAGCAAGGACGTGCTCTATCTCGGCCGTGGCACGAGCTACCCGCTGGCGATGGAAGGCGCGCTGAAGCTGAAGGAAATCTCCTACATCCATGCCGAAGGCTACGCCGCGGGCGAGCTCAAGCACGGGCCGATCGCGCTGATCGACGAGACCATGCCGGTGGTGGTGATCGCGCCGTTCGACCGCATCTTCGAGAAGACGGTGTCGAACATGCAGGAGGTCGCCGCGCGTGGCGGACGGATCATCCTGATGACCGATGCAAAGGGGGCGGCGCACGCGACCGTCGACTCGGTCGAGACCATCATCCTGCCCGATATGCCGGCCACGGTGACGCCGCTGGTCTACGCACTGCCGGTGCAGATGCTGGCCTATCATACCGCCGTGGTGATGGGCACCGACGTCGACCAGCCGAGAAACCTTGCGAAATCCGTAACCGTCGAATAGCAAGCCGGATAATTGTCATCCGGAGATCAAACTCTGGTAAAATGCTGCCGCGATACGCAGGTTCCGCGATCAACCGAGGCGCAACGACAGGCTGATGAGTAACGAATCCAAGCAGGTGCCGCCCGACGACCTCGAGGCGCCGGTCCGCCATAGCTTCGCGGGGCGTCTGCGTACCTATTTCCTTACTGGCCTGATTGTCGCAGGCCCGGTGGCGATCACGATCTACCTGACCTGGTCGTTCATCAACTGGGTGGATGATCTGGTGCGGCCGCTGGTTCCAGTCGCGTATCGGCCGGAGACGTACCTGCCGTATCCGATCCCAGGCTCCGGCCTGGTGGTGGCGGTGTTCGCGCTGACGCTGCTCGGCTTTCTCACCGCAAACCTGATCGGCCGGACCGTACTCGAGATCGGCGAGATGATCCTTGGGCGGATGCCGATCGTCCGCGCCATCTACCGCAGCCTCAAGCAGGTGTTCGAGACGCTCTTCTCAGGCAAGGGTTCGAGCTTCCGCAAGGTCGGGCTGGTCGAATTCCCGTCGCCGGGCATGTGGTCGATCGTGCTGATCTCGCAGCCGCCGAGCGAGCAGGTGTCGGTGCGTTTGCCCGGCAAGGAGGAGCACATTTCGGTGTTCCTGCCGTGTGCGCCGAACCCGACCACCGGCTTCTTCTTCTACGTGCCAAAAAGCGCGGTGATCGAGGTGGATATGACCGCCGAGCAGGCGGCGACGCTGATCATGTCGGCGGGCGTAGTGCAGCCGGGGAGCAACGACAAGAAGAACGTGGTTGCGCTCGCGGACATGGCGAACCAGGCGCGTATCGCGCAGCAGGCGGCCGCGCCGAAGAAGGTGGATGCGCCGTAAGGTAGCCCGCACCCGGCATCGTTGGGTCGTCGATGCGGCTGGACCGGACCGCGATGCTTCTTTTAAGCGGATTTCTTGAACGGCACGCGCGTGAGCCCATCCTGGTCCGTCACTGGCACGTATTCCAGGATATCTCCGGGTTGGCAGTCCAGCACCTCGCAGATGCGCTCCAGCGTATCGAAGCGGATGCCGCGCACCTTGCCGGACTTCAACAGCGAGACGTTGGCTTCGGTCAGCTGGATGCGCGCTGCGAGTTCACGCGAGCGCATCTTGCGTTTGGCCAGCATGACATCGAGATTGACGACAATCGGCATGGCGGCCTCACACGAATTCGTGGTTTTCGCGCGCGACGCGCACCGCTTCACGCATCACGCTGGCAAAGGCGATGAGGGCCAGCCCGCCGAGAATCGTCAACAGGTGGTTCATCTCGATTCCGAGCGCGATGCTGCGTGCGCCTGGCGGATTGTTGATGGTCAGGGTGAGTGTGGTGAGCACCTGGATCGCTGGCGACAGCGCGACCTTGACCAGCAACGCGATGCCGATCGCGCGGATGCGGGCGACATTCTCGTCCTCAAACACCACACCGCGGGCGAACGCCGAGAAAAGCCGCGACAGTTGCACCAGTGCGTAGAGAGCCGGCGCTGCGCCGAGCAGGCTGAGCAGCGCACCGAACAGCCGGGTGTCGAAACCGAGCGTCACCGGTCCGAGGCCGAGTGGACCCGGCCAGACAATCGCGTGGCGGATCATGGCGTCATTGGACCAGACAACGGCGGTGCCGATGACCAGAGCCACCGCGCAGGCGAGCGCGCCGACAGCGACGACTTGCCCGATCCGCCGCAGGCGAGGGGCTGGAGGAGGTGGTGGAGCGGCCAGGGTGATCACGGTCATCGCGGATGAGTCCATTTTGATAGATGGCATATTTTTATTGTTTTGCGATAAAAAAAGGCAGAAATACGGCAAGAACTTTCCCGTCAAGCGAGAGCATCTGATGTGCTGACCGAGCGCGTCATCCAGCGCCCAAGAGCGGGATCGCCTCGTCACGCTCGAACAGATACAGCAGCGCGCGCAGTGCTTCGCCTTGTTCGCCCTGCAGCTTCGGGTTCTCGCGCAGGATACGCACTGCCTCCTCGCGCGCCTGCGCGATGAGTTGCGCATGCGCCAGCGGGCGGGCGATGCGATAGCCCGGCAGGCCGCTCTGGCGGGTGCCGAGCACGTCGCCTTCGCCGCGCAGCTTCAGGTCCTCCTCGGCGATGCGGAAGCCGTCGGTGGTCTCGCGGATCACGCGCAGCCGCGATGCTGACATCTCGCCGAGCGGCTCCTTGTAGAGCAGGATGCAGGTGGAGGCTTCCTTGCCGCGGCCGATGCGTCCGCGCAACTGATGCAGTTGTGCCAGGCCGAAGCGCTCGGCGTTTTCGATCACCATGATGGTCGCGTCGGGCACATCGACGCCGACCTCGACCACCGTGGTCGCGACCAGAACATTGATCTCGTGTGCAGCGAAGCGCGCCATCACGCGATCCTTCTCAGCGCCTTTCATCCTGCCATGCACGAGACCGACGCGCTCGCCGAACCGCTGTTGCAGCACCTTGAAGCGCTGCTCGGCGTCGGTGAGATCGATGGTCTCAGATTCCTCCACCAGCGGACAGATCCAGTAGACCAGCTTGCCGGCATCGAGCGCGCGGCCGACCGCATCGATCATCTCATTCAGACGGTCCATCGGCACCGCGCGGGTGTCGATCGGCTGGCGGCCGGCGGGTTTCTCGCGCAGCTCGGAGATGTCCATGTCGCCAAAGTAGGTGAGAACCAGCGTGCGCGGGATCGGCGTCGCGCTCAAGACCAGCACATCGACGGCGTCGCCTTTCCCGGTGAGCGCCAGCCGCTCGCGCACGCCGAAGCGGTGCTGCTCATCGACGATGGCGAGCGCCAGCGCCTTGTAGATCACGTCGTCTTGGATGACTGCATGGGTGCCGACCAGCAGGTCGATCTCGCCTGCTGCAAGGCGCGCGAGAATGTCCTTGCGCTTCTTGCCTTTCTCGCGACCGGTGAGGATCGCAACCCGCATGCCGGCACGCTCGGCGAGCGGCGCAATAGTCTTCAGGTGCTGGCGCGCGAGGATTTCCGTGGGCGCCATCAAGGCGGCCTGCTTGCCGGTCTCGGCGACGGCGGCGGCAGCGAGCAGCGCCACCACGGTCTTGCCGGAGCCGACATCGCCTTGCAGCAGCCGCAACATGCGTAACGGCTTGGCGAGGTCATTGGCGATGGCGGCGGCAGCCTGCTGCTGCGAGGCCGTGAGCGCATAAGGCAGCGCGTCGATCACCTTGCGGCGCAGATGGCCGTCGCCCGCGTTGCGCACACCCGCCGGCCGCCGCAACTGCGCGCGCACCAGCGCCAGCGCCAGTTGTCCGGCGAGCAACTCGTCATAGGCGAGGCGGCACCAGAACGGCTGCTCGGGCAGGATGTCCTGCAGCGTCTGCGGCATGTGGATGCGGTTCAGCGCCTCGGCGAAGGCGGGAAAGCCGGTTCGCCGCATCACCTCCGGGCTGATCCATTCCGGCATGCGTGGGATTTTCGGCAGCGCCTGCGCGACAGCGCGGCGCAGCGCACCAAGCATCAGCCCGTCGGTGAGCGGATAGACCGCCTCGATCAGCGGCATCGCCGCAAAGCCCTTCTCATCGACCACGCGATCGGGATGCACGATTTGCAGGGTGCCATCGAACATCTGCGCGGTGCCCGAGACGTAGCGCTCAGAGCCGATCGGCATCAGCTTTTCCAGATAGGAGCGGTCACCGCGGAAATAGGTCAGCACCACGTCGCCGGTCGCATCGCTAGCGTAGACGAGGTAGGGCGCACGTGAATGGCGGCTCGGCGGCGGA
This sequence comes from Afipia sp. P52-10, assembly GCF_000516555.1. Taxonomy (NCBI): domain Bacteria; kingdom Pseudomonadati; phylum Pseudomonadota; class Alphaproteobacteria; order Hyphomicrobiales; family Nitrobacteraceae; genus Afipia; species Afipia sp. P52-10. The sequence goes on along the minus strand of NZ_AZSJ01000007.1, from coordinate 610,012 downwards.
CGATGGCGGTCGATGGTGACTTTCAGCGTCACCACCGAGCCGACCGCGGCCTCGCTGATGGTCGGCCGGGCGCGACGGTCGATCACGCTCGACGGCATGTGCAGCAGCAGGTCCACCAACCGCGGCGTGTCGCTGCGGTCGAGCAGGTAGCGCAGCAGCTTGTCCTGCTTCGGACCGACCCCGGACAGGCTCGTCACGGGCGCGAACAGGGGATTGAGCAGGGGTGGGCGCATGACTGAGCGGTTGGAGTGAACAGGATACTGGCGAAGCGCGTGTTCGAACGGGACCCGGAGTTGCGGCTGCGACGCCCGGTTGCATCCATGGAAGCATTCCCATGGATCTGAGGCTGACATTAGCCGCCACCGGGGCTATATGACAGCCGCCCGGCCCGTCCGGGCTTTCGGCGTTGTGGATTGAGGTTGCAGATGACTGGGACGACACGATCAAGCGAAGGGCTCGACGCGCGACGCAAGCGGCTCCTGTTCCGCTGCTGGCATCGCGGCACCCGCGAGATGGACCTGATCGTCGGCCGCTTCGCCGACGCGCATCTGGCCGAGTTGCCGGATGCGGAACTGGACCAGCTCGAGCGGCTGATCGAACTGCCGGACCCCGATCTCTATGCCGCGCTCACGGGGGCGCGGCCGATCCCGGCCGAATACGACGGCAGCCTGTTCGAACGCATGCGAAACTTCCGCGCCTGGGAACATGGCGCATGAGCAGTTCGCGTCATCCTGCGAGATCGCCGGCCGAGCGGCTGGCGGCAGGCACAGCTCTCACCATTGCCAGCGTCGCCGACGGGGCCGAGGGACTGATCGTCTCCGATCTGGCACGCGCGACCGCCGCCAAGCGCAAGGGCGAACCAGTCAGCCTCGCCGTGATCTGCCGCGATGGGCAGGGCATGGCGCAGTTGCAGCGGGCGCTGGAGTTCTTCGCCCCCGACATTGAGGTGTTGCAGTTCCCGGCCTGGGACTGTCAGCCCTATGACCGCGTGTCGCCGCATGGCGGCATCCTCGCGCAACGCCTGACGACACTCGCGCGGCTGTCGCGCCTGAAGGGCACCGAGAAGCCGCTGATCGTGCTGACCACCGTCAACGCGGTGCTGCAACGGGTGCCAACCCGCGCGGTGATGGCGAGCCAGGCGCTGTCGATCGCGCCGGGCCATGTCATCGGCATGGAAGGCGTCGTCGGCTGGCTGGAGCACAACGGCTACAACCGCTCCTCGACCGTGCGCGAAAGCGGCGAGTATGCGATCCGCGGCGGCATCCTCGATCTGTTTCCGGCAGGTCTCGACCAGCCGGTGCGGCTCGATTTCTTCGGCGACACGCTGGAGTCGATCCGTACCTTCGATGCCGAGACCCAGCGCACGCTGCTCGACATGCGCGGCCTCGATCTGATGCCGGTGTCGGAATTCCAACTCGTCACCGAAACCATCCGCCGCTTCCGCATGGGCTATGTCGAGGCGTTCGGCGCGCCGGAGCGCGACGATCCGCTGTACGAGGCGGTGAGTGAGGGACGTAAGCATCCGGGGATGGAGCACTGGCTGCCGCTGTTCCACGAGCGGATGGAGACGCTGTTCGACTACATCGGCGAGGCGGCGATCGCCATCGAGCATCAGGGCGAGGATGTTGCGCGCGAGCGCATCAAGCAGATCGGTGACTACTATGAGGCGCGGCGCGAGGCGATGACGATGGCAGGCGGCGGCGCACCCTACAAGCCGCTGCCGCCGGACCGGCTGTATCTGGCCGAATCCGAATGGACGCAACGATTGGCCAAGGCGCCGCTAGCGAAGCTGACGCCGTTCGCACTGCCGGAAGGCGGCGCCAACGTGATCGATGCGGGTGCGCGGCAGGGGCGCGACTTCGCGCCGGAGCGCGCCGACAGCGCTGTCAACGTGTTCGAGGCGGTGGTCTCGCACATCCACGGCCTGTTGGCCGCGCGCAAGAAGGTGACGCTGGCGCTGTGGAGCGAAGGCTCGCGCGAGCGCATGATGCATGTGCTGCGCGACCACAAGCTGATCGACACAGTCGCCGTCGGGAGCTGGCGCACGGTCGCGGCGACGCCGCGCAACCAGGTGACGCTCGCCATCCTGGGCATCGAGAGCGGTTTCGAGACCGACGAGGCCGCCATCATCTCCGAGCAGGACATCCTCGGCGACCGGCTGGTGCGGCCACGCCGCGCTTCGAGCCGCAAGCTGGAGAACTTCATCTCCGAGGTCACAAGTCTGACGACCGGCGACCTCGTGGTGCACGTCGAGCACGGCATCGGCCGCTTCGTCGGCCTGCAAACGTTGCAGGTGGCGGGCGCGCCGCATGACTGTCTCGAGCTGCATTACGCCAACGACACCAAGCTGTTCCTGCCGGTGGAGAACATCGAACTGCTGTCGCGGTTCGGCTCGGAGCAGGCAGGTGTCGAGCTGGACCGGCTCGGCGGCAGCGGCTGGCAGGCGCGCAAGGCGAAGCTGAAGAAGCGTATCCAGGAAATCGCCGGCGATCTGATCAAGGTCGCGGCCGAGCGCATGCTGCACGAAGCGCCGAAGCTGAAGGTGGCCGAAAGCAGCTACGACGAATTTTGCGCGCGCTTTCCCTACGACGAGACCGAGGACCAACTTACCGCGATCGAGGCGACGCTGCATGATCTTGAAGCCGGCCGGCCGATGGATCGGCTGGTCTGCGGCGATGTCGGTTTCGGCAAGACCGAGGTGGCGCTGCGCGCGGCGTTTGCCGCGGCGCTGGAGGGCAAGCAGGTGGCGGTGGTGGTGCCGACGACGCTGCTGGCGCGCCAGCACGCGCGTACATTCACCGAGCGCTTCAAGGGTTTTCCGGTGAACGTGGCGCAAGCCTCGCGACTGGTGTCGGCAAAGGAATTGACGCAGGTCAAGAAGGGCATCGCCGACGGCTCTGTCGATATCGTCGTCGGCACGCATGCGCTGCTCGGCAAAAGCATTAAATTCAAGGACCTCGGCCTGTTGATCGTGGACGAGGAGCAGCACTTCGGTGTGGCGCACAAGGAGCGGTTGAAGCAGCTGCGCGCCGAGGTGCATGTGCTGACGCTGAGCGCGACGCCGATCCCGCGTACGTTGCAACTGGCGCTGACCGGCGTGCGCGAACTGTCGATCATCGCGTCGCCGCCGGTCGATCGTCTGGCGGTGCGCACCTTCGTCGCGCCGTTCGATACACTGATGGTGCGCGAGGCGCTGCTGCGCGAGCGCTATCGTGGCGGTCAGGCGTTCTACGTCTGCCCACGCATCGACGATCTCGCCGAGGCCAAGGAGTTCCTCGACAAGCATGTGCCGGAGATGAAGGTCGCGGTCGCGCACGGGCAGATGCCGCCGGCGGTGATCGAGGACATCATGTCGGCGTTCTACGACGGCAAGTTCGACATCCTCTTGTCCACCACCATCGTCGAGTCCGGCCTGGACATTCCGGCCGCCAACACGCTGATCGTGCATCGCGCCGACATGTTCGGCCTGGCGCAGCTCTACCAGCTGCGCGGCCGCGTCGGCCGCTCGAAGCTGCGCGCTTATGCGCTGTTCACGCTGCCGGCGCAGCGCAAGATCACGCCGCAGGCGGAGCGCCGGCTGAAGGTGCTCCAGTCGCTGGAGAACCTCGGCGCGGGCTTCCAGCTTGCCTCGCACGACCTCGACATCCGCGGCTCGGGCAACCTGCTCGGCGAGGAGCAGTCCGGCCATATCAAGGAGGTCGGATTCGAGCTGTATCAATCGATGTTGGAGGAGGCGATCACCAACCTGAAGGCGGGTCTGAGCGAGCCGGTTGCCGACCGCTGGTCGCCGCAGATCACGCTCGGCATGCCGGTGTTGATCCCGGAGAGCTACGTCGCCGACCTCGCGGTGCGGCTCTCGCTTTATCGCCGGCTCGGCGATCTCGACAACGAGGAGGACATCGAGAACTTCGGCGCCGAGCTGCGCGACCGCTTCGGCCCGCTGCCGGACGAGGTGCGCTACCTGTTCAAGGTCGCGGCAATCAAGAACTACTGCCGTAGAGCCAACATCGAGAAGGTCGACGCAGGCCCGAAGGGCGTGGTGCTGAGTTTCCGCGACAATGCGTTTGCCTTCCCCGACCGGTTGGTGAAATTCATCCGTGAGCAGGGGCCGTCGGCGAAGGTGCGGCCGGACATGAAGGTGGTGTTCTTCGAGGAGTGGAGCGGCCTCGACCACCGTGTCACCGGCACGACCGACATCTTGCGCCAGCTCGCCGACCTTGCGGAGAAACGCCAGGCCGCGTGAGATTCATGCTCGTGATGAGAGGCAGCGTTGCGGCTCCCACGGAGGCTGAACGGAGCCGCGACCGTGCTATGACGCCGCGCGGCTTGCCGCCGGCTGCAGCCGCTCCAGTAGAGCCTCCGCGGAATCGTTGGCCCTCAGCGTTGCGAGCGTCACCTGCGGATCAATCGGCTTGTTACCCTCGGCCGACAGCATGGTGTGCTTCAGCACGCTGGCGAGGCGGCGGGCGATCACATGGGCCGTGCGCAGATCAGTCTGCGCGAAGGCGGCGAGAATCGAGCCGTCCTCCTGCAACGCGGCGAAGTCCATCCGCCGCATCAGCCGGCTGAGGATGCGCGCCGCATCCAGGCTGGTGCGCCGGTCGCGGCCGGCGAAAGCGAAGCGCGCTGCGGACAAGCCGCCGCCCTGGGCGATCGTCTCCGACACCGCCTTGCCGAAATCGCGGTCGAATGCGTCGATGGTCAGCAGCCCGGTGCGCGGATCGAGGAAGCCACCTGCGTCGAGCGAGTTCAATGCCCGTGTCAGCCGCGCCTCCAGCGCATGCTGGCGGATCAGCGGCAGCGCGATGGCGGCGACCGCGGCAGCGCTGCCGCGCACCACTTCCAGATTGGCCATGCCGTAATCGGCGCGGACACCGGCGAGGCTGCCACCGACGATCACCGGCAAGTGGCGAAAGCGGGAGTCTTCCGACAGCACTGTCAGGAAGGCGTCGGTGACGCGCGGACTGAACCCTTCGCCGACGATCACGCCGTCGACATCGCGAATGTTGAGGTGATTGGCCGCGGCTTCGACGCTGAGCGCACCGATCACGCCCATGTGCTGGCCGAAGGCGACCGAGAGCGCCGGATAGGAGGGGCCACGGCCGACCAGGAGCGCAGTTGCGTCCTCGATCGGATCGGTGTCCGGCAGTGACGCTGCTGGTGCGGCTTCGCCATCGAGGCGGCGCAGCACCGTCAGATGCAGGCTGCGCACCCGCAGCGCCGCGTTGACGCGCGCGGGGAGCCGGTCGAAGGCGTTGTCAGGCGCGTCGAAGACGATGACGTTGCGCGGCGGTGCGGACAATGGGCCCACCGCGATCAGCGGCACATACGGGGCAGCGGCTTCCAGGCCGCTCGCCAGGTGGATCAAATCGTCAGTACAACCGTCTGAGACCTCGAAGACAATCAGAGCGGGTTGGACCTGGGTGAAGGCCGCCGCCGCTTCGTCCCAGGTCGCGGTTACGACCGGAGAAGCGCCGCTGTCAGCCAGAACGTCAGCGAAGGCGGGCCGTCCTTCGCGCGCAACGACGATGATGGGACCTTGCTGGGACATTGCAGGGAGAAATCATGCTAGTGGAGCGGATTTGACATTCGCATCCCACCCAGGCCGCAGATGGGCAATGCGAATGTCAAATCCAAAGCTCCACGCAAGGGTGACGTTTGCTAGCGGTTCTTTGATTTCAATATTTGCAGACACGGCTGCCGCACTGGCATGCAAATGTTGAAATCGAACCGCTAGAATTTCCGCAGCAATCTACCCAGACAGGCTTAATACCGCGTCAACGCGATCGTACGATTGCGTTCGCGATCAGGAGCGCTCGCGAAAGGCCTCAACCATCAAAGGGTTTAGCCCCAATTGTGCAAGTGCTGCGCGAGCCCGGGCGTTGTCGCTGGCACGGCCGGCCAGGCGATGGCCGCTGATCCGATCGGGCAGGGCCGTCAGCATCCCGCCCTGCGGCAGGCGCTGCGCCCAGGTGTTCAGGTCATTGGTGAGGAAGCGATAGCCGCCGACGTTGAGCACGCCGGATGGCGGGGCTGTGATGCAGATCGCGCCGTTCCGGCGATCGAGCCGGGCGGCATAGCCCGTGTCGACGTGATCGGGTTTGTCGCGGGTCAGCAGCAGATCCGAGCTGCGCTGGGCGGCATAGGCGGCGAGCGGAACCATCGCGCCACGCATGCCGACGGTGCCGTGATCGGAGATAAAGACCTCGCAGGCGACGCCTGCCGAGCCCTGTCCTTGCAGCGGCCGCGCGCCCGGCGCGACCGGTGCGGGAGTGCCTTCGCCGTCGCGCGGCACGGCGAACAGCCCGGCTTCGCCGAATGCGTAGAGATCGATGAAGCTGCGGGCATAAGTCCACGAGGAGGAGGTGGCCGCCTGCTCGGGCGCGCGCCACAGCCCGATCACCTGATTGAGCTGCGGCAGATCGGCGAAGGCGCCGGTCTCGCCGAGCCGCAGCGCGAGCGGGGCCGGCGCGACCAGGAGCGCGCAGCGGTCGTGCGCGATCTGGCTCAACAGCACGTCGGTCTCGAACGGGTGGTGCAGCGCGAGCCGACCGCCGCTCAACAGCCACGTCACCATTGATGCGCAGATACCGGCGAAGCTGGACGGCATCGTCGCCGACATGATGCGGGTGCCGGCCGGGATATCTGCATCGAGCATCACGGCGAGGCCGCCGGCGATCACCTGCGCCTGGGTGCGCGGCACCGCGCGCAAGCCGTCCGGCAGCACGTCGAAGGTGATCAGGCTGGTGCGCTCGGCGCCGCGGTCCGGCAGGTGCGGTGTGCGGTCCTCGTCGAAGGTGATGTAATCGAGCGGTACGCTACCTTCGGGCGTGTTGTCGCCGAAGCTGAATACCTGCCGCACCGAAAAGGCTTCGGCGGCTGCGTTCATGGCGAGATCGGCATGATCGACCCCGTCGATCCGGCTCATGGTGACCAGGGCTCGGGCGCGGATCCGGTTGATCGCATCGGACAGTTCGGCCTGGCGCCACAGCTGCGGCAGCAGCGCAACGCTCAAGCCCGCGCGCATCGCCGCCAGGATGGTCACCACCGCCTCCACGGTGTTCGGCAGTTGCACGGCGACGATCGCGCCCGACGGGAGGCCCACCTCGACGAAATAGGCGGCGAGCCGGGCGACCGCGACATCTGCCTCGGCATAGCTCAGACGGCGCGGCGGCTGGCCGGTGACGCGCTCCTTGTCGGCGGGATCGACGAGGGCCTGGGCTTCCGGCCGGCGTGCGGCGGTGCGGCTGAACAGTTGGTCCAGCGAGGGGGCTTGAACGGGCGCGGGGCGCGCAGCAATGAAGCTATGGCCGTCTTGCATCTGGAGCCTGCCACCAGGTTTCGGGAAGGATGCCGGAGAGCGAGGTCCGTTCCGGCCGCTGAATGCGTGTCCAGCGCGACACCCACTGGCTGGGCACGTTGAAAACCGGGATCACGTAGAAGCCTGACATCAGTGCCCGGTCGAGGGCGCGGACGGCGGCGACGAAATCCGCCTGATCGCGCGTCTTGAGCAGGGCCTCGATCATCGCATCGACAGCCGGGCTCTTGACGCCCATGTAGTTGCGCGATCCGTTCGCATCAGCGGCCGCGCTGCCGAAGTAGAAGGCCTGTTCGTTGCCCGGCGACAGCGACTGGTCCCAGCGGTTCTGGATCATGTCGAAATCGAAGGCGATACGGCGCTGATCGAACTGTACCGCATCGACGACGCGAATACGGGCGGTGATGCCGGCGCGCTTGAGATCGCGGGCGAAGATGAGGGCGATCCGTTCCTGGTCGCGGGTCGTCACCATAATCTCGAAGCTGAACGGTTCGCCGGTCTGACGATGTTTCAGTACGTTGCCGGAGATCTGATAGCCCGCGTCAGCGAGCAGACCGAGCGCGCGCCGCAGCGCCTCGCGGTCGCGTCCGGACGCGTCGTACTGCGGCAGCTTGTACGAGCCGTCGAGGATGTCGGGCCGCAGCCTGCTCATATAGGGCTGCAGCAGCGTGAGTTCGGCCGGGCTCGCGGGCCGGCCATAGGCGGCAAGCTCGGAGCCTGGAAAATAGCTGCCCGAGCGGCGGTACAGGCCGAAGAAGTAGTTCTTGTTGATCCAGGCGAAGTCGAGCAATAGCGTCAGCGCCTCGCGCACGCGAATGTCGGCGAATTGCGGGCGGCGCGTGTTGAAGACCAGGAAGTCGGACGGTTGCGGCTGGCCGTTGGCAAGCTCTTCCTTCACGAGCTTGCCCTCGCGCAGTGCCGGGACATCGTAGCCGGTCGCCCAGCGCAGCGGTTCGGTCTCGATCCGGAAGTCGTACAGCCCGCGCTTGTAGGCTTCGAACGCGGTGTTGGCATCGCGGAAGAATTCGAACCGGACCTCGTCAAAATTCCACATCCCGCGATTGATCGGCAGGTCGCGGCCCCAATAATCGGGATTGCGCGTGAGCGTGATGCTGGTGCCGGCGCGGACATGGCCGACGCGATAGGGACCGCTGCCGATCGGCGCCGTCAGCGAGGTTTCCTCGAAGGTCGCTTCGTCGGTGGCGTGCTTCGGCAGGACCGGCATCAGGCCAATGATCAGCGGCAGCTCGCGATCGTTGGCGCCGGTGAGATCGAAGCGGACGGTACGGGCATCGAGCGCCTCGGCCTTGGTGATCTTGGCGTAGAACAGCCGGTGATTGGGGCGCCCCTTGGTGCGCAGCAGCTCGCGCGAGAACAGCACGTCCTCGGCGGTGACCGGCGTGCCGTCGGAGAAGCGCGCCTTCGGATTGATGCGGAAGGTAACGTAGCTGCGCTCGGCATCGGTCTCGATGCTCTCGGCGAGCAGCGCGTATAGCGTGAACGGCTCGTCGTGGCCGCGCGCCAACAGGCTTTCCACCACGTAGCCGCGAATCTGCGGTAGGGCGAGGCCCTTGACGATCATCGGATTGAGGCTGTCGAAGGTTCCGAGCACCCCGAACACGAGCCGGCCGCCCTTCGGCGCGTCCGGATTGACGTAAGGCATGGTCGCATCGGGGAATGCGGGCTCGCCATGCATGGCGATCGCCGTTCCGCTGATGCTGCCTGGTTCGCTGGCGGAGGCCAGGCCTTGGAACAGCACGCCCGCGGAAGCCAGCAAGCCGGCCAGAGCCCTTCGGCGCGAGAGCTGTGCGGTATCCACCGCGCGCAATCCAGCTGGCCGTACGGCGGACGGCGCCCGGTCCGGCGCGGCGGCAGCGTTCCCCCCACTGATTCGCCTGAATTCCATGGTGGAATTTAGCATAGGCACGCGCCCCGCATGAGCGTTCAGGGTGTGAGTGCAAGGCTTGTCGGCATTGATCTTTTTCGCAAGCGTTGTATGGAAGGCGGGCGTCAAACAAGGGGCTGCCGGCTCCGGTCACGCTGCCGCCCCATTTGGCGACGAGACAGCCGGCCAAGGCCCCATTCTCCGCGATCCAGTCGCGGTCGAAATTATTCGGTCCAGGAAAGGGTTTTCCGCAATGAATAGCCGTCTCTTGTCCGCGCTGGCTTTGCCGCGTGGGCGGGTTACCGCCGGGCTCGCCGCCGCCGCTCTTGCTTTTGCGATGTTGCCCGCCGCTGCGCAGCAGCCGGCCCAGCAGCCTGCTCCCAAGGCCCCGCCGAAGGCGGCCCCGAAGGCCCCTGCCAAGAAGGACGCGCCGCCGGCCGCAGCCCAACAGCAGCCCGCCCAACAGCAGCCGCAGGCGCAGCAGGATCAGGTGCAGCTGATCTACTCGCCCTGGACCAAATTCTGCCTCAAGGGCCAGGATGCCAACGCCAAGCAGGTCTGCTTCACCGGCAAGGACGGCCGCATCGAATCAGGCCAGCCGGTGGTCGCCGCCGTGATTATCGAGCCGGAAGGCGAGCCGAAGAAGGTGCTGCGCGTGACGCTGCCGCTCGGCATGCAGCTCGTGCACGGCACCCGCATCATCATCGATCAGAACCAGCCGCAGCAGAGCCCGTATGTGATCTGCTTCGCTAATGGCTGCATGTCGGACTACGAGGCCACGCCGGAAATGCTGGCCAACCTGAAGAAGAGCCAGGCGCTGATCGTGCAAGCGATCAATGCCAATGGTCAGCCGCTGACGCTGCCGCTACCGCTCACCGATTTCGGCAAGGCCTATGACGGTCCGCCGACTGACCCGAAGGTGTTCGAGGAGCAGCAGAAGAAGTTGCAGGAAGAACTGCAGAAGCGCGCCGAAGAGGCCCGCAAGCGGCTGGAAGCGCAGCAGCCCGCCAACCCGGCGGCGAAGTAAGCTGTCCGGTTGGACGTCAGGCGTAAGCCTTTCAGACGGCCCGAAAACAAAGGCGCGCAGCGATGCGCGCCTTTTGCGTGTGAAGATGTCTGCTTGTGCGATCCGCCCATGCGAATGCACCAATGGTGTGGAGGTCGAAACGAGATGGGCGATTGCGGCGCGCATGCACGTCGCTTGCGCATCAGCGCAAGGTGACGACCGGATGAAGTCAGCAGCTCAGTTCAGCGACGGGTTGCGCTGGCGGTAGCCGCCGGATTTGTCCTTGATGAAAATCTCGGAGACCTGCGAATGTCGCACCGGCTCGCCCGAATTGTCGGGCAGCAAATTCTGTTCCGAGACATAGGCGATGTACTCGCTCTCGGAGTTCTCGGCGAGCAGGTGATAGAACGGCTGATCCTTGTGAGGGCGCACCTCCTCGGGGATCGACAGCCACCACTCCTCGGTGTTGTTGAACTCCGGATCGATGTCGAAGATCACCCCCCGGAATGCGAAAACCCGGTGGCGGACGATCTGCCCGATCTGAAATTTGGCGGTTCGTGTCTTCATCGCATCTTGTCGAATAGACCATGATTGTGGCCGATGCTAGGGGCAAACCCTAGAATCGTATTGCTTTGGCGGCCTCGTCGCCGCGGTTGCGGACAGGGCTCCGACGCCGCAGTGGCATGTTTCCAGTCTGATCCCCGCCTTGCCGCGTCCGGAGCTGCGACATGGCCGGATATGGACATGGGCCGATATGCGCCGGTGAGACGCATGACGCCGAGGCATCTGAACGTGAGATGCATTAAACGTGCCGCTGCATGATTGACGTCCTCAACCTCTCGCTTCCGTATTTTGGCCTCATCTTCATCGGCTTCGCTTGCGGCAAGTTCCGCCGATTGCCGGAAACGGGCCTGGCATGGCTCAATTTCTTTCTGCTCTATATTTCGCTACCGGCGCTGTTCTTCCGCATCCTTGCCAAAACCCCGTTCGAGCAACTGAATAACCCGCCGTTCGTGATCGCCACCACCTGCGGAACGGTGCTGGCCTTTGCCGCGGCCGCCATCGCCGCACGGCTCCTCGGCGGCCGCACCGCCCGCGAAGCGGTCATGGCTGGACTCGCCGGCGGTTACGGGAACATCGGCTATATGGGGCCGGGGCTAGCACTTGCCACATTCGGCACGTCGGCGGCTGTGCCGGTGGCGCTGATCTTCTGTTTCGATAACATTTTCTTGTTCTCGATCGTGCCGATGCTGATGGCTGTGTTCGGCTCGGACCGGCGGCCGCTGTGGCCGACCGTTTGGCACGTCGCGAAACAGATCGCGTTCCACCCGCTGATCGTGGCCTCATGGCTTGGCGCGCTTGCTGCCGCCGTGCATTTCAATCCGCCGATCGCGGTCGATCGCACGCTGGAATTCTTGCAGAATGCGGCAGCGCCGGTGGCGCTGTTCGCGCTAGGCGTGACGGTGGCGCTGCGGCCGTTCGAGCGGGTGCCGTGGGAGGTGCCGGGCGTCGTCGCGGTGAAGCTGCTGCTGCATCCGCTGATGGCGTTCGCGCTGCTGACGCTGCTCGGGCCGTTCGATCCGCAATGGATCGCCACCGCGCTGTTGATGGCCTCGCTGCCGCCGGCGTTGAATGCCTTCATCATCGCGCGCCAATACGACACCTGGGTCGAGGCGGCCTCGACCGCTGTGCTGCTCGGCACACTCGTTTCGGTGCTGACGCTGACGCTCATCATGTGGATGCTGAAGAGCGGGCTGCTCGGTCTCTAACGCGCGTCGCGGTTCTGGCCGGCGGCAAAAAGTGGCGCGATCGCCTGGCGCATGATGAAGCGGCGCATCGGGCCGCTCCACGCCAGCGCCTGCATGCCGGCCGCGCGCAACGCCTGCGCCGGCAGGAAATCCGACAACAGTGTGCGGTTGGCGAAATCAACCACAGCGATGCGCCCCTGGATATCGAGCCGCCGCTTGCGCTCGTAGCGTTGCAGCGTCGCCGGTGATCCGGGATCCTGCTCCAGCAGCAGCGCATCGGCGGCGATGGCGCCGATGTCGGCGGCATCGCGCAGGCCGAGATTGAGACCCTGGGCGCCGATCGGCGGCAGCACATGCGCGGCCTCGCCGACGAGGGCGATGCGATGGGCTGCGATCCTGTCCGCCTGCTCGATGCCGAGGGGAAAGACGTGGCGGGTGGGACCGACCCGCAGCGCGCCGAGATGATGATGCGCTTGGCGCTCGACCTCGCGGGCCAGCGCGTCATCATCGAGCGCTCCGCGCCACTCGGCATCCTCCGGTCGCATCACCCAGACGACGCTGGATCGGTTGCCCGGCAGCGGTACGAACACGCACGGCCCATGCGCGGTATGAAATTCCGTGGAGATCGCGTCGTGTGGACGGGTGTGCTCGATGTTCAGCGTCAGCGCCGACTGATCGAGCGCGCGTTTGCGCACGCCGATCTGCGCCGCCTCGCGGCAGATCGAGTTGCGGCCGTCGGCGCCGACCGCGAGGCGGACGTGCAGCGTCCGGCCCTGTTGGGTACGCACTGTCACGTTATGTTCGGACGGCTCGATGCTGGCCGCATTCTCATCGATGCGGGTGAGGGCAGGCAGGTCCGTTGCCCGCCGTTCCAGCGTCTCGACCAGGATGCGGTTCTCAATGTTGTAGCCGAATGCGTCGAGGCCGATCTCGTTGCAGTCGAGATGGAGTTCCGGAGCACGGATCAAGCGTCCGGTGTCATCCACCAGCCGCATCGTCCGCAGCGGCGCTGCTGCATTGCGGCAAGCCTCCCAGGCGCCGAGTTCCTCCAGCACCGCCACCGAGGCGTGCAGCAGCGCGGTGGTCCGGTTGTCGGCATAGGGGGCGAGGCGGGCGACCAGTACGGTCCGCACGCCCCGGCGCGCCAGCGCAATCGCTGTCGTCAAACCGGCGGGGCCGCCGCCGATCACCGCAACATCGGTTTCCGTTGTCACAGAACTGTCCATGAACGCTGGCTCATAAAGGTTGATGACAGGCCCGGATGGGTAGTCTCACCTGCAGCAGGTAGGCCGCTCCGAGCCGATGTGCAAGAAAATCCAAAGTCTGGTAGCTAGTTGCGATGACTGGGCGGCAAGCAGATTCTCCCCCGGCGCCGGTGGCGATCCGCGCCCGCGCGTTCGCCGTGCATCTGCTGACGGCGCTGGGCGCGGGGTTGGCGTTCATGGCGCTGATGGCGGCGGTTCGCGGCCACTGGCCGGCGATGTTCGCCTGGCTCGGCATTGCGCTCGTCGTCGATGCGATCGATGGACCGCTGGCGCGGCGGCTGAAGGTGGCGCAGACCTTGCCGAACTGGTCGGGCGACACCCTGGATCTCGTGGTCGATTTCACCACTTATGTCTTCGTGCCGGCCTATGCGATCGCCGCAAGCGGCCTTTTGGTGCCGCATCTCGCGCCGCTGGCTGGCATCGCCATCGTCATCTCCGGCGCACTGTACTTCGCCGACCTGCGGATGAAGACGGCAGACAATCATTTCCGCGGCTTCCCCACGCTGTGGAACGTTGCGGCGTTCTACCTGTTCCTGCTGCGCCCATCGCCCTGGACCGCGACGGCTGTGATGGCCTTGTTGGTTGCAGCGACCTTCCTGCCGATCCACGTCATGCATCCGGTGCGGACCGAGCGCTTGCGCGTCCTCAACATCAGCCTGGTCGTGCTGGGTGCCGCACTCGCCGCCATCGCCGTCATGAACGACTTCTATGTGTCTACACCGGTGACCGCCGTGCTCTGCGCGATCGCGGCCTATGTGATGCTGAGCGACCCGATTATCCGACTGATTGCGAAGGCGAGGAGATGATGGAAAACGTAATGGCACTGCTGACGAGCCCGGAAGCCTGGGCGGCGCTGGCGACGCTGACGGCGCTGGAGATCGTGCTCGGCATCGACAACGTGATCTTTCTGTCGGTGCTGGTGTCGCGGCTGCCCGAACCGCAGGCTACGCGCGCACGCCAAATTGGTCTCGCGCTGGCGCTGATCTTCCGCATCGCGCTGCTCAGCATCCTGTTCTGGCTGATCGGCCTGACCAAGCCCGTGATCACCATCATGGGCAACGGCTTCTCCTGGCGCGACATCATTCTGATCGGTGGCGGCTTGTTCCTGATCGCCAAGGCGACCCACGAGATTCACGCCGAGATCGAGGCGCACGACGCGGCCGAGGAGCAGAAGTCGGGAGCCAGCAACGCGTTCGCCTGGATCATCTTCCAGATCATCATCATCGACCTGGTGTTCTCGCTCGACTCGATCATCACCGCGATCGGCATGGCCGAGCAGATCGAGATCATGATCGCTGCGGTGATCATCGCCTGCGCGGTGATGTACATCTCGTCCGGGCCGGTCGCGGCTTTCGTCGCCGAGCACCCGACGACCAAGATGCTCGCGCTGGCGTTCCTGGTGATGATCGGCGTGGCCCTGGTCGCCGACGGCTTCGCCTTCCACATTCCGCGCGGCTATATCTACTTCTCGATCGTATTCGCGGTGGCGGTTGAGGCGTTCAACATTCTCGCCAAGCGCAACCGGATGAAGGGAACGCGCGTGATCACCACGCGCAAGCAGGAATGACGGCTGCGGCATTCGACGGGGCAGGGCACTGGCCGGTTGTTTCGGCTTCGCCACCGTCATAGGCTTGCGCGAAGCGAGAAGTTGAGGGCAAGGAGTTAAGGGAAATGACCAAGGCAGTGCGGGTGCACGCAACGGGCGGACCGGAGGTTCTCGCCTACGAGGACATCCAGGTGCCCGCGCCCGGCAAGGGTGAGGTCCGCATCCGGCAGCGCGCCTGCGGGTTGAATTTCATCGACACCTATTTCCGCACCGGCCTCTACAAGGCACCCGAGCTGCCGTTCATCGCTGGCAACGAAGCCTCCGGCGACGTGTTGGAGGTTGGCCCCGGCGTCACCGATTTCCATCCCGGCGATCGGGTGGCCTACACCTATGCCCTGGGTGGCTACGCGAGCGAGCGCGTGATGCCGGCCGAGCGGCTGGTGAAGCTGCCGGACATGATCACCTATGAGCAAGCGGCCGTGCTGATGCTCAAGGGGCTGACCGTGCATTACCTGCTGCACAAGACCTTCAAGGTCGAGCCGGGACAGAACGTGCTGATCCATGCGGCTGCCGGCGGTATCGGTCTTCTTGCCTGTCAGTGGGCGAAGGCGCTCGGCGCCAACGTCATCGGCACGGTCGGCTCCAAGGAGAAGGCGGAGCTCGCCGAGCGCAATGGCTGCGATCACGTCATCCTCTATAACGAGGAGGATTTCGTCGCCCAGGTGAAGAAGATCACCCGCGGTGATCTCTGCAATGTCGTCTATGACGGCGTCGGCAAGATGACGTTCCCAGGCTCGCTCGACTGTCTGCGTCCGCTCGGCATGTTCGTGTCGTTCGGCAATGCGTCGGGCGTGGTGCCGCCATTCTCCGTCGGTGAATTGCAGCGGCGCGGCTCGCTGTTCGCGACCCGGCCGACGCTGAACGACTACATCGCCAAGCGACGCGACCTGCTGGAGGCCGCCGACACGCTGTTCGCCGCGGTGATCTCCGGCAGCCTGCAGGTGCCGATCCATCATGCCTACGCGCTGAAGGATGCGGCCAAAGCGCATCGCGACCTGGAGAGCAGGGTTACCACCGGCGCCTCGATCCTGAAGCCGTAACGCGTCTGAGCGCATGTCGCAGTATTGCGCGATACGCACGCTAGACTTCAGGCAACGCAGCGCGCCGCGCCGAGCCGGGTCAGAATGGCGTCGAGCCCGCCGGTCATGATGAGGATCTGTTCGCGCGTGACGTTCAGCGCCGGCATGAAGCGCAGCGCGTCCGGCTGCGGCGCGTTCAGCAGCAGTCCGTCTCCAAGCGCCTCGGCGACGATGGTGGCGCCGATTGGCCGCTTCAGGTCGAGCGCCAGCAGCAGGCCTTCGCCGCGCACGCTGCCGAGACCATGCCGCGCCGACACACGTTGCAGTTCGGCGGCCAGCATATGGCCGCGTTCGGCAACCGTTTTCAGAAACTCTGGCTGGCTGACAGCCTCGAGCACTGCGAGCCCCGCCGCGCACATCGGCGGGTTGCCGTTATAGGTGCCGCCCTGGTCGCCGTGCGCGAAGCACGACGCCTGCTTGGTCGCGAGCAGGGCGCCGAGCGGTACGCCGCCGCCGATGCCCTTGCCCAGCGTCATGATGTCCGGCGCGATGCCCGCGTGCTCGTAGTGGAACAGCTTGCCGGTGCGCCCCATGCCGGTCTGGATCTCGTCGAGGATCAACAGCAGGCCATGCTGTTCGGTCAGCGCGCGCAGGTCGCGCAGGAACTGATGCGTCGCGGGCCATACGCCGGCCTCGCCCTGGATCGGCTCAAGCATCACGGCGACGGTCTGCGGCCCGATCAGTGCTTCCACCGACGAGAGATCGTTCAGCGTGGCTTTCCGGAAGCCCGGCACCTTCGGCTCGAACAACGGTTCGAACGCCTTCTTGCCCGACGCCGACATCGTCGCCAGCGTGCGGCCGTGGAAACCGCCCTGGAAGGTGATGATCTCGAACGCGCCGGATTTGTGCAGGGAGCCGTATTTGCGTGCGAGCTTGATCGCGCCTTCGTTGGCCTCGGCGCCGGAGTTGGTGAAGAACACTTGGTCGAAGCCGCTTCGCTCGATCAGCGCATTGGCGAGCGCGAGCGACGGTTCGTTGTAGAAGGCGGGGCTTGGCGTCAGCAGCGTCGCCGCCTGCTGCGACAGCGCCTGCACCAGTGCGGGTGGCGCGTGGCCGAGGCAGTTGACGGCCCAGCCCTGCACGAAGTCGAGATAGCGCTTGCCGTGCTGGTCCCACAGATACGAGCCTTCGCCGCGCACGAACACCACCGGCGGGCGGGCAGTGATGTTCATCAAGGCGTCGAACCGATGCGTCGCGATGGTCATGGCAGGTCTCCAACGGGGTTGATGGCAGGGGCCGAAACGCGAGAAGGCCGCACGTTGTGGGTGCGGCCTTTTCGAGAACGTGGCTGATTGCGTGTGTGCGTTCAGCGTTGTCGTCGGACACGGCGCGACCCGGCATCGTCGAACGAGCGACGACGGAGGCAAGCGCGGCGGTGGGTCCGGTTCAAAGTCATGACGCGGCCATACGCCCGCGGCGGCGGCGCTGTCAAGGACGAATGTTCGGCGGCCGGGTGGCTTGCGGGCTCACAAGCCCATCCGTTTTCAGAAACCGCTGGCGGTGCCGTGCAGGTCGTATTCGTCGGCGCGTTCGATCTTCACGGTGACGATCTCGCCCTGGCGCAGCGGGCGGCGGCTCGCGACATAAACGGTGCCGTCGATCTCCGGCGCGTCGCCCTTGCTGCGGCCCTTCGCAACCGTCGGACCAGCCTCGTCGATGATCACTTGTTGGCGCGTGCCGACCTTCCGCTTCAGCCGGCGGGCGGAGATCACCTGCTGGCGCGCCATCAATCGCTTCCAGCGTTCTTCCTTCACCGCGTCCGGCACCGGATTGTCGATCGCGTTCGAGGTCGCGCCCGCAACCGGTTCGTACTTGAAGCAGCCGACGCGATCGATCTGCGCCTCGTCGAGCCACTGCAGCAGATCCTCGAACTCGGCGTCGCTTTCGCCAGGGAAGCCGACGATGAAGGTCGAGCGCAGCGTCAGCTCAGGGCATTGCTCGCGCCACCTGGCAATGCGGGCCAGTGTCTTGTCCTGCGCGGCCGGACGCTTCATGCGCTTCAGCACGTCCGTATTGCCGTGCTGGAACGGGATGTCGAGATAGGGCAGCACCTTGCCCTCGGCCATCAGGCCGATCACTTCGTCCACATGCGGGTAGGGGTAGACGTATTGCAGCCGCACCCAGGCGCCGAGTTCGCCAAGCTCCTTGGCGAGATCGTAGAAGCGGGCGCGCACCTCTCGATCTTTCCAGGTCGCCGAGGCGTATTTGAGATCGATGCCATAGGCCGAGGTGTCCTGCGAGACCACCAGCAATTCCTTGACGCCCGCCTTCACCAGCTTCTCGGCCTCGCGCAGCACGTCGTCGGCGGTGCGCGAGACGAGATCGCCGCGCAGCTTCGGGATGATGCAGAAGGTGCAGCGATTGTTGCAGCCTTCGGAAATCTTCAGGTAGGCGTAGTGGCGCGGCGTCAGCTTGATGCCTTGCGGCGGCAGCAGGTCCACCAGCGGGTTGTGGACCGGGGGGTTGGCACGATGCACCGCCTCCAGCACACTCTCATACTGTTGCGGCCCGGTGATCGACAGCACGTCGGGAAAGGCCTCTCGGATCGCCTCGGGCTCGGCGCCCATGCAGCCGGTGACGATGACCTTGCCGTTCTCGGCCATGGCATCGCCGATCGCCGCCAGCGATTCGGCCTTGGCACTGTCGAGGAAGCCGCAGGTGTTGACGATGACGAGATCGGCGCCGTCGTGGTTGCGCGCAAGCTCATAGCCTTCCGCCCGCAGGCGGGTGATGATCCGCTCGGAATCCACCAGGGCCTTGGGGCATCCCAGGGATGTGAAACTGATTCTGGGCGCGCGGCCTTGTTCCATCGTCCTCAATGTCCGGCTGAAGCGCAGGAGCTATCCCCGAACGGGGCGAATTACAAGGCTTTGACGCTGCGATAGCCCCTGCTATGACCGGGTTTGCCGGAGTGAGTTTGCGGATGGCTGCTGAGTCGTCGCCCAAGATTGCCATTATCGACGAAAACCCGATCCGGGCTGCGATCCTCGAAGAGGGCCTGCGCGAAGCCGGGTTTTCCGACGTCGCCCATGTGGGCGAGATGAACAACCTGCTCGCACGCATCTATGCGCTCGATCCGGACGTGATCCTGATCGATCTGGAAAACCCCTCCCGCGATATTCTGGAGCAGATGTTCCAGGTCAGCCGCGCCGTGCGGCGGCCGATCGCCATGTTCGTGGACCAGAGCGATTCCGCCTCGATCCAGGCCTCGGTGGACGCGGGCGTCTCGGCCTACATCGTCGATGGCTTCCGCAAGGAGCGGATCAAATCGATCATCGACCTGTGCATCTCGCGCTTCAATGCCTTCGCCAGGCTGCAGGACGAACTGGAGCGCACCAAGAACGCGCTCGAGGAGCGCAAGGTGATCGATCGCGCCAAGGGCATCCTGATGAAGCACAAGAGCCTGTCGGAGGACGAGGCCTATGTGCTGATGCGATCCACCGCCATGCGCGAGAAGAAGAAGATCGTCGAGATCGCGCAATCCATCATCACCGCGTCGGAGCTGCTCAAATGAGCGAACGGGCACAAGGCACGCTGATGCCGCTGCGGATCGGCTTCATTCCGCTGGTCGATGCCGCAGCGTTGCTGGTGGCCGTGGACAAGGGTTTTACCCGCGAGGAGGGGCTCGATGTCACGCTGATCCGCGAAGTGTCGTGGTCGAATGTGCGCGACAAGCTCAATCTCGGCCTGTTCGATGCTGCGCATCTGCTGGCTCCGGTGGGGATCGCCTCCAGCCTCGGGCTCGGCCATGTGAAGGTGCCGATCGTGGCCCCGTTCAATCTCGGACTGAACGGCAACGCGATCACGGTCTCGCCCGCGCTGCATGCGGCGATTATGGGCGCGGTCGAGGGTGATCCGCTCGATCCGCTGGCGACGGCGAAGGCGCTGAAGCGCGTGGTGGAGGCGCGGCGCAGGAGCGGCGCCGAGCCGCTGGTATTCGGCATGACGTTTCCGTTCTCGACCCACAATTACCAGCTCCGCTTCTGGATGGCGGCGGGCGGCGTCGATCCGGACGAGGATGTGCGGTTGGTGGTGCTGCCGCCGCCTTACATGGTGGACAGTCTCGCCAACCGCCATGTCGATGCATTCTGCGTCGGCGCGCCGTGGAATTCCGTCGCCGTCGATCTCGGTATCGGCCACATCCTGCACTTTGTCTCCGACATCCTGGCGCGGGCGGCGGAGAAAGTGCTGGCGGTACGTCAGCCATGGGCGGACAAGCATGGCGAAGCGCTAGCTGGGCTGATCCGCGCGCACCATCGCGCTGCGACCTTCATCGAGGCGCCTGAGCATCGCGCTGAAGCTGCGGCCATCCTGGCCAAGGCCGAGTACATCGGTGTGGAGGCGGGCGTCATCCAGCGCACCCTCGACGGCCGGCTGAAAGTGTCGCCGGGCGGCGAGGTTCGCAGCAGCGAGCGCTATCTGCTGGTCGGCCGGGATGGGGCGGCGCGGCCAGATCCGGTGCAGGCGGCGTGGCTCTATGCGCAGATGGTCCGTTGGGGGCAGGCGCCGCTGTCGGATCAGTCGCTCCAAGTGGCGATGGCCGTCTTCCGCCCCGATCTCTACGACGCGGCCACGGGTACCAGCCCGCCGATGCAGAACAGCGTCGCTGATGGCGTCGGAGCCTTCGCGGGCGGGCCGTTCGATCCGGCGGACATCGCCGCCCACCTCGGCTCCTTTCCGATCCGGCGTCAGGACTAATCGGCGGTCTGGACGGGTTGGTCTTGCTGACCGGAAGCCGGTGCGTTTCCGTCTGCTTAATTGTTATGCAATGCACAATTTGATGTCATTTGCTCGCGCTTGAGGCGCCGATTTCGCGCGCATGCCTTCCAGTCCTTTCCCTATGTCCTTGTATTTTAAGTGATTTGTGCGTCGCACAAAGCTGGCACGGAGCTTGAATAGACAAGAACGCCGGGCCGGTTACGGGGCCGGCAGGTCCAACGAGGGGCCATCAGCACAGCCGCTGTCCTGGGGGAGATCGCGTTTTCGCGCGCCTTCCAAGGAAGCGGCTTTTTGTTTTGGGCAGACGACCAGGCATCGCGAACACGGACACGGGTCAAAGGGATAGACGATGACGAAGATCACCAAAGATGGATGGATGGGCTCAAAGGTGAGCCGGCGATCGCTGCTGAAAAGCGGCGCGGGGACGGCGGCGCTGCTGGCGGCGGCGAAATTGAACTTTCCGGCGGGCGCGTTCGCGCAGGGCGCCGGGCCGGAGGTGAAGAAGGCGATCCTCGGCTACATCGCGCTGATGGATGCCTCGCCGCTGGTGATCGCCAAGGAGAAGGGGCTGTTCGCCAAGCATGGCGTTGGTGACGTCGAGGTCGCCAAGCAGGCCTCATGGGGCGCGACGCGCGACAACCTCGTGCTCGGCGGCGAAAAGAACGGCATCGACGGCGCGCACATCCTGACGCCGATGCCGTACCTGATTTCGACCGGCAAGGTGACGCAGAACAACGTGCCGACGCCGATGTATCTGCTGGCGCGGCTGAACCTCGACGCGCAGGCGATCTCGGTCTCCAACGAATACAAGGATTTGAAGGTCACGAGCGACGCTTCGCCCTTGAAAACCGCGTTCGCCAAGAAGAAGGCGGAAGGCAAGGAGGTGAAGGTGGCGATGACCTTCCCCGGCGGCACCCATGACTTGTGGATCCGTTACTGGATGGCCGCCGGCGGCATCGATCCCGACAAGGACGTGTCGACCATCGTCGTGCCGCCGCCGCAGATGGTGGCGAACATGAAGGTCGGCAACATGGATGCGTTCTGCGTTGGCGAGCCTTGGAACGAGCAGCTCGTCAACCAGGGGATCGGCTTCACAGCGTGCTCGACCGGTGAACTGTGGTCGAAGCATCCGGAGAAGGCGCTCGGCATCCGCGCTGAATATGCCGACAAGTATCCGAACGCGACCAAGGCGATCCTGATGGCGGTGCAGGAAGCGCAGATGTGGTGCGACAAGCCGGAGAACCGCGCGGAGATGTCCGAGATCGTCGGCCGCCGCCAGTGGTTCAACGTGCCGGTCGCCGACATCATCGGCCGCGCCAACGGCGACATCAACTACGGCAACGGGCGCATCGAGAAGGGTACGCCGCAGTTCATGAAGTTCTGGCGCGACCACGCATCGTATCCGTTCAAGAGCCACGACGCCTGGTTCGTCACCGAAGACATCCGCTGGGGCAAGTTCGAGCCGACCACCGACATCAAGGCGCTGGTCGACAAGGTCAACCGTGAGGACCTCTGGCGCGACGCTGCCAAGACGCTCGGTGTGTCCGATCTGCCCGCGTCGTCCTCACGCGGCAAGGAGACCTTCTTCGATGGCAAGGTGTTCGATCCAGAAGATCCGACTGCGTACCTGAAGTCTCTCTCGATCAAGCGCGTCGAAGTCTAATCGCCAGAGCGGGATGGTCCTGCGCCATCCCGCCTCCTTCATGCGAGGCCATCAATGACCATTGCCCTTCAGAAGACCCCCGACAGCGGCGAAGTGGCGCCGGTCGCATCGGCGACCATCGTTCCACTCGCGCCGCCCCGCACGAGCCTGTTCAGGACGCGCATCGTTCCGGCCGCAAAGGAGTGGGCGGCGACGCTGATCCCGCCGATCGTCACGGTCGCGGTGCTGCTGGTGATCTGGCAGTTGCTCTGCATGAATCCCGGCGCGACGTTGCCGTCGCCGACTCGCATCTGGACGGATGCCAAGGATTTGATCGTCGATCCGTTCTTCGTCAATGGACCCCAGGATATCGGCCTCGGCTGGCGCATCCTGACGTCGCTGCAGCGGGTCGCGGTTGGCTTCGGACTTGCCGCCGTGGTCGGCGTGCTACTTGGTGCGCTGATCGGCCAATCGATCTGGGCGATGCGCGGCCTCGATCCGATCTTCCAGGTGCTGCGCACTGTGCCGCCGCTCGCCTGGCTGCCGATCTCGCTGGCTGCGTTCCGCGACAGTCGCCCGTCGGCGATCTTCGTGATCTTTATCACCGCAATCTGGCCCATCATCATCAACACCGCGGTCGGGATCCGCAACATCCCACAGGACTATCGCAACGTTGCTTCCGTCGTGCGGCTCAATCAGCTCGAGTTCTTCTGGAAGATCATGATCCCTTCAGCCGCGCCTTACATTTTCACTGGCCTGCGGATCGGTGTCGGTCTGTCGTGGCTCGCCATCGTCGCAGCCGAAATGCTCACAGGCGGCGTCGGCATCGGCTTCTTCATCTGGGACGCGTGGAATTCCTCGCGTCTGTCCGACATCATCATCGCGCTCGTCTACATCGGCGTCGTCGGCTTCGTGCTCGACCGGATGGTCGCGTTCATCGCCAATATCGCCACCCGCGGCGCGCAGGCCAACTGAGCATGATCCGGAAAAGTGGGAACCGGTTTTCCGAAAAGATCATGCGAACAATGACGAATAAGGAACTCTGAGATGAGCTATCTCAAGATCGATCACGTTGATAAGGTCTACAGCCGCGGCACGCGCGAGACCGAAGTGCTGAAGGAGATCGTGCTGACGGTGGAGAAGGGCGAGTACGTCTCCATCATCGGCCACTCCGGCTGCGGCAAGTCCACGCTGCTCAACATCGTCGCCGGGTTGACCAACGCCACCCGTGGCGGCGTGCTGCTGGAGGGCCGCGAGGTCAACGCACCGGGGCCGGACCGAGCCGTGGTGTTCCAGAACCACTCGCTACTCCCGTGGCTGTCGTCCTATGACAACGTTCGCCTCGGCGTCGACAAGGTTTTCGGCAAAACCAAAAGCCGGGCCGAGCGGCACGACTGGGTGATGCACAACCTCGATCTCGTGCAGATGGGGCACGCGAAGGACAAGCGGCCGTCGGAGATCTCCGGCGGGATGAAGCAGCGGATCGGCATCGCCCGCGCGCTGGCGATGGAGCCGAAGGTGCTGCTGCTGGACGAGCCGTTCGGCGCGCTCGACGCGCTGACCCGCGCGCACTTGCAGGACTCGGTGATGGCGCTGCACCAGAAGCTCGGCAACACGGTGATCATGATCACTCACGACGTCGACGAAGCGGTGCTGCTGTCGGATCGCATCGTGATGATGACGAACGGTCCAAGCGCGCGGATCGGCGAGGTTTTGGACGTGCCGCTGCCGCGGCCGCGCAAGCGGCTCGAGCTTGCGACCAACGCGACGTACCTGAAGTGCCGCCAGCGGGTGCTCGAATTCCTCTACGAGCGGCATCGCTATGTCGAGGCGGCATAAGCCGCCTCGGATCGTCATCGGGAAACTGCGAGGAGAGATCGTTTGAGCGAGCCACTGGTCATCATCGGCAACGGCATGGCGGCGGCGCGGCTGGCCCAGGAGATCGCGGCGCGGGCGCTCGGCCGTTACGCGGTCGCGGTGATCGGCGACGAGCCGCGGCTGGCCTACAACCGCGTGCTGCTGTCGTCGGTGCTGGCGGGCGAGATCGCATCGCAGGATATCGAATTGCAGCCCGCGCGCTGGTGGCGCGATCGTGGTGTGACGTTGAGCTACGGTCGCGCGGCGACCTCGGTCGATCTGCAAAGCCGCCGCGTGGCGCTGGCCGATGGGCGGCAGGTGCCGTTCTCGAAGCTGGTGTTCGCCACCGGCTCACAGCCGCTGCGGCTGCCGGTGCCGGGAGCCGACCTCGTGGGCGTGCATACGTTTCGCGACAGCCGCGATGTCGACCTGTTGCTGAAGCTCGCGGCGGAACAGAAGCGCGTGGTCGTCATCGGCGGCGGATTGCTCGGGCTGGAGGCGGCCTACGGCCTTGCCAAGGCAGGTGCGCTGGTGACGTTGGTCCATCTGATGGATCGGTTGATGGAGCGGCAGCTCGATGTGCCGGCGGCGGCGCTGCTGAAGCGGCTGGTCGAGCAGAAGGGTATTGATGTCCGGCTCAACGCGAGCACCAAGGAGATCGTTGGCGCGACGAAGGTCGAACGGGTCGTGCTTGCCGACGGCACCCACATCGCCGCCGATGCGGTGATTTTCGCGGCCGGCATTCGCCCGAACGCTGCACTCGCGCAGGCGGCCGGCATCGCCACCAACCGCGGGATTGTGGTCGATGATCGTCTCGCGACCAACGTCGTGGGCGTCTATGCGCTGGGCGAGTGCGCCGAGCATCGCGGCACCTGCTATGGGCTGGTGGAGCCCGCCTACGAACAGGCGAAGGTGCTCGCCGATACGCTGACCGGCCGCGTCTCGGTCTACGAGGGCAGCGTACTGTCTACCAATCTCAAGGTGTCAGGTGTCAGCGTCTTTTCCGCGGGCGACTTCGTGGGAGCTGCCGGAACCGAGGCGATCGTGCTGAACGACCCGAGCTGTGGCACTTACAAGAAGCTGGTAATTGCCGATGGGCGGCTGACCGGAGCGATCCTGATCGGCGATACCCAGGATGCGCTCTGGTATTTGGAGCTGATCCGCAGCGGTGCGAGCGTTGCGCCGTTCCGCAGCGATCTGATGTTCGGCCGTGCGTTCGCCGAACGAAGGGCCGCCTGACATGTCCGGAGACTTCACGCCAGACCAGAAGCGCTATCTGGAAGGATTCGTCTCGGGCCTCAGCGCATCGCGCGTCGCACGCGGGAATGTGCTTGGACGTTCCGAGCCGGTCGGTCCCGACGCGATCCACCTTAAGGCGCAGGACAAGGTGGTGGCGGCCGGCGGCAAGCTCGCCGAACAGGAGAAGTTCAAGCGCGACGAACACCCGTTCGATGCCTATCCGCGTCTGGTGCAGCAGGCGCGCGACAATCAGCCGCCGAAGCCTGCGGACAATTTCCGCTGGCGTTATCACGGGCTGTTCTATGTGGCGCCCGCGCAGAATTCCTACATGTGCCGGTTGCGGATTCCGAACGGCATGTTGAAGCACTGGCAGTTCGCAGGGATAGCGGACATCGCCGAACAGTTCTGCGGGCCTTACGCGCATGTGACGACTCGCGCCAATCTGCAACTGCGCGAGATAGAGCCGAAGAACGCGACCAACGTGATCGAGGCGATCCAGGACCTCGGCCTGTGGTCGCGCGGCTCCGGCGCCGACAACATCCGTAACGTCACCGGCACGCCGACCGCGGGCATCGATCCGCAGGAGCTGCTCGATACTCGACCGCATGCGCGCGAATGGCACTTCCACATCCTCAATGACCGCTCGCTGTTCGGCCTGCCGCGCAAGTTCAACGTCGCCTATGACGGGGCCGGGCGGATCGCGGTGCTGGAAGACACTAACGACATTGCCTTCCAGGCGGTGCGCGTCCGCGACGGGCATGGGGTGGAGGCCGGCGTCTACTACCGGCTCGCGCTCGGCGGCATCACCGGACATCGCGACTTCGCCCGCGACACTGGCGTCATCCTCAAGCCCGAAGAGGCGACGCGCGTCGCCGATGCGATCGTGCGGGTGTTCATCGAGCATGGCGACCGCACCAACCGCAACAAGGCGCGGTTGAAATACGTGCTCGACGCGTGGGGCTTCGACAAGTTCCTTAAAGCTGTCGAGGAGAAACTGGGAACGGCGCTGGTCCGCGTTGCCGCTGAGGCGATCGAGCCGCGTGCGATCTTCGACAAGCTCGCGCATATCGGCGTGCATCCGCAGAAGCAGGCCGGGCTGAACTGGATCGGCATAGCACTGAATCTCGGCCGGCTATCGCCCGCCCAGATCCGCGGCCTCGCCGAGATCGCCCACACCCTGGGCGATGGCGATATCCGCCTGACGGTCTGGCAGAATCTGCTGATCTCCGGCATCAGCGACGCGAACGTCACCGCAGCTCTGGCGGCGATCGAGGCGTTGGAGCTTTCGACATCGGTGTCGCCGTTGCGCGCAGGCCTCGTCGCCTGCACCGGCGCGACCGGCTGCCGCTTCGCTGCCGCCCATACCAAGGAGGACGCCGATGCGATTGCTGCGTGGTGTGAGCAGCATGTCGCGCTCGATACGCCGGTCAACATCCACCTGACTGGTTGCCATCACTCGTGCGCGCAGCACTACATCGGCGACATCGGCCTGATCGGCGCACGCGTGCCGGTCAATGACGAGGGCGACACGGTTGACGGCTACAACATCCTGGTCGGCGGCGGCTATGGTCCGGAGGCGGCCATTGCACGCGAACTGTTCCAGAACGTGAAGGCGGACGACGCGCCACGCACGGTCGCGCACATCCTCACCGTCTATCTGCGGCAGCGGATATCGACGACGGAATCGTTTGCGGAGTTCGCCAGACGCACGGATACGAACGTGTTCCGCGACATCGCCAAGCTTGAGGCCGCCGAATGAACCAGCTAACCCCGCCGCCAAAGCTCGATCTTATTCCCGAAAGCGCGCCGTTCTCCGCGGAGCAGCGCGCCTGGCTAAACGGCTTCTTCGCCGGGATCGTCTCGCTGGACGGTGCGAGCGTCACGCCGCTGTCGGCCGATCAGGGCGCGGCGGTCATGCAGGGCGTTGCGGGCGATGGCGACGACGGCGAGGCGCCGTGGCATGACCAGACCATGCCGATCGCCGAGCGCATGGCGCTTGCGGAAGGGCGGCCGTTGCGGCGGCGGATGATGGCGGCGATGGCGCAGCAGGACTGTGGCCAGTGCGGTTACAACTGCCACGACTATTCCGAGGCGATCGCCAGCAAGGCGGAGGCGCGGCTGAACCTGTGCGTGCCGGGTGGCAAGGACACCGCCCGCATGCTGAAGACGCTGTCCGAGGAGTTGGATAAGGCGCCGCCGACGAAAACCCCCGTGGCCCCAGCATCGGCTGCGCCGGCGGGCGCGCCCGGTCGCTCGCGTGACAATCCGGCCGAGGCCACGTTCCTCTCGCGTCGGCGATTGAACAAGGAGGGCTCCGAGAAGGACACCTGGCATCTCGAGCTCGATCTTTCGGAGGCGGAGCTCGATTATGTGGTCGGAGATTCTTTCGGCGTGTTTCCGCTGAACGAGCCAAGGCTGGTCGAAAGCGTGATGGCGGCGATCGGCGCAGCCCCCGATTTCGCAATTGGCGGACGGACGCTGCGGCAGGTGCTGACCGACCAGGTGTCGTTAGCGCCGGCGCCGGACTCGCTGTTTCAACTGATCTCTTACATCACCGGCGGTGAACGGCGGCAGAAGGCGAAGGCACTGGCCTCGGGCGAAGACCCGGATGCCGACGCCGCGACCCTCGACGTGCTGGCAGCGGTGCAGAAATTCGGCGTCAAACCGGACCCGGAGGCGTTCGTCGAGGCGCTCGAGCCGTTGCAGCCGCGGCTCTACTCGATCTCATCGTCCTGCAATGCGACGCCGGGCAAGGTCTCGCTGTCGGTGGATGCGGTGCGCTACATGATCAAAGACCGCAAGCGCCTCGGTGTCGCGTCGACGTTTTTCGCCGATCGCATCAAGCCCGGCGACAAACTCAAGGTCTATGTGCAGAAGGCGCACGGCTTCGGTCTGCCGCAGGACGGCAACACGCCGATCATCATGATCGGTCCGGGCACCGGCATCGCACCGTTCCGCGCTTTCCTGCATGACCGCCAGGCGACCAAGGCGCCGGGGCGTAACTGGCTGTTCTTCGGCCATCAGCGCAGCGACTACGACTTCTTTTATGCGGACGAACTCAACGCGATGAAAGCGTCCGGTTTGTTGACGCGGCTCTCGCTTGCATGGTCGCGCGACGGCGCACAGAAGTTCTATGTGCAGGACCGCATGCGCGAGGTCGGCCGCGATCTGTGGGCGTGGCTCGCCGACGGCGCGCACATCTATGTTTGCGGCGATGCTAAGCGCATGGCCAAGGACGTCGAGCGTGCGCTGGTGGACATCGCTGCTCAGTTCGGCGCGCGATCCACCGACGAGGCGATCAGCTTCGTCGCCGACCTGAAGAAGAAGGGCCGTTACCAGCAGGATGTTTATTGAGGCGCTGATGGCAATGAGGACAGGGGTAGGGGCGACGGCAGGCGCAAGCATGAAGGCCAAGGTCCGGCAGCGAATGAACCTTGCGACCGGCGCGGCTGCCGTGAGATTTTCCTCTCTGGCGCCGGTCCGGAAGGCAAGGATTTTGTCTTTTTCTCCGGCATATTGCGGTTCCAGCGGGGAGCGCTTCTATTGGCGGCATGTCCATTGCTTCGGAAGATCAATCGATGTCCGCCCTTTCGCTGTGCCGCGCGCGTCTGGAGGCCCTGCAGAAGCGTATCGAGCGTTGGCAGACGCTGACGGCCTACTCGTCACTGTCCTTCATGGCCTTGATCCTGATCGTTACGCTGCCGCACCGCATCTTCTGAGTGCCGCGTCCTGCGCCGCCGTGCGGAGATGCTCCGCATGACGATCGCCGCATCTGCTCCTGAATCTACCGTTTCCAGTTCCATCCGGACCACCTGTCCCTATTGCGGCGTCGGCTGCGGCGTAATCGCGACACCGGATGGCAACGGCGGCGCTGCCATCGCTGGCGATCCGGATCATCCCGCCAATTTCGGACGGCTGTGCTCGAAGGGCTCTGCGCTCGGCGAGACGCTCGGCCTCGATGGCAGGCTGCTGCATCCGATGATCCGCTGCGCCAAGGGCAAGCTCGAACGGGTTGCCTGGACCGACGCGCTCGATCACGTCGCCAACCGCCTGCAGCACATCATCGCCAAGCACGGTCGCGACGCAGTTGCATTTTATCTCTCAGGACAGTTGCTGACCGAGGACTACTACGTCGCCAACAAGCTGATGAAGGGCTTCATCGGCTCGGCGAATGTGGACACCAACTCGCGGCTGTGCATGGCGTCGTCGGTCGCGGGCCATCGCCGCGCATTCGGCTCCGATACCGTGCCGGGCTGCTATGAAGACCACGATCAGGCAGACCTGATCGTGCTGGTCGGTTCCAATGCCGCCTGGTGCCATCCCGTGCTGTTCCAGCGCATGCTGAAGAACAAGCAGGAGCGTGGCGCGCGCATTGTCGTGATTGATCCGCGCCAGACCTCCACCAGTGAAGACGCTGACCTGTTCCTCGGGCTGAAGCCCGGCAGCGATACGGCCTTGTTCTGCGGCCTTCTGGTTCATCTCGCTGACAACGATGCGCTCGATCGTGACTACATCGCGCGCTTTACCCACGGCTTCGATGCGGCGCTGGCACAGGCGCGGACGATCGCGGGCAGCACCGCAGCGACGGCGCTTGCCACCGGCCTCAGCGAGCAGGACGTGACCGCGTTCTTCAACCTCGTGCGAACGACGCCGCGCGTCGTCACCGCCTATTCACAAGGAGTGAACCAGTCGGCGCAGGGCACCGACAAGGTCAACGCCATCATCAATTGCCACCTGGCGACCGGACGCATCGGCAAGATTGGTGCGGGGCCGTTCTCGTTGACCGGTCAGCCGAACGCGATGGGCGGGCGCGAGGTCGGCGGGCTCGCCAACCAGCTTGCAGCGCATATGGGGTTCAGCCAGGACGATATCGATCGCGTGCGCCGGTTCTGGAAATCTCCGCATGTCGCGCCGCGGGAGGGATTGAAGGCGGTGCAGATGTTCGAGGCGATCGGCCGTGGCGAGATCAAGGCACTGTGGGTGATGGGCACCAACCCGGCGGTGTCGCTGCCGAATGCGGACGCCGCCCGTGCCGCGCTCGCCAAGCTCGAACTGTTCGTCGCCTCGGAGAACGTGTTGTCGAACGACACCGTGAATTCTGGCGCGCATGTGCTGTTTCCAGCGCACGCCTGGGGCGAAAAGTCTGGCACAGTCACGAATTCCGAGCGGCGTATCTCGCGCCAGCGCGCATTCCTGGCGGCGCCCGGCGAGACCAAGCCCGACTGGTGGATCGTCAGCGAGATCGCCAAGCGCCTCGGTTTTGCCGAGGCGTTCGCCTTTACGTCCGCCGCCGGGATTTTCCGTGAGCATGCGGCGCTGTCGGAATTCGAGAACGAGGGCAGGCGCAGCTTCAACATCGGCGGGCTGGCGAACCTCTCGGATGCTGCGTTCGATACGCTGGCGCCGGTCGCATGGCCGATAACGCGCGATGGCGATACGCAGCAGAAGCGGCTGTTCGCCGCGGGCGGTTTCCACACTGATGACGGTCGCGCCCAGTTCGTTGCGCCGGAGGTGCCGCGACTGCAGACGCAGACATCGGCGAGCCGGCCGCTGCGGCTCAACACCGGTCGCATCCGTGACCAGTGGCATACGATGACGCGGACCGGCACCAGCCCGCGGCTCGGCCAGCATCTGCCGGAGCCGTTCGTCGAGGTGCATCCGGAGGATGCCGCTGAGGCCAGTCTGGTGCATGGGAGTTTCGCCGAGGTTACGACCGAATTCGGCGCCTGCACGCTGAAGGTCCAGATCACCGATCGGCAGCAGCGCGGCATGCTGTTCGCACCGATTCATTGGAACGACGCGCAGGCATCGCTCGCGCGGGTCGGTGCGCTCGTCGCGGCGCACGTCGATCCGGTATCTGGCCAACCGGAGGCGAAGGCAACACCCGCGGCGATCCGGCCAAAGGTTTATGCTCAGCGTGGCTTCGTGCTCGCGCGCAGACCTCTGGCGATGCCGGAGGGTGTGTGGTGGAGCCATGTGGCGGTGACCGGCGGGCATGGCTATCTGCTTGCGCACGATCTTGATTGCGAGGTCTGGCGCGGCTGGTTCGAACGCCACGCGCTGGGTAGCGACGTCGCCGTCTATGCCGATGCCGCCAACGGCTCGTATCGCGCTGCGTCGTTTGCGGGCGGGCACATCGGTCTGTGCCTGTTCATCGGCCGCGTAGGCGAAATGGTGGACTGGGAGGCGGTAAAGGTGGCGTTCGCAGCCGGAGCCGTTTCAACGGAGCAGCGGCGTCTGCTGCTGTCGGGTCGCAGCAGTGACGGGCTGGCCTCATGCGGGCCGATCGTTTGTGCCTGCTTCGGTATTGGCCGGAATACCATCACCGACGCGATCAAGGGCGGCGCCTGTTCGACGGCGGCACTCGGCGCGTCGCTGCGGGCGGGCACCAATTGCGGTTCGTGCCTTCCAGAGCTGAAGCGCCTGCTGGCGCAGACCGCGCCGGCGCCAGCGGAGATGACGCCGGAGCCGCTTATGGCCTGAGCGTCTCGTGGAACGGCTTCAGCAGGAAACCGTTCTGTTCGAGCGTGGCGCGCACTGCGCGCGCGATCAAGACGGCGCTTGGCGTGTCGCCGTGGACGCAGATAGTATCGATCGGCATCTTGATGACCTTGCCCGACGTGCTGACCACGGCCTGATCGCGCACCATGCGCAGGACCCGTTCGCCGATCACGGACGGATCGTGCAGTACCGCGCCCGGTTTGCTGCGGTTCATCAATGAGGCGTCATCCTCATAGGTGCGGTCGGCAAACACCTCGCGGGCGAGCCTGAGATTGGCCGCTTCACCGGCACGTTCGATCTCCGATAGCGGCAGCACCACCCAGATCAGCTCGCGGTCCACCGCCTTGATCGCCGTCGCGATCGCACGTGCGGTCGCAGGATCCGCGCAGGCGACGTTGGAGAGGGCGCCATGCGCCTTCACATGGGTCACGCGCATCCCCGCCAGCGCCGCGACTGCCTGCAGCGCACCGATCTGGTAGGCGACCATGGTTTCGATCTCGGATGCTGTGAGGCCGGGCACCGGTCTGCGGCCGAAACCATGCAGGTCGCGGTAGGAGGGGTGGGCGCCGATGCCGACGCCCTTGGCCTTGGCGAGCTGCGCCGTCTTCAGCATGATGTCGCTGTCGCCGGCATGAAAGCCGCAGGCGACGTTGGCGCTGGTGACGATATCCAGCATCGCCGCATCGTCGCCCATCGGCCAAGCGCCGAAGCCTTCGCCGAGATCGCTATTGAGGTCGATCGTCGCCATTGTTCTTGTCCGGGTTCGGTTTGTCCGAAGGCAGCCACGTCGCGGGATCGATGGCACTCACCGCATGTCCTGCAAGGTTGGCATCGTGCAGGGCCGCGAGGTTCGGACCGGATCGTACCGACTGCGCATGCGCTGGCAACGACCGCAGCATCGCGGCATAGCGCCGCGCTTCCGCATGCGCCTGCTCCATGCTGATCGCCGCGAAGCGGACCGTCTCGCCGGGACGGCGCTGTGCCAGCAGTGCAAGGTCCGGACGGATTACGGTGGCGATCTTCGGATAGCCACCGGTGGTGCCACGATCGCGCATCAGCACGATCGGCTGGCCATTGCCGGGAACCTGGATGCTGCCATCCACGGTGCCGTCGGAGACGATGTTGTGGCCGTGGCTGTGGGCGATGCGTGACCCTTCGAGACGGTAGCCCATGCGATCGGAGGCGGACGCGACGCGCCATTCGCCGTCGAGGAGCGGCTGGAGTGAGTCACTGAACTCGTCATCCTGTGGCCCAGCGACGATGCGGATGCTGACGCGTTCGGGGCGTTCGAGAACCAGACGATGCTCGTCTCGCGGCGTGGCTTCGTGGACGTTGAGGTCGTCGCCGGCTTGCAGCATGCGCGGATACGGGCTGCCGATGCCGATGCGCGCGGTGACGCTGAAACTGCCGAACACTGGCTCGCCGCCAATGCCGCCTTCGATGGCGAGGACGCTGAACACGCCTTCCCGTGCGGGACCGAGCGTCAGTTGCTCGCCGTCGGCGAGGGTGATGCTTTGGTTGTGCGGAATCGGTCGTCCGCCGGATTGCATTGCGCGCGTGGCACCGGACACCGCGACCCGCACCGCGCCGCCGCGCACTGCGAATGTGGCAGCGAACGGGCCGATCTCGATCGCAGCCGTGGTGATGGCATTGCCGACCAGCGCGTTGGCGATGGCGAGGGCCATCTGATCCATCGCGCCGCTGGTGGTCAGGCCATAACGCTGCGCGCCGAAGCGGCCGGCATCCTGCACCGACGTCAACGGCCCGGTCGCGATCACAACGAGTCTGGCCTTCGCCGGAGCGATCGCGGGCGGGACAGTCATAGGCTGATCAGCTCCGCGACCGGCTCACCGGCTTCGGCGGCGCGATCGAGTGCGTCCCATTCGCGCGCATCGATGGCGTGGAACGTAACTGCGTCGCCGGGCTCGACCAGAAACACCGGGTCGCGGCGCGGATGATAGGTGCGGACCGGCGTGCGGCCGAGCAGATGCCAGCCGCTTGGGCCGGCAAGGCATTGGATGCCTGCCTGCACGCCGCCGATGGAGATCGTGCCCGATGGGGTCATAGTGCGCGGGTCGTCGCGGCGCGGGGTGGCGAGCTGCGGATCGAGACCGGCGAGATAGGCGAAGCCTGGCATGAAGCCGAGCATGGCGACATAGTAATGTCCATTGGTGTGGCGGCGTACGATCTCGTCGGCTGAGACGCTATGGCGGGCGGCGACGGCCTCGAGATCGATGCCGAATTCGCCGCCATAGACAACGGGTACGCGCCAGCGCCGGCGCGGCACCACCTGCGCCGTGGTCTGCTGGGCCAGCGCGAGCAGAAGGTCGCCGAGTTCCACATAACCGAGCTGCAGCGGGTCGTAATGCACCAGCAGCGAGCGGTAGGTCGGCACGGTCTCGACCAGCCCCGCGATCGCCGCTTCCGCCACAGCCCGATCGAGGCTCAGGACGCGCCCGTTGACCGCCTCGTCGACCTGATTGCCGAACTCGACCACGAGGGCTGCGTCGCCGCAGGGCAGGATGCGGGGGTAGGTAGGGGCCATGGTCCGCGGCGCTTGCAAGTTGCAGGATGTGGCAGGAACGCCACCGCAATACTAATACCATCGATCGCATTGACGAAGCGGAACGGAGCCCGCAAAGGAGAGGGCAACTGTTGATATCTTCCGGAGTCCCCATGCTCGACAAGAGTGTCATCGAGATCCTCCAGCGCGTCTCGACCGCAACCATCACCACCGTCCTGCTGAAGAAGGGCCTGCGTAACGTCTGGCTGCGTGAGGCGATGCCGCTCCGGCAGGGACAGCCGCGGTTGGTCGGCCCGGCCTTCACCCTACGTTTCGTGCCGGCGCGCGAGGACCTGGCGACGCCAGCCTCCTGGTCGTCACCGATCTCGACCCGGACGGCGATCGAGGCGATGCCGGAAGGCTGCATCGCCGTGGTCGATGCCATGGGCATCAAGGACGCCGGAATCTTCGGCGATATCCTGTGCGCCCGCATGGTCAAGCGTGGCGTCAGCGCGCTGGTGACCGATGGCGTGGTGCGCGACATCGAGGGCGTGCTCGGCACCAACCTGCCGGTTTGGTGCGCGGGCACCGCTGCGCCGCCGTCGGTGGCGGGCCTGACCTTCGTCAACTGGGGCGAGCCGATCGGCTGCGGCGGTGTCGCCGTATTCCCGGATGACGTGATCGTCGCCGACAAGGATGGTGCGGTGCTGATCCCGAAAGCGTCGCTCGATCATGTGCTGAACGAGGGCCCGGCGCAGGAGGCAGAAGAGGCCTGGATCGTCAACGAGGTGACCAACGGCGCGACGCTGCCCGGACTTTACCCGATGAACGCGGAGACGCGCGCGCGTTATGAGGCGTCGTTGAAGAAATAGCTGCGGCACTTCAGACCATGTAACAAAGAAACGGCGCCGGATTGCTCCGGCGCCGTCGTTATCTGTAGCTGATCGCGAAAGGCCGTCAGTCTTTCTTCGCCATGCCGAGATCGGTGAGGATCGCGCGCTCAATCTCCATGTTCTCGGCCAGCATCTTCTTGTAGTCGGCGCCGTTCATGTAGGCCGGGAACAGCTCGAGCTTCGTCATCACCTCCTGCACCTTCGGATCGTCCAGCGACGCCTTGAAGGCATCGTGCAGCTTGGCGACGATCTGAGGGTCCATGCCCTTCGGGCCAGCGAAGCCGATCGGCCCTTCGATCTCGAACGGATAGCCGAGGTCGCGCAAAGTCGGGACATCCGGCAGCATCTGCAGCCGCTTCCGTGTCCAGATCTGGATGAAGCGCAGCTTGCCTGCGTCGGCGAGCGGCTTCGCGCTGGAGCCGGACGCGCCGAGCATGACGTGGCCGCCTGCGGTGGCGACGTTGACTTCTGCCGAGCCTTTGAACGGGACGTGGGTCAGCTTGATGCCGGAATACTTCTGAATGCGCTCCATGCCGATGTGCAGCGAGCCGCCCGCGCCGGTAGAGCCGTATGTCACCTTGCCGGGATTGGCCTTGGCGTAAGCGACCACATCCTGCCAGGTCTTGAATGGAGAATTCGTCGGCACGGTGACGCCGAAGGCATAGCCGGATAGCGCGACGATGTAGGTGAAGTCGGTCTGCGCGTCATAGGTGGTTTTCTGCATGAGCTGCACGCGGTAGACCGCATCCGGCATCTGGGTGATGGTGTAGCCGTCGGACTTGGCGGTTGCTGCCATCTGCGCCGGGCCGACCGAGCCGCCGCCGCCCGCCTTGTTCTCGATCAGGATCGGCTGGCCAAGGTGCTTCTGCGCGGACTCGGCCATGGCGCGGACGACGATATCGGTCGGACCGCCCGCGACCCATGGGATGATGAGCGTGATCGGCCGGTTCGGATACTCCTGCGCGACGGCGCTGCCGGCGAGGGCGGTGAACATCAGGCCCAGGGCGAGCAGGCAGGCTGGTTTCTTCATTCGATCTTGGTCTCCAGTGGAAAGTTGCCTCCATGACCGCGCAATCCGCGCGGCCGCAGTCGGCAGCAAATCGGTATCGGTTCGTGCGAGCGGATCAGTCCTTGCGGGCGAGGCCGATGCTCTCGAGGATTTCGCGCTCGCCCTTAATGGCGTCGGAAATGAAAGCCTTGTAGTCGTCGCTGCTCTTGTAACTCGCGGTCATATCGAATTTGGCGAGGACATCGCGCGCCTCGGGTGTGTCGAGCGCCTGCTTGAACGCGTCATGGATCTTGGCGACGATCTTCGGGTCCATGCCCTTCGGTCCGGCAAGCCCGACTGGACTTTCGACCTCGAACGGATAGCCGTCCTCGCGCAGCGTCGGCACGTCCGGCAGATTCTTGGTACGCGTCCTGGTCCACATCTGAATGAAGCGGATCTTGCCGCCGTCGGCGAGCGGCTTCGCGCTCGAACCGGACGCACCCATGTTGACGTGGCCGCCGGCGATCGCGGTGTTCTCCTCGAGCGAACCCTTGAACGGGACGTGCGTCAGCTTGATGCCGGAGGCGCGGATCAGTTTTTCCATGCCCATGTGCAGCGAGGAGGCGGCACCCGGTGTGCCGAAAGTGAGCTTGCCCGGATTGGCCTTGGCATATTCGACGACCTCCTTCCAGGTCTTGAACGGCGAATCTGCCGGGACGATCAGGCCGAACGCGTATGCATAGAGACCGATGATGTAGGTGAAGTCCTTCTCAGGGTCCCACGGCGACTTCTGCATCAGCGGGATGCGGTAGGTCGCGTCGGGCATCTGCGCGAAGGTATATCCGTCAGGCTTGGCGGTCGCAGCCATGGTCGCAGGACCGACCGAACCGCCGCCGCCGGCGCGGTTGTCGATGAGGATCGGTTGGCCGAGAGTCTTGGCCGCCTGCTCGGCGATCACCCGCAGCACCACGTCGTTCAGACCGCCGGCGGGCCAGGGCACGATCAGCGTGATCGGGCGGGTCGGATACTCCTGTGCGGATGCGGGAGCCGGCCCCACCGGCGTCAGCAGCGACAGGGAGACTGTGAGCAATGGGCCCGCAAGCAGTTTCAAGATTCGATGCATGGCCTTGAGCCTCCGCCGTTTCTTCTTGTTTGGTAAATGCACGTTAACAGAAAAATCCGAGACGTCCGGCACCTGCAGGGTTCCGACAGTCATGCAGCCCGCGACGCTGGGCATTCCCGTGCGCTCATGCATTTCTCGTCACTTACGCACTTCCCATCCCTTACGCATTTCTCATGACTGGTCTCCCGCCGGTTTCCTGGGCTATCGTGGCGACAGTTCCATCGCTGAGGAATTGCTGATGCCGATATCGCGCCGCCTGTTGCTCTTGTTTGTCCTGTGCCTTGTCGCCATGCCGCTCGCGGGCTGTGGCGTCAACAACGTGCCTACACTGGAGGAAACTGCCAAGGCGAAATGGAGCGACGTGCAGAACCAGTACCAGCGTCGCGCCGACCTCATTCCGAACCTGGTCGAGACCGTCAGGGGCTACGCCAAGCAGGAGCAGGAGACGCTGACGCGGGTGATCGAGGCGCGCGCCAAGGCGACCTCAGTGAAGGTCGATGCCTCGACGATCACCGATCCGGCGAAGTTCAAGGAGTTTCAGGACGCGCAGAACCAGCTGACCGGCGTCCTCGGCCGGCTGATCGCGATCACCGAGAACTATCCGGATCTGAAGTCCAACCAGAACTTCCTCGCGCTGCAGTCGCAGCTCGAGGGCACCGAAAACCGCATCGCCGTCGCGCGTCGCGATTATGTGGGCGCGGTACAGGCCTACAACACCGAGGTCCGAACCTTCCCGGGCATCCTGTGGGCGAAGCTGTTCTGGGGCGCCAAGACCATGGAAACTTTCCAGGCCACGCCGGAGAGCCAGCAGGCACCATCGGTGAAGTTCTGAAGTGGTGCGCGCGGTCGCGATCCACGGACTGCGCCTGACACTGCTTGCGATCCTGCTCGGCATCGCAAGCACGTTCGCACATGCGCTCGAGCTTCCGCAACTCACCGGCCGGGTGGTGGACGAGGCCGGGATCATCAGCCCCGAGGCCAAGACGAAGCTCGAGAGCAAGCTTGCCGCACATGAGGACCTGACCTCGAACCAGTTAGTGGTCGCAACCGTGCGCAGCCTGCAAGGCACCAGCATCGAGGACTACGCCAATCAGCTGTTTCGCGCCTGGAAGCTCGGTCAGGCGAAGACCAACAATGGCGTGCTGCTGCTGGTGGCACCGAACGAGCGCAAGGTGCGGATCGAGGTCGGCTATGGCCTCGAGGGCACGCTGACCGACGCGCTGTCGAAGGTGATCATCACGGCGGCGATCGCGCCGAAATTCAAGGCCGGCGATTTCGCCGGCGGCATCGAGGCCGGCACCGACGCGGTGATCGGCACGCTCGCCGGCGACACCGAATGGCAGGAGCGGGCGAAGGTCCGCGAGGAGAGCGATGCCGGTTCGTATCAGGACATGATCGTCCCGCTGATCGTCATCGCCTTCATCCTCGTGTTCTTCATGATGTCAGCGCGGCGCGCGGCCCAGCAGGGCGGCACGCGCACCTATCACCGCACTCGTAACGGCCGCTGGATCATCGTTCCCGGGCCGACCTGGGGCGGTGGTGGCGGTGGTTGGTCCGGCGGCGGCTCTGGCGACTGGGGAGGAGGCGCGATGTCCCTGATCACCGATGACGAACGCCGGCAGATCGCCGAGGCCATTCGCGCCGCGGAAGCCACGACGTCGGGCGAGATCGTCTGCGTGGTGATGCGCGCTGCGAGCGACTATCGCTCGGTGCCGCTGTTGTGGGCGGCGCTGTTGGCGCTCGCCTGGCCGTGGCCGCTGATCGCATGGACGTCGCTCAGCGCGCACACGATCCACGTCACCCAGCTCGTAGTGTTCGCGCTGCTGGCGATCGTGTTGTCGTTCTCGGCCTGGCGCTTCCGTCTGGTGCCGCGGCCGGTGAAGCGGCGCCGCGCGCGGCAGGCGGCGCGCGAGCAGTTCTTCGCGCAAGGACTGCGGCGGACGAAGGAGCGCTCGGGTGTGCTGATCTTCGTCGCCGAAGCCGAGCACTATGCCGAAATCCTGGTCGACGACGGGATCGCCGCGAAGGTGGATAACGACGCCTGGCGCGAGGCGCTGGCCTGTCTGGCGGATGGTTTGCGCGAGGGGCGGCCGGCCGCGGGCATGACCGGCGCGATCGCGCTGTGTGCGCCGCTCCTAGCGAACCACTTTCCGCGCAGCGCGACCGACACCAACGAACTGCCCGACAAGGTGGTGGTGATCTGACGGCGGGATTG
This sequence comes from Afipia sp. P52-10, assembly GCF_000516555.1. NCBI lineage: Bacteria > Pseudomonadati > Pseudomonadota > Alphaproteobacteria > Hyphomicrobiales > Nitrobacteraceae > Afipia > Afipia sp. P52-10. Next base: position 570,425 of record NZ_AZSJ01000007.1, on the reverse strand, counting down.
GGGCCAGGCTGAACGCATCCAACGCGCGGCGGACGCTGTCCGCGACTTCCCATCCGCAGGGGGCGACCAGCGATCGCCTTGCGTTTCACGGTTCGTCAGTCGTCAAGTCTTTGATGGCCAGTTACTGTGAGAGCCCGCCGCTGATTGCCAATTAGGCGCCAAGGTTTCGTGCGGCAGGGCTCTTCGTGAGGCAAGGCTCTTCGTGAGGCAAGGCTCCGGAAGCAAGGCGCCGCGTGGCAATTTTGGTGAGCCAAGGTTTCGCCAGCGGTTTGCGAGCCAAAGGCTCGATCGCGATCCCGGCGCGGGAAGAGCGCCGAATGACGTTCGCTGGCGTTGGAGCGACGATATCAATCCAGAATCGGCCCTGAGCATTCGGCCGAAGGCATTTTGGTCGCGATAACAAAGACGTCCGGATCGGCGCCAGCGCTGTTGACGATGCGAGGCTGCGCACCCTAAACAGGCGTCCATCTCCTGCGTGGGCCGTTAGGTTGGGGGAGCAAGGGGTCTTCGGACCGGCACAGCGCCGCCGGACAAGGGCCCGGCATGGAAGGGTGGCCGAGTGGTTTAAGGCACCGGTCTTGAAAACCGGCGTACCTGCAAGGGTACCGTGGGTTCGAATCCCACCCCTTCCGCCAAAGCGATTAAGGTACGTCGTTCTTGGCGCCACTTCTCACTTTTCACCGCGATACATTTTGCCGGTTAGGAAATCTGTCAATCCTCCGGCGGCAGCATCTGAGGGTTCCAGACGACCTCCCACAGGTGTCCGTTGATGTCCCGGAAATACCCGGCGTAACCGCCGTAGAACGTCGCTTGCGGCACCTTGATGATCTCCGCCCCCGCACGTCGTGCGGCATCGATCGTCTCGTCGACCTCCTGCCGGTGCCGGACGTTATGCCCGATCGTGAAGGCCGTGGAGGAAACGGGATGCTTCGGTAGTCCGCTGTCGTGGGCGATATCGTCCTGCGCCCAGATCGCCAGCCTCAGCCCGCCCGACAACTCAAAGAAGGCGACCGCGCCGTGTTCGAATTCGCGGCCGATGATGCCTTCGGTCGGAAGGCCGAGGCCATCGCGGTAGAAGGCCAGCGATTGTTCGAGATCGGCGACGCCGAGCGTGAGAACGGAAATGCGAGGTTTCATAGTGGGCCTTTGCCTCTCGGCATCTGTCTCAGTTCCTTCGACCATAGCGAATCCGCACGCGGAAACCGTCTGAGGCCGCTATCGGGCGGAACGGCATCTGTCTCAAGCGGGCTCGGTACCAATGTTTTCGCATCAAGCCCGTTCAAACACAGTTCTCCTTTTAGTCGTTTTAAGCCGGCCACGGCTGGGCCTTAGAAGCCATCCAGCGAACTGAACGGTGGGTTGCGCAATTTTCGGCTTGTATGCCGCTACCTCTGGTCTCAAGCTGCGAATCTCGCAACCGGGGGTAACATCATGGAACAGATTTTAATCAATCTTGTCGCAGGTGCTCTGGGCGGTAACGCAGCCGGCAAGAGCTCGTCGACATTCGATCTGGGAACGCTTGGCAACACGATCGCCGGTCTGGTCGGCGGCGGTGTGCTGGGACAGATCGTATCGCTGCTGCTGCCGGCGATCACGAGCGCCGCGGCAACCGGCAACCTGAGCGTCGGCAACATCATCGCCCAGGTGATCGGTGGCGGTGCGGGTGGGGCGCTCCTCACCGCGCTTATCGGTGCCGTCAAGAATCGCTCCGCCGCCTGACGGAGTGAGCGGCGCGCCTTGAGCCGTCGCTTCTGATTCGATTACCCGGGTCGCAGACGTCCGCATCCAATCAATAATGCGGCTTCTGCGGGGCCCTGGTGTCTCTGCCGCCGTCATCCGCAATGCGGCTGCGGCGGGCGCTGGTTCTTTTTCCCGATCCTTTGCTTCAACTGTCGCAGACCGCGTGAACCTTGCGGCTGCGAGAGCTGACAACATAAGGCTGCTGGCCGCCCCTCATGGGAGACGGAACAAGCCGCCGAATGGTGCGTTATCGAGGCTCAGGGTAGGTGCGATGGACGCTTGTGTAATCAGGGAAATCTCGTGCAATGACAAATGGCTGCAAGGCCTTGTCAATGCAATGGAGGAGGTCGCCTGGTTGCGAGCGGACGACATCTGCCGAAGCACGCGGGCGCCGGCGGCGCTGATGAGTCAGTTGCAGCGGCGGCAGAAAACCGTTCTCCGTCCTATCCGCGTTGCCGCCTGAAGCGACGGGCCCGCACGCCGCGTTCATCGAACACCTGCTTATCCGAGGAACCGCGCGAAGTCCCCCGCTGTTCAATCACGAGCGTTGTCATTGGCAACGGAGCTTGGGCAATGGGTTTTGGACAACGCGTCTTACGACCGCAGCGCCGCGGCTCGCGCTGGTACGCCGCCACGGAGGTTCTGGGCCGGGTGCTAGCGGCGCGTCAGGCGGAAGACTGGTGAATGGTCCGGCTGGGTCGTCACAATCCCCATCGGAATTGCAGGTTGTCGGTCAATCAACTCCACCCGATAGGTCGCGACGATCTTCGCGAGGGCCAGCGTCGCTTCGGTGAGCGCGAACTGCGCGCCGATGCAGACCCGCGGTCCGACACCAAACGGCAGGTAGGCGAAGCGATCTGGTACGGGAGCGCCGGGCATGAAGCGCTGCGGAATGAAGGCGTGCGGATTGTCCCAGCGTTTCTCGTGCCGGTGCAGTAGCCACGGCGAGATCAGGATCACGTCGCGGGCGCCGATCGGCGTGCCGGCAATGGTATCCGGGCCGAGCGCTTCGCGGGCGATCAGGTAGGCCGGCGGATAAAGCCGCAGCGTCTCGTCGAGCACCGCGCGGGTGAAGGTCAGTGCTCCAGTTTCGAGTGCACCCGGCCGGCCAGCGCCCTGCGCCCGCGCCTCGTCGGCCAGGTCGTCCTGGGTGTGCGGATCGAGCGCCAGCAGATAGAGCGACCAGAACAACGCGGTGGCGGTGGTCTCGTGACCGGCCAGGATCATGGTAGCGATCTGGTCGGCAAGCTGCGCATCGGAGAACGCCTCGCCGGTCTCCGGATCGCGAGCCGCGACCATCAGATCGAACAGGTCGCGTGGCGCACCGTCACTGGTGCCGAGCGTGCGTCGTTCGGCAATCAGGACGCTCAGAAATTGGGTCCATTCGCGGCGGAAGGCGCGGCGGGCGAAGTCGCGCGGGCTCGGCCAGTTCAGCGGCAGGATGACGTCCCAAAAGTGTGGCTGGGCCAGGCGGTTGCCGTAATCATTGACGAAATTACGCAAGGTCGCACCATGCCGGTCCAGGGAAAATGAGAACATCGTCCGCCCGGCGATGTCGAGAGCCAGCCGTTGCATCGCCTCGCGCAGGTCGAACGGCTCTCCGCAATGATCGCCAAGCTCGCCGCCCACCATCGCATCGGTCGCCGCCAGCATGTGCGGCACGAGCAGCGCCACTGCGCGTGGGGAGAAGGCCGGCGCAAGTGTCCGACGTTGCAGCCGCCAGGACTTTCCGTGGGCCAGCAACAGCCCGTCTTCGCCAAGGATCGGCCGCAGCACGCGAACGCCGACATGGGTGCGGCCGTAATTCTCGTGGTTGTCGATCAGCACATGCTTGATGACGTCGGGAGCGTTGACCGTGAAGCTGCTCTTGCCGAGGAAGGTGCCCTTGAGGATCTCTTCCTCGTAGGCGCGTGGGCCCCAGGTGCCGATCGTGCTGCGTCGCATCGCCAGGATTCGGCGGAACGTCGACATCTCCGGTGGCGCGGGCTCGGGACGCGGCGGCTGCAGCGGCGGGCGGGTGGGACTCAGAACTTCAGCGATACTCATGATCTGGTCCTCAAGATCGGGCTCTCGATCGCTTCCGGACGTTCGTCGTCTGCGAATGGCCTGGCGACCAGCCTCGGAAAGCCAAGCTTCCTCTCCCTCTCACGTTGTAAAGGTTTCATCAAACTGCCGAATGATCAAAACCCATTATGTATGTCGCGCAGTCGTGGAGCAGCCCGGCGGACGCTGAGGCAGGGCTCGGCAACCTCTCGTTCACCACCGTAGGGTATGCCCCATTTCTGCCTCCTTCACGGGACGATAACAGTGTATCGTAAGGCATGTGGGTAGCCTTGCGGCTTTGGCAACCGCAGTGCTTGGCACCAGATCGTATCGGCTCGCAGGTCGGTATGGACTGCTAAAGACTTGAATTGCCAGAGGCTTGGACTGGGTTGTTGGGGAATATGGGGTCATTGTCGGGCGAACGGTTTAGCCGTGCGGCACGATTCGCTGCCGTTGCGGGGTCGTGTCTCGCACTGGCCCAATGCGGCTCGGCGACCAAACTCACCAACAAGCTCGACCCAAAATATGGCGTGTCGGCATCGCCACGCGTCGTGCAATCCGGCGAACCGGTGCCGAAGGGTGGGGGAACGTACCGTGTCGGCAGGCCCTACGTAGTGGCTGGACGCACCTACGTTCCTGAAGAAAACTGGAATTACCGCGCCGAGGGGCTCGCTTCCTGGTATGGTGACGACTTCCACGGCCGGCAGACTGCGAACGGCGAGGTCTTCGATATGACCTCGATCTCGGCCGCGCATCCGACGATGCCGATGCCGAGCTATGCGCGTGTCACCAATCTGCATAATGGCAAGTCGCTGATCGTCCGTGTCAACGATCGCGGTCCGTTCCATGCGAACCGCGTCATCGATGTCTCGCATCGCGCAGCCAAGCTGCTCGAATTTGATGGCCGGGGGACCGCGCGGGTGCGGGTGGAATATGTCGGGCGCGCGTCACTCGACGGATCCGACGATCGCCGCTTGCTCGCGACGCTGCGCACCAACGAACCGGCGCCGCCGCCGTCCACCGTCATGGTGGCCTCCGCCAAGCCGTTCGTGCCTGATCTCGGATCGTCCTTGCGCGGCCAGCCGATCCGCGGCGAGGTGCCGCTGCCGGAAGGGCGGCCATATTCTCTCGGCAACACGTCGGCGGATGTGGCATCGCTGTCGGCGACCTCGGAGATGACCGCCTCGCGCCGGCGGCACGCCGATGCAAGCCAGACGGTCAATCCGCGCGCGGTATCTTATAACACCGGCTATACCGCGCCCGCGCAGAGCCCGGCCTCGGCCTATGCGCCGGTGCAGAGTGGCGTCTCCTCGGATGGTCTGTCCGCACGCGGGTTGTACTGAGGCAGACGCGGTTGCCGCACGCTTGACGGAATTGGCGTGAACAAGCTGGTTCCATGAGCCTGCGGTTTGTTGTTAGCCTTTGACCCAACTGCTAAAAAACCGGCCGATCGAGATCACGGCCCATGCAGACGATTCACCTCAGCCGCAGTTTCCGAGCACGGGTTCGGCGTCGCGTTACGCGAGGCCGAGACGTGTATCAAGGCTTGTCCAGCGGCTTGCTCCGGACATTTTCCGCCGTGCTCGTCGCGACGATCGGGCTGGTGGTGTTGCTAAACGCGGCGTTCGCGGCCAACAACAGCATTCAGGGCGCGCCGAAGAAGGAGTCCGGCTTCGACGTCGACGCCCCTTACGCGATCCTGATCGAGGCCGAGAGCGGCAGCGTTCTCTTCGAGAAGAACGCTGATCAGCTTGCGCCGCCGTCCAGCATGCTGAAGCTGATGACGGCGGAGGTGGTGTTCGAGCTCTTGAAGCAGGGCACGATCAAGCCGACCGACGAATACACGGTCAGCGAGAATGCCTGGCGCAAGGGCGGTGCGCCATCCGGTGGCTCGACTATGTTCGCGGCGCTGAAGAGCAAGGTGCCGGTGGAAGATCTGCTGCGCGGGCTCGCTATTCAGAGCGCCAACGATGCCTGCATGATCCTCGCGGAGGGAATTGCCGGCAGCGAAGCCGCCTTCGTCGAACTGATGACCAAGCGCGCTCGCGAACTCGGGCTGACGCAATCGACGTTCGGCAATGCCAGCGGCATCTCGGACCCGAACAACAAGATGAGCGTGCGCGAACTGGCGAGGCTCGCCATGCACATCATCAAGAACCGCCCCGAGTTCTATCCGCTGTTCTCTGAGCGCGAATTCACCTGGAACAAGATCCGCCAGCTCAACCGCAACCCGCTGCTCAACGTTATGCAGGGCGCCGACGGATTGAAGACCGGCTACACCAAGGAGGGCGGCTACGGCATGGTCGCCTCGGTGGTGCAGAACGGCACGCGCCTGATCGCCGTGGTCAATGGCGTCGAGGATATCGACGACCGTTTGACGGAAATGAAGAAGCTTTTGGATTGGGGGTTCCGGAACTTCGAGGTGCGCACGTTGTTTGCTGCCGATCAGGTGATCGGCCAGGCAAAGGTGTTCGGCGGCGAGAGCACGTCGGTTGGTCTCAAGAGTCCGGTTCCAGTGATGCTGATGGTCCAGCGTAGCGGTGGCGACAAGATCGTCGCAAAGATCACCTATCTCGGCCCGGTGCGGGCGCCAGTGCAAGCCGGGCAGCCGGTCGGAGTGGTCAAGGTCTGGCGCGGCGACACCATCGCGGTCGAGACTCCACTGTTTGCGGAGAACAGCGTTGCGAGCGGCTCGATGACGCGCAAGGCGTTCGATACTGCCGGCGAAATGGTCATCGGACTGCTGCGCGCCGGCGTGGATAAGGCGCTGAGCAAGCCGCCCAAACCGCCGAAAGAGCCATGAGCGTGATGACGGACGGACAACCAAAACGCGGCCGCTTCATCACCTTCGAGGGCGGCGAGGGGGCCGGGAAATCGACCCAGATCAAGCTGCTGGCGGAGCAGTTACAGAAGCGCGGCGTCCGTCCGCTGGTGACGCGGGAGCCGGGCGGCTCGCCGGGCGCGGAGATCGTGCGGCATCTGGTGCTCTCGGGCATGGGCAAGATCCTCGGCGCCAGCGGCGAGGCGTTATTGTTCGCAGCCGCGCGCGACGATCATGTGCACAGCGTCATCGTGCCGGCACTCACGGCCGGGCAGTGGGTGCTGTGCGACCGCTTCACCGACTCCACCCGCGTCTACCAGGGCAAGCTCGGCAGCGCCGATCTCAGCCTGATCCACGCACTCGAGCGTGTGACGATCGGCTCGCTCAAGCCGGACCTGACTCTCATTCTCGACGTTCCGGTCGAGATCGGCATGGCGCGAGCCGCCAAGCGCCGCGGCAACGACGCGCCCGACCGCTTCGAGGCGGAGGACATCGATTTCCATCGCAAGCTGCGCGAAGCCTACCGTCAGGTGGCGATCGACGAACCGGAACGCTGTGTGCTGATCGAGGCGACGGCCACGGTCAAGTCCACCGCGCAGGCGGTCTGGCAGGTCGTGAAGGAGCGTTTTCCGGAGCTGGCCAAGGCACATTCTAAGCCGCATTCGAAACAGCGTTCGAAAGTGCGTTCGAAGGCACGCTCGCTGGAGACCAACGGCGCATGAGCAAGAAATCCGAAGAGTCGCACGTCCTGGTGCGCGCGCCGCGTGAAACCACGTCCCTTTACGGCCACGGCGAGGCCGAGACCACGCTGCTCGATGCCTATCGCGGCGGCCAATGTCCGCACGCCTGGCTGATCGGTGGCGCGCAGGGGATTGGCAAGGCGACGCTGGCCTACCGGATGGCGCGCTTCGTACTGGCCCAGCCGCTGCCGCAGGCATCCTCGGTGCAGAACGCAATGTCGCTGGTGGTCGATCAGGACCATCCGGTCGCACGCCATATCGCTGCCGGGACGCATGGCGGCCTGCTGGTGCTGGAGCGGACACTGAACGACCGCGGCGTGCTGCGCACCGAAATCTCCGTCGACAACGTGCGCGAGACCGTGGCCTTCTTCGGCTCGACGGCGGCGGCCGGGGGCTGGCGCGTCTGCATCGTCGATACGGTGGAGGAGCTGAACGCCAACTCGGCCAACGCGCTGTTGAAGGTTTTGGAGGAGCCGCCCGCGCGCTCGCTGTTCCTGCTGGTCAGCAATGCGCCCGCGCGGGTGCTGCCGACGATCCAGTCGCGCTGCCGCAAACTCAAACTCCGCCCGCTCGACGCCGCCGATGTGGTGCGGGCGGCCGCGGATGCCGCCGATCTCGAGCCAACCGATGCCTCGCTGCATCAGGCCGCATCGCTGGCTGAGGGGAGCGTGGCGCGGGCGTTGATGCTGCTCGGCGGCGCGACGCTCGGTTTGCAGCAGCGGACCGAAACCATGCTGAATGCCCTGCCGAAGGTCGATCCGAAGGCGCTGCATGGCCTGGGCGAGGCGCTGGCAGGCACCGATCGGGTGGCGCTTTTGACCTTCGCCGACACCGTGGAACGCTGGATGGGCCACCAGCTCGCGACCGCCAGCCCGAAGGCCGATCTGCCCCGGCTTGCGCGGCTGTCCGAGGTGTGGGAAAAAGTGACACGCGCCGTGCGCGATGCTCAGGACTATAACTTGGAACGCAAACCGCTGGTTTTTTCGGTGTTCGGAATGCTTGCTGAGGCCATGCGCTGAACGCAGCGCATCGACTTGCGTCCACAAAGGCCCGTGCTCCTTCCGACAATCAGTCATCAGTTGAACGTCATGACGACCGAAAACACCGCATCCCGTCCGCATTACTACATCACCACCGCCATCGCGTATCCGAACGGCACGCCGCACATCGGCCACGCCTATGAGGCGCTCGCCACCGACGCGCTGGCCCGCTTCCAGCGCCTCGATGGCAAGAACGTATTCTTCCTGACCGGCACCGACGAGCACGGGCTCAAGATGGTGCAGACGGCAGCGCGCGAGAACATGACGACGGCGGATTTCGCCACCCGCAACGCCGCGCGTTTCAAGGAGATGGACGAGCGGCTGAACGTGTCGTTCGACCGCTTCATCCGCACGTCGGAGCCGGCGCATCACCGCGCCAGCCAGGCGATCTGGAACCGGATGCAGCAGAACGGCGACATCTATCTCGACGCCTACTCCGGTTGGTACTCGGTCCGCGATGAAGCCTATTACGCGGAGGAGGAGACCGTCGTCGGCGAGGACAAGGTGCGCCGCGGTCCGCAGGGCACGCCGGTCGAATGGGTCGAGGAGCGCAGTTACTTCTTCCGCCTGTCGGCCTATCAGGACCGGCTTTTGAAGCTCTATGCCGAGCAGCCGGATTTCATCGGCCCGGACTCGCGCAAGAACGAGATCATCTCGTTCGTCAAAGGCGGGCTGAAGGATCTGTCGATCTCGCGCACCACCTTCGACTGGGGCGTGAAGGTACCGAACGATCCCGACCACGTCATGTATGTGTGGGTCGATGCCCTGACCAACTACATCACCGGCGTCGGCTTTCCGGATGAAACCACGGAGAGCTGGAAGTCGTACTGGCCGGCCGATGTGCACATCATCGGCAAGGACATCATCCGCTTCCACACGGTGTACTGGCCTGCGTTCCTGATGTCGGCGGGCATTGCGCTGCCGAAGCGGGTGTATGCGCACGGCTTCCTGTTCAACCGCGGCGAGAAGATGTCGAAATCGGTCGGCAATGTCGTCGATCCGTTCAATCTGGCGGATCAGTACGGCGTCGATCAGCTGCGCTACTTCCTGCTGCGCGAGGTGCCGTTCGGACAGGACGGCAACTACAATCACGAGGCGATCGTCGCACGCACCAATGCCGACCTCGCCAACGATCTCGGCAACTTGGCGCAGCGCTCGTTGTCGATGATCGGCAAGCAGCTCGGTGGCGTGCTGCCGGAGCCGAGCGACTTCTCCGACACCGACAAGGCGATCCTGGCGCAGGCCGATGCCATGCTGGCGCTCGCACGCGAGGCGATGAAGACGCAGCAGCTCCATCAGGCGCTGAACGTGATCTGGGCGGTGGTGGCGGAAGCCAACCGCTATTTCGCGGGCGAGGCGCCCTGGGCGCTGGCGAAAACTGACCCGACGCGGCAGAAGACGGTGCTGTACGTGACGGCGGAGGTGATCCGTCAGATCGGTATCCTGGCGCAGCCGTTCATGCCGGCATCCGCGGCGAAGCTGCTCGACCTGCTGGCACTGCCGGCGGATGCGCGAGACTTCGCCTCGCTCGGAATGCGGCTGCAGGCTGGCACGCAACTGCCGCCACCGGCGCCGGTGTTCCCACGCTATGTCGAACCCGAGGCGACGTGACGATGCTGGTCGACAGCCACTGCCATCTGGATTTTCCGGATTTCAAGGACGACCTCGACGCGATCGTTGCGCGCGCCGAGGCCGCCGGCGTTGGCCGTATCGTGACGATCTCGACGCGGGTGCGTAGGCTTGCGGGCTTGCTCGCGATCGCCACGCGCTTTCCGAACGTCTACTGCTCGGTCGGCACCCATCCGCACCACGCGGACGAGGAAGACGGCATCTCCGCGCAGGAACTGATCGAACTGACCAAGCATCCGAAGGTGGTGGCGCTGGGCGAGGCGGGGCTCGACTACTTCTATGACAACGGTTCGCCGGAGGCGCAGGCGAGGGGCTTTCGCGCCCACATCGCGGCGGCGCGGGCGACCGGGCTGCCGCTGGTGATCCATACGCGCGAAGCTGACGACGACTGCAAGCGTATCCTCGAGGACGAGTTCGCCAGCAACGGACCGTTCAAGGCGGTGCTGCATTGCTACACCGGCGGGCGCGCGTTGGCGATGCGGGCGATCGAGCTCGGCCTGTCGATCTCGTTCACCGGCATCCTGACGTTCAAGAATTCGCAGACGCTGCGTGACCTCGCCGCCGAACTGCCCGCCGACCGCATCATGGTCGAGACCGATGCGCCGTATCTGGCGCCGGGCAAGCAGCGCGGCAAGCGCAACGAGCCGGCCTTCGTGGTCGAGACCGCGAAAGTGTTGGCGGACACGCGCGGCGTGTCGCTGGAGGAGATTTCGCGGCAGACGACAGAGAACTTCTTCCGCCTGTTTGATAAAGTGCCGAACGCGGGTCAGGCTGCCGCATGAGCGTGACTGTCACGATCCTCGGTTGCGGGTCCTCGTCCGGCGTGCCGCGCCCGGCTTTGGGATGGGGCGCCTGCGATCCGGCTAATCCGAAGAACCGCCGCCGCCGCTGCTCGATCCTGATCGAGCGCAAGTCCGATGCGGGCATCACCCGCGTCCTGATCGACACATCGCCGGACCTGCGTGAGCAGTTGATCGACGCCAATGTCGATCACCTCGACGCCGTGTTCCTGACACACGAGCATGCCGACCAGACCCACGGCATCGATGACCTGCGCTCGGTGGTGATGCACCAGCGCTCGCGCATTCCGGTTTATCTCAATCAATCGACCGCGCGCGATGTGCTATCGCGATTCTCGTACTGTTTCGTGCAGCCGCCGGGCAGCGACTATCCGCCGATCCTCGAAAGTCGCTTCGTGGAGGCAGGCGAGGAGCGGACGATCGAAGGAAAGGGCGGTCCCCTCACCCTGCAGCCATTTCTGGTCGACCACGGCAACATCCCGGCACTGGGCTATCGCTTCGCCGACATCGCCTACTCGCCGGACATGAACGACATTCCGCGCGCGAGCTTGGCGCAACTACAGAACCTGAAGCTCTGGATCATCGACGGCCTGCGCTGGATGCCGCATCCGAGCCACACCAATGTCGAGCAGGCGTTGTCGTGGCTTGCGCTGATGAAGCCAGAGCGGGGCGTTATCACCAACATGCATACCGACATCGATTACGAGGTGCTGCGCCAGAAGTTGCCGCCGGGCATCGTGCCGGCCTATGACGGCATGCAGTTGACCGTGGATTAGCGGCGCTGTTGGACCACGGCGATGACGATCACGATCGAACGGGCCGATCCGGGCAGTGTCGAAATCCTGCCGCTGCTGCTGGATGGCGAGCGCTACAGTGCTTCGCTCTATCCGGCCGAAAGCAATCACATCCGGCCGGTCGAGGCGCTGCGTGCGGCCAACGTCCATTTCATTGTCGCGCGCAAGGACAAGGGCGCTGTCATTGGTACGGCGGCGTTGGTGTTGTTCGGCGATTGGGCGGAAGTGAAGCGCATGTGGGTGGTGCCGGCGGAACGCGGCAAGGGCATCTCGAAAGCTTTGCTGGATGATCTGGAGAGCAGGGCGCGGGAAGAGGGCGTGTCCCTGCTCCGGCTCGAAACCGGCATCAGAAACGATGCCGCGCTCGCGCTCTACGCACGCGCAGGGTTTGAGTCCTGCGGGCCGTTTGCGGACTATGCGCCCGATCCGCTTAGTGTGTTCATGCAGAAGGCGATCACGTAGACGCAGACTGCGCGTCACGTGTCAGTTTGCGATCGCCGACGCCGACTTCACCTGGTTGCGCAACTCGAACTTCTGGATCTTGCCGGTCGAAGTCTTCGGCAGCACGCCGAACACGACCGCCTTCGGCGTCTTGAAGCCGGGCAACTGATCGCGGCAGAAGGCGATGATTTCGGCTTCGGTTGCGCTGGCACCGTCCTTCAGTTCGAGGAACGCGCAGGGCACTTCGCCCCATTTCGCGTCGGGCTTGGCGACCACGGCTGCGAACAGCACGGCCGGATGCTGGCACAGCACATCCTCGACCTCCACCGACGAGACGTTCTCGCCGCCGGAGATGATGATGTCCTTGGAGCGGTCCTTGATCATGACGTAGCCTTCGGCATCGAGCACGCCGAGATCGCCGGTGTGAAACCAGCCGCCGGCAAAGGCCTCGCGGGTGGCGGCGGGGTTCTTCAAGTACCCCTTCATGACGATGTTGCCGCGGAACATGACCTCGCCGATGGTTTCACCATCGCGCGGCACCTCCTGCATCGTCTTTGGATCGAGTACCGTGACGTTTTCTTGCAGATGATAGGCAACCCCCTGGCGCCGCTTCAGCTTGGCGCGCTCGGCAACGGGCAGGTCGTCCCAGCCGGGTTGCTCGGCACAGACGGAGGCGGGGCCGTAGACCTCGGTGAGGCCGTAGACGTGGGTGAGCTTGATGCCGATCTCTTCCGCACCCTGGATCATGGCGACCGGCGGGGAAGCACCAGCCACCAGGCCGTCCACCTGCTTCGCCGCCTCGCCGCGCGGCGCCGACGGCGCGTTGATCAACGTCGTGTAAACGATCGGCGCGCCGCACATGTGGGTGACGCCGTGCTTGGCGATCAGCTCGAAGATCTTCACCGGATCGATCTTGCGTAAGCAGACGTTGACGCCGGCTGAGGCCGCAATCGTCCATGGGAAGCACCAGCCGTTGCAATGGAACATCGGCAGCGTCCAGAGATAGATTGGATGCTGGCCGAGATTGCCGGAGAGAATGTTGCTGACGGCGTTCAGATACGCGCCGCGATGATGGGTAACGACGCCTTTCGGGTTGCCGGTGGTGCCGGACGTATAGCTCAGCGCGATGGCGTTCCATTCGTCGTTCGGCAGCGACCAGGCGAAGGCTGGATCGCCCGTCTCCAGCATCGCCTCGTACTCGATTTGTCCAATCCGCTGGCCACCGGCAAACGCCGGATCATCGACGTCGATCACCAGCGGCTTCGGCCCGGTCATCCGCGCCAGTGCATCGGCGATCACGGTGGAAAATTCTGGGTCCACTAGCAGGATTTTCGCGCCGCCGTGTTCGAGCATGAACGCGATCGCGCCGGCGTCGAGCCGGGTGTTCAGGGCGTTCAGCACAGCGCCGACCATCGGCACGGCGAAATGCGCCTCATACATCGCCGGGATGTTTGGGAGCATCGCTGCGACGGTATCGCCTTGGCCGATGCCTTGCCGGGCGAGCCAAGACGCGAACCGGCGGCAGCGCGCGTAGGTTTCAGCCCAGGTGAACCGACGGGCCTCATGGACGACGCTGGTGAGCCGGGGATAGACGTGCGCCGAGCGCTCCAGGAAGCTCACCGGTGACAGCGGCACGAAGTTGGCGGGCGTCTTGTCGAGCCCCATGTCATATTGGCTGACGATCTTGTCCATGGCGTCCTCGAACGGTCTTCTTGGTTGTAGTCCCGGTCTTTCTTTACGCGCGATCGGCTGGCGACGCCAAGCGCTGGATCAATCCATGCGGGCGAAGTATCTGCCAGAGACAAATCCGGCCGCGGCTTGCGTCCAGGCTTCAGGTTTATTCGCCAAGCCCTTGGCCCGTCAGCATAACTTTGGCATACAAAATATTCCATAATATGTCTTATGCGAATTCTTGATATGAGCGTGGCCGTGCCCTTGCATGACCGCCAGCCAGCGCGCCGCTTGCGCGTTTGCCGCTTTCCCTCTTAGCTGCGCCCACAAAACAACGACCAATCCCCGAGGAAATCCCGAGGAACTCCCATGTCGCAGACCGCCCACGCTCAAGCTGCCAGCGCCACCGAGCCCGAGGTTCTGTATGCGGTCGATGATGGTATCGCCGTGATCACGCTCAACCGTCCAGAGCGGATGAACACGATCTCGCGGCCGATGCTCGACTTGCTGGCGCAGCTCCTGCTCAAGGCCGATGCCGACCCGGCGGTGCGCGTGGTGATCCTGACGGCCAAGGGCCGGATGTTCTGCGCCGGGCTTGATCTGGTCAGCGCTTCCGGCGGCAAAGGTATCGGTGCGCCGACCGAGACCGTCCGCACCACCATCGACATCAAGAAGATCCCGCCGACGGTGCTGTTCAACATGGACAAGCCGACCATCTGTGCGCTGAACGGCGCGGCGGCCGGTTACGGCATGGACACGGCACTCGGCTGCGACATCCGCATCATGGCCGAAAGCGCCAAGCTGGCGGCGGCGTTCGTCAAGCGCGGCATTGTGCCGGAATCCGGCGGAACCTGGTTTCTGCCGCGGATGATCGGCTGGGCCAAGGCAGCCGAGATCATCTATTCGGGCCGCACCCTGTCGGCCAAGGAAAGCCTCGCCATGGGGCTCGCCAACGACGTGGTGCCGGACGCCGAACTGATGCCGCGTGCCCGCGCCCTCGCCGCCGAAATCGCCGCCAACGCGCCGCTTGCCGTGCAGGCAGCCAAGCGCATGATGCGCGTGGGACTGTCGGAAGGCTTCAACGAGCACGTCGAGCGCGTTTACCTGCAACTGCTGCCGCTGTTCCGCACGGACGATTTCCGCGAAGGCATCCGTTCGTTCGTCGAGAAGCGTCCGGCCGATTTCAAGGGCCGCTGACGCCCGATCGTCGCGTTCCGGCGTTCCGGGCAGGGCGTCCGGACGCGCGATGGCCGAGGGTCAGGAGGGCGCCAGCGCCCTCCTCGTTCTTCAGACGTGCAGCACCGCCTCCTCCGCCCGCAGCGCTTCGTCCTCGATCTGGATCGTGACGTGGTCGATGTGGAAGCCGTCCTTCATGCGCCGCCGCGCTTCGCGCAGGATCGCTACGTTGTTGTCCATGGTCCGCACGACCAGATGACAGCTCAGCGCGTCGAAGCCCGAGGTGATGGTCCAGACATGCAGGTCATGCACCGCGGTCACGCCGTCGATGCCCGCAAGCTCCTTTTCCAGCGCCGCCATATCGACATGCGGCGGCGTGGCTTCCATCAGGATATGCAGCGCCTGCTTCAGCAGAATCCAGGTGCGCGGCACGATGAACAGGCCGATGCCCGCACCGATGATCGGGTCGGCGATGGTCCAGCCCTTCCACATCATCAAGAGCGCTGCGACGATGACGCCGACCGAGCCGAGCATGTCGCTCAGCACCTCGAAATAGGCGCCCTTCACGTTCAGGCTTTCCGATGAGCCTCCGGCCAAGAGCCACATGCTGGTGAGATTCACGCCGAGGCCGATCACGGCGACGATCAGCATCGGCAGGCTCATGATCTCCGGCGGCGCGAGAAAGCGCTGCACCGCCTCGTAGAGGATATAGACGGTCAACAGCAGCAGCACGATGGCGTTGGCCAGCGCCGAGAGAATTTCCATGCGCAGGTAGCCGTAGGTCCGCTGCGGCGTCGCCTCGCGCTGGGCGAAGCGGATGGCGATCAGCGCCAGCAGCAGCCCGCCCGCATCGGTCAGCATATGCGCGGCATCCGCCAGCAACGCGAGGCTGCCGGTGATGAGACCGCCGATCACCTCGGCGACCATGTAGCTGGCCGTCAGAATGAACGCCCAGGTGAGCCGCCCGGCGTGTTTGCCGGCCGCCGTGCCGTGGCCGCCTCCATGCATGCCGCCTCTCCCTTTGTCTCACCTCGGCCCCGCCGATCAAGCGCCGGTCACCGCCCCTTGAAGCGCGGCTTGCGCTTTTCGAGGAACGCGGCGACGCCTTCGACGCGATCGTCGGTCTTCAACGCGAGCGCATACTGATCCATTTCCATGTGACTGGTGAGATCATCGAGCGCGCCGGTCAGCCGGTTCACCGTCTGCTTCGTCATCAGCACCGGAAGCGGCGGCTGCGCGGCGACACTTTCGGCGAAGCTGTAGGCGGTGTCGAACGCCTTGCCGGGTTCGGCCACCTGCTCCACCAGCCCCCACTCATAAGCTCGCTCCGCCGTTATCCGCTGGTCGGCCAGGATCACCGCCTGCTTGGTTCGCGCCGGCCCGATCAGGTGCAGCATGCGTGGCACGGTCTGCCAGCTCATGTTGATGCCGAGGCCGATTTCCGGCACGCGGATATGCGCATCGCGGGCCATGATGCGGAAATCCAGCGCGACGGCGAGCGCGATACCGCCGCCGACGCAGAAGCCTTCGATCGCCGCGATCGTCACCTGCTCCATGTCGTACCAGGCCTTGGTCAGCCGCGGCCCAAGCTTGAGATGGTGGCGAAGCGTACCGGTGTCCATGGTGTTGCGGGCACGCAGCTCCTCGTTCTTCAGGTCGAACCCGGCGCTGAACGCCTTTGCCGTCCCGGTCAGCACGACCGCGGTAGTCTTGGTGTCATCCTCGAAGCTGCGTGCGGCGTCGGTCAATTCGCGCATCGCCTGCGGCGACAGCGCATTGATACCATCGCCACGGTCGAAGCGGACCACCGCAACCCGGCCGTCCGGCCCAAGGCCCCTCTCTATCGTTACAAAGTCCGCCAAAGGTCCTGCCCTTCGTTGTTGTTGGTTCGTTCAGCGCCCCGGATTCGTTGCGCGTGCGTGGCCTCATCTTGAACGGCGATTGTTTAACATCCAAGCACTCAGAGCCGAATTCAGTAGCCAAGGCTTGCCGGAGGTGGACCCGAAGATTCCAGAACAGCAGCAGGCATCTGCGTCGATTCATTGAACCGGCTTGATCACTCCCGGAAGCGGCCGTGACGGCCGGCGCCGCTGGCAAAGCGGGTGGCGCCGGCCACCGTTTCGCCGGACGCGATCACCTTCAGGCCGCCGTTCATCTCGTCGATGATCGCCGCCTCCTCGTCGAGGTCCCATTGCGCCAGCGCCGAACGCTTGTCGTTGCGCAGGCAGGCCTGGGGAAATGCGGCGAGATCCTTGGCGAGGGCGACGGCATGTGCCAGCGCCTCACCCCTCGGCACCAGGCGGTTGGCGAGACCGATGGCGAAGGCCTCCTGCGCTTCGACCGGCCGGCCGGTGAGGATCAGGTCCATCGCCCGTGAGTGGCCGATCAGGCGTGGCAGACGGATCGTGCCGAGATCGATCAGCGGTACGCCGAAGCGGCGGCAGAAGATGCCGAACACCGCGCCCTCGCCGACCACGCGCATATCGGCCCATAGTGCGAGCTCCATACCACCCGCGACCGCGTGCCCTTCGACCGCGGCGATCACCGGCTTGCTCAGACGCAACCGGCTCGGCCCCATCGGCGCCAGGGTGTTGAGCCCGCCCGGCTCGCGCTTCTTTTCCGGATCGCCTGTTGCGACTTTCTTCAGGTCGGCGCCGGCACAGAACGCATTGTTGGCGCCGGTGAACACGGCAACGGAGGCGCTGTCGTCGGCGTCGAAGACGAGAAAGGCGTCGTACAGCAGCCGCGCGGTATGGCCGTCGACGGCGTTCCGGCGCTCGTGGCGGTTGATGGAAATGATGGTGACGGGGCCATCGCGTTCGACAAGGACCTGCGCCTGCTCGCTCATTGCTGCCTCCCGATGATCGTTTTGATCATGCGAAGCTAGCATCATGCGGAAGCGTTAGGCCAAACCCAAACGCTGATCTCGCCGCCGCAGCCATGCAATCACCGGCAGCGCCAGCAGCACGGTCCAAAGCTTGCCGACGATCTGTCCGGCCAGGAAATCCAGGCTTCCGAACGCGAGCCACAGGAAGATCAGCGAGTCAGCGATCAATCCGGCAATTCCGCTCAGCAAAACCGCGAGCACGAGGCCGCGCTTCTGCAGCGGCGTGTAGACGGCGAAGTCGGCGAGCTCCGACAGCAGGAATGCGGTGGTCGAGGCCACCACCAGCGGCAGCGGCGCCAGCATGCCGGACAGCGCGGTTCCAGCGACGATCGCACCGAGCCCGAAGCCGATGCCGAGCCGGCGCTGCACCAGATCGCGCAGCACCAGCGCCAGTCCCACCATCAGCACGCCCGACGGCGCCATCAGCCCCGGCGCCACCGGAATGAGGCACGGCCCCTGCGGCACGCAGACGGTGCCGACATTGCCGATCAGCCAGTTGGCGACCGGAATGCTGGCAATATAGGCGGCGAGGAACACGAATCCTTCGGCCTCGCGGCCATCCTGAGCGGTCATGATCAGTCCTGTTTCGGTGCCCGCGGTGCATAGCGGCTCCAGCCATCCGCACGCAAGCGGCAGGCGGGGCATTCGCCGCAGCCATAGCCCCAATCGTGCCGATGGGTCCGGTCGCCGATATAGCAGGAATGCGACTGTTCGCGGATCAGGTCCACCAGCGCCGGTCCGCCGAGATCATGGGCCAGCGCCCAGGTCTCGGCCTTGTCACGCCACATCAGCGGCGTATGCAGTACGAAACGGCGTTCCATCCCGAGGTTGAGGGCTACCTGCAGCGCCTTGATGGTGTCGTCGCGGCAATCCGGATAACCGGAATAGTCAGTCTCGCAGACGCCGGTGACCAGGTTCTTGATGCCGCGCCGATAGGCCAGCGCAGCGGCGAAGGTGAGGAAGATCAGGTTCCGACCGGGGACGAAGGTGTTCGGCAAGCCGTTGTCGCCCATCGCAATCGCCACGTCGCGGGTCAGCGCGGTGTCTGATACCGCGCCGAGGGTCGGAATGTCCAACGTGTGATGCTCGCCGAGCCGGACGGCCCAGTCCGGCTTCAGCGCGGAGATTCCGGCGGTCAGCGGCGCGCGGCAGTCGAGTTCGATCGTGTGCCGCTGGCCGTAGCTGTAGCCGACGGTCTCGACGCGGCCGAAGCGGTCCAGCGCCCAGGCCAGGCATGTGGCGGAATCCTGGCCTCCGGAAAACAACACGAGGGCGCTTTGCTGGTCCACGCAACTCTCCTTTGCAGAGCGGGCTTAGCACCTGTGCGCAATCGGGCCAATGGCCCCGACCCGGCTGGGCCGAGCCCGTCCATTCGGGCATAAGCAGGCCC
Source organism: Afipia sp. P52-10 (assembly GCF_000516555.1). Classification (NCBI taxonomy): domain Bacteria; kingdom Pseudomonadati; phylum Pseudomonadota; class Alphaproteobacteria; order Hyphomicrobiales; family Nitrobacteraceae; genus Afipia; species Afipia sp. P52-10. Next base: position 551,253 of record NZ_AZSJ01000007.1, on the reverse strand, counting down.
AACCCGAACCCGGTTTGAGGTGCCTATGACCCCTTCCCGCGATATCGCCCGCTTGATCGAGATCATGGCCGCCTTGCGGACCCCGGTGACAGGCTGTCCCTGGGACGTAGAGCAGACCTACGCCACGATTGCGCCCTACACCATCGAGGAGGCCTACGAGGTTGCCGATGCCATCGCCCGCAACGATCTCGGCGACCTGTGCGACGAACTCGGCGATCTGCTGCTGCAGGTCGTGTTCCATGCGCGGATGGCGGAGGAGGAGAACGCGTTCGACTTCGGCGACGTGGTGGAGGCGATCACGACCAAGCTGATCCGCCGCCACCCGCATGTGTTCGGCGAGAACGCGGGTTCCACGACCCACGACCAGATCAAGGGCACCTGGGACATCATCAAACAGCAGGAGAAGGCCGAGCGCGCCGCACGCAGGCCCGCGACCGCGCAACGGGACTCCTCCCTGCTCAGCTCGGTCAAGGCAGGCGCCCCTGCTCTCGCCCGCGCCGTCGCGCTGCAGAAGAAGGCTTCCACGGTCGGCTTCGACTGGAATGACGCTCATGCGGTGCTCGCCAAGATGCGCGAGGAGACCGACGAGATCGAAGCGGCACTCGACACAAGCGACGCAGACCATGTGGCCGAGGAGATCGGTGATCTGATGTTCGTCGTCGCCAATCTCGCAAGGCACGCGAACGTCGATCCGGAAGCGGCACTGCGCGCGGCGAACGCCAAGTTCGAGCGCCGCTTCGGCTATATCGAGCAGACGCTGAGCGCGCGCGGCCGCACGCTGGCGCAGTCGTCGCTGGAGGAGATGGACGGGCTCTGGAACGAGGCCAAGATGCAAGAGAAGACCAAAGACGCGAAATAAAGACGGGCGGCCGTGTGGGCCGCCCGCATGGTCATGGCTGCAAGCGGAGTACGATCAGACCGACGCCTGGGTGATGTACTTGATGTTGAGGTAGCCCTCGAGCGCCTCGGTACCGCCTTCCGAGCCGTAGCCGGAATCCTTGATGCCGCCGAACGGCACCTCGGGCAGCGCCAGCGGCGCGCCGTTGATCGCCACCATGCCGCTTTCGATCGCAGAGCCCAGCGCCGTCGCCGTCTTAGTCGAGCTGGTGAAGGCATAGGATGCCAGGCCATACGGCAGGCGGTTCGCTTCTTCGGCGACCTCCTCGAAGGTCGAGAACGGCGAGATCAGCGCCAGCGGTCCGAACGGCTCCTCGTTCATTGCCCGCGCGTCCTTCGGAACGTCGGTGATGACGGTCGGCTCGAAGAAGTAGCCCTTGTTGCCGATGCGGTGACCGCCGGTCTTCAGCTTGGCGCCCTTGGCGACCGCATCCTGCACCATCCCTTCGATCGCGGTGATGCGGCGCGGATTGGCGAGCGCGCCCATCTTTGAATCCGGATCGAGGCCGTTGCCGACCTTCACGCCCTTGGTGCCCTCGACGAACTTCTCAACGAACTCGCTGTAGACCTTGTCCTGCACCAACAGCCGCGTCGGCGATACGCAAACCTGACCGGCGTTGCGATACTTCGAACCCGACAGCACCGCTGCGGCCTTTGCCACGTCGGCATCGTTGAACACGATCGCCGGCGCATGGCCGCCAAGCTCCATGGTCGCGCGCTTCATGTGCAATCCCGCAAGCGCGGCCAACTGCTTGCCGACGCTGGTGGAGCCCGTGAACGAAATCTTGCGGATGGACGGATGAGGAATGAGGTACTCGGAAATCTCGGCCGGTACGCCGTAGACGAGATTGATCACACCCTTCGGAATCCCTGCGTCGATGAAGGCGCGGATCAGTTCGGCGGGCGATGCGGGGGTTTCTTCCGGCGCCTTGACGATGATCGAACAGCCGGAGGCGAGCGCGGCCGACAGCTTGCGCACCACCTGGTTGATCGGGAAATTCCAGGGCGTGAAGGCTGCGACCGGGCCAACCGGCTCGCGCAGCGACATCTGATAGACACCTGGCATGCGCGGCGGGATCACGCGGCCATAGGTGCGCTTACCCTCCTCCGCCATCCAGTCGATCACGTCGGCGCCGGCGAGCGTTTCCATCTTCGCCTCCACCAGCGTCTTGCCCTGCTCCTGCACCATCAGCGGCGCGATGATGTCGGCGCGCTCGCGCAGGATGTCGGCGGCCTTGCGCATCAGCTTGGCGCGTTCGAACGGCGCAACCGCGCGCCAGACCTTGAAGCCCCTTTCGGCAGCAGCAAGGGCCTCGTCGAGGTCGCTCTCGTCAGCATGCGCGACTGTGGCGATCGTATCCTCCGTGGCCGGATTGAGGATCGGGATGGTTTTGCCGGAACGGCTGCCGCGCCAGGTGCCATCGATATGCAAGAGAACGTCCGAATAGGTCACGGGAAGCTCCTTGAGGGTTCTTGAGTTCTTGGTTGGTGGGCGGTGCGATGAAACCGTCTCGATGGCGGTTCGGTCAAGGATTTCATGCAGGCTGAGGCAGCCACGCCGTCATATCAGTGTCGGCGGCTTTGCGGATCATCAGCGAATTTGCGCAGAACGCCCTCGCTGCGATCGCCATCGACGCGTACGGTGACGCGATAGCGGCCTTCGTCGAGATGCTTTTCCAGAACTTCGGTGTGGCGGTGTAGCCAGCTCATGCCGGCGCCGTCCGCGGCATCGACGTCGAGTTGCAGTGTCACTTTCGCCGCGGCCAGGCGTTCCTCAATGGCCGCCAGCAATGCGTCGAGCCCTTCGCCGGTTTCGGCCGAGACCAGGTAGCACGCTCTGCCCGTGGGCTGGCGTGCGGCGATGTTGGCGAGCCGCTCGCGGCCGGCTTCATCGAGCCGGTCGATCTTGTTCCAGACCTCGATGATGCGGCCGCCGCCGTCCTCCTCGATACCGAGCTGACGCAGCACCGTTTCGACGTCGCGCTTCTGCGCCTCGCTGTCGCCTTGCGAGATGTCGCGCACATGGACGATGACATCGGCCTCCAGCACCTCCTCGAGCGTCGCGCGGAAGGCCGCGACCAGCATGGTCGGCAGGTCGGAGATGAATCCGACCGTATCCGACAGCATCGCCTTGCCGCCGTGCGGCAGCGTCAGCGCGCGCAAGGTGGGATCCAACGTCGCAAACAGCATGTCGGCGGATTGCACGTTGGCCCGGGTCAATCGGTTGAACAGGGTCGATTTTCCGGCGTTGGTGTAGCCGACGAGTGCTGCGATCCGGTATGGAACGCGCTGGCGACCAGCACGATGCAGCCGCCGCGCGGCCTGCACTTTTTTCAATTCGTTCTCGATCCGCACGATGCGCTCGCCGATCATGCGCCGGTCGGCTTCGATCTGTGTTTCGCCTGGCCCGCCAAGGAAGCCGAAGCCGCCGCGCTGGCGCTCAAGGTGAGTCCATGAGCGCACGAGACGGCTGCGCTGATAGGTCAGATGCGCAAGCTCGACCTGTAGCGTGCCCTCGCGGGTGCGGGCGCGACGCCCGAAGATCTCGAGGATAAGCCCGGTGCGATCGAGCACCTTGGTATTCCAGGCCTTCTCAAGGTTACGCTGCTGCACCGGCGACAGCGCGCAGTCCATCACCACGAGATCGGCTTTGTGCGTTGTGACGAGGCCGACGATTTCCTCAACCTTGCCCTTACCGAGATAGGTCGCTGGACGAATTTGGCTGATCGGCGCGATCAGCGCTTCGCAGACATCGAGATCGATCGCGCGGGCGAGGCCGGTCGCTTCATCGAGGCGCGCGGACGCGCTGCGTGAGGAGACCGCATCCCCCGCGCTACCGCCCTCGCCCGGCCGTTGTCTTAGGTAAGGGCCGATGACCAGCACCCGCCCCGCCGCCTTGCCCCCTGCCGAACCTGGACGGTCGGCTTCGCGTTCGTGTCGTTGTCGGGGTTCCAATCAGATGTATCTCAAGCTGGAGCGTCCTCACTGCCTTCGAACAGCTGGATCGGAGCGCCTGGCATGATGGTCGAGATCGCATGCTTGTAGACGAGCTGGGAATGTCCGTCGCGCCGCAGCAGCAGGCAGAAGTTATCGAACCAGGTGACGATGCCCTGCAGCTTCACTCCGTTGACCAGGAAGATGGTGAGTGGCGTCTTGGTTTTTCGAACGTGATTGAGGAATGTGTCCTGGAGGTTTTGTGCGCGTTCAGCGGCCATTGTTATTGTCCCGTGATTGCCTTTTGTCTTTTTTCGTTTTGACCCGTGATTTCCAAATTTCGCACGTCGAAACCACGTGCCGCCGCACCTCCGAATGTCCCGTCCGGCGGTCCGACCGTCCGATTAGATGGCAGGCCGCCCACTTAGGCAAGACTACTGTTGTGGGGAGGGCCGAATAATTGGTGCGAAGTCAGGAAAAATACGCAAAGCGATGGAATTCATCGCGCAGCCGCTGCGAAACGGAACCCGGCTTGCCATCGCCTATTATGCGATCGTCTATCTTGATCACCGGCATCACGATCTGACTCGCCGAGGTGATGAAGGCTTCCGCAGCGTCATAGGACTCTTCGGGCGTGAAGGCGCGCTCCTCGAGGCGGAGCTGCAACGCCTCCAGCACATTCATCAGCACGGCGCGCGTGATCCCCGACAGGATGTAGTTGTCGGCGGGACGGGTCACCACGCGTCCGTCGCGGGTGATGATCCAGGCGTTGCTGGAGGAGCCTTCGGTGACGCATCCGTCACGATCGACGAACCATGCTTCCGAGGCCCCCTTTTCCTTTGCTTGCTGCTTGGCAAGCACATTGGGCAGCAGCGACACTGATTTGATATCGACACGCGGCCAGCGATTCTCCGGCGTGGTGATGACGGCGATGCCGGACTTGGCCGCGGCCTGGTTCTTCTCGTAGCTGAGGTTCTTGGCCGTTACGACGATGCTCGGCTTGACCGCCGTAACCGGAAACGCGTGGTCGCGGCGGGCAACGCCGCGCGTGATCTGCAGATAGACCAATCCGTAGTCGACCCGGTTGCGGCGCACAGTCTCGTGCATGATGAATTCGATCGAAACGAGCGGCATCGGCATCGCGATCCGCAGCTCGCTGAGCGATCGCTGCAGCCGCGCCAGATGACGCGGCGCATCGACCAGCCGGCCGCCGCGGACCTCGCACACCTCATAGACACCATCGGCGAACTGGTAGCCGCGATCCTCGACATTCACGCAAGCGTCGCGCGACGGAAGATAGCGTCCGTTGACATAGGCAAATCGAGACATGCTGGTCGCCCCTTGACCCCATAGTTAGCCGACGCCGAGCGCCTTGAGCTTGCGATGCAGCGCCGAGCGCTCCATGCCGACGAATTCGGCGGTCCGCGAGATGTTGCCGGAAAAGCGGCTGATCTGCGCGATCAGGTAATCGCGCTCGAACACCTCGCGCGCCTCGCGCAGCGGCAGTCCCATGATGTGCTCGCCGTTGTGGCCGGTCGGCATAGCCGGCACCATCGAGCCGACATCCTGCGGCAGCATGTCGGCGGTGATGATCGCATCCGGATCACCGCCGGCGAGGATCATCAGCCGTTCGACGTTGTTGCGGAGCTGGCGAACGTTGCCGGGCCAGATATGCGACTGTAACACCGCCATGGCGTCGTCGCCGATCTTCCGTCGTGGCAGGCCGGTGGCATGCGAGATCTGGTCCATGAAGTATTCGACCAGCTCCGGGATGTCCTCGCGGCGGTCGGACAACGGCGGCACCCGGATCGGCACCACCGACAGGCGGTGATAGAGGTCTTCGCGGAATCGGCCCTCGGCGATCTCGGTTTCGAGGTTGCGCGTGGTGGACGACACGATCCGCACATCGACGCTGACCTTGGTCGAACCGCCGACGCGCTGGAAGGTTTGATCGACCAGCACCCGCAGGATCTTGCTCTGCGTCTCCTTCGGCATGTCGGCGACTTCGTCGATGAACAGCGTTCCGCCGTGCGCCTCCTCCAGCGCGCCGGCCTTGCGCTGATATTCGCCGTTCGATTGCTCGACGCCGAACAGCTCGACTTCCATCCGCTCAGGCACGATGGCGGCGGCGTTAATAACCACGAACGGCCCGTCGGCCCTGGACGACATGCCGTGCAGCGTACGCGCGGCGAGTTCCTTGCCGCCGCCAGAGGGGCCGACGATCATGATGCGGCTGTTGGCCTTGGCGGCCCGTTCAACCGTCTGGCGCAACTGGTTCATGCTCGGCGAGCGGCCGACCATGGTGGAGGAGACCGGCGCGAGCTGCTTCAGCTCCTTCACCTCGCGTTTCAGGCGGGAGGTTTCGAGCGCGCGGTTGGCGACGAGGATCAGCCGGTCGGCCTTGAACGGCTTTTCGATGAAGTCGTAGGCCCCCTTCTTGATCGCCGCGACCGCGGTCTCGATGTTGCCGTGGCCGGAGATCATCACCACCGGGACGTCGGCGTGGTCCTGTTTGATCACCTCGAGCAGCTGCAGGCCGTCGAGCTTGCTGCCCTGCATCCAGATGTCCAGGAACACCATGCTCGGACGTCGGTTGGAGATTTCCGCGATCGCGGTGTCGCTGTCGCGCGCCGTGCGGGTCCCGAACCCCTCGTCTTCCAAAATCCCGGCGACGAGATCGCGGATATCAGCCTCATCATCGACGATCAGAATGTCATACGGCATGGTCGTGGTTCACTGTGCGTTCGCAGATGCTGGTGTCGGTTCGTTGGCTTCGGATGCCGCGGATTCCGTGTGTCCGGCGGCGGAAAATCTCAGTCGCATCCAGGCGCCGCGCTGGCCCGGAACGGCCTGCGACGCATCGTTGAGTTCGATCCGGCCGCCGTGATCTTCGAGAATGCGGCCGACGATCGCGAGACCAAGTCCGGTCCCCTTCTCGCGCGTCGTCACATATGGCTCAAGCAGGCGAGAACGGCTTTCCTTGGGCAAGCCTATGCCGTTGTCGATGACATCGATGACGATCTCGTCGCCGTCGCGCGATGCGCGCACATCGATCCGTCCCTTGCCAAGCGTATCCGGCGGCACCGCGCCGATCGCTTCAGAGGCGTTCTTGATGATGTTCTGCAGCCCTTGCGAGATCAGCCGGCGGTCGAACCGTGCGGGCATCGGATCTTCAGCGATATTGGTCTCGATATCGATGTCCGGATGCCCGACCCGCATCAGGAACACGACCTGACGCACCATATCGGCAACATCTTCGTTTTCGATCACGGGTTTTGGCATGCGCGCGAAGCGGGAGAACTCATCGACCATGCGTCGGATGTCATCGACCTGACGGACGATTGTGTCCGTACATTGGTCGAACACGGCGCGATCCTCAGTAATCACCTTGCCATACTTGCGGCGGATGCGCTCCGCCGACAGCTGGATCGGCGTCAGCGGGTTCTTGATCTCATGGGCGATGCGGCGGGCGACATCGGCCCATGCGGACGTACGCTGCGCGGACACGAGCTCGGTGATGTCGTCGAGCGTGATGATGTAGCTGTCCTGGGTGTGGCCGCTCTGTTCGGCGCTGACGCGTACCGACAGCGTACGGTCCTTACCGCCGCGGCTGACGCTGATCTGTCCTTGAACGAGGCGTTGCATGCCCTCGCGGGCAGCGTCCATCATCTCGTTCAGCTCCGGCACGATCTCCGCCAGCGGATGGCCGAGCGCCTCCGATTCCGGATGACCGATCAGCTTTTCTGCCGAGCGGTTCAGGATGCCGATCTTGCCCTCCTCGTCCACGCCGATGATGCCGGCGCTGGCCGACGACAACACCGCTTCGATGAAGCGGCGCCGGCTGTCGATCATGTCGCTGGCGCGCACCAGATCGTCACGCTGGGTGCGCAGTTCGCTGGTCATCTTGTTGAAGGTCTCGCCAAGATTGGCAAGGTCGCCCTCCGACTTGTTGACCGGCACCTGCACCTTTAGATCGCCAGTCGAGACCAGGTTTGCGGCTGCCATCAGGCGGCGGATCGGCGCTACCAGCCAGTTGGCGAAATTGAGGCCAATCAGCACCGACGACATCAGCACGGTCAGTGCGATGACCGTGAACATCAGCGCGAATGCGACCTGGATGCCGAGCCGGCGCGATTCCAGTTCGGCGAACTCAGTGGCGCCCTCCTGGGTCATCTGCACGCGATTGACGACGCGCGGATCGAGCAGCCGGGCGACGTAGAGGAACGTGTCCTGATAGGCGCGCAGCCGGATCACGGCGGCGACGTAATTCTGTTCGATGAAGACGGCGATTTCCGGCTTGTCCTCGGTGACGTTGCTCAGGAATTCCGGCTCCGGCGCCGTGAAGGTCTGGCGGATGCCGGTCTCGGCCGTTTCCAGTACATGCCGATCCTTGTCGATCAGCATCGCACCCGGCAGGTTGCGGGCCTGCGCACCCGACGTCAGATAGCGGCGGAAGCTGTCGCGGTCCTGGTCATACAGCGGCCGCGCCCGAGCCAGATCGCTCGCCATGCCGATGATGTCGCCACCGATCTGGCGGGCATTTTCCTCCAGATAGGCATGGGCAACGACGACCGAATTCTCGATCACCGCCTTGGTGCGGGTCGAGAACAGTCGATCGAGGCCGCGATCGAGCGTCACGCTGGCGACGACGGCGACGAGCACCGACGGCAGCACCGCGATGATCGAGAACAGTGCGGCGATCTGCACATGCAGACGCGCCGCCGCCCGGCCCCGCCTGCGCGCCTGGATCACCTGCCAGACCTCGGCGCCGATGATGCTGAGCAGCACCAGGATCGTCGCCGTGTTGATCATCAGGAAGGTGATGACCATTTCATGGGTAGGCACGATCGGCGACAGGCCGTTCAGCACCACGAAGGTCAGGAACGCGGAAATCAGCGCGAGCACGACCGCCACGCCGGCCAGAAGGCGGCGGCGCGACCAGCTTGTGGGTTCTGCTGGGGTTTCCAACGTGGCGGTGGCCGCGTCTGCGGTGGTCATAGGCTGGGCACTAGGCTGGATATAACGACCGTCGACGGCACTAATCGTTTGGCACGACTGCACTGATGCAATCGTACAACAATTGTTGCCCAATTACGACAATTCCGCGGCACAACCTGCTGCGAGCCTGTCGATTACCCAGATTTTAGTGCGTCACGTAGTCATTTTCGGCTGTCTGGTACGAAGGCGGACACGTTGCAGCGTTGTGACATCGCCGCAACGGTGATTCTCAATGCCCTCGCGCACCGGCGGCACCCAATGGCGCCATCGGAAACCGCTCAGCCGCCAGACCTTCAGCCTCCTGACCTGAAGACTTGAATGTCGAGGTCACGAATCTTCTTGCGCAGCGTGTTGCGGTTGACGCCCAAAAGGTCCGCGGCCCGGATCTGGTTGCCGCGGGTGGCGGCGAGCGCCGCCGTCAAGAGCGGAATCTCGATCTCCTTCAGGATCCGGTGATACAGCCCTGGCGGCGGCAGGCCGTTCGGGAAACCGGCGAAATGCGATGATAGGTAGAGTTCGACTGCGCCGCCCAGATTGTCGATGGTCTGCGGCGCGCTGCTGCTCGCCATCACCGCCGGTGGCGCCAGTTCGCCCTCGATCACCGAACCGGTGATGACTTCCTGCGGATAAAGTGCGGCCAGCCGGCGTGCGAGATTCTCCAGCTCGCGCACGTTGCCGGGCCAGCGGTGCTGCTTCATCCGCTCCAGCGCCTGCGCGTCCAGCTTCTTCGGTGGCAGTCCGTCCTTTTCCGCCAGCGAGAAGAAATGACGGATCAGATCGGGCAGATCCTCGATCCGCTCGCGCAGCGGCGGCAGCCGCAGCGGCACGACATTAAGGCGGAAGAACAGGTCTTCGCGGAACAGGCCCTGCTGGATCAGAATGCGCAGGTCCTTGTTGGTCGCGGCGATGATGCGGACATCGGTCTTGATCGGGGTGCGGCCGCCGACGGTGGTATACTCGCCCTGCTGCAGCACGCGCAGCAGGCGGGTCTGGGCCTCCATCGGCATATCGCCGATCTCGTCGAGAAACAGCGTGCCGCCTTCGGCCTGCTCGAACCGTCCCGACGCGCGGTTGTTGGCACCGGTGAAGGCGCCGCGCTCGTGGCCGAACAGCTCGGACTCGATCAGGTCGCGCGGGATGGCCGCCATGTTGACGGCGACGAACGGGCCGTTGCGGCGCTTGCCGTAATCGTGCAGCGCCCGCGCCACCAACTCCTTGCCGGTGCCCGACTCGCCCGAGATCATCACGGTCAGATCGGTCTGCATCAGCCGCGCCAGCACGCGGTAGATTTCCTGCATCGCCGGCGAGCGGCCGACCAGCGGAATGGCATCGAACTCCGTCTCGTCCGCCGAACGTGACTGACGCTCTTTCGGTTCGGACAGCGCGCGGCCGACGATCGCGATCAGCTCTTTCAGGTCGAACGGCTTCGGCAGATATTCGTAGGCGCCGCGTTCGGATGCGCGGATCGCAGTCATGAACGTGTTCTGCGCGCTCATGACGATGACGGGAAGGTTGGGACGCATCTTCTTGATGCGAGGCAACAAATCGAATGCGTTCTCGTCCGGCATGACGACATCGGTGATGACGAGATCGCCCTCCCCCTGGCTGACCCAGCGCCAGAGCGTTGCGGCGTTACCGGTGAGGCGGACCTCATAGCCTGCGCGCGACAGCGCCTGATTGAGAACCGTGCGGATCGCCGTGTCGTCGTCAGCGACCAAAATACTTCCTGCGGGCATTTTTTTACTTCCTCATCGCTTCACCTGTGAGGCCTGCGGCAGCGTTCCCGGTTCGCTGACGCCCCTGTTCTGGTCCTTGGCCGCACTGTAGATCGGCATCAGAACCCGAAAGACTGTTTTGCGTGGCTGCGATTCGCATTCGATGATCCCACCGTGATCGCCGACGATCTTGGCGACGAGCGCGAGCCCGAGGCCGCTGCCGGTCGGCTTGGTGGTGACGAATGGATCGAAAAGATTGGGAAGCAGATCGTCCGGCACGCCGGGACCGTTGTCCTTGACGCAGAATTCAAGCGGCAGCGAAACGCGGGATTTGGTGCCCGGCAGCGACAATCGGACGCCGGGCCGGAATGCGGTGGTGAGCTGGATCTCGGCGTCCTGATCCATGTCGGCCGTCGCTTCCGCGGCGTTCTTCACGAGGTTGAGAAACACCTGGATCAACTGATCCTGATTGGCGAGCACCGGCGGCAAGGACGGATCGTAATCCTCGACGATCTTGATGTTGCGGGCAAAGCCCGACTGCGCCAGCCGCTTCACATGATCCAGCACCGAGTGGATGTTGACCGGCCCGCGCGCCACTGGCCGCTCGTCGCCGAACACTTCCATGCGATCGACCAGCGTGACGATGCGGTCGGCTTCGTCGCAGATGAGTCGTGTGAGCTGGCGATCTTCGGGCGGCGCCGACTGTTCGAGCAGCTGCGCCGCCCCGCGAATGCCGGACAACGGATTCTTGATCTCGTGAGCGAGCATGGCCGCGAGCGCGATCACCGAGCGGGCGGCGCTGCGATGGGTGAGCTGCCGGTCCATCTTGTCGGCGATGGTGCGCTCCTGCAGCATCACGACGATATGGCCGGGCCGCTCCGACAGCGGCGCAACGTGCAGATCCACCTGGCGATCGCTGCCGATCCGCGGCGTGCCGAGATCGACCTTGTACTCGTTTACCGGTGAGCCGTTGGTGCGCACCTGCTCGACCAGCGCCAGCAACGGGCTGCCGAACGGAATCAGTTCCTTGAGGAAATGCCGTTGCAGCAGATGCACGGAGATTTCGAAGAACGATTCGGCGGCGATGTTGGCATCGACGATCTTGCCGTCAGGCCCGACCAGCAGCACGGGATTGGGCAGCGCGTTGAGGATCGCGTCGCTGTCGGCCGCAGGCTGCGGACGCGGTTCGGCATGCAGGTTCATGCGGCGGCCCTCTCGGCGAAATCGTCGAATGCATCGGCAAGCGAACGGTGCACTTCAGCGGGCTGTTCGGAGGTCAGCACGGTCTGCCGCCAGCGCGTCAGCGTCTCCGGCAATGCGCCGCTGGTTTCGGCGGCGACGTTCAGCGACCAGCTCAGGTGCTTGCGGGCATGACGGAGCCCCACCCGTATGCCGTAATGCGCGAGCACGCCTTCATAGAGCATGCGGACGTAGTCGAGTTGCCGGTCGAGTGAGGGCACGGCCTCGATCTTGCCGGAGACGAAGCGTCGGCCGATCTGCCCCGGCAGCCATGGTTGGCCTTGGGCGCCGCGACCGATCATGACCGCATCGGCCCCGGACTTTTCCAGCGCTGCGCGTGCATCATCGAACGATAGAATGTCACCATTGACGACGAGCGGAATGCCGATCGCCTCTTTCACCGCGCGAATGGCGCTCCAGTCGGCGCGCCCCTTGTAGAACTGGCAGCGGGTGCGGCCGTGCACGGTGATGAGGCGAACACCGGCGGCCTCCGCTCGTCGCGCAAGTTCGGGCGCATTGATGGAATTGTGGTCCCAGCCAAGCCGCATCTTCAGCGTGACCGGTACCGAGACGGCATTCACTGTTGCCTCGATCAGCGTCAGCGCGTGATCAAGATCGCGCATCAGCGCCGAACCGGCTTCGCCGCTGGTGACGTGGCGCGCGGGACAGCCCATGTTGATGTCGATGATGTCGGCGCCGGCGGCCTCGGCGATCCGTGCCCCCTCCGCCATCCAGCGGGTTTCGCATCCGGCAAGCTGCACCACATGCGGTCCGACCCCAGACGCCTCACAGCGCAACTGCGCCACTGGCCGTCCCTGGGCGAGATCGTCACTGGCGGTCATCTCCGAAACGACGAGACCGGCGCCGAGTTCAGCGGCGAGCTTACGGAACGGCGCATCGGTGATGCCGGACATCGGCGCGAGCACAACCGGCACGCTCACGGCGATACCGTCGATGGACAAGGGCTTCAGCTGTGGCGACACCGAATTGGTCACTGGACGTCCGCTTTGATTCCAATCAACTGCGCCATTGCAGTTGATTTCGCGCATTTTTTAGGCACAGGAACCATCTGCCTACACATTAGCCAATTTTTTCGTCATTGCAAGTGCAGTGCAGCAAAAGTTGCTATGCGCCCACAGCGTTTCAGAATCATGCATTTGCACGATCCATCATGCTCATGGCATTGAACAATTGAACCTCCGGTTGAACCGGCTCCCTCCCGCTCCGTCTCAAGAATCGAATGTCTCTTCGTACAGCAGCTATTATCGTCGCCGCCGGTCGCGGTCTTCGCGCCGGCCCCGGCGGTCCCAAGCAATTTCGCTCGATCGGCGGCCGCACCGTGGTCGCCCACGCGCTCGAAGCCTTCTGTCAGCATCCGGACGTCACCTGGGTCCAGCCGGTCTGCCATGCCGACGACAGCGTACCATTCGCCGAAGCGACGCAGGGACTAACTTATCTCACGCCGGTCGCCGGTGGTGCGACCCGGCAGGCTTCCGTGTTTGCCGGACTGAAGGCCCTAGCCGGTATCGCTCCCGACGTGGTGCTGATTCACGATGCTGCCCGCCCGTTCGTCTCGTCCGCGGTGATCGACCGTGCGATCGCTGCGGCCAGCATGACGGGCGCGGCGATTCCAACCGTTGCGGTGGCCGACACCATCAAGGAGGTCGATGGCGCAGGTGCCGTGGTCGGAACGCCGGTACGGGCCAACCTGCGGATCGCGCAGACGCCGCAGTCGTTCCGCTTCGACAAGATTCTGGCCGCTCACGAGCGCGCAGCGCGCGAGGGCCGCGACGATTTCACCGACGATGCCGCGCTGGCCGAATGGGCTGGATTGACGGTGGCGACTTTTGAAGGCGATCATCTGAACATGAAACTGACCACTCCGGAAGATTTCGCGCGCGAGGAAGCGCGCCTTGGCGCAGCGCTCGGCGATATCCGCACCGGCACCGGCTACGACGTGCACGCCTTCGGTGAGGGCGATCACCTGATGATCTGCGGCGTGCGCGTGCCGCACACGCGCGGCTTCCTGGCGCATTCCGACGGCGATGTCGGCCTGCATGCATTGGTGGATGCGATTCTCGGCGCGCTGGCTGACGGCGATATCGGCGCGCACTTTCCGCCGAGCGATCCGAAGTGGAAGGGCGCATCGTCCGACCGCTTCCTGGAGGATGCGGTGCGGCGCGTGCGCGAGCGCGGCGGCCGGGTCGCCAGCCTTGAGGTGACGTTGATCTGCGAGCGACCGAAGATCGGCCCATGGCGCGACGCTATGCGCACGCGCATCGCGGAGATTGCGAACGTGCCGGTTTCGCGTGTATCGGTGAAGGCAACCACCAGCGAACGTCTCGGCTTCACCGGCCGAGAGGAAGGCATGGCCGCGACGGCGAGCGCGACTATCCGCCTGCCGTGGGGTGATGTGTAGCGCACGCAGCGCAAGAACACTGGAACAAGGCTTGGGGCAGCCGATGACTTATGTGGGGCCGATAACGTGAGTGCCAGTGAAATCCGTTCCCTGGCGCGCTCGCTGCTCGATCTGTGCAAGATGCGCAAGTTGATGGTGGCGACCGCCGAATCCTGCACCGGCGGCCTCGTCTGCGCCGCGCTCGTCGATATCCCCGGCTCCTCCGCCGTGGTGGCGAGCGGCTTCATCACCTACTCCAACGAAGCCAAGCACGACCTGCTCGGCGTCAGTTCCGAAACGCTCGCGACTTTCGGCGCGGTCAGCAAGGAAGCCGCCATTGGCATGGCCAAGGGCGCGCTGAAGAAGGGTAAGGCAGACCTTGCTGTGTCAGTGACCGGAATTGCGGGTCCTGGCGGCGCGACGCCGGGCAAGCCGGTGGGGCTCGTCCATTTCGCAGCCGCCGCCCGCGACGGCCGCGTTATCACCCGCGAGAAGCGCTTCGGTGCGATCGGCCGGACGGCGGTGCGCACGCGTTCGGTGGTGGAAGCATTGAAGCTGCTGACGGAGCTGGCGCGCGGGCCGGCCCGTTCCGCCAAAGCGGTCAAGCGGCCGGCGCCCGCCGCGGGTAGATTGCGTCCGCGCGCCGCTCGAAAGCCCCGGCAAACCGCTGGAACGCGGCGTCGAACATCGCGCCCATGAGCATCGCCAGCATCCGGCTCTTAAACTCGTAGGCGATAAAGAAGCCGACCTCGCAAGCGTTCTCGCCACGCGGCTCGAATGTCCAGCGATTCTCCAGACTGGAGAACGGGCCGCGCAGGTATTCGACCAGTATCGTCAGGTTCGTCCGGTCCAGCGTCACGCGGCTTGTGAAGGTTTCGCGGATCAATTTGAACGACACGGTCATATCGGCGACGATGACTTCGGTACCGTCGGGCTTGGCCGTGCGTTGCCGCACCTTCAGCGACTGGCACATCGGCACGAATTCGGGGTATCGCTCGACATCGGCGACGAGGTCGAACATCTCGGAGGCCGTGTGGCTGACGCGCCGCTTGTTGGAGAAACTGGGCATTAGGCCTGATCGGGGTTCGAAAACGATGCGCCCCACATAGACATGCGGGCGCTGCGGCGCAACCGGGGATTCCAGCGTTGGGGATATGCCGGGCGCCAGTTTCAGTCACCCTGTCTGAATTTCCTGATCAACGGCCCGAGCAGGCTCGACTCATCGTCGGTCCAGGCTCTCTGTCCCGGTTGCAGCGCCAGCGTGTCCCAGTCGTTGAGGGTTCCAAAATCGGCGGTGGACCTTGCCAGGATCATCACCGTCGAGAACCGGATCATCGAATCGGCGCCGGGAACCTCGTCTTCGTCCCAGATGCGCCAAACCAGCCCTTCAGCCGCCGCCGTCGCCGCTACCACGCCGCTAAGATCGAGGTGGTTGTTGGAGATGTGGGTCAGAATGATGCCGCCGGGCTTGAGGCGGGACAGATACACGCGCAGCGCCTCCCGTGTCAGCAGATGCACCGGAATCGAGTCGGACGAGAACGCATCCATGTGGATCACATCGTAGCGGGCCCGCGCGTTGGCCGCGAGCGTGAGCCGTGCGTCGCCGAGGATGATGTTCGCATCGGGCTTGCAATCGTGCAGGAAGCGGAAGCGCTTCGGGTCGCGGGCAATGGTGACGATGTCGGCGTCGATCTCATAGTAGTCGAGCCGGTCCTCCGGGCGGGCAAGGCAGGCCATCAGCCCGGCGCCGAGGCCGATCACCGCCATGTCGATCGAGCCGCCAGTCCTCGCTTGCACGGCGCGGATCACTTCGGCGATCGGCGACTTGCGATGGTAGTAGGTCGTCAGTTCCGGCGCGCCGGTGACGGGCTTGCCGTCATCGGTCGTGATCCGCTGGGCGCCGTGTAATTCCATGCCGTGGCGCAGCGTGCGGTAATGTCCGTCCGGCGTCACCTCGATCTTGTGGACGCCGAAGAAGCTGCGCACGGTTTCGAGCTGGCGCACATTCGGCGGATAGACGCGGGTGACGAGAAAGACCGCGGCGATCAACAGCGCGGCACCGAGCGGACGCCAGCGCAGCAGTAATGCCGCAGCGATCGTCAAGACGATGGCGCACGCCCAGACAAGCGCATTGTAGGGCGGCACCACCGGCACCGCTTCGCGTATTCCCGGAGCGACCACCAGCACGATCAGCAGAGCGAGCGCTGTATAGAGAGCCCCCTCCAGCAGCCGCGGCCGCATCAAACCCGGCCGCGCCAGCATCGCCGCGACGATCAGGATCGGGTACTCCGCGATCCATGCGAAGACGTTCGGAGCCACCAGCCCCGAGAAGGTGCCGCCCAGAACGCCGCCGAGCGACAGGCAGAAATAGAAACGCGTCAGATGAGCCGCCGCTGGACGAGTGGTCGAGAGCTGGCCGTGGCAGATCATCGCCGTGACGAAGAAGAACAGCATGTGCAGGGTAACGTCGATCGTCAGCCAACTGCGGATGTCGAGGGCGAGATTGAGCACGACCAGCGCCGTCAACACCGGTTGGCTCGCGAGCAACCAGCGTTGCGGAATCCAAGTCCGGTCGCTGAACACCAGAATGAAGGTGACCAGATACAGCGCCAGCGGCAGCACCCACAGGAACGGCGCGGCTGCGATGTCAGTGGTGATGTGGGTCGTGACTGCCACCATCAGCGCCGACGGAACGAAGGCGAGCGCCACCCATAAGGCCATGCGCGGCAACGTCGGCGCTGCCTCCGCATGTTCCGACCGCGCGGTTTCGTTGGTGCCGCGCGCGAAAACCGCCAGCGCGCCGCAGCCTCCAATCAGCGCAATCAGCACGAGATAGCCGACGCGCCAGATCTCGCCCTGCAGGCTCAGCGTCGAGAGTGGTTCGGCGATAAACGGATAGGCAAACAAAGCTAGCAGGCTGCCGACATTGCTTGCCGCATAGAGGAAGTACGGGTTACTTGCATCGGGGTGACCGGAGCGTGCGAACCACGCCTGCAGCAGCGGTCCATTCGCCGACAGCGCGAAGAACGGTACACCGATCGATG
This sequence comes from Afipia sp. P52-10, assembly GCF_000516555.1. Lineage (NCBI taxonomy): Bacteria > Pseudomonadati > Pseudomonadota > Alphaproteobacteria > Hyphomicrobiales > Nitrobacteraceae > Afipia > Afipia sp. P52-10. The sequence goes on along the minus strand of NZ_AZSJ01000007.1, from coordinate 534,028 downwards.
TTGTAAACAAGCCGATCAAGAACAGCGCCTCGTGTCCTGACGGCGGCATACCCCATCCCGCAGGGATCGCCAGCGGCAGCGCCATCGCTCCGGCCACCATGACGCCGAGGTGGAGCGGCAAGGCGACACGCGGGCCGCCCAAGCGCGTCAGCAGATCGGCGTAGGCATAGCCGAGCAGCAGCACGCCCTGAAAGAACACCATCGCGACGGCCCACACCGACGGCGCGCCGCCGAACCGCGGCAGCACGATCTTGGTGAACATCGGCTGCACGGCGAACAGCAGTGCCGCGCTGAGGAAGATGGCGGCCGTATAGACGGCGATGGTGGACAGCGAACGCAGGCCCGGCGGATCGAGCGCCACTTTGGTTTCGCTACTCATGGCGATTCATACCCACCGTCCCGTCCCTGCTGGACGGCGCGAAGCTAACCAAGCGGATGCGCCTTCGCAACGCGGAAGCGTTGCCCCAATGGCTTCACTGTTCAGGCCGTATTCAGCTTCTCATCCGCGTGACGCTGACGTTGCGTAGGAAGGCTTCCGCCGCGCGATCGCTTTTAAGCGTCGTGGTGCGATCCCAGGCTTTGTGGCGGCCGATCGCGGCGATGATCTGCGGCCATTGCGTGTTCGGAAAATCCCAGATGTATTTCAGAAACGCCCAGTCGATTTGCTCGGGACATCCTTCCGCCATGTCCGGGCGCACCTGGCCATAGGAGCGTGCAATCCGTCTCGCGACCCGTGCGAGGCAGGCGAAGCGCGTGCGGTCGAGCAGGATCACGTGATCTGCCCGCGGTAACCGCTCGTCGATAGTCGAGAGATAGTTGCCGTCGATGATCCAGCGCGGCTCCGCTGCGGCCTGCGCAAGACGCGGACGATAGATTTCTTTCTCGGCCTGGACCCAGCCGGGCAGCCAGAACAACTGATCGATGTGGACGACAGGCAGGCCGGTAATCGCGCCCAGTCGGCGCGCAAAGGTCGATTTGCCCGCACCCGACGAGCCGAGAACGAGGACCCGTTGCATCGCGTCAACGGGCGGTGGCCGCCCTCGCCGCCTGCAGCTTGGCGAAGTCGTCGCCCGCGTGATGGGACGAGCGCGTCAGCGGGCTCGCCGACACCATCAGAAAGCCTTTGGTGTAGGCGACCTTCTCGTATGCCGCGAATTCGTCCGGCGTGACGAAGCGCGCGACACCGTGATGCTTGCGGGTCGGCTGCAGGTACTGACCAATGGTGATGAAATCGACATCTGCCGAACGCAAGTCGTCCATCACCTGCAGCACCTCGTGCCGCTCCTCGCCAAGCCCGACCATAATGCCGGATTTGGTGAAGATGGTGGGATCGATCTCCTTCACCCGTTGCAGCAGGCGCACCGAATGGAAGTAGCGGGCGCCCGGCCGCACCGACAGATAGCGCGATGGCACCGTTTCCAGGTTGTGGTTGAAGACATCGGGCTTTGATGCAACGACGACTTCCAGCGCACCATCCTTGCGCAGGAAGTCCGGCGTCAGGATCTCGATGGTCGTAGTCGGACAGCTCGCGCGGATCGCCCGCACGGTCTGGGCGATATGATCGGCGCCGCCGTCGGCGAGATCGTCGCGATCGACTGAGGTGATGACCACATGGGCGAGGCCGAGCTTGGCGACGGCGTCCGCGACGCGCTGCGGCTCGGCGGCCTCGAGCGCCTCCGGGATACCGGTCTTGACGTTGCAGAACGAGCAGGCACGCGTGCAGGTGTCGCCCATAATCATGAAGGTGGCGTGCTTCTTGTCCCAGCACTCACCGATGTTGGGGCAGCCGGCCTCCTCGCAGACGGTGACGAGGCCGTTGTCGCGGACGATCTTGCGGGTATCGGCATAGCCACGGCTGGTCGGCGCACGTACGCGAATCCAGTCCGGTTTCGGCGGCGACGGCATGTCCGGCCGATGCGCCTTTTCCGGATGGCGGGGGCGCAGCGGCTGCGCAGAAACTGTATCGATGACGACGACCATGGCGACCCGTTCGTGTTACCTTTAGGTAATCCGCCGCGCTCCAAGCCGCAACCTGCCCTGACGCCCTTATAATCGATATTCGCCCGCGATGCTCCAGCATACCCCCGCCCCGAAATTGGGCAAACGCCTGACCAAACGGTTTTTTGATCGCAGCGTGCACGAGGTCGCGCCCGAGCTGATCGGGGCCACGCTGCTGGTGGACGGGGTCGGCGGCATCATCGTCGAGGTCGAGGCCTATCACCACACCGATCCGGCCGCTCATTCCTATAACGGACCGACCCCGCGCAACCGCATCATGTTCGGTCCTGCCGGGTTCCTCTACGTGTACCGCTCCTACGGTATCCATTGGTGCGCGAACTTCGTCTGTGAGGAAGCGGGTTCCGCCAGCGCCGTGCTGCTGCGCGCGCTCGAGCCGACGCACGGCATCGCCGCCATGCGACTCAGGCGTGGGCTGGAGGACGAGCGGGCGCTGTGTTCGGGGCCGGGCAAGCTCTGCGAAGCCCTCGGCATCACGAACAGGCACAACACGCTGCCGCTCGATGCCGCACCGTTGGCCATCCATGCCCGGACCAGCAAGCCGGAGGTGATCACCGACGTCCGGATCGGCATCAGCAAAGCTGCCGATCTGCCCTGGCGCTATGGCTTGAAAGGATCGCGCTTCGTCAGCAAGCGGTTTCCCGCGCGCTGACGGAGATTACGACCGAACCGGACAAGGGTCCGGGTCCGCCCCGGTCAAATGCCCTTCAGCCGTTCCAGCGCCTCGACGATCTTCACGCGGCGGGCCTCGGCCTCCTCCCGTCGCTCGCGCTGCTCCTCGACGACCTCTTCCGGCGCCCGCGCCATGAAATCGGTGTTGCCGAGCTTGGCGTCGACGCGCTTGATGTCGGCTTCCGCCTTGCTCATCTCCTTCTGCAGGCGCGTACGTTCGGCGTCGAAATCGATCACGCCCTTCAGCGGCAACGCTGCGACCTCGCCGCGCACCAAGAGCTGCACCGCGCCCTGCGGCATCTCTGTCGCGATCGTGATCTCGGACAGCCGCGCGAGGCGCTTGATCACCTCGCTCCAACGTTCGGCACGCTCGCGCGTCTCCTTCGGCGCATTGACCAGAGCCAATGGGGTGAGCGTCGCCGGCGCGACGTTCATTTCCGCCCGGAGCGAACGAACGGCCGTGATCAGATCGACCACCCAACCGATTTCGGCCTCGGCCTGCGCATCCTCCAGCCCCTTTTGGGCTGGCCAGGCGGCGAGCGTCAGGATCGTGTCGCGCTTCGAGGTTGCGGCGACCGCCCACAGTTCCTCGGTGATGAAAGGCATGAACGGGTGCAGCAGCTTGAGGATCTCATCGCGCGCCCATGCGACCATCGTCCGGGTTTCGGTCTTCGCCGGCCCATCGGGGCCAGTGAGAACCGGCTTCGCCAGCTCTAGATACCAGTCGCAATAAATGTTCCACACGAAGCGGTAGACGGCGTTCGCCGCCTCGTTGAAGCGATAGGCCTCGATCGCTTCCGTCACCTCGCGGGTGGCGCGTGCGGTCTCATGCGCGATCCAGCGGTTGAGTGTCTGCGTGGCCTGCGACGGATCGAAGCCCGGCTCCAGGGCGCAGGCATTCATCTCGGCGAACCGCGCCGCGTTCCAAAGCTTGGTGGCGAAGTTGCGATACCCCTCGACGCGCTGCTTCGACAGCTTGATGTCGCGGCCCTGCGCCGCCATCGCCGACAGCGTGAAGCGCAGCGCGTCGGCGCCGAGCTCGTCGATCAGGTGCAGCGGGTCGATGACGTTGCCCTTCGACTTCGACATCTTCGCACCCTTCTCGTCACGGACGAGCGCATGGATGTAGACGGTCGGGAACGGCACGTCCTTCATGAAGTGCAGGCCCATCATCATCATCCGGGCGACCCAGAAGAAGATGATGTCAAAGCCGGTCACCAGCACGTCGGTCGGATAGTGCCGCTTCACCTCCGGCACGTCGTCGGGCCAGCCCAAGGTCGAGAACGGCCACAGCGCGGACGAAAACCAGGTGTCGAGCACGTCCTCGTCGCGGGTGATGAAGCCTGCGCGCTTGGCAGGGTCAACCGCCATGTCGTGCCCCTGCTCCGGGGTGATGACTTCCTTCTCGACGTAATAGGCAAGCGCGTTGGCGACGGCCTCCTCCTCGGTCTCGGCGACGAACACCTTGTCGTCCGGGCCGTACCACGCTGGAATCTGGTGGCCCCACCAGAGCTGGCGCGAGATGCACCAGGGCTGGATGTTCTCCATCCACTCGAAGTAGGTCTTCTCCCAATTCTTCGGGACGAAGGTCGTGCTGCCATTGCGCACGGCCTCGATCGCCGGCTGCGCCATGGTCTTGGCGTCCACGTACCACTGGTCCGTGAGGAACGGCTCGATCACCACGTTGGAGCGATCGCCATGTGGCACCATGTGCGTGTGCGGCTCGATCTTGTCCAGGAAGCCGAAGTTCTCCAGCCGCTCGACGATCCGCTTGCGCGCCGCGAAGCGCTCGACGCCATGCAATTCGCCGGCAAACTCGGAAGCGCCTTCCGGCAGCCCGCGCAGATAATCCTCGTTGCCCTTGAGCGCGAGGTTGCCCTCGATATCGAGGATATTGATCTGCGGCAGCCCGTGGCGGCGACCGACCTCGAAGTCGTTGAAGTCGTGGGCCGGCGTCACCTTGACCGCACCGGAACCCTTCTCCGGATCGGAATAGGTGTCGGCGACAATGGGAATCCGGCGGCCGACCAGCGGCAGGATCACATGCTGGCCGATCAGATGCTTGTAGCGTTCATCGTCCGGATGCACCGCGACGCCGGTGTCGCCCAGCATCGTCTCGGGCCGCGTGGTGGCGACGACGATATAGGTCGAGCGATCCTCCGGATCGAAGGCGACGCCTTCGAGCGGATAGCGCAGATGCCAGAGGCTGCCCTTGACCTCGATCTGCTGCACCTCGAGATCGGAGATCGCCGTCAGCAGCGCCGGGTCCCAGTTGACCAGCCGCTTGTCCTTGTAGATCAGGCCGGCACGGTAAAGCTCGACGAACACCTTGAGCACCGCCCGCGACAGCCCCTCGTCCATGGTGAAGCGCTCGCGCGACCAATCGCACGACGCGCCGAGACGCTTGAGCTGGTTGACGATGGTACCGCCGCTCTCCGCCTTCCACTGCCAGACGCGTTCCAGGAATCTCTCGCGTCCCATCGCCCGCCGGCCCGGCTCCTGCCGCTCCATCAACTGCCGCTCCACCACCATCTGGGTGGCGATGCCGGCATGGTCGGTCCCCGGCTGCCAGAGCACGTCGCGGCCGCGCATCCGCTCGAACCGGCACAGGATGTCCTGCAACGTGTTGTTGAGCGCGTGCCCCATATGCAGCGAGCCGGTGACATTCGGCGGCGGAATGACGATTGTGAAGGGCTCGGCGCCGGCGACGGCGGGCCGCCCCGCCTTGAAGGCGTTGGCGTCTTCCCACAGACGGGACATGCGGCTCTCGATATCCGCGGGCTGGTAATTCTTTTCGATCATATCCGGGACAAGCACCGATTTTTGGGAACGGGCTGGTGGAGTTGGTCCGATCGTCGTTTGGCGAGCCGCGGCGGGCACGCATCACGCGACGATCAAATCCAAAACGCCATCAGAAACTTATATTTGTGCGTGGTCGTTGGATTCCAACATTCACATCACATCAGCCGAGGAGGCATGCGACTATCGGAATCGGCTTCCTAGAAAGCCCTGACCGCGTGCCGAGTCAAGGCGAGCGAAATCAACAAGTTCGGCATGGTTGTGCCCATGAAACCAAGCTGCCGCCGGCGATGCGGTGAGCGTGAGGTGGTGGTCGGGGACTCAGCGGCCGCGGGATACCCGCTCGATTTCCGCACGCACAATCTTTTCGACCAGGCTCGGAAGATTATCGTCCAACCAGGTCTTCAGGAGTGGTCGCAGCATCTCCTTCACGAGATCTTCCAGCGTGCGGGCATTGTTGCTGAGCACGGTCTGCGCCAGCGTGTTGAAGGCGGAATCGACCGCCGCAAACGTGGACTGCGACATCAATGGCCGCGCCGCTGGCGCCGCCACCTCCTCGACCACCCGCTCCCGAACCTGTTCTTCGAAGTTGCGGACCGGTCGCGGCGCAGGTTCGGAGAATTCGACGTCGTTCTGCGGCTCGATCTTGCGGAACTCAGGCGGCGACGGCGGCGAGACGGCCATCTGCTCGGTCAGATCGAATACGTCGTCGGGCTCCGCCGATGCAGCAGCCGCAGCCCGGACATCCTCCTCCGCCGTCTCAGCATCGAGACCGGCCAGCATTGCATCGATATCGTCCTGACTGTTGCTGGCTGCTGGCGGCGGGGGCGCCGCGGACTTAGCTGCAGCTACTGGTTTCGCTGGCGCGACCACGGCCGGCGGCGGCGCCACCGGCTGTGGCTGGATCCTCGTGACCGGCTCTGGTGCCGCTTGCGCGCGCGGCGCGGACGGCTGTGGCGCAGCCGCCGCATCCGGCTTCGCCTCGTCGTCGGCGATAATACGTCTGATCGACGCAAGGATTTCCTCCATCGAGGGTTCCTGCGTTTTCGCCGGTTGCGTCATGCTGAGACCCACTTCATCGACGCCATCCACGGCCACCCATCCCCAAGCAGCCCACCCGATGCACAGCGCTTCGCGAATCGAATTCGAATCGCAACGATGCCAGCGAAAAGGCTAGCTCACGCCGACAATCGATTGCAAGCAAACGACCGTGAAACGCTCAACACTATCGGAAGCAGATTCGACTCAGCCGGAACCGCGGTTAGCGACCGTCCGGCGTCCGCACACCGGTCCACGCATCGCGGACCTGATGATAATGGACGCTCGGATCGTAGATCGTGGTCGAGAGACCGAGGATCGACGGCGACAGGCGGCCCACGGCAGCCAGCGTCGAGTAGGATGCGACGATGCGGTCGTGCTGCGCCGTCACCATGGCGACGCGGGCGTTGACCAATGCCTGTTGCGCGTTCAGCACGTCGAGGGTCGTCCGTTGACCGACCCGTGCCTCTTCTCGCACGCCGTTCAATGCGGTTTCCGATGCGGTGACCTGGGCCGCGGCCGAGGTGACCTGCGCCTTTGCCGCTTGGAGCTGGCCCCACGACTGAACCACCGTCGCACGGGTCTGGTCGCGAACCTGATCGAGCACAAGACGCTGCTGCGCCAAGGTTTCCTTGTTCTGCCGGATTAGCGAATATTCCGAGCCGCCCTGATAGACGGGAACCGAAATCTGCGCTGCGGCCGACGCACCGAAGCTGCGCAGGATCGGCAACGTCGTTTCATAGGACTGCTGCACCGATGCGACCAGGTTCACGGTCGGAAACAGCGCGCCCTCGGCGACCTTCACGTTCAGGAACGACACGTCGATGCCATGCATCGCCGCCGTCACGTTCGGGTTCTGGATCAGCCCCATCTCGACCGCCGACGGCAGCGATCCGGGGAAGAAACGGTCAACCGGGGTGCCCGGCGCGAGCTGGCCCGGCTCATTGCCGATGATGCGACGGAAGTTGGCGCGGGTTGTCGTCAGATTGGATTCAGCGGCAAGCAACTGAGAACGGCCGGCCGCGAGTTGCGCTTCGGACTGCGCCACGTCGGTTCGCGTCACTTCGCCGACGCTGAAGCGGTCACGCACCTGCTTCAGCGTCTGCTCCAGGACGCGGGTGTTGCTGCGCTGAACCTCGACGATCGCCGCATCGCGCAGGTAGTCCATGTAAATGGTGGCGGCCGCCAACAGCACCGTCTGCTCCAGCACGCGCAAGCCTTCGCGCGCCGCAGAGACCTGGCTTTCGGCCGCCCGCGTACGGTTCGCGGTCTGGAAGCCGTTGAAAACGTTCTGCGTCACGGTCGCGCCGACACTGCGCGGCGCATTGATACCATGGGCATCGGTATAGACGGCAGTGCCGCCGGTGAGCGCGCTCTGTGTCTTGGTCAGCGAGTCCGTGTACTGAGTGCCGACGCTGGCAGTGATCGAAACGCGCGGCCGGTAACCGGACAACGCCTGCGGAACCGTCTCGTCGGTGGCGCGGACTGACGCCCGCTGCGCATTCAATTGCGGGTTGTTCTGATAGGCGCGCACAAGCGCGGCCTCGAGCGTGTCTGCGTGGCCGACGTTGGACAGTCCAACCCCAAGTGCAACCGCCGCGACGCCAACGATCGCTTTAAAACCTTCCACCCGACACATCCCCATCAACTCCGCTGGCCGGTTATCCCATGCTGGGTGCCGGTCAACGCCCCGACTCAAGGCCTAGCGCGATTTACCATAAGCATCGCTGCAAGGCGGCGAAACCCCTCGCCACCACTTCCAACCGAAACTTGGCTGCTTGAGACATTGGAGCCACAGTGGAAGCGGGGCCACTGCTGCACCATCCGGCGAGAAGATGCTCGTATCTTTTTAAAAATACGAGATAATTTTCTCAGCTCAGAGGCAGATCGTCGGGTTAGAAAACAGCTACGCACACATCATTCGCAGAAGCACACTAAATGCTTCGCGAGCTTCGATTGATACGGCGGAGCGAAACAGTGAATTAGCGGATCGCACCCGCGGTGGGGGTGCGCCGCGCTGACAGCGAGGGCGAGCGTGCAAGGTGCGGACGACGCACCTCGACCAGAGCCAGACACGCCGCCTCATGCTTGCGATAGAGCTCGAACCAGCGATCTTCCGCCCGCCGCATCGCGTCGCTTTGCAGCTCCCAAGGCAACGGATTGCCATCGGCATCGACCGGCTCGTGGGAGTCGAGATACTCGAACTCAAGCGTTTCGGCGAAGGTCAGACCGATCCTGACGCGATTGCCGAAGGCGTCGAGGCCGAAGGTGTGGAAGCGAGGGTTGTGGTCATGTGTCATGCACCCTGAGCTAAGGCTTCCTGGGGGCCCGCTCTGTGAGGGGCATCACACAGCAGCGCCGACTCGGCGGCGAATGCACCCAGACATTATCAACAGTGCGGCGCAGCAACGCAGGCTTATCTCCTTGGCTGGCTTTTGCCTGAGGCTCTCAGCCGCGCGCCAAGTCGGGATCAAACCGCAAAATCGATGTAGCCTTCAGGCAGGTCCCTCGCCGCTTCGTCGCCAGGGATCGGCGTCGGGCCTGCGCCCTCCTGGTGGTTCGGCCAGAAACCCACGGAGCTATGGGTCTCGCGCTTGATCTCGTTGGTGATCAGGCGGCCTTCACGCAGCTCGCCGAGGTAGTGACCGTTTTCCGAGAACACGTTCTCTTTGCGAAACTCGCCGACATGGCGCCCGTCGCGGGAAAACAGCCCTCCCTCTTCGATCCAGCCGAAGTATTTGCCGCCCCACGTTCTGACAATTTCCATCCCTGCCCTCCTTACATCTGGGTGCCAGGGTGTGCCGCAGCGCGGTTTCGCGCGCAAGCCATGCGGGCGCCTCAGTTCGCACTGCTCTCGGTCGGAAACGGTCACAGCGAGGACAAGACGCCCGAGGTGCCGAGCACCCGACCGCTCAACTGTCCTTGAGGTTGGGGTCGTTGGCGATCCGCTCGACGAACTCGATGACCTGTTCGCGAATTCTCCGGCTGGCAATGCGTTCAAACGCCCGCTGCAAACGCAGGCCTTCTTCAGCGCTCAACGGATCGGAATAAGTTTCGTTATGCGGTGTTGTTGGCTTCTTGGACATCGTTATTGCCCGACCGGAATCCCAGCCAACACCGGCGCGCATTATGCCGCAACCTTCCCCAAGCTGAACCGGCGGCAACCTTCTACTGAGAGTGGCAAAGCTGTGGAGCGCGTGTCAGAATTGTGGCGCGACTCAGACATCGTGAGGAGACGCCATGACCAAAAAGAAGAACAACACTGAATACACCGAGTACATCGCGGCGATGGCCCACCAGCTCGCTGATCTTGCCAAGGAGATCAACCGCCCCTTCCTTTCCACAGTACTTCGGATGGCCTTCCTCGAGGCGCTCGAGATGCCATCCGCCCCGCGCGACAATCACCCAGCGATGAGCCCGCCGTCTGAAGCCGGCGATCTGCTCTACAGGACGATCGGCTTTTTCGATTGGGATATTCCCAACGATCGCGTCTATGCTGATGCCGCTTTTGCAAGAGCCTTCGGCGTCAACCCTTCCAACGCCCACGACGGCACGCCGCTCGAACACTACATCCGTGGCGTTCATCGCGACGATCGCAAGCGTCTCGAACAGGCGATCACGGTCGCGATCGAACAGCACACGCTGTTGAGCATCGAGTATCGTCTCGTCGATGATGCCGGTGGCGTGCAGCGCGTGCGCGCGACAGGCCAGGTGATCTATGATCGCGACGGCCAGCCGATCCGTTTCCCGGGGACCGTCGTCGCGATCGACAATCCGTTGTTGCGCCGCGCTGCAGCCTGAGCGCCAGACGAGCCAAAGCGCGCGTCGTTTGTGCATGATCTTGCGCGCCATCTCTTGCAAGCGCGTCCTTGCAAGAGAGCGCCTTTTGCTTTTTGAGTTCGCCTGCTCGGATTTAGATCCTAAGATCAAATCCCCAGACGTCTTAGCCCCATGATCGACCTTGCCGCCGGAAGCAGAAGCGCGCCTCGGCCTGCCGGGCACTGCGCCGCGCGGGTCGTTAGACGATCCGCAAGCGATGGAAGGCCCCTTCACGCGCTCTGATTCGCAGGCCTTGCCCTCGCAGCCGCAACCGCATCGTTGATCGCATATCAGTGTGCGAAATGTTGACAGGATGTCGCAGGCTGTCGCGGCTTTGGTCCGATAGCATGCGCTTTCCATGCCTCACTCCAGGCCAAACACCGGGATCGGTCTGATGTCAGACCGTGATGCCGAGTGCGCTTTCTCCATGGCGACTTAATGGTGTTCCTGCGGCTCGGGGGGCATCCCAAGCCGCCCCGTCTGGGGGATCGCTGAAGCCGCTTTCGCAGGTCGCGGGGGTGTCCAAGAAGCGCGAAGCGACGGGAACGAACAAACTGGAGGTTTGATATGAAGATGGTTAAGAGCCTGCTGCTCGGCTCTGCGGCGGGTCTCGCTGCACTGACGGGCGCTCAGGCAGCTGACCTGCCCTTGAAGGCGAAGCCGGTCGAATACGTGAAGATCTGCTCGCTCTATGGCGCGGGCTTTTATTACATTCCTGGCACCGACACCTGCATTCGCATCGGCGGTCACATCCGCGCCGAAGTGAACTTCAATGCACGTGCCACGGGTCTGCAGTCGTGGAATACCGGCAACGGCAACTCCACCAACACCCGCGATCGCGACGTGTTCTTCACCCGCTCGCGCGTGTTCCTGAACATGGATACCCGCACGCAGACCGCGTTCGGCACGCTGCGCACGTTCTCGGTGGTTCGCGCTGAAGTGAACACGCCGGTTGGCGCTGCGACCAGCAACCCGGGCGTGATCGCGATCGACACCGGCATCATCCAGTGGGGTGGCTTCACGATCGGTCGCGCGGGCACGTCGTACTTCGACAACCCGTGGACCTACGCATTCAAGTGGGGCCAGAACGGCTGGCTCGGCAATCCGGACACCGCCGGTGGCCGTTACGTTGCCGCTTACACCCATCAGTTCGGCAACGGCATCTCGGCGACCCTGTCGCTCGAAGACAACAAGGAGCGTAAGCGCGGCAATTACAACGGCGCTGCTCCGCTCACCGCATGGGGCTCCGGTACTCCGGGCACCGACTCGCGCGGCGGCAACACCTGGCCCGAGATCGTCGGTCAACTCCGCATCGACCAGGCCTGGGGTGGCTTCCACCTCGCCGGTAACCTCGTGAACAACCACGTCGCCTATGGCTGCGCGGGCATCGCGGGCTGCACCGAGATCTCCGGCACGACACCGTCCGACAAGATCGGCGGCGGCGTCAGCGCGGCGTTCAAGTTCAACCTGCCGACCGGCGTCAACGACGCTCTGTACATCGCTGGTACCTACGGCGTTGGTGCGACGACGAACACGTTCGCCAACATCGGCCAGGGCTCGGGCTTCGGCATCTTCGGCAACAGCAACCTTGCCTATGGCAGCATGGTTGGCGGTTACGTGTTCGACTCGGTGTACGACACCCGTACCGGCACCGGTCAGCAGCTGACCACGACCTATGGCGGCACGATCGCCTTCGAGCACGGCTGGAACGCCCAGTGGCGGACCTCGGTGTTCGGTGGCGCTGAGGTCATCGACTACAACGCGACCGCCAATGCGATCCTCTGCTCGCGTTCGGTGGGCACGCTGTCGAACGCAGCGACGACCTGTAACATGGACTACCGCATCTACGGTGTCGGCAGCCGCACCTACTGGACCCCGGTCCGCGATCTGACGATCGGCCTGGAAGTGATGTGGACCAACCACCACTCCGGCAACAAGGGCGCGACCTACACCCTGCCGACCGCCACCAACTACAAGCCGGCGGGCGTCTACGAGGTCAAGGATCAGGACGTGTTCTCGGGCATGTTCTCGGTTCGCCGCTTCTTCTGATCGATACGATCTGACGAGCTCCGATCCCCGGCAGGCAACCTGCCGGGGATTTTTTTATGCGCGGCCTCAGCGTCAGTCGATAGCGCCAGCCTCGCACGACGGCCGAAAGCAAACGGCCGATGAGGTCTCCCTCACCGGCCCGTTCGTCCAGATATGTTGCGTGAAGAATGGTTGGCGTTAGACCCCGCCGCCGCAGCGCGCTTATCGACGCTGCAGATGATGCTCGAAACGCGGCAGCTCACGCAGCATGGAAAATCTGTCGTCGATGATCTTGTGACACTCGCAGGCATGCTCGCGCAGCGCTGCGGTGCTGACGATCCGCAGTGAGCCGCGCTGCCGCTCCAGAACGCCACGGCCCTCCAGTTGAGCCAGCGCCTCGGAGACGCCGGGACGGCGCACGCCGAGCATCGATGCGACAAGGCTGTGCGTGACCGGCAGCTCATCTTCGCCGATTCGATCCTGCGCCGCGAGCAACCAGCGCGCGACGCGCTTGTCGATCTCGTGCTTGGCATTGCAGAACGAGACCTGCGCCTTCAGCGTCATCAGGAGCTGCACATAGCGCAGCAGATGATCCTTGATCGACGGCGTCTCCTGCATGATCCGCTGCAGATCGCTCGCCTCGATGCGTAGCGCTGTGCCCGGAATCTGCACGATCGTGCGCTGAAGCGCGCAGTTGGTGCCGAGCACGACCGACACACCGACAAAGCCGAAGTGGCCGACCATCGCGACTTCCACCGGCCCGTCCTGCTGCGTGCGGGCCACGCGCGAGATCACGCCGCTCTCAACGAAGTAGACCGCATCGACCGGCTTGTTGGCGTCATAGATCACCGAATTCCGCTTCAACTCCACCGGCGTCAGAAACGGCCGAAGCTGTTCGAACTCGACTTCCGGCAGTGTCGCCAAAATCATATTCCGAACAATGCTCGAGGTTTGGAAATCTGTCGCTGCGTTGTTCACCTTGAGCATTCACTTGTCTCCACGGTTTCACCGTTTTGTTTCGCCGATGCACTCGATCAATGTGTGGAAGAGTGCGAGCGATTCCGTTTCGCGCGGGTGTTTTAGAGTCGCCTTCCCGCATTGAAGTTGTGGCGAAGTGGCGCACTCATCGTCTTGTGATCGATTGTTCGATATCAGACCATTCCACTTCGCCGATAATTGCAGCCGTAGCTTGCGCAGGTGCGAGTAGCACCTCGCGATGATCAGCGTCGTCAGACCAGATACGCAATTGAACATGGAACTTCATTGCTCGACATGATGTTTGCGACAGCCTTGCCGACCGTCAGTCATGCTGATCACGCACAGGTGCACTCTGTGTGGCCTTCGCAAACGAATTCGATCGACTAGGAGTATTTTCATGCTGCGAAGCGCTGCGCCGTTCGATCACTTCCGACATATCGCCAGTTGCGAGGGACAGATTCCCGGACAGAGCGGCCGCATTGAAAGCCGATTGTGGACGACGGGAAAGCCTACCTACGTCCTGTCGGACAGTCGCTACAACTTCAGCTTCAACGATGCGGATCGCGCGAGTGATCACGCTTGAAGATGCGGACCCGACAATTGCATTTCGACAATTGCATTTGGAGGGTGGAGCTCGAATGGCTGCGCACGAATAATCGCGCTTGAGTGGCTCCCCGGGCCGGATTCGAACCAGCGACCAACCGGTTAACAGCCGGTTGCTCTACCACTGAGCTACCGGGGAACGGTGCGAAGCAGCCTCAGCAATGCGCCGCGTATAACAAAGCGCCCGAGGATTGCAAAGGACGAAATGTCCAAAAAAGCCTATGCAAACAACAAAGAGGAAGGAAAAATGGAGGCCACGACCAGAATTGAACTGGTGTAAACGGTTTTGCAGACCGCTGCGTAACCACTCCGCCACGTGGCCCCACGGAAGCAGAGTTGTTACAAGGTGTCAGAGACTTACGCAACAACCCTCAGCCGGCATCCTGAAAAATTCTGAAACGCGATTCGGCTGCAATTCCAAAGGCAAGCGCCTATACTTGCCCGGTTCGATGTGAGCCCGCTGGCCGGTGTCAGCCGGTCACTGCGAATCCTGCATGGAGTTCGCCCATGTTCCGCTTCCGATGCTTCGTGCTGGCGATGGCCATGCTGGGCGCGATTCCGGCCTCGGGCTTCCTGCCCGCGACCGCCGAAGCCGAGTCGGTCCCATTCACATGCACGATCCAGGAAGACGGCGGCTCGGTGCGGATCACCGTCAGCAATCCGGCACGGGTCGCGCGGTCGTGCCTGGTCGCCTGCCAGTTCGCAACCCCGCTCTGGGGCGGCGAGGCGCAGATCATTTGCGCCCACACGGTGCCGGCCCGTGCCAATGACGTCGAGATGTGTACCAAGAGTGCCGGTGGCGTCCAGCTGTTGCGGCAGACCCACGGCTCCGCAGATTGTATCCGCCGGTAGGGTCCTGTGAGCGGCAGCGCCGTTAGCGCCGGAACCCGGGAGCGCCTATGTTCTCCGAATCCTGCGACTCTGTCGCGCCCGTGGAACTGAGATTTTGATGCCGCCAGGCCTGTCCGACCTGATCGAGGAAACCAAACTCGCCGCCAGCGCGCTGCTCGACTACAGCGGCAGCCTGATCAATCCGACCGTCCGCCTTGGCGTCACCGGCCTGTCGCGCGCCGGTAAGACCGTGTTCATCACCGCGCTGGTGCATGGCCTGCTGCGCGGCGGCCGCTTTCCCGTGTTCGAGGCGCTGTCGAGCGGCCGGATCGGCAGCACACGGCTAGAGCCGCAGCCGGACGACACCATCCCCCGCTTCGACTACGAGAACCATCTCGCGGCCCTGATCGAGGAGCGCCGCTGGCCCGCCTCCACCGTCGATATCAGCGAGTTGCGGCTCGTGATCGACTATCAGCGGCGGAGCGGCGCGATGCGAACGCTGACACTGGATATCTCTGACTATCCCGGCGAGTGGCTGCTCGACCTGCCGCTGCTCGACAAGAACTACGAGCAATGGTCGGCGGAAAGCCTGGCGCTGTCGCGCGAAGGCCCGCGCAAGCGGATCGCCGCCGACTGGCACGCGCATCTGGCAACGCTGACGCCGACCGGCCCCGCCGACGAGCAAGCCACACTCACGGCGGCAAAGCTGTTCACCGCCTATCTCAAGGCCTGCCGCGACGAACAGTATGCAATGAGCCTCTTGCCGCCGGGCCGCTTTCTCCTGCCCGGCAGCGTTGCCGGCTCGCCTGCGCTGACGTTTGCCCCGCTCGATGTCCCGGTGGACGGCTCCGCGCCATCGGGCTCACTCTGGGCGATGATGCAACGGCGCTACGACGCGTATGTCTCCGCCCTCGTCCGACCGTTTTTCCGCGATCACTTTGCAAGGCTCGACCGGCAGATCGTGCTGGTGGATGCGCTGGGAGCGCTCAATGCTGGTCCCGACGCGCTGCATGATCTGCAGGCGGCGCTGAATGCGATCCACGACTGCTTTCGCGTCGGCCAACGTTCGTTTCTGAGCGCGCTGTTCCGGCCGCGCATCGACCGGATCCTGTTTGCGGCCACCAAGGCGGATCATCTGCATCACCTCAATCACGACCGGATGGAGGCGATCGTCGCGCATATGGTGAGGCAGGCGACCGAGCGCTCGCAATCCGCCGGTGCGGCCATCGACGTGGTGGCGCTGGCGGCGATCCGCGCCACGCGCGAGGCGCGGGTGCAGCGCGGCCGTGAGGACCTGCCCTCGATCATCGGCACGCCCGCCGCTGGCGAGACCTCGAACGGCACGGTGTTCGACGGCAAGACCGAGGTGGCCACATTCCCCGGCGATCTTCCCGACGATCCGGCCGCCCTGTTCGCGCCAGGCAGCGCCTTCAAGGGACTGTCGCACACTGGGCATGACGACGCAGACTATCGCTTCCTGCGCTTCCGGCCGCCGCCGCTCGAACGCGGGCCTGACGGCGAGCCTGCCTTCCCGCACATCCGGATGGATCGCGCGTTGCAATTCCTGATCGGAGACAAGCTCGAATGAGTGCTGACAACGAGCGGCGCAAGCCAGCGGCCTTCCGGCTGGACGATCCGGGCGTGATCGTGACCGCTTCGCCTGCGGACAATGCGCCGCCGCTGTCGTCCCCGAAGAGCGTGCGCGTGCAGCCGGAGGTTGATGTCTTCGCAGCGCCGGTCCCGGTCGATGCACTGCCGCCAGCGCGAAGGGGATTTCGCTGGGGCACGCTGTTCTGGTCGGCGCTCACCGGTTTCGTCTCGCTCGCGGCGGGCCTTGCCGTTACGCGCATGATCGAGGACCTGTTCGCGCGCTCGCAGGCGCTCGGCATCATCGGCGCCGTGCTTGCGGGTCTCGCGGCATTCGCCCTACTGATCATCGTCGGACGGGAACTGTTCGCACTATTCCGGCTTGCGGCGATCGAGAAACTGCACACCCGCGCAGCGGCCGTGCTTGCCAACGATGATCGTGACGAGGCGCGTGCCGTAGTCGCGGACCTCTTGAAGCTCGCACAGGAGAATCCGAAGCTCGCCCGCGGCCGGACCGCCCTCACCAGCCATGTCGGCGATATCATCGACGGCGCCGATCTGATCCGTCTTGCCGAACGTGAGTTGATGGCGCCGCTCGACGACGAAGCGCGGCGCCTGATCTCGCAGGCGGCGCAGCGGGTCTCGGTCGTCACGGCCGTCAGCCCGCGCGCGGCCGTCGACATGCTGTTCGTACTCGTGTCCACTTTGCGCCTGATCAGGCAGATCGCCAGGCTCTATGGCGGTCGCCCCGGCTGGCTCGGTCTGGTCCGGCTGTTCCGTCAGGCCATCACCCATCTCGCCGTTACCGGCAGCGTCGCCATCGGTGACAGCCTGATATCGCAGGTGCTAGGGCATGGCCTCGCCGCGCGGCTATCGTCCAAGCTCGGCGAAGGCATTCTGAACGGCTTCCTGACGGCGCGGCTCGGCCTTGCCGCCGTGGACGTGATCCGCCCGCTTCCGTTCTCGACACTGCCGCGTCCAGCCCTGTCCGATTTGGTCAAAGACTTGACGCGCAGCAGCGACAGCAACACGTAAGCGCGCGGTCAAGGCAAGCGCATTCGCCTTGCGCGCCGCGCGCGGCCGTATTCGTCTGGCCCCCTTCTCCCGCAGCAGCATCTTGCGGCATCTTCCCTGATCGGAAGAACCGGCAAGCTGTGCCGGCAGCACGTTCGGTCATCGCGGACCGGCGCGAAAGAAGGGATGAGAAACGAGATGTTTGCACGCGTTCTGATCGCCAACCGCGGCGAGATTGCGATCCGCATCGCCCGCACCGCCGCCGATCTCGGCATCGCGACCGTGGCGGTCTACCCACAGGACGACGTCAAGTCGGCGCATGTGCGTGGCGCCGATCAGGCCGTGTTGCTGCCGGGTTCAGGCGCGCGGGCCTATCTCGATATCGCCGCTGTGGTAAAGGCCGCGAAGGATAGCGGCTGCGACTGTGTGCATCCAGGCTACGGCTTCCTCAGCGAGAACGCCGCCTTCGCCCGCGCCTGCGTGGATGCAGGCCTCGTCTTCATCGGCCCATCGCCGGAGGTGCTGGAAACTTTTGGTGATAAGGGCAAGGCACGGACGCTAGCCGAGGCCGTCGGTATACCGATCGTCACCGGCACCGGCGGCGTCGCCGATCTCGATCACATCAAGGCGTTCTTCGGCGGGCTGCCGAAGGGCGCGGCGATGATGATCAAGGCGATCGCCGGCGGCGGCGGCCGCGGCATGCGCATCGTCCGCGACGCCGGCGAGATCGAGGCTGCGTTCGCGGCCTGCCAGCGCGAGGCACAGGCGGCGTTCGGCAACAACGCGGTCTATGCGGAACGACTGATCGAGAAGGCGCGGCATATCGAGGTGCAGGTCGCAGGTGACGGCAGCCATGTAGTGGCCGTCGGCGAGCGCGATTGCAGCCTGCAGCGGCGCAACCAGAAGATTGTCGAGATTGCGCCTGCTCCGAACCTCGACGAGGCCGTGCGGAAGCAGCTGCATGCCGCGTCGGTCAAGCTGTGTGAGGCGGTCGCCTATCGCAGCGTCGGCACGGTGGAGTTCCTGCTGGATGCCGCGAGCGGCGACTTCGCGTTCATCGAGACCAATGCCCGTTTGCAAGTGGAGCACACGATTACTGAAGAGGTGACGGGGGTTGATCTCGTTCGCACGCAGTTTGAACTTGCAGCAGGCAAGACGCTGTCTGCGTTTGGCCTGACGCAAACGCCGCCGGCGCGCGGCTTTGCCGTGCAGGCTCGCGTCTGCCTGGAGAAGCTGTCGGCGGATGGCAAAGTGCTGCCGTCGGGCGGCGTCATCGTGACCTACGAGCCGCCGACCGGCCCCGGCCTTCGCGTCGATGGCTATGGCTATTCCGGCTATACGACCAGTCCGAACTACGACTCCCTGCTCGCCAAGGTGATTGCCCGTGGCGCGACGTTCCCGGAAGCCTGCGCGCGCACCAACCGCGCCTTGGCTGAATTCCGCATTGTCGGCGTCGATACCAATGCCGGCCTGCTGCGGGCGATCCTCGTCAACCCGGCGGTGATCGACGGCACGGCAACGACCCGATTCATCGAGAGCAACACGGCCGAACTGCTCGATGTCGCCAAGACTCTGCCATCCCGCGCGGTCGACGGCGACGCTGCGGCGGCAGTGTCGCAACCGGTCGAGACGGTCGAGGGCGCGGTTGCCGTCGTGGCCCCGCTGCAATCGACGGTCGGTCCGGTCGACGTCAAAGTAGGCGACCTGGTCCGAGCCGGTCAGCAGCTCCTGATCCTTGAAGCAATGAAAATGGAGCATGTCGTCACGGCAACGGAATCGGGACGCGTGGTCAAGATCAGCGCGACGACCGGCGACGTGGTGTTGACGGACCAGCCGTTGGTGTTCATCGCTCCCGAGGACGTCAGCGGCGCGGACACCACCGCCGGCGAGGATGTCGATCTCGATTATATCCGACCGGATCTGGCGGAAGTCCTCGAGCGCTGGCGCATCACCCGCGACGAAGCGCGGCCGCAAGCGGTCGCCATCCGCCGCAAGACCAATCAACGGACCGCGCGGGAGAACATCGACGATCTGGTCGATCCCGGGTCGTTCATCGAATACGGCGCGTTTGCATTGGCCAACCAGCGGCACCGCCGCACACTGGACGAATTGAAAGCGATGAGTCCGGCCGATGGCATGATCTGTGGCGTCGGCAGCGTCAACGGTGCGCTGTTTGCTCCCGAGAAGGCTGCCTGCGTGGCCGTCTCCTATGATTATACGGTGTTCGCGGGTACCCAGGGCAACGTCAATCACCTAAAGACCGACCGCATCCTCAACATCGCCTACGAGCAGAAGCTGCCGATCGTCTGGTTCTGCGAAGGTGGCGGCGGACGACCCGGCGAACAGCCGGGACGGTTCGGCGGCACGCATAGCTTTTCAGCTTATGCACGGTTGTCCGGCGAGGTCCCGAAGATCGCCGTCGTGTCTCGCTACTGCTTCGCCGGCAATGCATCGATCGCCGGCATGTCGGAGATCCTGATCGCGACCAAGGACTCCAACATCGGCATGGCGGGCCCTGCGATGATTGAGGGCGGCGGCATGGGCGTGTTCAAGCCCACCGAGATCGGCCCTCTGCGCGTGCAAAAGGCTAACGGCGTCGTCGATATCGTGGCCGAGGACGAGGCCGACGCGACGCGTATCGCCAAGCAGGCGCTGGGATATTTCCAAGGCCGTCTGACGGAATGGACCTGCGCCGACCAGCGGCTGTTGCGCCGATGCGTGCCGGAGAACCGCCTGCGTGTCTACGACGTGCGGCCGGTGATCGAGACGCTCGCCGATACAGGAACGTTCCTGGAACTGCGCAAGGATTTCGCAGTCGGCCTGATCACCGGCTTCATTCGCATCGAAGGACGTCCCGTCGGCGTGATGGCCAACGACAATCGCTTTCTCGGCGGCGCCATCGACTGCGATGGCTCTGATAAGGCGGCTCGCTTCCTGCAGCTGTGCGACGGCTTCAACATTCCGGTGCTGAGCCTCGTCGACAATCCGGGATTCATGGTGGGTCTGGAAAGCGAGGCGCAGGCGGCGGTGCGCAAGACGTCGCGTCTCTTCATCGCCGCCCGCAAACTCGGCGTACCGCTGTTCAGCGTGGTGCTGCGCAAATGCTATGGGCTCGGCGGCATCGCCATGACCGCGGGCTCGATGGAAGACCCGATGTTCACCGTGTCCTGGCCGACCGGCGAATTCGGCGGCATGGGCCTGGAGGGTGCCGTCAATCTCGCCTACCGCAACGAGATGAACGCCGAGCCGGACCCGGTGAAACGTCGCGCCATCTACGACACGCAGCTCGCGCGGCTTTACGCCGACGGCAAGGCGGTTGAGCACGCGACATACCTGCGCGTCGATGCAGTGATCGACCCCGCCGATACGCGGCGCTGGCTCGTGCAGGGGCTGAACGCCTGCCCGACCCGGCGCGACAGCGGGCCGCGGCGCTACGTCGACGCGTGGTGACGCCCCTCAGGCGCGCTGACGCTTGTCGTTTGCCTGACCGGTGGCTTCACGCCGCGGCGGAGGCCGCCGCAGCCAGCGATTGATCAGCCGCCGCCGGCCAGGCCGTTTGATCAGATCGATGTCGCTGACCAGCCGAGCTCCATCTTTGCGGCGTTCGAGAATGATCTTGCGGCTGTGGAAGGCTTCGAGCTCCGGCCGATGTGCCACGCTGACCACGGTCGCCTGCTTCAGCTCCTGATTGATCAGCGTCATGATCGCGTCCTGGCTCGGCGGATCGAGCGCAGACGTTGCCTCGTCGAGGACGATGATATCCGGCTGATGCAACAGCAGCCGGGCGAAAGCGAGCCGCTGCTTTTCGCCGCCTGACAACGTCTGATCCCAGGGAGCCTCCTCCTCGATCCGCTCCTTCAGATGGCCAAGCCCGACCTTCTCGAGCGCTTCGCCGACCTGCTGCTCGTCCCAATCCTCAGCCGGCGCCGGATACGTGACCGCGCGCCGCAATGTCCCCGCGGGCACATAAGGCTTCTGCGGCAGCATGAAGACGCGGCCGTTCTTCTGAAATTCGACGCTGCCGTCGCCCCAGGGCCAGAGACCGGCAATGGCGCGAACCAGCGTGCTCTTGCCGGTGCCGGACTCGCCCGCCACCAGCACACGCTCGCCGGGCTCGATCGCAACCTCGGCCTCGTTGACCACCGCGGTCCCGTCGTCGAGCGTGACTGAAAGATCGTTGAGGCGCAGCGCGTATTCGGTCTCGCCGCGCTCGATGCGTCCGGTCCCCTCGCCTGACTCCGCCCGCTCCAGCGCGTCGAGCGAGACCATCAGCGATGCAATGCGCCGGGCACCGGCGGTCCATTCCGCAAGACGCGGATAATTGTCCACTAGCCAGCCAAACGCGCTCTGCACGATGGTAAAGGCGGAAGCCGCCTGCATCACCTGGCCAAGCGTCATGCTGCCGTCGAGATACTTCGGTGCCGCAAGCAGGATGGGAATGGCAGGCGCGATGACGCTGGAGCCTTGCGAAACGATCGTCGTGCGCATGTGCTGTCCGCAGATCCTGGCCCACTGCCTCAGCACACTGCCGAATGACCGATCGATTCCCGCACGCTCCTCGTCTTCGCCGCCGAGCAAGGCGATGCTCTCACCGTTCTCGCGGATGCGCGTCAGCGCGTACCGGTACTCGGCCTCCGCCTGGTTTTTATCCTCCGAGACGACGACGAAGTTCTTGCCGATCCACAACATCGCCGTGCTGGCGACCGCCGCATAGAGCACTGCGGCGATGACCAGGAAGCCCGGCACGGTAACCGTGCTGCCGCCGATCGTCAGCGTCAGCGCGCCACCGATGGTCCAGAGCACGACGATGAACGTCGTCGCCGACAGGAATGCCGAGGTAACGCCCGCGGCGAAATCGACCGGCGCGTCGGTCGCGACGCGAAGATCGTCAGCAATTCGGAATTCGGGATTCTTGTGATCGCCGCTGACAAGATTGAGCTGGTAGTAACGCCCGCTCGTCAGCCATCGATCAACCACTGCGGTGTTGAGCCAGGCCCGCCACCGGCGTTGGATGGTCATGCGCGCATACACCAGTGCGACGCTCAGCGCGATGCTTCCCGCCGCCAGCGGCACGAAGATCGCGATCAGGTGGAAGACCGTGGCCGAGTCTTTCTTCTCGAGCGCATCGAAGATGTGCCGGTTCCAGACGTTGATGCCATACTGAATGCAAAGATTGACCACGATCAGAAGCAGCAGCCCGCCGCTCAACACCCACGCCAGAGGCGCGCCGTTGCGGCCCCAGAAACCCTTCGCGCTCAGCCAGAATCGTCCGAGCAGATAGCGGCGGCGGAGCTGTTCGAATGCCTCGCGCGACTCGATATCGGTGGGGTCAGGTGGTTGGGAGAATTCAGGCGGCGGGTCGGGCAGCTTTTCTCCGCTTTCGGTGACAGGCTGACCGGGCGGTAACTTGTTGGGCGCGTCCATAACCGGACAAACGCCCATGGAACCGCAAGGTTCCCGACCTCCTACTCGGCGGGCGCGATCTGGGGCTGCGGCCGACCGCTGCGCCGGCGTTTCAATCGGTCCATCAGCAGGTAGACGACCGGCGTCGTGTAGAGCGTGAGGATTTGCGAAACGATCAGGCCGCCGATGATCGTAATGCCCAACGGCCGGCGTAGTTCGGTGCCGGGGCCGGTCGCGACGACGAGCGGCACTGCCGCCAGCAATGCGGCCATGGTCGTCATCAGGATCGGCCGGAAGCGAACCACGCTTGCTTCCAGGATCGCGGTGGCTGGATCGAGACCGCGCTTGCGTTCGCCTTCAAGGGCGAAATCGACGATCATGATGCCGTTCTTCTTGACGATGCC
Source organism: Afipia sp. P52-10 (assembly GCF_000516555.1). Taxonomy (NCBI): domain Bacteria; kingdom Pseudomonadati; phylum Pseudomonadota; class Alphaproteobacteria; order Hyphomicrobiales; family Nitrobacteraceae; genus Afipia; species Afipia sp. P52-10. Next base: position 510,836 of record NZ_AZSJ01000007.1, on the reverse strand, counting down.
GATCAGCAGGATAATGCCGATGAAGGCGATCACCGTCAGCTGCGTGTTGGTGATCTGCAGCGCCAGCAGCGCGCCGAGGCCTGCCGAGGGCAACGTCGAGATGATCGTCAACGGATGCAGCAGGCTCTCGTAGAGCACGCCGAGAACGATATAGACCGCGATCAGTGCGCCAAGGATCAGAAGCGGCTGTCGCGCAGAGGCTGAGCCGAAATCGCGCGCATTGCCTTCGAACCCTGCCCGGATACCCTCCGGCATATGCAGTTCGGCGACCGCCTGCAGGATGTTTTGTGTCGCCGTCTGCAGCGGCACGTCGGTCTCGGTGGCAAACGAGACGGTCACCGTCGGAAACTGGCCCTGATGATAGACCGCCAGCGGCGAGAGCGCCCGTTCGTAGCGTACCACGGCCGACAGTGGCACCTGCGCGCCGTTGGCGCCTGCAACGTAGATGCGCTCAAGGTTGGACGGATCGCGCTGCAGATCCGGATCGACTTCGAGCACCACCCGATACTGGTTGCGCTGGGTGTAGATGGTGGAAATCTGCCGCTGCGCAAAGGCATTATTCAGAGCATTGTCGATGTCCTGCACGCGCACGCCGAGGCTCGATGCGGCCTGCCGGTCGATCTTCAGCGACAGTTGCAATCCGCCCGGATCGCGGTCGCTGGAGACATCGGTGATGCCTTCCACCGTCTCCAGCCGCTTGGCGACGATCGGCGCCCACTTCTGCAGCAGGTCGAGATCCGGTGAGACCAGCGAGAATTGATAATCGGAATCGCTCTGGCGCGCGCCTGTGCGTACGTCCTGCGCCGCGAACATGAACAAGCGCATCCCCGGCAGCGGGAACAATTTCCGGCGCAGGCGGTCGATCACCTGCTGCGTCGTGACGTTGCCGTCGCGCTCGGCAATCGGCTTCAGCGCGATGAACATCTGCCCCCGGTTCTGACCGCCGCCGAAACCGCCGCCGCCGAGTGACGATCCAAGGGCGTAGACGGCGGGATCGCTCAAGACGATGTCGGCGACCTGCTGCTGCAATGTCAGCATGCTGGCGAACGACACGTCCGCCGAGGCGCGGGTGCCACCGATGATCAGGCCGGAGTCGTCGCTCGGGAAATAGCCCTTCTGTACTTTCACATAGAGCGTGACGGTGGCGGCAATGGTGGCCAGGAAGATCAGCATGGTGAGGACCGGAAACCGTAATACGGTTCGCAGCGTGCCCTCGTACCAGCGGACGATCGGCTGCAGCATTCCCTCGACCAGACGATCGAGCCGGCTCTCCCGGTCGGACAACCCCTCCCGGATGTGATGCGCGCAAATCATCGGCGTCACCGTCAGCGAGACCACGGTGGAGACGATGATGGCGAAGGCCAGCGTCACGGAAAATTCGCGGAACAGGCGCCCGACCACGCCCTCCATGAACATCAGCGGCGTGAAGGCTGCGATCAGCGACAAGCTGATGGCGAATACGGTGAAGCCGATCTGCTTCGCTCCTTCCCGCGCGGCCTGGAACGGCGGCATTCCCTCCTCGAGGTTGCGATACATGTTCTCGATCATGACGATGGCGTCGTCGACGACGAAGCCGACAGAGATCACCAACGCCATCAACGACAGATTGTTGATGGAAAATCCCGCCAGCCACATGCCGGCGAAGGTGCCGGCCAGCGCCAGCGGCACCGACACGCCTGCCGCGATCGTCGGCGTCAGCCGCCGCAGGAAGACGAACACCACCATCATCACCAGGATCGCGGTCGCGACCAGCGTGAATTGCATATCGAGAACACTGGCACGGATCGTCTCGGTGCGATCGGAAAAGACCGTGAGCTCGACACCGGCCGGAATCCACTGCTTCATTTCGGGCAGCAGCGCCTTGACGCGATCGACGGTGTCGATGACGTTTGCGTCGCTCTGCTTGGTGATGGTCAGAAGGACCGATGGCTCCTTGTTGAACCAGGCCGCCGAACGGGTGTTGCGGACCGAATCCTCAATATCGGCGATGTCGGACAGGCGTACGACATTGCCGTTGACCACCTGCACGACGATGTCCTTGAACTCTTCGGCATTGCGCATCTGCCGATTGGTCGAAATCGTCTCGCTTTGACGGTCGTTCTCGAACGCCCCGACCGGCGAAATCGAGTTCGCGTTGACGATCGCCTGGCGCACCACATCGGTCGAAATTCCCGCGCTGGCGAGTGCGCCCGGATTGAGACGGATACGCACGGCCGGCTGTTCCGCGCCGCTGACGTTGACCTCGCCGACGCCGCGAATTTGTGAGATGCGCTGCACCAGCACGGTATCGGCGATATCGTAGAGCGCGCTCGGCAACAGCGTCTTCGATGTCAGCGCGACGATTAGCACAGGAGACGCCGCCGGGTTCGCTTTCCAGAACCGCGGCAGCGAGGGCAGATCGCTCGGCAGGTCCGACAGCGAGGCATTGATCGCCGCCTGCACGTCCCGCGCCGCCCGATCGATGTCACGGCCAAGCGAGAACTGCAGCGATATTCGTGTCGTGCCGAGCGACGACGTCGACGTCATTTGATTGATGCCGGAGATTTCGCCCAGCCGCCGCTCCAGCGGCGCGGCAACGGTCGCCGCCATCACAGTCGGATCGGCACCGGGGCGCGACGCCGACACGCTGATAACGGGAAAGTCGATGTTCGGAACGCTCGCCACCGGCAGCGCGAGGTACGCGACCACACCGGTCAGGAACAGCCCGATCGCAAGCAGGATCGTTCCGACCGGCCGCAGAATGAACGGCTCGGAGAACGAGCTCATGGTTTGGCCTCTGGCGCCTCGGACGCAGGTGGCTGGGAGATCAGCGGGGAGACTCGCGGCTCGAGCCTGCGGTTGAAGCGGTCAAGCGCGAGGTAGATCACGGGCGTCGTATAAAGCGTCAACAATTGGCTCAGCAGCAGGCCGCCGATGATCGAGACGCCGAGCGGAAACCGCAGCTCCGATCCGGTACCGCTTTCGATCGCCAACGGCAGCGCACCAAACAGCGCCGCCATCGTCGTCATCATGATCGGGCGGAAACGCAAGATTGCCGCCTGCACGATCGCCGCCTCCGGCGCCATGCCCTGATGCCGCTCCGCCTCCAACGCGAAGTCGATCATCATGATCGCGTTCTTCTTGACGATGCCCATCAAGAGAATGATGCCGATCAAGCCGATGACCGACAGATCCTCGCCCACCAGCATCAGCGCGAGAATGGCTCCAACACCCGCCGACGGCAGCGTTGAGAGAATCGTGATCGGGTGGATATAGCTCTCATACAGCACGCCGAGGACGATGTAGATCGTGACGATTGCCGCCAGGATCAGCCATGGCTGGCCGCTTAACGAGCGGGCGAACTCGGCCGCGTCGCCCGAATAGACGCCGATGATCGATCCCGGCATGCCGATCCGCTGCTCGGCGCGGGCCACCGCATCCACCGCCTGCCCGAGCGCGGCATCGGGCGCGAGATTGAAGCTCAACGTCACCGCCGGGAATTGCGCCTGGTTGGACAGCGCCAGGGGAGCGGTGGTCCGCTCGATCGTCGCGACAGCGGCGATCGGCACCTGCGCGTCGCCGGCGCCGGGAACATACAGCTTCGACAGCACCGAGGGATCGCGCTGGAACTCGGGCATTGCCTCGAGTACCACGCGGTACTGATTGGCTTGTCCGTAGATGGTTGAAATCTGCCGTTGTCCAAACGCATCGTTCAGCGTGTCGTTGACCGCCTGCATCGAGACGCCCAACTGCCCCGCCCGCTCGCGGTTGACGCGGATTGCCGCGCGCAGGCCGCCCTCCTGATTCTCGGACGAGACATCCCGGAACAGCGGGTCCTTCTGCAACTCGTCGATCAGCTTGTCCGTCCATTCCATCAGCTCGGTCCGGTTCGCGCTCGTCAGCGTGTACTGATATTGCGAGCGGCTGGACCGCGTGCTGATCTGGATGTCCTGCAGCGGCTGGAAATAGACGCGCATGCCGGGCACGCCAGCAACATGCTGCTTGAAGCGGTCGATCACCTGGTCGATCGGGTCATGCCGCTGGTTGCGCGGCTTCAACGTCACGACGATGCGGCCGGTATTCGGCGTCGCATTCACTGGGCCCGCGCCCACCACGGACACCACACCCTCGACGTCGCCGTCCTGCTTCAGGGCATCGGCGACGGCTTTCTGGCGCGTCTGCATCTCGGCGAAGGAGACATCCGGTCCTGCTTCGGTAATGGCAACGATCGATCCGGAATCCTGCAGCGGCAGGAAGCCCTTCGGCGCGACCGCGTAAAGAGCGACCGTGGCGACGATGGTCGCGAACGTCACCCACAGCGTCGCCCGCTGGCGCTCAAGCACCCAGAGCAGCGAGCGGTGATAGGCCTCGACGGTCCAGTCGATCCAGCCGCTGACCAGGGCCATTCCGGGCAGCGCCGATGGCTGGTCGTGCTCGCCGTGGCGCAGGATGCGTGAACACATCATCGGCGTTAGCGTCAGCGACACGACGGCGGAGGTGATGACGGCGATCGTCAGCGTCAGCGCGAATTCGCGGAACATGCGGCCGACCAGGCCGGTCATGAACAAAAGCGGTATGAAGACGGCGATCAGTGAGACCGTCAGCGAGATCACGGTGAAGCCGATCTCGCTGGCGCCCTTCAGCGCGGCATCCATCGCGCTTTCACCCTTCTCCATATGGCGGACGATGTTCTCGATCATGACGATCGCATCGTCGACGACGAAGCCGGTGCCGATCGTCAGCGCCATCAAGGAGAGATTGTCGAGGCTGAAGCCGGCAAACCACATCACCCCGAAGCTCGTGACTAGCGACAGCGGCAGCGCGACACCAGCGATGATCGTCGCCCGCACCGAGCGCAGGAACAGCAGAACCACGAGGACGACGAGGACCACGCTGAGAACCAGCGTGAACTGCACGTCGCGAACCGAAGCGCGGATGGTGTTGGTGCGGTCGGCGACCACCGTGACCTTCACGGCCGCCGGCAGCGAACGTTGCAGGCGCGGAATTTCGGCGTTGATCTGCTTGACCACGTCGATGACGTTGGCGCCCGGCTGGCGCTGGATGTCGAGCACCACCGCCGGCGTGCCCTGATAGGTCGCCGCCGTCTTGTCGTTCTCGAGGCCGTCAACGATCTGGGCGATATCGCCGACCGTCACTGGCGCATTGTTGACGTAGGCGACGACGATCGGCTTGTAGGCATCTGCCGACGTAATCTGATCATTGGCGGTGATACTGTAAGCCTGCTGGGCGCCGTCCAACGATCCTTTCGGTCCCGAAACGTTGGCGCCGGCGATCACTGCGCGGAGATCCTCCATCGAGATGCCGTAGGCAGCCATCCGCGCGAGATCGGCCTGGACCCGCACTGCGGGTTTCAAACTGCCGAGGATGGTGACGCGCCCGACGCCCGCGATCTGACTGAGACGCTGGGCGATCAGCGTATCGGCGATGTCGCTCATGCTGCGGATCGACACTGTGTCCGACGTCAGCGCGAGCGTCATCACCGGCGCGTCCGCCGGATTGACCTTCGCATAGGTCGGCGGATACGGCAGCGTTCGCGGCAGAACGCCGGCCGCTGCGTTGATCGCGGCCTGCACATCCTGCGTCGCGCCATCGATATCGCGGTTGAGATCGAATTGCAGCGAAATCTGGCTGAGGCCGTAGGAACTGGTCGACGTCATCATCGTCAACGCAGGGATCTGGCCGAGCTGCCGTTCCAGCGGCGCAGTGATCAGCGACGCTGTGACGTCCGGGCTCGCGCCAGGCAGCCGCGTCGTCACCTGCACCGTCGGGAAGTCGACCTGCGGCAGCGACGAGACCGGCAGCGCCCAATAGCCGAGGGCGCCGGCGATCATCAGCGCAATGCCGAGCAACGAGGTCGCAATCGGCCTGCGGATAAATGGTTCAGAGACGCTCATCGCATCTGCGCCCTTGGCCAGACTTCGTGGTTACTTCTGCGGCGCGCCGCCGGCGGCCGGAGGCGGCGCCTTGGCACCCTGCCCCTGCGCGGACCCTTGTCCCTTCTGACCACCGCCAGGCCCGTTCTTGCCGCCTTGCCTGCGGCGCGGCGCCAGATCGGGCGTCGGGGCGTTCTGATCGCTGCCGATCATCACCTTGGCCCCTTCCGCCAGATTGGCAAAGCCCGTCGTCACCACGCGATCTTGCGCCGTGAGGCCGGTTCCGATCACGGCGTCGGTATCGTTCTGCTGCGTCACCGTGACCGGCTTTGCCGTTACGGTGTCGTCGGCGCCGATCACGTACGCATAAGTCCCGCTCGGGCCGCGCTGCACGGCCGCGGTCGGCACGACGACGGCCTGGTGCAGCGTATCGACCTTGATCCGAACGTTGACGAATTGTCCCGGCCACAGCACCAATTGCGGATTTGGGAACTGGGCCTTCAGCTTGACGGTGCCGGTCGCCGGATCGACCTGGTTGTCGATGCCTTCGAGCGCACCGGTCTCGACGACGGTCCGGCCGTCGTTGCCGAAGACATCGACTTGCAGCGGCCCCTTGGCGAAGGCGGCGTTGACGCGAGCGAGCTGCTGCTGTGGCAGGCTGAACTGCACCGCGATCGGCTTCAGCTGGGTGATGACGACGAGGCCGTTGGCATCCGAGGAGCGAATGATGTTGCCCTGATCGACCAGCCGCAATCCGGCCCGCCCGGCCAATGGTGCGGTGATCTTGGTGTAGCTCAGCATGGTTTGAGCATTATCGATCGCGGCCTGGTCCGAACGCACCAGCGCTTCGAGCTGAGCCACCAGCGCCTGCTGGGTATCGGCCTGCTGCTTGGAACCGGCATTCGATTTGGCGAGCTGCTGATAGCGCACGAGGTCCAGCCGCGCATTGGCAAGCGTTGCTTCGTCCTGCGCCTTCTTGGCGAGTGCCTGATCGAGCTGCGCCTGATAGATCGCCGGGTCGATCTCACCCAACACGTCGCCGCGCTCGACATCCTGCCCTTCCTTGAACAGCACCGATGTCAGCTTGCCATCCACCTGGGCGCGCACGGTGACGGTGTTCAGCGCGCGGACCGTGCCGACGCCATCCAGATAGACCGGCACGTCCTGCACGCGCGGCGTTGCCGCAAGCACCGGCACCGGCAGGTTGCGCGGCATCGCATTCTGGTTGGCCGGCCGCTTAAACGAGGTCCAGACGACGTAGCCAAGCCCGCCGAGGATGAAAACGATCAGCGCGGTTGAAACGAGGCGGCTGCGCCAACGCCCACGGCGCGGCGCAACCGCCTCGGCTTGTTGTACGGCATCGTCCGCGTCCGGCTTAAATAGCATCCAACGATCCTTCCGCCGTCAAAGCCCAGCCGCCCCCCAGCGCCTGATAGAGACTGACGATCGCCTGCAGGCGGGCCAACCGCGCCACCGCCAGCGAATCCTCGGCTTGGAACAACGTTTGTTGAGTGTTTAGCACAGTTGTTGTGTCAGCAGTGCCGGCACGCAGCCGCTGTTCGGCCAGATCGAAGGCCCGGCGGGAAGCTGTTACCACCCGGTTCAGCGCCCTGATCTGCTCATTGGTCTGACGGATCGCCACCAAGGCGTTGTTCACGTCGGAGAACGAGGAAATGACGGTCTTGCGATAGGTCTGGACCAGTTCGTCCTGGCGGGCTTTCTGCAGGTCGAAATTGCTCTGGATGCGGAAGCCGTCGAAGATCGGCTGCGTCAGGCCAGCGGCCGCGCTGTAGAAGACCGCCTGCGGCGTGAACAGCGCCGACAGCGCAGCGCTCTGATAGCCGCTCTGGGCCGTTAGCTGGATGGTCGGGAAAAATTGCGCGCGCGCATTACCGACATTGGCGGTCGCGGAGGCTAGTTGTGCTTCGGTGCGGCGGATATCGGGGCGTTGTGTCAGCAGCTCCGACGGCAGGCCCGGCGTCACCCGCGGCAACGCGATCCGCTGCAGGCTGCCGCCGCGCACCGTGAAGCTTTCCGGCGGCCGCGACACCAGCACAGCGAGCGCATTGGTATTTTGCGCCAGGTTTTGACGCAACGGCGGCAGGTTGGCGCGCTGATTGGCGAGCGCGCTCTCCTGCTGGGCGAGATCGAGGTCGGTCGCCGTGCCGACATCGAGGCGTTGCTTGATCGCATCGTAGATGCGCTGTGCGGTGGCGATGTTGTTGTTGGCGATGCGGATGCGATCCTGCGCCAGCAGAACCTGGAAGTAGGCCGTCGCGACGCTGGTCAGCGTCGTCAATGCGACGACATCGCGATCGAAGCGGCTGGCGATCGCGGTTTCGTCGGCCGCAAGCGCGGCGGCGCGATTTTTGCCCCAGAAGTCGATCTCATAGCTGGCGCTGAGCGATACCGAAAACGTCTCGAACTTGCGCCCGCCGATGGTGGTGCTGGAGGTGTTGGCGCCCGACGAGCGCGAATGCGACGCCTGCCCGTTGCCGCTGAGCGCCGGAAACAGCGGCGCGCCCGCCTGCCGAGCCAGCGCATCGGCCTGCAGGAACCGCGCCGTTGCCGCGGCGATGTCGAGGTTGACGGTCTGCGCCTCCTCCATCAGCGAGGTCAATTCCGCAGAACGGAACCCACGCCACCAGTCCAGCGCCGGCTTGGCCGCCTGGGCGTCCGCCCCGGCAGACTTGTACGCCCCGGGAATCGTCAACGCCGGGTCCGGCAGGTCACTGGTCAGGATGCACCCGGACAACAGCAACGGCAGCATCAGCATAGGCGCGATCGGCCGCCGTGAATGGGCAGCCCGGAGCCGGGAAAGACGGTCGGCACAGGAAGACAAGATCGCGCTCTCAGATAACCCGGTGGATCTCATGTTCCCTTTTATCCAGCGGCGCCGATCCCCAATAGCCACCACCGTACAATCGGCCTCCTGGCTGTCATTTACACACAGCTTCGCTCGACAGGCCGTCTGTCACAGATTCGGAAGAAGGCCCAGCAGGTTGGCGATTCATAGGCAGCCGCGGGCCACCGCGATACTTAATAAGATTTCATGTTTGCCACCGGACAGTCCGAACATGCGAAGACGGTCCCCTGATGGTGGCTGCGGCGCCACAGGGACAGACATTTCTGCGAAAGGGCGTGCAGGACGCAACGTCACGCGCGCCGCGGTTGTGGCGCTGAGGTCTTGCGTCCGTCGTACAAAGACGCAAGACTTGCTTCAGAATCTGAAGACCGACAGCACCGGCTCTTGCCCGGACGGGACACCCGGTCGAGAGCCGTTCCAAATGGGTGGTTGGAACGATGCCTGGTCCGATTACGCTTGATCCCAGCACCGTTGGCGCGGCCACTGCGGGCTTGCCCAAATTGGTGCAGATCGCCTTCTTCTATGCCGCGCGCCTGCGACGCGGCACCCTCGACATCACGCTGCCCGACCGGCGGCAGCTCCGATTCGGCGGCGCCGAGCCCGGCCCCACCGCATCGATGACGATCAACAGCTACACCTTTGCCTGGCGACTGATGAAGGGCGGCGACGTCGGCATCGCCGAGGCGTATCTGCGCGGCGAGTGGGATACGCCCGACCTGACGCAGTTCCTTTACATCTTCTGCGTCAATCACGACCTGATCCTGCCGATGTTCCAGCAGAAGACGATTGGACGGGCCGTCCAGGCGGTGCGGCATTGGCTGAAGCGCAACACGCGCGGCCAAGCCAAGCGCAACATTTACGCGCATTACGACATCGGCAACGCGTTCTACAGGTCGTGGCTCGACCCCAGCATGACCTATTCGTCTGCCCTGTTCGAGGACGGCACCAGCGATCTGACGGCCGCGCAGCATAACAAGTACCGACGGCTTGCCGAAGCGATCAACCTGCAGCCGGGACAGACGGTGCTGGAAATCGGCTGCGGCTGGGGCGGCTTCGCCGAGTTCGCGGCCAAGACCTATGGCGTCAAGGTCGTCGGCCTGACGATCTCGCGCGAGCAACGTGACTTCGCCCAACAGCGAATCCACGAGGCGGGTCTGAACGAACGTGTGGAGATCCGTTTTCAGGACTATCGCGACGAGCGCGATCAGTACGACCGCATCGCCTCGATCGAGATGATCGAAGCGGTTGGCGAGGAGTTCTGGCCGAACTACTTCTCGCAATTACGCGACCGGCTGCGGCCGCAAGGGCTCGCGGGCATCCAGGCGATCACGATCCGTGACAGCATGTTCCAGGACTATCGGCGGGAGGTCGATTTCATTCAGCGCTACATTTTCCCGGGCGGCATGCTGCCCTCGCCCGCCGTGCTGAAGACGCTGGGCGATCGGTTCGGCATCCCTGTCATCAAGGAGCGCATCTTCGGGCAAGATTATGCCAGAACGCTGGCCACCTGGAGAACCAACTTCCGCCAGGCCTGGCCCAACCTGAAGCCGCTCGGCTTCGACGAGCGCTTCCGCCGGCTGTGGGAGTATTACCTCGCCTATTGCGAGGCCGGCTTCCTCTCCGGCAACATCGACGTTCGCCAGGTGATCTTCGCCAAGACGGCATGATCCAAAACGGCAACGATCCCGTTCGCATGATGCGGGACATGCGAACCAGGGCCGGAATGCGGGTCTTTCGGCTTGTCCCTTGGGGAGGCGTGAACTAGGGTCACTGCACGTTCCATAAGCAGTCAAGCAGTGCCCTTCATGACCATCCATCAAGACGTCATCACCGCGATCGGAAACACGCCGCTCATCAAGCTGAAGCACGCGTCCGAGCTCACCGGCTGCGAGATTCTCGGCAAGGCCGAGTTCATGAACCCCGGTCAGTCGGTGAAAGATCGCGCAGGCCGGCAGATGATCCTCGAGGCGGAAAAGCGCGGCGAGTTGAAGCCTGGCGGCATGGTGATCGAGTCGACGGCTGGCAACACCGGTATCGGCCTTGCCGTCGTCGCCAGTGCGCGCGGCTACCGGACCGTGATTGTGATCCCGGATACGCAGAGCCAGGAAAAGAAGGACATGCTGCGGCTGTGCGGCGCCGAACTGGTCGAGGTGCCGGTGGTGCCCTATGATAACCCGAACCAGTTCCAACATGTCGGGCGGCGCCTCGCCGAGCAGCTGCGCAAGACCGAGCCGAACGGTGTGCTGTTCGCCGACCAATGGAACAACCTCGACAATCCGAAGGCGCACTACGTCTCGACTGGCCCGGAAATCTGGGAACAGACCGGCGGTAACATCGACGGCTTTATCTGCGCCGTCGGTACCGGCGGCACGCTCGCCGGCACCAGCGCATTCCTGCGCGAGAAGAAAAAGGACATCATCATCGGCCTGGCCGATCCGCACGGTGCGGCGATGTATGACCTGTTCACCAATGGCGTTGCGAAGGCATCGCCGGGCGGCTCGATCACCGAAGGCATCGGCCTCGGCCGGGTGACGCCGGTGGTCAAGGACATGAAGGTCGATCACGCCTATCTGATCTCGGACGAGGAAGCGATCCCGCTGATCTACGACCTGCTCGAGCACGAAGGCCTGTGCATGGGCGGCTCGACGGCGATCAACATCGCCGGCGCGATCCGCCTCGCCAAGGAGCTCGGTCCGGGACACCGCATCGTCACGGTGCTGTGCGACTACGGCAACCGTTACCAGTCGAAGCTGTTCAATCCGGATTTCATGCGCTCCAAGAAGCTGCCAGTGCCGGAATGGCTGGAGCGGCGCAGCAGCATCCAAGTCCCTTACGTCAAGACCTGATCCGGCCGGCCGTAAGCGCAGCCATCGCGCGCTGCTATCTCGCGATTGTCGTGCTCAGCGCAGGATTTGACTGAGGAACAGCTTGGTTCGCGCATGCTGCGGGTTGGCGAAGAAGGCCTGCGGCTCGTTGGCCTCGATGATCTGGCCGGCATCCATAAAGACGATGCGATTGGCGACCTCTCGCGCGAACCCCATCTCATGGGTGACCACCAGCATGGTCATGCCGTCCTTGGCGAGATCGACCATCGTATCCAGCACTTCCTTGACCATCTCCGGATCGAGCGCGGACGTCGGCTCGTCGAACAGCATGACCTTCGGATTCATGGTCAGCGCGCGGGCGATGGCGACGCGCTGCTGCTGGCCGCCCGAAAGCTGCCCGGGAAATTTGTCCGCCTTGTCCGGAATGCGCACGCGCTCGAGATATTTCATCGCGACCGCTTCGGCATCCTTCTTCGGCATGCCGCGTACCCAGATCGGCGCCAGCGTGCAATTGTCGAGCACGGACAGGTGCGGAAACAGGTTAAAGCTCTGGAACACCATGCCGACTTCGCGCCGGACATCATCGATACGCTTGAGGTTCGGGCCGAGCTCGATGCCGTCGACCACGACCTGGCCTTCCTGAAATTCCTCCAGCGCATTGATGCAGCGGATCGTGGTGGACTTGCCCGAGCCTGACGGCCCGCAGATCACGATGCGCTCCCCCTTGCCGACCGACAGGTCGATATCGCGCAGCACATGGAATTCGCCGAACCACTTGTTGAGGCCTGCAATCTTGACCATCGGTTCTGTCATGCGGACCTCACGGCAGTTCGAAGACGATTGTTCAGGAAAACGTTTGCGCGCATGTCCTAGTTCCGGCGATGCGCATTGAGCCGCTTCTCGACGAACAGCGAGTAGCGCGACATCGCGAAGCAAACCACGAAATAGATGATGCCAGCGAAAGCAAAGCCGGTGAACAGCGTTGTCGGCGTCGCCCAGTTCGGATCGGCAAACGAGGCGCGCAGCTGCCCGAGCAAATCGAACATCGCAACGATCTGCACCAGCGTCGTATCCTTGAAGAGTGCGATGAAGCTGTTCACCAGGCCCGGAATAACGTGCCGCAGCGCCTGCGGCATCACGATCAGGCCGGTGGTCTTCCAATACGATAGGCCGAGCGCATTGGCGGCCTCCGCCTGCCCGCGCGGCACGGCGGCGAGCCCGCCGCGGATGACCTCGGCGTTGTAGGCGCCGGAGAACAGCGCCACGCCGACCAGCACGCGGATCATCCCGTCGATGTTGAAGCCCTGCGGCATGAACAGCGGCAGCATGTAAGTCGCAAAGAACAGCACCGTAATCAGCGGTACGCCCCGCCAGAATTCGATGAATGCGACCGAGCTCGCCCGGATCAGCGGAATCTGCGAGCGGCGTCCCAGCGCAAGCGCGATGCCGATCGGCATTGATGCAACGATGCCGGTGATCGACACGACCAGCGTCACCAGCATGCCGCCCCACTCGCGCGTGCCGACGATCGGCAGCCCGCCGTGATGCAATCCCATGACCGCGATCACCAGCGCAATGCCTGCGAACGTGATGAGACAGAGGATCAGGGCCCGCCAGCCGGAGCGGAAGCCTCCGGCGAGGACGAACAGCAACGCCGATATGATGATCGCCGTCAGCATGAAGTCATACCAGACCGGCTGGTTGGAGACCTGCAGGGCATCGCGTGTCAGCGTCAGCGGCAGCAGAACCAACAGCGCCGCGTCGCCGGCCAACGCCACGGCGATGCCGATCCCGGCCAGCAGTTGCGAAAGTCCCGGAACGCCGGCTGCGCTTGCCGTGGCACGCAACCGTCGCCCGCCATCGGCGATGCTGTCGGCGAGCGCCTGCAAGAGATCGGCGAGCCAGCTGATACCGAAACCTTTGATACCACCGCCGTACAGCAGGAAGAACGCAACGACCGGCAGCGCGAAGAAGAACAGCGAAGCGTTCAGCGTCTTGCCCGGAATGCGCGGGATCAGGAGCGGAATCAGCAGGAGGATCGCCAGCGCAAATACGAGATTGACGCGCCAGAGCTGGCTCTGCGGATAGAAGCCATACATGAACTGCTGCAACTTCGCCTGGACGAACGGCCAGCAGGCCCCAACCGTTCGCCCGACCGTTTCCTCGAGGCAGGCGTTGCGGTCAGAGCCCGTCCAGACTGCATCGACGAGCAGGAATTTCACCGTCGGCACGATCGCGAACCACAACAACACCGCCGCGACGATCGTCAGCAGGATGTTGGTCGGCGAGCTGAGCAACCGCGAGCGGACCCAGGCCCACGCGCCGGTCGTCCTGACCGGAGCCGAACGCTGCGGCACGAGTTCGGCACGGACGAAGGGTTGCAGCGATTGATCAGACATGCCGCGCTCTCACCGCCATAGGACCGCTGCTCATCGCGCGAGGCTCCGTCCGAGCCGCCAGTTGTAGAAATTCATCGCCGCGCTGGTGACGAGCGAGATCAAGAGATAGACGCCCATAGTGATGGCGATGATTTCGATCGCCTGCCCTGTCTGGCTCAATGTCGTACCGGCAAAGACCGACACCAGGTCGGGGTATCCGATCGCTACCGCGAGCGACGAGTTCTTGGTCAGGTTGAGGTATTGGTTTGTCAACGGCGGCAAGATCACGCGCAGGGCCTGCGGAACCACGATCAGCCGCAACGTTTCCCCGCGCGACAGGCCAAGCGAAGAACCCGCCTCCATCTGACCTTTGTGGACCGACATAACCCCGGCGCGGACGATCTCGGCGATGAACGCCGCGGTATAGGTCGACAGCGCCAGCACGAGCGCGACGAATTCTGGGATCAGCCGCGAACCGCCCGCAAAATTGAAGCCGCGCAGAACCGGCATTTCGAACATCACCGGGATGCCGAAGATCAGCGTCGAGACCAGCGGAAAGCCGATCAGCATGCCGATCACCCACGGCCAGATCCGGATCTTCTGGCCGGTCGCGAACAGTCGCCGGCGCGTGTAGATGCGCAAAGCGAAGCTGCCGAGAATCGCGGCGAGCAGCGCGAACATGAACGGCTCGAAGCCGGGCTCGCCCACGGGCCGCGGCACGATCAGGCCACGGCTGTTGATGAACACCGCATCGAACAGCGACAGGCTTTGCCGTGGCGGCGGCAAGGTCGCGAGCACGGCGAGGTACCAGAACAGCAACTGGAACAGCAGCGGCAGGTTCCGCACGATCTCGACGTAGCCGCCGGACAGCCGCGACACCAGCCAGTTCGGCGACAGGCGTCCAAGGCCGACCAAGAATCCGATGATAGTCGCCAAGATGATGCCGATCACCGAGACCAGCAGCGTGTTGAGCAGGCCGACGAAGAACACCCGCAAGTAGGTGTCGGATTCCTGATACGGAATCAGGTTTTGGCTGGTCGCGAACCCGGCCGTGTTCTGCAGAAAGCCGAAGCCGGTCGCGATGCGCTGGGCCTGGAGGTTGGCCTGGGCGTTCGAATAGATTTCGTAGCCCAGCCAGATGACGAAGGCGACGAAGGCGAGCTGCGCCGCGAAGCCGCCCCACCCGGCACGCCCGCCAAGGGCGCGCCGAAGATGCAGGCTGAAATGACGCGGTGGCTTTCTCGGTTCGATCGCCATCGCTGCGCCCCCATTACACCGCCCGATCAGCGAATCGGCGGCGCGTACTGCAGACCTCCCTCGTTCCAGAGGCGATTGAGACCACGGGAGATACCGAGCTTGGAGCCGGCGCCAACGTTGCGATCGAACGACTCACCGTAGTTGCCGACGGCCTTGATGATGCGGACTACCCAATCCTTGGTCAGGCCAAGCTGTTCGCCCAGATTGCCGTCCGTTCCCAGCAGGCGTTTCACCTCGGGCTTGTCGGATTTGAGCATCTCGTNGACGTTCTTCTGCGTGATGCCGAGCTCTTCCGCGTTGACCATCGCAAAGTGCGTCCACTTGACGATGTCGAACCACTGGTCGTCGCCATGGCGGACCACGGTGGCGAGCGGCTCCTTCGAGATCACCTCCGGCAGCACGATATGGTCGTCCGGTTTGGCGAGCTTCAGCCGCTCTGCATAGACTTGCGAGACGTCGGAGGTGAAGGTGTCGCAGCGGCCCGCCTCATAAGCCTTGATCGTCTCATCGGCGGTCGAGAACGCGATCACCTCGTACTTCATCTTGTGGGCCTTGAAGTAGTCGGCGAGGTTCTGCTCGTTGGTGGTGCCGGTCTGCACGCAAGCGGACGCACTGTTCAGTTCGAGCGCCGAATTGACCTTGAGCGACTTACGGACCAGGAAGCCCTGTCCGTCATAATAGTTGACCGCGGTGAAGTTCAGGCCGAGCTGGGTGTCGCGCGAGAGCGTCCAGGTCGTGTTGCGCGACAGCACGTCGATTTCGCCGGACTGCAGCGCGGTGAAGCGATCCTTGGCCGACAGCGGCACGAATTTGATCTTGGTCGGGTCGTCGAGGACCACCGCTGCGATGGCCCGGCAGAGATCGACATCGAGGCCGGTCCAGTTGCCCTTGTCGTCGGGAGCGGAGAAGCCCGGCAGACCGCTGGTCACGCCGCAGGACAGAATGCCGCGATCCTTCACCGTCTTCAGGGTCTGAGCGGAAGCCGTTCCGGCAGGTACGGCGGCTGCAAGCGCAAGCGTCAGAATCAGGGAAGCACGTTTCATGGGTGAACCTTTCGCTCAAGTCGTGATGATTGGGGGCTGGGCGGCGGATCGATAACGCCTGCCGGCAGCTCGCTTCCCGAGCAGAACCGACTGGCGGTTCGTTTCGGGGAATGAAACCGTTCAAATGCGATGCGATCTCTACGCACGTTGAAACTCTCGGGGCAGGACGCCCCTCTTTAGACCGCATCACAGAACGATTGAAGAGACGGGTCAAGGGGTTGACGCAAGACTTCCCTCCCTTCTTATGATCTAGACTGCGGTCACGTACGTCATGCCCAATCCTCCAGCAGGACGGACGTGATAAGCGGCAATCGATTGATCCGAAACTAGACCAATGAGCCGATCCACACCCCCTGACGATTTGCCGCTCCAGCCCGAGACCCGTCTCGTCACCGCCGGCCGCGAGCCGCGCTTTCTGCACGGCTTCATCAATCCGCCGATCGTCCGGGGCTCGACGGTGCTCTATCCGACCGCGGACGACATCCGCCACGACCGCGGCGAATTCCAGTACGGCCGGCAAGGGACGCCCACCACAAAGGCGCTGTCCGATGCATTGGCGACCCTGGAAGGGCCGAACTGCGCGGGCGTCGCATTGTTGCCGTCAGGCCTTGCGGCGATCTCGACCGCCTTGCTAGCAGTGCTGAAGCATGGCGATCACCTGCTCGTGTCCGACAGCGTCTATCAGCCTACGCGGCGCTTCTGCGGCGGCTTGCTCGCCCGTTACGGAATCGAGACCAGCTATTACGATCCGCTGATCGGCAGCGGCATCGCAAGCTTGTTCAAGCCGAACACCCGCGCGGTCCTGATCGAAGCGCCGGGCTCGCAATCCTTCGAGATGCCGGACACGCCGGCGATTGCTGCTGCAGCGCACGCACATGGTGCGCTGGTCCTGAACGACAACACCTGGGCGACGCCGCTGTACTTCCGCTCGTTCGACAAGGGCGTGGACGTTTCGATCCATGCCGCGACCAAGTATATCGGCGGTCATTCCGACATCATGTTCGGAGCGATTTCCGCTAACGCCTCCGCGTGGCCCGCGATCGCCGAAGCCGTGCACCTGCTCGGGCAGTGTGCGGGCCCTGACGACGTGTTCCTCGCGTTGCGGGGCCTGCGCACGCTCGCGATCCGCCTGGCCCATCATCAACGCTCGGCGCTCGAGATGGCGCGATGGCTGGAACAGCGGCCGGAGGTGCTGCGGGTTCTGCATCCAGCGCTGGAAAGCGATCCGGGGCACGCAATCTGGAAACGGGATTTCACCGGCTCCAGCGGCCTGTTCAGCGTCGTCCTCAAGCCGGTCGCCGAGAAGGCTGTGGATGCCTTCCTCGACCGCCTGACGCTGTTCGGCATGGGATACTCGTGGGGCGGCTATGAAAGCCTGGTGATCCCGTTCGACTGTTCGGGCTACCGCACGGCCACCACCTGGGCCCCCGGCGGGCCGACGCTGCGCTTCCACATCGGGCTCGAGGATGTGAACGACCTGAAGGCGGATCTCGTGCGCGGATTCGAGGCGCTCGCGGCGGAGAGCGGGCGCTGAACGCGCCATAGCGGACATCATGGCGGCTGCCCGCCGTGCGCGGGTGGTGTCATCGTGCTGTCGTTTGTTCGACGGTAGGCAGAGACGACCTGACCGCAATCGGAAACATTCCCATGTTCGCGCGCATACCCTTCCCGCACGGAATTATCGCCGCCTCGGTTCTCATCATCGCCACGGCGGCTTTCGCCAAGGACCCCGCCAACAAAGACCCAGCAATCGTCGCGGCTGAGCGCCTCGCCTCGTTCATCGTTCCAGAGGCGCGGCAGGCGGTGGCCGTCGATGACCGCCATTTCTATGCGATCGATAACCAGATCATCGCCAAATACGACAAGAAGAGCGGACAGCGCGTCGGCGAATGGCGCGGCGAGAAGGACGGTCCGATCATCCATCTCGACAGCGGCGTTGTCATCGATGGCAAGCTCTACACCGCCCATTCCAACTATCCGGAATGGCCGATGACCAGTTCCGTCGAGATCTGGGATGCTGCGACGCTGCAGCATGTCGGCACCCACAGCTTCGGCATCGAGCGCGGCTCGCTGACCTGGCTCGATTATCGCGATGGCGTCTGGTGGGGCGCTTTCGCCAATTACAACCGCGTGTTCGACAAGAGCCCGCTTGCCTACGGCAACAAGTTCAACACCCAGATCGTCCGTTTCGACAAGGATTGGCGTGTCGCCGAAGCCTGGACGCTGCCTGATGTGCTGCTGAAGAAGTTCGGCGACATGAGCAACTCCGGCGGCTCATGGGGCCCGGACGGAAAGCTGTGGATCACGGGGCACGACTTGCCCGAGATCTACGCGCTGGCGTTGCCGGAAGCGGGCTCCGTCATGCGCTGGGTCGGCACGGCGTCGCTCGAGATCGCAGGACAAGGCATCGCCTGGGATAGGGCCGACGGCAAAGTGATCTGGGGCGTGATCCGCGACAAGAAGGAAAGCCGCGTCACTGCAACGCGCATTGCGCTGCCCTGAAGGGAACGCTTAAGTCAGCGTCCAAGTCGTACCCAAGTCAGGCTCCGAACAGAATGTCGACGCGTGGCGATCAGGCATCGGCCTTCGACGCGCGCCCCTTGGCGATGATGAAATAGAGATTGCGTGCATAGACGAACAGGCCGAAGGCCTGACCGGCGATGAACACCGGGTCCTTGCGATACAGTGCATAGATCAGCAGCAGCACGCCGCCGCCGATCGAGAAGAACCAGAAAGCGACCGGCACCACGCTATCACGCGCCCGCTCCGAGGCGATCCACTGCACGACGAAACGCATGGTGAAGAAGGCCTGCGCAATGAAGCCGAGCACCACCCACCAGTCGAAATTGACGACGAAAACCTCGTGGAAATAAGTGCCCAGCGCCTGCGACAGGTCAACCAGCATCGGACGTCACCTCGGTTATCACCGGCTGCTTCTTCTTACGGCGGATCAGCCACCATACCCCTGCCAGATCCATGATCCCGACCCAGAGGCGGTCGAAGAAGCCGTAGTTCGACACGCCCGACCGGCGCGGCCGATCCTTCACGTCGACATAGGCGATCTCGAATCCCTCCCGCCGCATCAGCGCCGGCAGGAAGCGATGCAAGCCGTCGAAGTATGGCAACATCAGGAAAGCGTCGCGTTGGAAGGCTTTCAGGCCACATCCCGTATCACGCGTGCCATCGCGCAGGATGCTGCCGCGAACCCCGTTGGCGATCCGCGATTGCAACCGCTTGAACGCGGTGTCCTTGCGGCCGACCCGCTGGCCCGCCACGAGCCCGATGCGTCCCTTGCCCTGCTCGATCGCCGTGATCAGCGCCGGCAAAAACGCCGGATCGTTTTGGCCGTCACCATCGAGCGTGGCGACGATCAGCCCCCGCGCCGCCCGCACGCCCGAGCGCACGGCCGACGACTGCCCGCAGGATTCGGTATGGCGAAGTTGGCGCAGATCGCTCCGACCGCGCATCAGCCCAAGCAGTACGGTCCCCGTTGCGTCGGTCGAGCCGTCGTTGACGTAGATGATTTCGTAGGGCCACCGCCCGCCGAGTGCGGCGTCGATCTCGGCGATCAGCGGCGCGATGTTATCGGCCTCGTTGCGTACGGGCACGACAATGCTCACAGCCGGGAAAACGCTGACGGACTGCGGAGGGCCGCTGTTCATGGGAATCAAATGTGTTCGTTGGATTGTCAGAGATACGGACCGGCCATATGCGGGAGCCTTTTAGGGGCCGAAACCGCCCCTCGCAACCCCATATTCCGCGTCCAGCAGGGCTCCAATGGCTTGAAACTGGCGCAAAAATCCGCATCACGCGGTTCGCGCCTACTGCGTTCCTTCCGAGCGGAAAATCGACATCGAGATCGCCCGGCCCTGCGAATAGTTGTAGCCCTCGAACCGGTTGACCACCGCATAGCGCAAACCGATGGTCTCGGCGCGCTGGGCAAAGATGCGCTCCTGCCTGCTCTCGATCAGCGCGAAGCGGCACGATCCTTGGGCCAGGAAATCCGCAGCTCCGGATGGATCGGTTAGCACGGTCTGGGTTCCTGCCATGAAGACCAGGCTTGGCTCGTGATAGCCCGCCGAAGCCGCCAGCGGTTGGCGACACTCGACATTCCGCAGCGCCCGCGCGAGCTCGACGCTCGGGAACAGCGGCTTCAGCGCCGGGATGATGAGGCCATACACGGTCACGGCGACGAAGAAGGATGCGGCGAAGGCATTCAGCAGCGAGCGCTCCGCCCGCCCTTCGTCGTACATCCACCAGGCGAACAGACCGAAGATCACTGCCGCCGCCGCAAACGGCCATGCGACGAACTCAAGCTGGCGGATCAGCACGATCGAGCCGGCGATCGCGAGCACGCTCAAGATCACCGGCGCCGTGAACCACCACGACAGGCCGCGGATCATCCAGGCTTTGCGCGACAGCATCTGCTGCTCGAGCACGCCGACGATCAGGATCGCGATCGCGGGATACAGCGGCAGCACGTAATGCGGCAGCTTGGTGATCACCAGCTCGAAGACGACCCAGGACGGCACCAGCCAGGCCAGCAGGAACTGCGCGCCGGGCTCACGCCGTGCCCGCCAGACCGCAGGCGCAGCGAGTCCTGCCAAAGCCGAGCCCGGCCAGAACGTCAACCAGAACAGAACGAAGTAAAGTCCGGGCGGTGCGCCATGCGACTCCTGCGGCGAGGCGATCTTGCTGAACAGATCGTTGCCGAGCGAGGCCGCGAAGAAGCTGTCGCCCGAGCGCAGGATGATGGCGATGAACCATGGCAGCACCAGCACCAGCGCCCACATCGCGCCCCACACGGGGCGCAGCCGCCAGAGCCAGCCGCCGGAGCGGTCCTGGATTAGGAGCGCTGCCATGCAGAGCCCGACCAGCATCAGAATCAGCGGGCCCTTCAGCAGCAGGCCGCCAGCAATCGCGGTCCAAAAGATGGCAGGTGTTGACCACGGCGGCCGTTCGGGGTCCTCGCCGCGCTGCCAGGACAGATAGATGCGGGCAAGCGCCGCCATAGCCGCTGTCGTGGTCAGCAGCAACATCGCGTCGGTCTTGGCGAGCCGCGCTTCGACCCCGAGCAGGATCGACGAACACATCATCAGTGCCGCGAGAATCGCCCCGCGCCGGGACACGAACGGCAGCGCCGCCCAGTAGGTCAATAGCACCGCGCCGATCGCACCAATGAGCGACGGGACGCGATAGAGCCAGATGCGGAGCTGGGCACGCGGCAGGCCGAGCTTGCTCGCGGTCTCGACCGCTGCAGCCTGCAGCCAATAAATTCCGACCGGTTTCTTGTAGCGGACCTCGTCCTGGAAGCGGATATCCACAAAGTCGCCGCTCTCGACCATCTGCTTGGTCGCCTGGGCGAAACGCGCCTCGTCACGGTCGATCGGCGGAATGTTGAAGAAGCCCGGCAGGAAAAACAGCGCACCGACGACGATCAGCAGCGCGATCGCCCGGAGATGGCTGGCGGCGGCGAAATTCAGCACGGTCACAAGCCCACGGCCGGGATTCGCCCGCTGAACCGGCTCCCTTCCTGCCCCAAATCGTCGTTGCCCCGCGGCGTCCACCATGGGCTTCGCATACGATGAAACTATCTATGGGACAACCGCTTGGAACAGCTCTATTGAAGTCGGACGACAACTGTGTCCGCGGCGCCAGTCGCATCCATGACCGTGAGCCGGACGAACCCGGGGCCGGGCGGATCGATCAGGCGCTGACGACGGCTGTCGAGCTCGCCGGCTGTGAGGCCATTGACCAGGACGGTCATGGGCGGGATGCCGCCGGCGACCTTCACCGCCAATGGTAGCGCCTTCCCCTCACCCTCCGCTTGCACATCCAGCCGTGAGCCATTGAGTGGAAACTGGATCTTCGGTGCACGGTCGTCGCCATTGCGGACCAGCTCGCCGACCGGACGAAAGCGCTTCAGTGGCAGCGGCAGCCTGGCAGTCGCAGCGATCAGCGTTCCCCGCGGCGGAGATGACAGTCCCAGCGGTATCTTGCCGGTCCGAGCGAACGCATCGAACAAAATCGGCGCAGCCGCCGTCCGGCCCAAAAGACCCGGAACCGGTGCTCCGTCGGGGCGGCCGACCCAGACGCCAATGGTGTAGCGGCCATCAAACCCGACGGACCAAGCGTCACGGTAGCCGTAACTGGTGCCAGTCTTGAAGGCGATGCGGTTGTGGACACCGTTCTCGGGCGGTGGCGTCCCCATCAGCACATGGCCGATATGCCAGGCGGCCGTCGCATCCATCAGCCGGCGCTGGGCGGTGTCGCCCTGCGCCTCGTCGGCGCGCTCGCGCAGCCGCACGGTGGTCCCAAGCCGCGGGAACCCGGTATAGAGCCGCACCAGATCGGTGAGCGTGATGCCAACGCCGCCGAGCCCCATGGCGAGCCCCGGCGTCTCATCCTTCGGCAGAATTAGATCGCCGCCCGCTTCGCGGATCCGAGCCGTCAGCCGGTGCGGCCCAACCCGATCCAGCAGCGCGATCGCCGGCACGTTCAGCGACAGTTGCAATGCCTTGCGTACCGTGACGGTGCCCTGGAACGTCATGTCGAAATTCTCCGGCGCATAACTGCCGTAGCGGATCGGCCGGTCGTCGATCAGGCTTTCCGGATGCACGAAGCCGTCCTCGATCGCGAGCCCATAAATGAAGGGCTTCAACGTCGAACCGGGCGACCGGACGGCGCGGGTCATATCCACCTGCCCGGCCCTGCGCTCGTTGAAATAATCGGGCGAGCCGATGCGGGCGAGAATATCGCCGCTGGCATTGTCGGCGACGATGATGCCGATGGAGATGTCAGGACCGAGCGCCGTCGCCCGGTCGCGGGCAAGCGCTTCAAGCGTGCGTTGCAGATTGGAATCGAGCGTCAGCGAGATGTGCGAGCCGCGGCCGGGGCGCGCGACCGCCTGATCGGTGGCATGCGGCGCCAGGATCGGCATCGGTCGGCGCAGGCGCGGCACTGTTTCCGCTTTGGCATGCTCCACGTCGTCGTGGCTGGCGCGGCCAGTTTCCACCATCCGTTCCAGCACGCGGTCGCGGGCTTTGCGGGCGGCCTCCGGATAGCGATCGAGGCGGCGCATCTCCGGCGACTGGGGCAGCGCGACGAGCAGTGCGGCCTCCGCCAGCGACAGCCGCTTCGGCTCCTTGCCGAAATAGGCAATGGTCGCAGCGCGCACGCCTTCGAGGTTGCCGCCGAACGGCGCCAGCACCAGGTAGAGATCGAGAATTTCGTCCTTGGACAGCGCGCGTTCGAGCTGGATCGCACGCACGATCTGTTTCAGCTTGGCGGCCATCGATCGCTCGCGGCGCGGCTCCAGCAACCGGGCCACCTGCATGGTGATGGTGGAGCCGCCAGATACGATCCGGCCATGGCTTGCGAACTGCCAGGCGGCGCGGCCGAGCGCCACCGGATCGACGCCGTGATGCGCGTGAAACCGCTTGTCCTCGAACGCCAGCAGCACATTGACGTAGGCTGGATCGACCTCGGAGTTTCGCACCGGCAGGCGCCAGCGGCCGTCGTCCATCGCATAGGCGCGCAGCAGTCGACCATTGCGATCGACCACCGTCGTCGAGACCTGCTTCGCTTCGTCGAGCGGCAACGGTCCAAGCGACACGACCCATGCTAATGCCGACGCCAGCAGCAGCGCAAGCGTGCCGCCGGCGCCGATGGCGGCGATCCTCCATCGCCGCCGCTTGCGCGCGCGCGTCACTATGGCCGCAGCTTCGCTCATTTCAACGCACGGATCTCCAGCGCGCCGGTCGCGGTGCGGCCGTAACGCGACGGGTTGTACATGTCCTCGACATAAGCCTGCGGCAGCACGTACTTGCCGGGCGAGACGGCGCGGACGATGTAGGCCACCGTGAACACCGGACTGTCATCGCGCGCGCGCTCGATCGCGGCGTTGAAGCGATCATCGCGAAACTCGGTGTGCTCGGGCTCCTCGCCATCCTCGATCCAATCGAGCGTACCGCTGTCGCCGGACGACACCAGCTTCGGATTGTCGATCTCGAAGCCCGCCGGCAGATAATCGACCACCATGATCCGCCCGTATTCAGGCTTCGCTTCCGTGACCTTCAGCACCACCGCAAAGCGGTCATTCTGCTTTGCGGTGGCAATGTCGACCGGCTGGCCATCGAGCGTGAAGTAATTGCGCTCGATCTTGAAGCCGTTCTCGGCCGCAGGCTCCGGCGTCAGCGGCGCGCCACTGACCGAGACCACCGCCTGCACCGGCGCATCACCGGTGTTGGTGATCCGGATCGGCTGTCCCGCTGACACCTCCGCCTGCTTGTAGCTGCGGAACAACGCGGTCTTCACCGGGCTGCCGTCCACATCGAGCGAAACTGTGTTGGCTTCCTTAGCGATCGCCCGCGCCGCCAGCACCAGCCACGCATTCTCCTGCGTCGAGGTGTAGGGCGTCAGACCGCGCGCGTCCTCAACCCGCTGCACCGCCGAGATCAGCGTCGACCGCGGTGCGTTGCCCTCGCTGGCGAGCGACACCAACGCCGCCGCATCGCGCAACGACGAACCGTAGTCAGTGCGGCCGAACACCAGCACCGGCTTCGGCTCCAGGTCCTTCAGCGCCGCCGCATAGACCTTCTCCGCCCGCGCCCGGTCGCCGACCAGCGCCAGCGCCGCGGCGAGCTGCGACTTGGCGATCGGGGTTGCGAGACTGCCGAGCTTGGTGTCGGCGAGATAACGCAGGTCGCCCACCGGCGCGGCGCCGTTCTTCGCCAGCACATAGAGCGCGTAGGCCAATTCACGGCCGCCATCCTTCTCCGGCTCGTCGGCATTGGCGACCGAGTTGCGTAAGTGATCCAGCGCCTGACGGAACGCCACGTCCGGGACCGCGAAGTTCTTCTCGCGGGCGCGAGTCAGGAAGTCGGTGACATAGGCATCGAGCCAGCCATCGTCGCCGCCTGCCGACCACAGACCGAACGAGCCGTTCGAGCCCTGCCGCGCCAGCAGCCGGTCGATCGCATCCTTGATGCGCTGATCGACGGCGCTGTCCATCGCCAGATGCGCCTCGACCGCGAGGTCGTTGACATAGAGCAGCGGCATCGCCCGGCTGGTGATCTGCTCGGAACAGCCGAACGGATAGCGATCGAGCGCCTTCAGGATCGATGCCGCATCCAGTGCCGACGACAGGCTGACCGACAGCGACACGCCGCCCGTGCCCGGCACGAGGTCCGAGAACATGTCCGGCGACAGCGTGAGGCTCTCGCCCTTGGCGATCGTCCGCACCGTCCGCCGCGCCAGGATCTGCGTCGCAGGCTTCACGTCGAGGCCGTAGTTGCGCACCAACGTCAACCCGTTCGGTCCGCGGATATTGACCTCGAGCTGGGCGGCGCCTGCGCCAACCGCATCGAGCGCCAGCGCAACGGTGTTACGCTGCTTCTGGGCCAGCCGCAGCGTGGTGGACGGATTGCCCGTCATCCGCACCGGTCCCGACGGACGCACGGTGATGGTGAAGTCACCGGCAGCGCCCTCGACGTTGTCGAGGTCCATGGTCATGGTGCCACGATCGCCGTTCAGCAAGAAGCGCGGCAGCGTGGTGGTCAACACCACAGGATCGCGGATCACCACATCGGTCGTGGCGCGGCCGACCTTGGTCGCGCTCCAGGCCACAGCCATGATGCGCGCGGTGCCGGCGAATTCAGGGATCGCGAACGGAATCTCTGCCGAGCCATCGGCGCCGACCGTAACGATGCCGGAATAGAGTGCGAGTGGCTTCTGCGTCGGTGGGCTGCCCTGCAGTTCGGCGCTGGCGCTGTCGCCGCCGGTGCGGATCTGGCCACGGGTGCCCTGCATGCCGTCGATGAGCTGGCCATACAGGTCGCGGATTTCCGCGGTCAGCCTGCGCTGGCCGAGATAGTAGTCGTCCGGCGCCGGCGGCTTGTAGTTGGTGAGGTTGAGGATGCCGACATCGACCGCGGCCACGACGATCTTGGCGTCTTCGCCAGGGCTCAATCCGCCGACCTTCACCGGCAGCTTCAGCAGTGTGCTGGGCCGCACGAGACTGGGCGGCGACAGCGCGACGTCGAGGGTGCGCGTCTTCTTGTCGATGGCGAACCATTGCAGGCCGATCGCCCGGCTCGGCATCCGCTGTGCGGCAGTGTCGAGTGGCCGGCGCAGCGTCGCTACCACATAGGCGCCGGTGCCCCAATCCTTGCCGACAGTGAGGCGAACCTGCGAAGCTCCCTCCTTGACGTTGACGCTCTGGGTCGCGAGCAGCCGGTCGCCGACCACGTTGACGGTCAGCTTGCCGGCGGTGCGCGCGGTGACGTTCACCGTCAGGGTATCACCGGCCTGGTATTCGGCCTTGTCGATCGACGTTTCCAGTAGGTCCGGGCTGTCGGCGGAGCCTTCGCTATACCAGCCGACATTGAAGCTGATCGACGTCAGCGCGCCGTCCGCATTCGCTTCCTTCACGTCGAGGCGATAACGACCGGGTTGCGGGTTGAGCTGGATGCGGCCGGGCTTGTCAGCTGCGATCGCGATGTCGCCATCGGCAACCCGCTTGGTCGACTTGACCGGCTCATACTCCCAGGACGATCCCTGGCGATACCACTGGTAGCGCGACTCGAGCTTGAGCAGTTCGTAGCGCAGGCCCTGGCGAGGCAGTGCCTTACCCTCCTGCGAGACGAACACGACATCGAAGGTGGCCGGATCGCCCTCGCCGACGCTCTTGCCGTCGAACAGCGGCTTGACGCCGATCATCGCCGCATTCGGCGCGACCGGGATCGTCAGCTTGCGTTCCACCGCGCGGCCGCCGGACTCCGCCATCCGGACGAAGATTTGCGCCTCCTGTGGACGAGTCGAACTCGGCGGCTTCGGCAGGCTGACCTCGAAGCTGGCCTTGCCGTTGGCATCGGCTTCGGGAAGGTTCTCAAGCGGCGTGCGCTCGTTGCTGGTGGTTTCGTCGTCGGCCACACCGAACTGGTAACCGGCGAAACCCGGACGTGAGGCAGCCGGCGTCACCAGCATGTCGCCCTCAAGCTGCAGGCCGGAAGCCGGCGCGCCGTAGAGGAAGCGGCCGTCGAGCTGCAGCTCAACCGGCTTATCAGCCGTGATCTGCGACGCCTTGGTGGTCAACGAGAATTCGAGCCGATCCGGAACGTAGTCTTCGACCATGAAAGTGGTCTCGCCGATCGCCGGCGCCTTCGGATCGGTGAACGCGCGGACGCGCCAGGTGCCGGTCGGCACCGCCGAATTCAGCGGCAGCGACAGTGTGCGTCCGCCCGCGCCCTGATCGGCGACCTGGACGTGGCGGTATTCGACACCATCGGGACGCTCCACCACCAGCGTCATCGGCTGGCCGACGATGGCTTTGCCCTGTCCATCACGCAGCAGAGCGGTCAGGAATACGGTTTCGTTGGAGCGGTAGACGCCGCGTTCGGCATAGACGAACGCATCGGCACCGGCCGGCACGCGTCGCCCATCGACGCCGCGGTCGGTGAGATCGAACGCCGGGCTCTTGAGACTGAGAAAGGCATAGTCGTTCTTCTCGCCGGACACCGATAGCAGCGCCGGCGACAAACCGCCCTCGCCGCGCGCAAGCCCCGCCTCGAACAACACATGGCCGGCATCGTCAGTGCGCTTGGTAGCCAGGATCTCGTTGTTGCGGGCGACGAGACGGACCTCCGCCTTCGGCATCGGTTCGGTCGAGGTCAGTGAATTGACGAAGACATGGATGCCATCGTTGCCGGAAAAGGCCGTCAGGCCGAGGTCGGAAACGATGAACCACTGGGTCGCGAGCTGAGAATAATCGTAGTCGTCGTCGCTGGAGGCGCCCGGTCCCTTCGGTGCGGCCGTCATCACATAAACGCCGGGCTGCATCTCGCCGACCGCCTGATCGACCGGAAACGCCGTGGTCACGTCGGCATTCAGCGTGTTGCCGGTGACGAGCTCGCCCGACCAGACCTGCACGCCCTTCTCGCTGCCGAGCGTCCGTTGCTCGTAGGTCGACAGCGTACCCTGGAAATCACCGCCCAGCACGGTATTGATCAGATTGCGATCGCCGATGCGATAGACCTTTACGGTCACCGCCGGCGTGTTGACGCTGACCACCGGAATGCCGCGCTGGCCGGTGCGCGGCAGCACGTAGGCGCGGCCGGTGAAGCGCACGAACGGCTTGCGGTCGCGCACATAGATGTTGAACTCGGCCGACTTCGGCAGGCTTTCCTTCACCGTGGACGGCAGGCCTGCGCGCAGATTGATCTGATAACGGTCGCCATGCTTCAGGCCTTCGACGCAGAGCTGCTTGTCCTCGGAGGACAGCGCCGGCTTGTCGGTTCCAACCTGGCTGATGAACGGCGAGAAATCCGTGCGTTTGGCTAACTCCTCGGAGAACTGGAAGCAGACCCGCGGCGTCGCGGAGTCGGAATCGACCGAATAGTCGAGCAGCCGGAACCCGCGTTCGTCGCGCAGCTTTTCGTACTGCTCACGGACGTCTGCCACCTCCTTGAGATCGAGCGACAGGCGCAGCGCGTCCAGCGCGGGTCGCCACAGCTTGCGCTCGGACATGGCCCGGCCCAGCACCGCAAGTGCGTCCGCCTCTTCCCCCGCATTACCGGCGCGCTGGTAGGCGATGTAGGCCGCAGTCGAGGCGCGTTCGAGCAGGAAGGTCTGTTCGCGGTTATCCGCAGGCCGGATCTGGAAAATGGTGCGCGCAAGTTTCAGCCAGTTGCCGCTATCGTTCGGCGCCACCGCGGCGACCTGCCCCAGAAGCTGCAAGCCGGCGCGGAAATCGTTGCGGCGGAAGGCGGTATCGATGTCGGCCTTGAGCTGCTGGGCGGTCTTCGACACCGCCCCCGCCTCGGTCTTGATCTGGGTTTCGAGCCGGATCGCCTGATCCGCCAGTTCGTCCCGCCGGTACGCTTTGTCGGCGGCATGAACTGCCGTCAAGCCAAGCACCAGCGCTGCTGCCAGCGTGAAGGCGCGGACCGATCCGATCATGAGGAAACTCCTTCGACGGCGCAGGCGACGCGCCTGAATAGCAGATGAAGCGGCAAAGGTGACAGACTGATGGCCGGCGCATGCGGGCGCTGCAAAATGGGTCGCGGCGTCAACCGAGCGGTAGCCATCCGGCCATCCAGGTTCAAGGGACGCAAACACTATCCTTCCCGCTTGGTCTGCCATGGGACCGGCGGCCATCGCCTGTGACGCCGGGAGCACGAAAATAATGAGGTGGCATCCCTCGCCGGCACTTCCGTTCTGTCGCCACGGCCCGATACTGGGTTCAAGCCGATGCCACCCCAACCATGCGGTAAACTGGAGGACGACCAAGCGCCATGATCGACCATGTGTCTGTGCCAGTCAGTGACCTTGCCCGCAGCGCTGCACTCTATGAACGCATCCTCGCGCCGCTCGACCTGACCCGCCTGGTCAACCGCGAGCGGACGGTCGGCTTCGGCAAACGCTATCCGGAATTCTGGCTGAATCTGCGCGAGGCACTGGTGCGCGCGCCGGACGACACCGGCACCCACATCTGCCTACGCGCGCCGAACGAGGGCGCCGTGACGCAGTTCTTCAACGATGCCCTGGCGCTCGGCTGCACCAGCGCTGGCGATCCGGGACCGCGCCAGGCGGCGATGACCACCTACTTCGGCGCGTTCATCTTCGATTTCGATGGCAACAAGATCGAGGCTGTGACCTTCCCGCCCCGCTGAGGCGGACTGGCGTCCGGCTGCAGTCTGCGTAGGGCTCAGGCTGGCGGTGCGGCCTGCTTGCGCTTCGGCTTGCCCTGGTGCGCGGGCGATTGCGGCACCGGCGGCGGCGGTTCCGGCACGACGGCGGGCGCCACATAGCGCGGGTTCTTGACGCAGACCCCGACATTGCCCGAGGCCGACGCCATGCATTGCTCGAACGAGTCGAACGAGCAGGTGCCGACCGTGAAGGCGCTGGGCTCGAGGCAATATGGATATTCCACCTCGGCGCGTGCGCTCGCCACGCCGCCTGCCAGCGCGCCGACCGTCAGCGCCATCGCCACCATGCCACGCATGGACAACTCCTTCTTTCATTAAACACATTAAACACGCGCGTCCGGCCTGGATGAACCAGCGATGCCAAACGCATTTCGTCACGGATCAATCTTGCGAGTGATGCGAGCCCACTAGCGATGCCCTCGCACGGGGCGCGACGGCGCGATATAGCGCGGGTTCCGATCGCAGAAGCCCGAGTTGGCCGAAATCGATGCCTGGCATTGCTGAAGCGTCATGAACGTGCAGCTTTGCCCGGTGTGCCTGCCCTGCATCAGACAGTACGGATATTCGATCGCCACTTGCGCCTCGGCAGGAACGGCTGCGAACGGCAGAAGCCCCGCCAGCGCCAAGGATGCCAGCCCGGTACGCGAACGGAGCAACGAAGTCAGGGTCGGCATTGCAGAAAATTCCTTGTCATCGGCCCGAGCGGCGCTGGGGTGGCGCACCGTCAGGCTTGATCCTCATCCTCGCTGTATAGGCCGGGTTGTCGGTGCAGAAGCCGATTCCGCCCGAGGCTGTCATGCGGCATTGCTCAAGATTATTGAAGGTGCAATCCGTGCCCATATTCGGCGTACCTATCATGCAATAGCGAAAGGGCGGCATCTCCGCCCTGGCGCCAGGAATCACTACCGCACCGAAGGCGGCCGCCAGAAAAGCGCTCAGGACGGGACTCAGCCCGCCCGGGGCATGGGAGCGGATACACATGGGTTCATGGCCTCCGAGTCCGACAGGGGCGCCTCACCCCGCGATGCCTCCTTCGGATGAACCCCATACGGGTGCCGAAATTCATGAAATCGGAGCTCTGAGACCGAAATTCAGCCTCAGGGGAGCCGGCGATGGGAACCGGCGACAGGGGCGCCGCGTGGCGATCCCGGCAGGATTCGAACCTGCGACCCACAGCTTAGAAGGCTGTTGCTCTATCCAACTGAGCTACGGGACCGTGCCTTTCGCATACCAGAACAAGATGAAGGAGCGGTAGCCGGAAAATGGCCTTGGCCAGCACTTGACCAGCAACAGTCGAAGTGCCCGCAGAACGCAGGATGGCGTGGACTTCGGTCCGGCCAGCCGCATTTGTGTGAGACTGTGGTCGGCCAGTTACAGCGCATGGGCCGGACTCGTGCTGCAATTGCCGCATCGTTTTCATTGTAAATATTTTTGGGGGCACCATGCGCAAACTTCTGATTGTTGCCACAGCGTTCGTCCTCTCCGCCGGAGCCGCGACCGCGGCAGACCTTCCGGCCCGTCCCTATACGAAGGCACCGCCGCCCGTGCTGGCTCCGGTCTACAACTGGACCGGTTTCTATATCGGCGGCAACGGCGGCTATGGCTGGGGTGAAGTGGATCATGACGATCTGCTGCCGGGCTTCGGAGGCTTCTGGACCTCCGGTACCAACAGTCCGCTCGGACCGACCCAGACCATCAAGCCGAAGGGCGCCGTGTACGGCGGCCAGATTGGTTACAACTGGCAGTTCGGCACCTGGGTCTTTGGCCTGGAAGGCCAGTTCAACGGGGCTGACCTCAAGCGCAGCGACATCAGCATCTTCTTCCCGGGCACTGATCGGCTGCGTGCGAAGGTCGACACCTTCGCCACCGTTACAGGCCGCATCGGCTATGCCCTCGACAACTGGCTTCCCTACATCAAGGGCGGTTATGCCGGCGCAAACCTGAAGACCACGAACTTCGATGTTTTCGGTACGCATCTCGACCACAGTGCCTGGCGCAGCGGCTTTGTGGTAGGCGCAGGCGTTGAAGTCGGCTTCGCCTCCAACTGGAGCGTTGCGGTCGAATACAACTACATGGACCTCGGTAAAAAGTCGTTCGACGGCATCAACGTGACCGCCGCTGGCACCACATTTGGTCCTGAGCGCTTCAACGACGACCTGCGAATCTCGACCATCACCGGCCGGCTCAACTATCGCTTTGGCGGACCAATCGCCGCCAGATACTGATCGCGGGTTTCTCGAAGGACGCGGCGAAGCCAAAGCCAGGCTCCGCCGCGTCGCGGGCTGCTGCTATTGCAGAATGCGACCGCTACGGCGGCCTGTCCGATCGCCCGTGCCAGGAAGACATCATGCAAGCCAATGAAGGCAAGGTGCCGCTGGACATCACCCCGAGCCATTCGATCGTTGCTGAATTCGCGGATTTCAGCGTGCGCCTGGACCTACGAAGCTCCAGCATGCTGCATCTGGAGATCATAGAGGGCGACAACAAAGGCTTTAAGGACGACGTCGCGTATGAGCTGCATTGGCTGAGACAGGACGTGGCCGTCCTCTCATGGCGTGAGACCATCGGCACGACCGTAACCCACGTCATCGACCTTGCGGCGTCACGGACCTATGCGACCGTTACGCCGGCAAAGGGTGGATTCCTCCGGCTTGAGGGACGACTTGTGCAGGTCTAACCCAAGTCGCGGATCGTGCAGAGCGTTTACGCCACCTTGCGCTCGATCTGCATCATCATGCCGGGCACGACGCGCTGGTGGAACGGCATGATCAACGTCAGATAGGTTCGACCCAGCCAGTTATGGGTTCGCACCAACGTCGTCACCGTCGCTCTGCGGCGCTGCTCGTCCACAGCCGCCACATCGATCGCCACGCGAAAATCCAGATGCTTGTCATCGAAGCCCAGCACGACGCGCTCGGGTGACTTGCTCAGAACCGGGAATGCGCCGACGCGGACGGTCTGCGTCAAGGCCGGGTCGAAGCGCGTGCGCAGGCCGAGCGGCGTCACGATCAGGTCGCGCAACGCCATCAGCGAGCTCACCCAGCTCGGCGGGTTTGCGATCGCCCGCTCGGCAGCGGTGATCGCGTCAAGCGTCGGATCATCGACCACGAACGCAAAGGCATCGGCAAAATCAGCATCGTGCAACAGGTGGCGCACGTCCGGCGCAACCTCGACCAACATCGGCCGCATCGCATCGTGCATCGCTCAAACCGCCTCGATCTCGGCAAGCTCGACACCTTCCTGCACGATATCTCCGACCTTGCACTTCAGCCGCCTGAGCACGCCGGCGAACGGCGCGCGCAACGTCTGCTCCATCTTCATGACTTCGAGCGTCAGCACCGGCGCGCCCTTCTCCAGTGTCGTGCCCTCGGCTGCGAGCACTGCGACCACCGTTCCGGGCAACGGCGCCACGATCCGCTCCTCGCCGACATGCTCGTGCTGGCCGCCGCCAAACGGATCGACCCATGCCAGCTCGAAACGGCCGCTTGACGTTCGCAGGTAGAGGTCGCGGCCCTCCCACAGCGCGGCGGCACGGGTTTTGGTCCCGTCGAGATAGCTATCAACGATGCCGTCATGGATCGCCTCGAAGGCAAACGGCCGTTCGGCTCCGCCGATCGTCAGCGCCATGCCATCGCCGCCATAGCGCAGCGTCGCCGTGTGCTCGCTGCCGTGAATGTCGCGGAAGGCCAGCGCCCATTGCCGCACGCCGCCGGTCACCCAGCCGGCTTTGTTCCAGGGCGAAAGCAGGTCGCGCCCGGCGAACTCCCGTGCCAGCACGGCAGCCACCGCGGCGGCAAGATCAGCGTCCTGCAATGCGCCGCGCGGCTGCGTCAGGTCTTTCAGGTGGCGCTCGATGAAGCCGGTGTCGATCGTGTTCGCCCGCACGTCGGGATGCGACAGCAGCGCCGACAGGAAATCGAGGTTGGTGACGATGCCGCGCACGTCGGTCTGGTCGAGCGCTGTCACGATCCGGTCGAGCGCGGCGGCGCGGGTCTCGCCATAGGCAATGACCTTCGCCAGCATGGCATCGTAAGCCGGCGAGACGTTGCTGCCGGTGCGATAGCCTGCATCGATGCGTAGGCCGCCGACCTCCTCAGGCATCCGCCAGGCACGGATGCGGCCGACCGACGGCATGAAATTCTTGGCCGGGTTCTCCGAGTAAACCCGCGCCTCGATGGCGTGGCCCTTGAGCGTGAGCTGCGCCTGCGTCAGCGGCAACGCCTCGCCGAAGGCAACGCGCAACTGCCAATCGACCAGATCGACGCCGGTGATCAATTCAGTCACCGGATGCTCGACCTGCAACCGCGTGTTCATCTCGATGAAGAAGAAATCACGCCCGTCGGAAACAAATTCGATGGTGCCGGCGCCGACATAGTTCACGGCACCTGCAGCCTTGCGCGCCGCGATTCCGATCGCCTCGCGCTGCTTGGCATCGAGGGTCGGCGACGGCGCCTCCTCGATCACCTTCTGATGTCGCCGCTGCAACGTGCATTCGCGTTCGAACAGCGAGACGAGATTGCCGTGGCTGTCGCCGACGATCTGCACCTCGATGTGGCGCGGATTGTCGACATACTTCTCGATCAGCATGCGATCGTCGCCGAACGCTGCCGCCGCCTCGCGCTTGGCGCTGACGATCGCAGGCGCGAGCTCCTCCGCGGTGCGAACAATGCGCATGCCGCGGCCGCCGCCTCCGGCGGATGCCTTCACCAGCACCGGGAAGCCGATCCGCCGCGCTTCCTTCGCCAGCGTCGCTTCGTCCTGCGCCTCGCCGTGATAGCCGGGCACCAGCGGCACGTCCGCCTTCTCCATCAAGGCCTTCGCGCCAGACTTCGAGCCCATCGCCTGGATCATTTCGGCAGTCGGGCCAACGAAAACGAGGCCCGCCTGCGCGCAGCGCCGCGCGAACTCTTCGCTCTCGGAGAGAAAGCCGTAGCCCGGATGGATCGCCTCGGCGCCGGTCTGCTTGGCGGCCTGCAGGATACGATCGATGTTCAGGTAGCTGTCCTTGGCGCGAGCGGGCCCGAGCAGCACGGCGGCATCCGCCATCTCCACATGCAGCGCGCCTGCATCGGCCTCAGAATAGACGGCAACGGTGCGCAGCCCGAGCGACCGGGCGGTGCGGATGATGCGGCAGGCGATCTCGCCACGGTTGGCGATCAGAAGCGTACGGAAGCGGCGATAGAGAGCGCTCATCGTCACATCCTGAAAATGCCGAAGCGGGTTTGCGCCGCAGGCGCATTCGAAGCCGCCGACAGCGCAAGGCCGAGCACCTGGCGGGTATCGGCCGGATCGATGATGCCGTCGTCCCACAGCCGGGCCGAGGCGTAGTATGGATGCCCCTGCTCTTCGTATTGGGCGCGGATCGGCGCGCGGAATTTATCCTCCTCCTCGGCCGACCATGTGCCGCCGCCTGCCTCGATGTTGTCGCGACGGAGCTGGCTCAGCACCATGGCTGCCTGTTCGCCGCCCATCACCGATATACGCGCGTTCGGCCACATCCACAGGAAGCGCGGATTGTAGGCGCGGCCGCACATGCCGTAGTTGCCAGCCCCATAGGAGCCGCCGACGACCACGGTGAACTTCGGCACGCCGGCAGTCGCGACCGCGGTCACGAGCTTGGCGCCGTCGCGGGCGATGCCGCCCGCCTCGTACTTTTTGCCGACCATGAAGCCGGTGATGTTCTGCAGGAACAACAGCGGGATCTGCCGCTGGCAGCACAGCTCGATGAAATGCGCGCCCTTCAGCGAACTCTCGCTGAACAAGATGCCGTTGTTGCCGATGATGCCGACTGGATAGCCCCAGATATGGGCAAAGCCGCACACCAATGTCTGGCCGTAGAGCTTCTTGAATTCGTCGAACTCGGAGCCGTCCACCAGCCGCGCAATGATCTCGCGAATGTCGAACGGCTTGCGCGTATCGGCCGGCACCACGCCGTAGATGTCCTCCGGCGGAAACAGCGGCTCGCGCGGCTGACGCCAACCGGAATGATTGCCTTCGCGATGATGCAGCGTGGCAACGATCCGGCGGGCGATGCCGATGGCGTCGGCGTCATCCTGCGCCATATGGTCGGTCACGCCGGACTGCCGGCTGTGCACGTCGGCGCCGCCGAGCTCCTCCGCCGTCACCACTTCGCCCGTGGCCGCCTTCACCAGCGGCGGGCCGCCGAGGAAGATCGTGCCTTGGTTGCGCACAATGATGCTCTCGTCCGACATCGCCGGCACGTACGCGCCGCCCGCGGTGCATGAGCCCATGACGATGGCGATCTGCGGAATGCCGTCCGATGACATCTGCGCCTGGTTGTAGAAGATGCGGCCGAAGTGCCGCTCGTCCGGGAATATCTCGTCCTGCTGTGGCAGAAAGGCGCCTCCGGAATCGACCATGTAGATGCAAGGTAGCTTGTTCTGCCGCGCGATATCCTGCGCGCGCAGATGCTTCTTCACCGTCAGCGGATAATAGGTGCCCCCTTTGATGGTGGCATCGTTGGCGACGATCATGCATTCGCGTCCGGACACACGGCCGATGCCTGTAATGATGCTGGCCGCGTGAACGTCGCCGCCATAGAGGCCGTACGCGGCAAGCGGCGACAGTTCGAGGAATGCCGTCCCGGGATCGACCAGCAGATCGACGCGGTCCCGTGCCAGCATCTTGCCACGGGCGACATGGCGGGCACGGGCGGCCTCCCCACCTCCGCCGCGCACGACTTGCAGCTTGTCACGCAGATCGGCAACCAGGCGCCGCATCGTCTCCGCGTTCTGGGCGAAGCTCTTGGAGGTACGGTCAAGTTCGGAATGAAGCACGGTCATGGGCAGACGGTAGCGTCATTTGCAGAGACTGCAACCGAACCGTACCCGCCTGTGGATCGGTTTTAGCCACAGGCATCAGCCAACTCAGACGAAATGATGAGCCGCACCCCTTGAGGGCTGCGGCCGTCGATATCCTAATGATGTGCCCGGGGGTGATCTTAAGGGCGCGTCAATGCGTCCAGGGCTCGGTCCGCTTGAACGCGAAGTTGTCCGCGTATGCGGCGATCCGGCGCGCGGGCTCCTTCGGCTCGAACACCTGATAGGGAATGCCATGACGCTCGCAGTAGGCGATCGCCTCTTCCTTGGTCTCGAACCGCATCGTCAGCTGCTGTTTCATATCGCCGGATGACGTCCAGCCCATCAGCGGCTCGATCACGCGCGGCTGTTCCGGCTCGTATTCGAGCTGCCAAACGCGGCTGTTGGCGGCGCCGGACTGCATGGCATTCTTCGCGGGCTTGTAGATACGGGCTGTCATGATCGAAGCAAGCGGTGTCGAAAACCGGTCGTCCCTATCAAAAACCGCAGGACCAGCCCCGCGGTTGAAATCAATTTGAGATGAGTTGACCGGTTTGCGACGGTCGCCTGGGTCATCTCGCGGCCAGAATCGGTATAGTCCGTCCGATCGGACCTTACAATATTGGTTGTTTTCCGTTTTCCTGCCGTTTTTCGCCTCCCCGAGCCTGTGATACAAGCATAGCGCGCATGAGCACTATTAACGCAGTTCTTCCGCCGAGCGGCCGGGATCTCCGGCTCGACTTGTTCCGCGGCATCGCCAACTGGGCGATTTTCCTCGATCACGTTCCCCACAACATCGTCGCCTGGGTAACCACCCGCAACTACGGCTTCAGCGATGCGGCGGACCTGTTCGTGTTCATTTCCGGCTACACCGCCTCGTTCGTCTACGCCAAGGTGATGCTCGAACGCGGGTTCCTGATCGGCACCTTCAAGCTGCTCAAGCGCGTGTGGCAGCTCTATGTCGCGCACATCCTGCTGTTTATCGTCTATATCGCCGCGATCGGCTACGTCGCCCAGCGCTACAACGAGCCAGGGATCATCCACGAGTTCAACGTGGCGGGCCTGATCGACAATCCGATCCAGACGATCTTCGAAGGCCTGATCCTGAAGTTCAAGCCGGTCAATCTGGACGTGCTGCCGCTCTACATCGTGCTGATGGCGGTATTTCCGCTGGCGCTATGGTGCATGCTGCGCAAGCCGGATCTGACGCTGGTCGCGTCGATCCTGCTTTACTTCGCCGCCCGCGCCTTCGGCTGGAATCTGACCGCATTTCCGTCCGGCACCTGGTACTTCAATCCCTTCACCTGGCAGCTCCTGTTCATGTTCGGCGCCTGGTTCGCGCTCGGCGGCGCGCTGGATTCCCGCAAGCTGATCCAGTCGCGCTTCCTGCTGATCGCGGGCTCAGCCTATCTGCTGTTCGCGATGGTGATGACGCTGGCCGGCAGCTTCCCGCAGCTCGCGTCGCTCTTCCCCGAGCAGGTGTTCAACGCCTTCAACCCGAACGACAAGACGAACCTGGCGCCCTATCGCGTGATCCACTTCGTGATCATCGCCTTCTTCGTCACTCGCTTCGTGCCGCGTGACTGGAAGGGGTTGGAATGGGCTGGTTTCAAGCCGGCAATCCTCTGCGGACAACATTCGCTTGAGGTGTTCTGCGTCGGCGTGTTCCTTGCCTTTGTCGCGCATTTTCTGCTGCTGCTGAACAGCAGCCTGCTCATGCAGTTCGTGGTTTCGTTCGGCGGCATTGGCCTGCTCTGTGCGCTGGCTTACTTCAAGGAGTGGTCCTCGAAGCTCGACAAGAAGCCGCCGCGCATGGCCGAAGACGGCGTCACTCCGCTGCGCAAGGTCGGGCCGAGCATCCTGACGCGACCGCCGCGCGACAAGAGTGTCTCCTCCTCATAGCGCGGCGAGATTGACTGAAGCACTCTCGCGTGAGGGCTGGCCCTCACGATCAGCGCCCTGAGAAATTCGGCACACGTTTCTCGTGGAAGGCGCGCAGACCTTCCTTGATGTCCTCGCTCTGGAAGCATTGCTGCGCGCGACGGGCGAAGGCGTCGCGATCCAGTGCATTGCGGGCGATCTCGTTGATCGCCCGCTTCATGCCCCTGACCGACAGCGGCGCCATGCCGTTCAGGTCACGGACCAGCGCATCCACCGTGGCGTCGAGTTGCCCGATCTCGCACAGCGTCGTCAGATAGCCGATCTCCAGCATCTGCTGCGCCTGGATACGCCGCGCCGTCAGGAACAACAGCTTGGCGGCGTTGACGCCAAGGCGTGTGACATAGCGGACCATACCGCTCTCGTAATAGTGCAAGCCGAGCCGCGCCGCCGGCATGAACATCTGGGCGTTACCGTCGCCGATCCGGAAATCGCACGCCAACGCGAGATCGGTCGCGCCACCATAGAC
Source organism: Afipia sp. P52-10 (assembly GCF_000516555.1). NCBI lineage: Bacteria > Pseudomonadati > Pseudomonadota > Alphaproteobacteria > Hyphomicrobiales > Nitrobacteraceae > Afipia > Afipia sp. P52-10. The sequence continues at coordinate 471,663 of NZ_AZSJ01000007.1, read as the reverse complement.
GCCGCCGTTTAGCTTGCAGATGGTCGGAACGTCGAGGTTTTCGAGCGCGTCCACCATATCGCCGAATGCGGTGTCACGCCGGGCCTCGGACGACGGCTTCTGCTCGACGGCACGTTCCTGCAGGTCGCCGAGATGAAAGCCCGATGAGAACACCCGCCCCGTGCCGGTCAGCACCAGCACCCTCACCGCTGGATCATTCTCGATCCGCGCAAAATAACCCGACAGCGCCGCCAGATCTGGCGGCTCCAGCCGATTGGCGACCGCCGGACGGTTTAACCGGATGGTCGCGACGCCATCGTCGATCGATAGAATTGGGAGCGTTGCCTCCACGGTTTGCGCTGGCTTGGCCGCGGAACTTGCTCCGGTCATCGCGGGTCCTCGTCACATTTGGTTCCGGATTATGGAACGACTTGTTCTTTAAAGCGGCACACGCTAGACAACGCCTTCCGCGAAGTAAAGCGCAGGACTGGGGCGCGCGCTTGCACGCGGTGGGACAACAATTCGCGAAAGCCAGGGCCGCCATGGAAAGCGTCAAATCCGTTCTTCGCATCATCGAAGCTGTCGCAGCTTCGCCCGAAATCGGGGTCTCCGATCTCTCCCGCCATCTCCGCCAACCAAAAACCACCGTGCAGCGCGGGCTGATGACGCTGCACGAGGCCGGGTGGATCCGCCCGACGCATGAGCCGCGCCGGCGCTGGAAGGTCACGTCGAAGCTGTTCATGCTCAGCCGGTCGGCGGAGACGGAAGCGCGGCTGCGCCGCGCGGCACTGCCGATCATGCAGGCGCTGCGTGACGAAACGCAGGAGACGACGCACCTGATGGTGCGCGAGGGCCGTCATCTGGTGCTAGTCGAGCGCGTCGATTCTCCGCTCGTGCTGCGCACCGTCCGCGACCTCGGTTCGCGGTCGCTGATGCACGTCACCGCGAACGGCAAATCCTATTTGGCGCACCTCAGCACGCGCGAGCAGGAAGACTATCTCAGCGGCAAGCTTACCGCTCTTACCGAACACACCAAGACTGATCCGGAAGCACTTCGTCGCGATTTCGCGCAGATCAAGAAGGTCGGTTACGCGACCAATTTCGGTGAACTCGACCTGCACGTTCATGCGGTGGCCTCGCCAATCCTCAATCAGGACGGCAAACCGGTTGCGGCACTGTCGATCTCCTGTCCGGCGTCCCGTCTGCCGATGGACAAGGCCCACGCCTTCGGCGCCAAGGTCTTGGCCGCGGCAAGAGCGGTTTCACAGCGGCTGGTTGAATAAGTCGGACCGACGCTGACACCATCTCAGAAAGCCGCTCGCAAGGGCGGCTTTTTGCTTGGTCTTTTTGCCCGTGTGGACATTGACCTCTATGGCGACCTGCGACCTCTATGGCGACCTGCATGGCGCGTTCATGCTATGTTCACACACAGTTCCCTACGGTGCAAATCTGGGGAGTGGGACAGCATCACGGCAGACGAGTCGTCGGGTTATGGGGGCACCTTTGAGATACGCTTCAAGACAACCAAACATCTTCACACGCTCGCGGTTGCCGCGATCGCAGCCATCAGCACCAACTCGCGTGGTCGATGTGGCAGAGGGGCTCGGAAGCCAGCGCTCCACACCGATTGGCTGAGTTTTCATTTGGATGATGACTGAATGGTCGGGGCAGCAGGATTCGAATGTCCCTCAACCCCTTGTTTTTTCGTGAGTTCGTTCTGACGGTTCCAGATTGGAACGAGGGAACCGCGGACAAGTTGTCCGACCCGTTCGTGCTTGACGCTTGTCCGATGTTCTCTCTGCGTTCTATGGTCCGGCCATGTCCGCAGATCACGTCACCCGCCTGCCCCGCGTAGGCCGCCACCCGCCGCTGTCCGGCCGTGATCGGCGCCACTACGCGCGCGAGGCTGCCCGCGCGCCGCAAACCTATATCGACATGATGCTGGATGCCGAGCGCAAGCGCGCCGAGGCCGCACGCGCGGAAAAGGTTGCGGACAGGCTGGAGTGCGAAGCCTGGTGCGGCGCGCTGCTGTTCGGCCTGGACGTGGTGCGATCGCCGACGATCGCACAGGCCCTGAACGCGGGGTTCGATGCGATCGAGATCCAATGCCAGCGCTGTCGGCGCATGAGCCTTGTGCCGCTCGCCAAAATCAAGCGGCCGCCCGACACCGAGCTATGGAAGCTGGAGCCGTCACTGATCTGCCAGCCCTGTCGGGACGACCTCGAAGCTCTGAAGCCGAAGCGCGGCTTCCGCTCGCGCACGCAAGCGCTGATCACCGGACTGCATCTGGCGCAGCGCGAGCCGGACCCGCCAGATGATCCGCAGACGCCTTCTGCCGCAAAACGCGCCGGCCGAGCCGGCTAGCCGTACACGAGCGTCGCCGGCTCGACGTCGCCAACGATCGCCAAGTCCGTCTCGCGATCGTGGTCATACAGGTGCACACCATCTGGTGGCCGGTCGAAGTATCGCGCGAAGAACGTATCCGCGTGCTTTTCCAGCAGGCGTCGCAACTCGGCCGCCTCCGCCGATGTCGTCTCCGGCCGCAACAGCAGGCCGAAAGTCATGTCCTGACACGATGGCAGCAGCCCGCCGGCAATCTGGATGACATGGCCGGCTGGCCCTTCTGCCAACCCAAAGTGGACCTGGAAGCCCTCGGTTCTCAGAAGCTGTTGATTTTCCTCATGATCTGCCATGGCGCACCTCAATCGCAGCCCCTGCGCCATTAGAGAACGAATTGAGAACATATGCAAGGTGTGCCATCGTGCGCCCGAGTCCGGAGACCGAAGCGCCGATGTGTAACCTGTATTCCATGACCAAGGCCGAGCAGGCCATCCGCGACCTGCTGCGGACATTCAACAACGCCGGCAACCAGGTGGTGCCGATGCCGGGGATATACCCCGACTACTCCGCCCCGATCGTGCGCCAGACCGAGGCCGGACGCGAACTAACGTTGATGCGCTGGGGTATGCCGTCGTCGCAAAAGGCGCTTCTCGAAGCGGCCAAGAAGCGCGCCGCCAAGCTTGAAGCGAAAGGCAAGCCGGTTGATTTCAAGGAGCTGCTGCGGCTCGAACCTGACAAAGGGACAACCAACATCCGCAACACCTCAAGCGCACATTGGAAGCGCTGGCTCGGCCCTGCGAATCGATGCTTGGTCCCGTTCACGTCATTCTCGGAGTTCGATCCGCGCGCGAAGGAGAACGTCTGGTTCGCAGCCGACGAGAGCCGGCCCCTGCTCTGCTTCGCAGGCATCTTCACCGAAAGCTGGACCAGTGTGCGCAAGGTGAAGGATGGCGAGGTGACGATCGACGTGTTCGGATTTCTCACCTGCGATCCAAACGCCGAGGTGAAGCCGATCCATCCGAAGGCGATGCCGGTCATTCTGACCACGGCCGAAGAGCACGAAACATGGCTGCGCGCCGGTTGGGACGAGGCCAAAGCGCTGCAACGGCCCTTGCCAGATGGCGCCCTTAAAATCGTCGCCCGCGGCGGCAAGGATGATCCAGCATGACGCAAAATCCGTTTATGAAATTCGTTGCAGACCGCCCCTATGCAAAGCCGGAAGCTGCAGCCAAGCGCCTGCTGGAATACGCCTTGGCGATCGAGGATTCGCAAAACCGAATCCACGTCGAGAAGGTCAACTGCCCGTTTTTATTCCAGGACAAGGCGAGCCCGGCCGAGTATGGCGCCGGCATCAAATGGCTGATTGCTGAGGGCCTAATCCAAATGCACGAAAGCGGCGGCCATTTCACGCTGACGGAGAAGGCCAAGCAGAACGTGTGTTGACTGTGCTAGGCTGCATCGATGGCAGCCAACTGGTCGCAACCGCTCAGCACCCTCTTCGGCCCTCGCCCGGTCGAAACGCCTGACGGCCGCCTGCTGCGTACGCTCGCTGACGCGCGCGCTTACGCGAACAGCCTGCCCGCCCACACGACCGACAACGATCCACACTGGCAGCACGCTGCTGGCATTTTGATCTGGGCCGCAGAGACCCCAGCCGCCGTCGTCTTCACGCACCACGCTGTGAAGCGCGCAGTCTATGGCGGTGACGAGCCAGCGCCGATCGGGCGCATGTCCTACAAAGAGAGAAAGGCGGCGGCGTTTAAGGAAAAGCGCAGGAAGGCGAAGGGGCGATAGGACATCAAGGATATTCGCCGTCGATGCCGCGCCGGCCCTGGACGAACCCCTGCCCGTGACGCAGTTCGCGGATATCCTGCTCGGCCGCGGTCACGCGGGTGTCGAGAACCCTCACCTCGCCGCGCATATCAGCGAGGCGGATGAGAACGTCGCTGAGTTTCTTGATCTCAGCCTGCACCGCGGCGACGTTGACCTCGATCGACGAAATGCGGCTTGATAGTCGCCAGCCGCCGCCGAACAGGTGAATGCAAACGTTGAAAGCCAGAGTGGTGCCGGCGATAACGAGCATCGCATATGCGGTGTCTGTCATTTCTTGCGACCACCCGTCACGGCCTTAATGGCGCTCACGACAGAACCTCGCTCTCCGGTCATCGCAGTGTTGTAGCGACTGGTCGTGTCGATCGCGACGGCGCCGAGCAGCAGAGCGAACGTTCCGGTTAATGGCGACATGGCCGCAATGATCGCCGCCATATCGGCTGCGCTGATCCTGCCGAGAGCCACCAGCGGGATCAGCGTGCAGATTTCGAGACCGAGCAGGACCAGCACGTATCCGAGCAGGTGTCGCCAATGCCACCATGAGACCTTTCCGGCCTCTGCACGAATGGTCTTGTTGACCTCGCCGGCCACCCGTCCCTGAACTTCGGCAACGGTTGTCAACCAAGCGTAACGTGCGGCCACTTCGGACTGGACACTGTCCAGCGCCGCCCGCGCCGTCTCAGGGTCCATACCCTCGATCGTGCTGCGGACATCCGCCTCAGTTGCGCCAGGCTTCAGGCCCAACACCTGCTTCAGCTTGCTGATGGCAAACGCTGACACAGGGCCCGGCACGCCGAATGCCGTCGCCAGCGCAGGCAGGCTCCAGTCGAGCGCCAGTTCTGCGGCCCAGCTCCAGCCGCCGAGGTCAATCTTCATGGTCAGGCCGCCTTTCGCTTCGGTTTGGTCTTCGCGCGCGGCTTACGTTTCGCCGCAGGCTTCCGCGCGGGCTTCACTCGGACCGTCGTGTCGGACTTCCAGATCTGCGTGCTCGCCAGAGCCTGTACGCCCTTGCTGCTGAGCAGCGCAGCCGGAGCTTCGCCAACGCGCCAATCGGAGGATGCCTCCGGCGGAGACGGCTTGCGGTTCTTCCACCAGCGCCAAGCCAGATAGCCCAGCGCCAGCAGGGCGAGGACGCCTGCCGCGATTCCGATCCACGCGCCGACACCGAGGCCATGGTGGGCCGCAGTAGTCGCCATGACCGCGCCACCGGCGACGGCCGCGCCGCCGGCCGCTTGCTTGGCCTTGGACTGGTCACGCAGCAGAGCCTCAACGCGCTGCGGCGGCACCAGAGATTTGTTCAGGCCATCACCAGCGTAATAGGACTGGCCTCGCTTGATATCGCGATGCGCGCCCTTGGTGTCCTGCAGGACTGGGAGAGATGCCCACTCCTGCGCCAGCAGCTTGGCGAACGTTGTCACACCGATCTCGCCAGCAACGAACCGGTCATACCCGCGTCGCTTCAGCAGGTGATAGCCGAGCCGGTCCTGCATCGCGGCATCGAACTTCGCGCCGGTATCGAGTCCGAGTTCCTTCACCAGCCCGCGCAACGTCGCCAGCATGAACTGATATCGGCCGGCTGCCGAAGACCCGAAGCGTTTCGTCCATGTTGGCTGCGCTTTCATGACCTCGGCAATGGTCATCTGCGTCAAGGGCTTCGCCAGCTTCGCCTGGTTGTTGCCGTAGACCGTCTCGTAGCCTTTCGGCGCCTCGATGCCGCCGATGAAGTCAAGCAGATGCGCCGCGAAAGGCGGGATGGACTTGTCCATTGATATCTCCATAGGTTCTTGCCAGCGCGGAACTTTCCCCACTGCTGCAAAGCACAGGCTTTCGGCTTGTTACTTGGCGCGCCTTCTCTGCTCAGAGCGCCGCTGCGCTCTGAAACAACGCGTCGATCTGCTGGTCATCCCAGCCGTAAAGCTGGCCGATGGTCACCGTGAGCGGATGATGGCGCTCAAAGACCGTCGCGCCTTTCAGCATCATCCGAGCGCCGAACCGCTGCTCGGCCGGGAGCCGATCGATCAGCGCCAGCATTTCGGTCGGGATCGTGCCGGTCGCAACAGCGGCCTCGGCCTCGGCTCCACTGATCACATCGTCGAGCGCCAGTTGCTGAAAGAACTGCCGGTCTGAGATGGAGGCCGGGACTGGCGCAGGAGCTGGCGGCGGATCGAATGCGACCACCTCACCGTCTTGCCATCTCCGCCGCCCTTGATTTTCGACTAGATCGCTCCATTGCGCGTCTGAGATCGCGATAGCGTCGAGCGGGATCAGGCAGTCCGGATTTGGCTCATCACCACGCATGCGCAGTCCGTGAATCTCCTCGGCATAGAATCCCACAGGCAGGCCAGCTTGATCGAATACTGCAAATTTCATCGTCAATATCCTATGGCGATCCAGTTGACGGTCATTGCCGATGTGGGCACCGGTCCTCCAGTCCCCGATATATATCGGCAGCGGATCGAGAACGCACTCACGGTCACTCCGGACGCATTACATAGTACGACTTCGTTCGGGCCGACGTTGTTGTAAATTGGCACTGTAACGAGCGACCGCGCCGCGTTCGGGAATGAGGTCGGAAACGTAACTGATGAATCCGCAACGCCCGATGGCTGTGTGACCGATCCATATTGAACGATAACTCCGCTCGGCAGTTTGAAGTAACCGTTCGCCGCGTTGTTGGTCGCGGACCCAAGCGTGCTCCATGCCGTCGGCCCGTCAGCGTCGTCCAAGAGCGTCTTGATAAATGACGAGATGCCGAGATTCGTGAGCGCGGTGGAAATGTTTGTCAGATCGGATAAATTCAGCGACCGCAGCATGTCGCCCGAGCCAGACTCGCCTGCAATGGACAAACTCCAGGATGAAAAGGTGCCGGAACCAATCGCCCGATCGACCAGCACAGCCATGGATGAACTGGTGTAAGCCGTGACACGCCCTTCCATGTAGTTTTGTGTCGCGCTGATTGCGACCAACCGAACTCGGCTGCCAACGCCATATGCCATGCCAGGTTGCGTGTTGAAGTTGATGGTGTTTCCAGCCCCGACGATCGACATGTTGGTCGGGCTTGAGCCGCCATAGCCGGGCCCCACAGGCCCCTGGATACCAGTATCGCCCTTCGAAACCAGCAAGGTCCAATACGTTGCGTTCGGTGGCGCCTGGTTCACGCTCGTCTGTTTGGCGACATAAGCCGAACCGTTAAGTGTCACAACGTCAAACGGATTGAACTGCGTTACGCTGTCCCAAGGACGCGGCGCGCTGTAGGATTTATATGTGCCATAGAACACCCAGGCGCCTGTCGTCTTAACCCACATCTTTCCCGTAGAGACCTGCAGCGCAAACTGCCCCTCATCTCCCAAGGAAGGATCAGGCGCGGCCTCGTCGTCGCTGACGAAATGAAAGAAGCCGTCCTTGTTCAACGCCGCCACGAGACGAGCGACGTCGGCCGCTTGCTGCCCGCCCTCGAAGCGCAGCGGCGAGACCATGTAAGCGCGGTAAGTGACATTGGTCTTGGCGCCACCTTGCCACGGCGCGATCACAAGGTGAGTGACGTCCGTCACCGCTTCGATCACGATGGGCGGCCCGCCATCGATCGATATCGAGTCATATGCACGCAGGTTCGACCAGAGCGTATCGACACCGGTTACGACAGTGCCGCCAGCGGACACCGAGACGGTGCCCTGGGTGTAGATCAGGTCAGGCATGATCGATTATCCCGGCAGCTTCTTGAGAATTGCGGCGAGTTCGTCTGGCGTCGCCGCTTGATCGATCGCGATCAGGAGCTCTTGACGTCGCGCTTCGCGCTCGTCGATCGCGTCAGGCTTCGCCGCAACGATCGCCGCGAGATCGATGAGCGTTACCCCACGCATTTCAGCCTCGCGCGCGAACGCATGCTTGGGCTCAAGCTGTTCGCCACGCAGCACAGCATTGGCCACTTCACGCTTGCGCCGATAGGCATGGTCGCGATGAAGCGTCTCGCTGGCTCGCCGGTTGAAATCGGCATTGATCTTGAGGGTCGCCGAGACGCGGAGTGCCGGCATCGGATCGATCTTCATCGCACCTCCAGATTGAAAATCGCATCAAGAAACGGAAATGGCGCGGAGAACCGCAACTGATAGGCACCAGGATGCTCCACGCTGAATGGCAGCGGGCCCGACTGCAGCGCTTCGGTCGCCACAACCTCACCAGCAAAGCTCACTTCGAGCTCGCATGGTTGATTGACATGGAAAATCAGGTCGGAAGCAGACATGTCACCCGGCCCGACAACGTCGACCGTTGGTCGCGGAATGATCCGACCATCAAAGACGTAGTGCGTCACGGAATCGTTCATGGAGCCGCCGGGGTTTAGCAACGTGCCCTTGCCGAGCTCCGTATAGACCTTCTTCATGTGATCAAGACCGGGCTCTGCATGGACAAGGATATGATTGATCAGGCCCGACGCTTTGTCATAGATCACGAGCATTCATCACCTACGCATTCAGCATTCTATAGAAGATGTAGTAGACTACCCCGCTCCCCCCAGAGGTCTGGAGCGTGAAGCCGGACGGTGACACCGAAGCATAGTTGCAGCTCACAGTGATAGGACCGCCGCTTGTGCTTTTGACGATAAACGGCATTTGTCCGCGAAGATTGCCATCGCCGGGATTGAACACGTTGAAAACGAAGAAGCCGAGCGGCGCGGCCGGAAGCGTCTCGCCGAACGAGAAGCTGTAGGCAACGTTGCCGCCGCCGATGGTCACAGCGCCCTTCGTGTAGACCTGCAGGTTCGCGAAGCGTGCATCAAAGGCGAGTTGAGAAAGGTTCGCTGTTTCGACGTCGAATCCAGGCAACGACACCCGCAAGGCTGAACTGATGCCGCCTCGCATGAGAACACGCTTCACCATCTACCCGAACCTGCGGCACAGGACGCGATAGAAGACGTACAAGTCAAACTCGGTGCTGTTCACGAAGGTGACCTTGTCTGCATAGGAATAGCAGGAGACCGAGTAGCTCTGCGGCGCGCTCGTCGTCAGGTCGATCCTGAACGGATAATAGTTCACACCGTCCGGATATGACTCGTTCCACGACACGAACGGCGGGGCGTCGAGCGTTTCCGGAAAGGCGACAATCTCCTGCGATCCGTGAATGACGGTCACGCGCCCAGAAAGAAAGATTTGTTCGTTCTTGTAATCGGTCGAAAGCAGGAACTGGCTTTCCGCCGAAGCAAGTGTCACGTCGAGGCCTGAGCGCGACAGCCAGATTCCCATACGGCCTAGAGTTGGGTGGTAACCTGCGAGGAACCGCGCAACCATCACCAGGTCTTCCAGATGATATAGATCCAATTGCGCGCGCGACTGAAGTACGCGGAGTCAACAAACCCCCCGCCCTGAAGCCGGATGCCCCAGCCCGTTTGGGAGACGAACCCGCCAACCGTACTGCGCACGTCAGTCGATGACCCGGTCGAGTCGTATCGCCAGATCGTGTTTCGAACCGCAACCGGACCAAGGTCGGAGGCCCACTCATAGATTTCGACCGCGGGCGGTTGCGGATAGGTGGTGCCGAAGGGAATGATCGTCACATTGTTAATCGGCAGCCCCGTCAACACACCGGCCTGCAATGGCCTCTCAATATCGAGCGCCGAGTCCAGCGCCATGTAATCCGACGTCCGCGGGGACGTCAGCGCATCATAGCCAGGTCGCGAGATCGAAACCCGGTCGGGAGAAATGAGAATTCGCCGGGTCATCAGTCTGATATGACGAGTTGTCTATTGTCGAGATCAATCCGGAACTTGTTGTCCGCGCTCCTGATGACCCCCGCTGTAATTTCGCCGATGTTGGCCGAGATCGCAGACAAGAAGCCGACCGACAACTTGTTCACCGTGATCGACCCATCGCCGATCATATCCGCTCGCCAGACGATCTTTGGTGAGCCGCCGACGCTTGCAATCGTGAAGACGTCCACCGTGCTACCACCGGTCGTTCCCGGCTGCGAGACCCGAAAGACATTCGCAAGCACCGTGAACGACGAAACCTGCTGTCCACCATTGATCAGCTCGATGCCAGCGATGTAGCCGTTGACGTTTGTCGTGACTGACCAGCGCGCGGCGGCATAGCCGTTGAGCGTAGCGATTGCTGACGTGTTTGTCGCGATCAGCGCGTTGACACTGCCAAAGCTCGCCGTGACCTCGGTCGAGAACTCCGCGAACGCCTCCTGCGTATCCACAGCGACGGTCCGGACCTCTTCGATCCCGGCATAGGCGACGTTAAACCGAGCGCTGAGCTGGCTTCGCACCTGGCGCTTGTCGATCCAGTTGCGAGCGATTTCATTGGCAAGACCCGGAAGCCGCGCCCGGATTTCGCCGATCTCATCCTTGAGCGCCGCCATGACCTCGGTCACCTGCTTCTGGATGCTGCCTTCCAGCGCAGCCAGCTCGGCGAGCAGGGTCTTCTTCGAGACGGGGACGACGTGGAAGGGCGAAGCGGTTTGCGACACCCAAACCGTAAAGAAGGTCTGGCGGGCCGGGATCGTCTCGATGGTCGCGCGCGCCTCGTATTCGGTGCCGGCCTGAATATCGCCGAGGATCGTATCCTCGCCGGCGTCAGGCCGCAGGAAACGGACGGTCTTGATGGCGCCGGAATCGTCCGGGGTCTTGATCCGATATTCGACGATCACTGCGACGATGGTCGGGTCCGAGATCGGCGACCAGAGGCAGCGGAGCGACGGCATCGTCAGACCGCCCTCGCCGTTCACTTGGATGGCCTGCAACGTAAAGCCGGCCACCGACGAGGACAGCTCGTTAAAGCCCGGCAGGTCGCCTGGAACGTTCGGATCGAGCTCGTCGCTCGTTTCGTCCCAGGCGAAGACATCGGCGCCGATCTCGCCCAAGGCGACCCCGATGCTACGGTCGTCGTTGCGTGTGCGGCTCTCGACCTGCCAAGTGCGTGTGCCGTAGCGCGCGGAATTCCAGGTCACCCAGTCGCCGGGCTCGAGCACGATAAAGCGCGGCCGCAACGTGACCTCGGCGGTAGCCTGTTTGCGGACCCGACGCCGGAATATCTCCGCGACCCGCTGCGCCTGGGTTTCGGACAGGATCTGCGCGAAGTCGCGTTGTGTCGCCAGCCGTTCGCCGTCGATGATCTCGTCGGCGCCTGAAATGCGCGGTGCATACGGGATCTGCTGAAACGACTGCATCGGGTCGGTGTAGGAGCCGAAGATCGAATTCACCAGGTCCGCCCGGCTGCGCTTGGCCGTAAAGCGCAGCGGCTTCTTCTCGACCAGATCGTCATCGGTGAACGTCAGGACCACCGGCCGGGCCGCGCCGGCGACCGGCGCAAACGCACCCACAGCCTCCAGCGCCTGACCAGCCATGGCATCGTCAAAGTCCTGCAAAACCGAGCTGTACTCGCGATCGGCGCCGACCGTCATGCCGATCCGATAGCGCGGCTCACTGCCGCCACCCTTGAGGTCGACCAGCTCGTCGCAGACGTTCATCGCCGTGGCGTACCGATCAAGGATCAGGTCGGACGGCGCAATCCCCTGGCCTACGATCAGCTCGCCGCCGATGAACAGGCCGCGCTGGAAATTGTAGCGGCAAACTGCCGGGTTATCCGACCACTCCCAGGTCGCAGGGTCTGTCCACCGGTGCGGCCCGAAACCGCCGATCGAACTGTCCTTGCGCGGGTCGTACACCAGCCTGCCCTTCACCACGAACAGGTAGGGCTGCAGGCTGGTCATCACCCGCTCGTTGTAGCGCTCAGTCACCGAGACGTAGCAGATGCCCGCCAGCCGATCGTCTGCCGTCCAGCGATCGGACGGGTTGGCGTTGGCGTATAGCTGCGCGTCGGCCGCCTGCCCTTCGAAGCCCTGAAAGAAGCGGACCCAGAGATTATGCTCGCCGGCGTCGTCGAACTCTGTGACTGGAGTCCCGATCGCATCCGGCGCGCCGAACGTGCATTTCTTGCCGTTGACAAAAATGCTGTCGAGCGAGTGATGCGGACCGTCGCCGATCGCGAACACGCGTTGCAGATAGTCGTTGTTCTCACCGTAAACGTTGGCATACAGCAGGTGGCCTGCGGTTGCCCCCATGCCGAAGATGCAACTGCGCGGGATGGCGCCGCCATACTGGACGTTGACCTGCGTGCCGCGCGTCGATGTCGTTGTCGTGCCGGCCTGCTGCTGCTGATTGCCGCGCAGGCTGTTAACCAGGAACGATGCGCCAAGGCCGAGCCCGAGGTTTACGAGGGACGAGCCGATCGAGCCGAGCCCGAACAGACCGCCGATCGCTGGTGCCAGAAACGCCATCTCAGCCGACCTTGAAAGCGCGCGACGCGAGCGCGCGCGGCAGGACCACAAGCCCGATATACTGCGCTTTGCCGATCAGGATATCGCCCGCGCAGACGCAGCCGCCCACAGCGCCATCCCGCGCGACAACCGCGATATCGCCACGACCCATCATCATCACAGGAATCTCTTCGAAAGCGCTGGCGAATGCATCGCCAACCGTCTCATGTCCGTGCCTGCGCAGCACTTTCGCGGCGCCGATTTCATTCTCGTAGCCCCGAAGATGCGCCAGCGGATCGCTCCCGGTCATTGCCAGCACGCAATCCATTGGCAGCCTGAAGCAGTCCGACAGCCCATACTCGAACGGCAGGTCGCGATGCGTATCGATCGCCGACTGCAGCGCGTCAGGCCAGCTCTTGAGGCGCATAGAAATCTCTCTTTGTTCCACATGACGCCGGGGTTGCGAAATGTTGCAATGCCCGCCTCACAAATACGGGAGGCGACGAACAACATGATGACTAGAGAAGAAGAGCTGCGCGCTCAGGACCAAGCGCAGCTGATTGCGTTAGTGGAAATTGTTCGAGTGGTCGTCGGCGAAGTCTTCTTTGACGATGATCGTCAGGTGTTCCGAAGGCGTTTGGCAGTCTTGGAGAAGACCTCAATAGATTCGATCACCAACCGCCAGCTATGGGCAAACTCGATACCGGACCAAGAAACTTACATCAAAGAAGCCGCCGCAAACTACGTGACATCCATCTTCAGCTCGATCCGTCATCCGAACGACGTTCACCGATAGGCCGCGCAACTATCTCGCCGACGTTCATATCCAGAACGCTAAGCGAAAGCACGGAAACCCGTTGATCGCGATCATCTTCAAACAGATGGGACACTTTATCGATGCGCTCGCCAAAAATCGTTGTGGCGAGCGCATCGACATTCACGTTGGGCGGCCCGCCGTTCATAAACTGTTCGTTGAATTGCTTGACGCAATGGAAGATAGCTGAGGCTTCCCGCTCATCATCAAACAAAAGGATAGTTGCGGACCCAGCATCCCGTCCAACCATCACCGCATGACCTAACTTGAAGGCATGAAGCATTCTCGTTCTCCTCACCCGTTCACTTCATCCGTGCGTCGGCAATGGCCACCGGCCGGTCATGCACCCGGCCCCATTGCAAGACTGTCTCGCCGGCCCGGCCTACATGACGAAGACCGCCGTCGTTCGCATCAATCAGCCGCTGGTCCGCGTTGCCGCGCATGCGATAGCCGCGCCGCGTGTGATCGCGGGACTTGCTCTCAAGCTTCATGACGAGCGTGTAAAGCGCGCCGACCTCCTGTTCGTGATTGATCACGTCGAGATATCCGCGAAAAATGCGCTCGACCGAGATCAGCGCGCGCGCCGCCTTGTCGATATAGGCCACGCTCAGCGTGACCGGTCGCTGGTGATACTGCTCCTGCTCGATGGTGGCGAGCAGGTCGGGCGTCAGCTCGGTGTTCGGGATGGCCGAGAGGCGGAGCGTCACGGCAAACGACGCAAGCCCGGCGTTGGCCGCGATCGCATCAACCTGGATCAGCCCGCCGCCGCCTCGATACTGGACACCCTGATAGGTCATCGGCTCCCGGCCCGCCCAGAAGCCATAGAGGCCGGACGGGAAGTCGAACAGGATCATGTCCCGTTCATCGATCAGACCAGCCTCAAGGGCCGCCAGCGTCGCGGGATCGAACGTCCGCATCAGCCCTCCGTCGCCTCAAACGAGATTGGACTTGCGAGCGCGCCGGCCGCCGGCGCCGAGAAGTTGACGAGCCGCATCGTGCAGGTGGCCCGGACCAGCTGAGCCGACTGGACAAGTGCGACGGTCCCGATCACCGGCGGCTCGACGCTGAGCGTGATGGTTCCGCCGGCCGAGCCCGTCACCGGCTCCTGGACGACATGCAGCGTGCGGCGGCCGGTCGTGAGCTGGATCGACACATTGTCGCCGACCGAGGCCTCGTAGTTGGCCGGCAGCCCCGACAGCGAGATCGTCGTCGCGGTCGTCGTGGTAACCGTCGCTGTGCCGTCGAAGGCGCCGCCCACGGCGCGCGCGAGCTGCAGGACCGCCGCGCCATAGGTCAGCGGATAGACACTCTCCGGATCGAATGCCAGGAACGGATTGGCTGCCCCCTTCAGCGACAGCGCCCAGGACCGCCAGCGCGCACGATCGGCCGCATAGAGCGGAATCGTCGTCGCCTTGAACGACCAGTACGGATCGAACAGCTCGTGGCTGATAATCCGGCCGCCGGCCCGGTTGATCGCCTCGTTGCGCACCAGCTCGAACGCCGAGGTTTCGAACTTGTCGGTCGGCATCGCGCGCGGGAACGTGATCGCCATTACTTGATATTCCCGCGCCGCTTAGCCTCGTTGACCACTTGCGCGACCCGCGCCTCAAACCCAGGCGACTTGACCAAGGCTGCGAGCGCAGCGGCGATCTCCTCGCCGGCGCCGACCTGCGCGCCGCGGGCATCGATATTGAAGGCCATCGATACCTTGGTTCCGCCGCCGCCCGACGCCGATACGCCGAGCTTGCCATCGCTGCCGCGCTTGAGCGGCATGATCGCCTCTGGCTCCTTCTCAGCGATCGTGCCGATGTTGCCGTTCGCCATCGCGAAGGCACCAAGGCGGTCGACGACGCCCCCAAGTTCGTGCGGGATGACCCGGCCCTGGCTGAACACGTTGCCGTCGTAGCTTGGTAGCGGAAACGGGTTAACCCCGCCCGTGGCCGCCACGTTGTAGCCGTTCACCCACTGTGCGCCGCCGGACGAGCCGTCACCGAAAAGACCGCCGATCAGGCCGAACAGCCCTCCGCCGCTCGACCGGCCGCCGCCCAATGCCCGCCCGATCAGGTCGTCAGCCGCCATCTGGATCAGCTTGTCGGAGATCTTGCCGAGCGCATCGAGACCGGCATTCCGGAGCGCCTCCATGGCGTTCTGCCCGTTGCGGATATTCTGGCCGAACGTCACGAACGACGAGCTGGCGATCGAGCCATAGTCGCGCAGCGTGTCGTTCATCCGCATCTGCATGGCCAGCGCGCTGTTCATCTGCGACTGCCAGCCGCTGCCATAGATGTTGCGCATCTCCTGCGCGATGCGCTGGTCCGACGGCGACATAAACAGCGTGTCGGTTTCGAACTGGACGCGGCTCCGAAGATCGGCCTCTGCCCGCAGTTGCGCCTTGCGGCCAAGCTCCTGGTTGATCTTCACCAGGCGGGCGTATTCGGCCTCGTCAAACTGGGTACGGTTTCGGGCCGCCTCTTGCTCCAGTTGTTGGCGCGCCTGCAGGTTCGCACGCGCCATCACCTGCTCAGCCATGGTCCGGCCGATCAGATCGATCTCGAGCTGGGCGCTTTGCTTGCTCTGCTCTGCCGCAAGCAGCCGTTCGCGCGCCTGCTCCCGGATCGCCTCGTTCGCCTGATGCAGAGCCAGCGTGTACGCTTCCTCGGCGCGCTGTTTCGCCTGCGGATCGCCGCGATACTGCTCCTCTGCCTGCCGGCGCGCGATGTTCGCGCGGCTCGACGGCGAGTAGGCCGTCACGGCGTCGTAGCTGATCTTCGCGGCCGTCGCAGCCTTCTGGCTCTCGGTTTGGAAATCGCGAGACGCAACCCGCGCCTTTTCAAGCGCCTTGGCGACGAACTCGAACGTGTATCCGAGAGCCTTCAGCTGCGCACCTGCCCCTTCGTCGTTGGCAAGCGACTGAAAGATGCGCTCCATCTGCTCTAGCTGGTTGTTCAACTGCTCACGCTGGGCGATCTCGGGGACGAGGTTGCGGATCAATGCCTCGTCCGAAAAAGATCGCTGAGCCGCCTGGACTCGGGCGGTAGCAGCCGCCTGCTCGCCGAGCTTCTGGTTTACTTCGTTGATCGCCTTGATTTGCTGTCGGATTGCCTCCGTGCGATCCCCTTGAAATTGCAATCCGCTACTCAAGCCGGTTGCTAGAAAACGCTCCTGTTCAACGTTCAACTGAATAAGTCGCGCGTTCGCCCTCTCCAACTGCTCCGAAAGGTCGATCCGTTGCAGGCTGACCGCCCGTGCAACGACTTCACCAAATTTATCCCAGACATTGCCTAGAACATTCGTTACGGCTGTCCACCCACTCGCAATACCAGACGCGGCATCCGATACACCGACAAGGCCACTCTGTGCGCCCTGGATCAACACACGCTGGGCATCCCAAAGTCGGTTCTGTGCGACCAGATTATCGATGTTGCGCTTCATGGCCGCATCCATGAAGCCAAGCCGCGCATTCAGCGTCTCAGCGCCGCGCGCAGGATCGGCGAACGACTGCGCCAAGAGCTTCGTCGCCTCGGTCGCATCGACGCCGAAGGCGTAGGCGATATCCTTGCCCATCTTGACGATCGGCAGGATATTGTCGTTCGCAATCCGGCCGGTCGCCGCAAGCGCGGATGCGAGATCGCGCGCCTCGCCGATTGACAGCCCGAACGTCGACGAGCCTTGATTGGCGATGCTGTTGATTCCGCCGATCGTCGCACCGCTCGCCCGGCCGATTCCGGTCAAAGCCATGGATACCTGACGCTGCGTCTCCAGATAGGAGTTCACAGCCGCAGCCGCGGCAATGGCCCCGGTTGCGATGCCTCCAAAGGCGAGCCGCGCTGGCGTAATCATGCTCGACAGGCCGCTCGCCATTTGCCCGAAGAAGCCGCGCAGTGTGCCCTGGCTGGACGAAAAGATGTCGAAGATCTGCGCGGCCTGAGATGTGAACACCTGCATAGGGCTGGCACCCATGGCAAGCATGGTACCGACGTCCTGCGCCTGCCTTCCAAGGTTGATCAGTTCATAACGGGCCAGACCGACCGATTTGCCCATTCCATCTGCAGCCTGCCCGAACGCTGAGAACTTAACGCGCACGCGCTCCTGCGCGGCCGCGTGCTCGTCGAGCGTGATCACACCCTGCTTAAGGGCCGCATCGTAGGTGCGCATCGCACGCTCGGCCTGCGCGCGCATCTTGAACGCGAGATCATCAGACATGCGCTGCCGATCGACAGCGGCAGCCAAGGAAAGCTGCCGCTTCGACGACCGCTCGGTCGCGACCGCCATTCCGTCAGCAGTCTGCGCAACCGACGTCTGGGCGCGCGAAAGCGCGGTCAGCGAGGCGGTTGCCTCGTTGACCCCGATCGTGCGACCTTCGACGGTCAATCGCTTAATGGTCTGTAGGGAGGTAGTAGCCATGTATCGTGCGCTTCTGGCGTTAGTGCTGATCGCGAGCCCGCTCGCCGCATCCGCTCAATCCGTTATGGATGGATCAAGCAAACGCATCGGCGAAGATCAGCAGGCCAAGCTCTTTGGTGCGCTACGTTCTTCGCTGAACGACCCCTTCAGCGCCCAAGTGATCGAACTCGAAATGGGAAAGGACGGGCGCGTCTGCGGCAAGTTGAACGCCAAGAATGGATATGGCGGGTTCACCGGGTTTCGCGTTTTTGCCTTCGACCCATCAAACGGGCAGCTAACGCAGCTTAGCGACTTGAACAATTTCGATGTCTCGCGACCCGATGCGCGACAAAAGCTGGACGAGGCAGCGGCCAACCTATCGTTCATTACAACCTCATGCCCGCACTTGAAGAAAAGCTAGTCCCGAACGGTCAGCCACTCGTCATCCATGGCCCTGATCAATCCAACCAATCGTTCGAACCGATCGCCTGTAACGCGGTATCGCCGCGCATAGGCATCGATAGACGACCAGAAGATCGGCCCGACACCATCGATGCCGATCTGCCGGTCCCTATTCAGGGCGCGGAAGGCGTCCCACACCCATTTCAGATGCGGCTCGACCTCGACCCGCTCTGCCAGCGCCTTAAGATCGGCGCCCTCCTCGCTGGACATGTCGACAAGCCAGTCGAGCTTGTCGCCCCAATTCCGGTGCCAGCGGAGGGCCTCGATCAGTTTTTTGCGTCGGCCTCTGCGGTCTCGCTGTCGTCTTCGGCGACGATCCGGATCGCCCAGATGATCGCCTCGCGCAGCAGGCGATAGTCCGGGTCGGACAGGACCTTGTCGAGGATCTCCGGCGACAACGACAGCGGCGTGTCGTCGTCACCGGTCAGGCCATCCCAATCGAGCAGGAGCGCGCCCTTGATCCGCGCATTCAGAATGCGATCCTGATCCTCTTCGGGAATGCGGCCGCGCTGGCGCAGGTGGCGCGGGACCTTCTCGATCTCCTGCGCCTGGATGCGCCGGTCATCGGCATTACCGAAACCACGCACCTTAAACCGCACGCCCGGCAGGTCCGGGATATCGCCAATCCAGGCACCCTGCTCCGCACGCGCCGAATTCACTTTCAGCGAAGAAAGCTTCATAAATCAGTACCTTGTGTTGCTGATGAAAGAATTAGGCGACCGCGCGCGTGATTTTGAGCGTGCAGGCCTCAGTCTCGTCGTAGACCGCGCGGAACGGGATCGAGACCATGACGTCATCGTCGTTGCCGCCAGCCTGGCGCTCGCCATTGCCGAAGATGATTTTCGGCAGGTCAAACTGGTACTGCTCCTCGGTCGCGTTGCCGACGACGAACGACAGCGCGCCGCCGCCATGGTCCAGCACGGACTGATAGAGCTCGTTGCTCTCGAAATAGCACTCCAGCGTGCCGGTTACTTCGAAACGGCCGGAGCCGAACTGCTCCGAATACTTCGAAGCGACGACCGTGCGCGTGCGCAGGTTGTTGTTGATGTCGATCGACAGGGACCGGACCTTCGGCGTGCCGCCGGCCACGGTCAGCGACGCCACGTTCGCCGACGACGTCGAGACGGGCGTGTCCGGCGGCGGCGCATAGGTTGCGCCGGCGAGGATTGACGTCCCGAGCGTTTCTTTCTGGCCCATGACGTTGATCGTGCCGGTGATCACGGCGCGTGCCGCAATCTGAATCGTCATCTGACTGACCATGCAGCCGGTGAAGCGCGAGAAGCTGTCGGTCGCGCCCATCTCGAGGAATTCCTCGAACGTGAACGACTTCTGCACGACGCCGTTCTTGATGACGTCCGAAGCCCAGTCGCTGAACATGACGCCGGCAATCAGGTCGTCAAAGGTTCCGTAGGTCAGTTCGAAGTTGTACTGGCCGGCGACGTCGACGCCGAGCAGCATCTCGTCGCGAACATTGCGGTCCGCCTGGATCTCGTTGGACGTCGCGGTCTGCTTGGTCGTGCGCGGTCCGCCGCCCGTGATCCGCAAGGTCTTGAACGCGGGCGTTGCCGGCGTGGTGCCGAACACGGTCTCTGCGATGTACGCGACGCGGCGGCCGCTGCCGGAAGCAATGGTCATCTGTCTTTCTCCGATGTGAGATGCGACCGGCTCAGCCGATCAGGTCGTACTGGTAGGTGATGGCAACGCCGATCTGGTAGAAATTGCCGTCTTCATTCGAATTTTCGAACTCGGCCGAGGTCGGCGCGAAGGTCTGGACGCCGTCGAAGTTCTTTCCGCGGAAGATGGCGGCCAGTTCGTCGGCCCAGGGCGCCCAGTCTTTCGCGCCCGCTCCGCGCTCAATGTTCAGGACCAGGAGGCAACCACCCTCCTCGCGCCACAGATTGGCACCAGGAGCGCCGACGCTCATCTGCTGGGCGCTCGCCACCGGAAACAGCACCTCGATGAAGGGCGGTGCCGGCGGCTCCTGGAGGGTGTTGTTGTCGTCCTTCACCGCGCAGCGTGACCAATTCGCAGCGAGGCGAGCCCGGAAGGCTGCAATCACATTCGCATGTGCCATCAGTAAAGCCTGACGACGATCGCGGGCTGACGGCGAAGCCACTCGCCGCGCTTTGCCTCATCCATCGTCTGTTTCTTGTTTCGGCTCATTGACGTCTTATTCGCCCAGGTGTCGACGTCACCGAACAGCGGCACTCGATAGCTGAACTTGATGGATGCCATGTTGCCGAACCGGCGCGCGGCGAGAGCAGCGACCACCTGATAAACTCCGTCCGGCGCCTGCGCAGACTGGCCGCGCTCGATCTTGCGCGCATAGGGTTGCGTGTTGATGACCACGAACTCGCTGGCCTTCGGCAACTCGTCGGCATCCGGATCGATGGCCGCGCCGTCGGCGAGCAGAACATGTGAGCGCTGATAGCGTCCCGACTTCCGCGGGGAATGCGTGATCAGCAGCAGGTCGATATAGCCGAACAAGTCGTCGAGCAGCTCGAACTCGAACACGACCGTGCCATCCGGCCGGACGCGCTCGACAGCCTCCGTGCGGGCGCCATCGACGAATGTCTCGTGGTCCGGCGTGCGGCCGAGCGCGCGGCGGTTGATCGCCTGCGCCTCTTGGAACTGCTCGCGCGCGTACTGCGCAAGCGCAGCGCTCCGACCCGCCGGCGAAAGCTCCTCGTTGATCAGGAACTGAATATCCCGGTCGATCGGCTCGATGCGGGTGCGTATCGCCATCACCCCTTCACCTTCAGGTTTAGCCTCACCAGCGTGCCGGCGACGTTGATCGGCTGCGGCAGCTCGATATTGTGGTCGACGCCATCGACCACGACCTTGTCGCCCTTCTTCGGAATGCCGAACGGCCACGCTGCAAGCCCCGTCGGCGAGACAATGACCATCAGGTCGTTCTGCGTCATGCCGGCGATCAGTTCATCCTCGCGCAGCGTCCGCACATGAGCCTGGATCGAGACATCACCGCCCTGATGCTCCGCCGTCGGCCCCGTGCCGACCAGGCGCTTAAACGCGACCGTCTGGCCGTGGGCCGCAATCTGCCGGTCGAGCATGGTAATGGCCTGGTCGGGCGTCATACGCGGATCACACGATATGGTTCAAGCAGCGCCTGAGCGGCTGAGCTCAAGGCGTTTCCGGCCGCTGCGCTGACCACGAAACGCTGCGTGCCGATGCCCTCGACCGTATCCTCGCTCAGGAACAGGTTTCTCTCGCTGAGCGATCGAAGCGCCGAGACCTGCAGGCAGATTGCCATTCGTATGTTCTCGGGGACTGCGGAGCCATCCGGGCCGTAACCACAAACAAACGCAATACGCACGGCGTCAGGCTGCAGACGATGCGCTGGCCAGGATTGACCATAGGCCGCGATGACCGTTTCAGGAGCGCCAGGCAGCAACGTGTATCGCTCGGGGTCGAGTGTCTGCTCGACGCCCTCCGGATCGACATACTTGATGCTTTCGATCGAGCGGGCGGGCGGAATTGGCAGCGGCAGGTGGCGCGCGAAGCAAGGCAGGTACAGCGTCCAGGTCTGCTCGATCAACGCCCGCCCGAGGAAGCCAGACCACGCGTCGATCTGCATCGTCGCGGCCCGGATATAGGCCGCGACGACGGCATCGGCGACATCCGATCCGATGCCAAGCCACTGTCGCACCTCCGCGACGGACAGCGGCTCGGCCGTGGGTGGCGTTGTGAGTTCCAGACGCATCGCAGGTTTAGCTTCTCGTCACAAAGCCGTACGGCGCCGGATCGAGGCCGAACGCCGTCAGCTGCTCGTGGCTGAACTCTTGAGCCGAGTCGACCTCCGGCTTCTTCGGATCGGCAGGCGTAACCAGGTTGCCGTCGGCCGCCGGCTCCGCCGCATTGGCCGCCGCCTCGACCTGTTGCTGTGACTGGCCGGATGAAACGGTAGCAGGCACCGGCGCCTTGTTCTTGGACATGCACAAATCTCCTTCAACCCTTGGAGGAAAGCCCACGGGCGGGCCACTATCGCCCGCCCGCGTCGATCGAGAAAGCGATCAGGAAGCCGCCATCTTCAGTGCTTTGATCGTCTCCGGATTCTGGACTCCACCGCCGACGCGCTTGGTCGTGTAGAAATGCACATACGGCTTGTTGGAGTACGGATCGCGAAGAACACGGACGCCGACGCGATCGACGATCAGATAGCCGCGCCGGAAATCACCGAACGCAATCGGCAACGCGCTCGCCGCCATGTTCGGCATGCCGGGCATCTCGGTCACCGGATAGCCGGCGATCTGCGACGGCTGGCCTGCGACGTAGGACGGCTGCCACAGGTAGTTATCCTGACCATCCTTCAGCTTCCGAACGATACCCAGCACGGACCGGTTCATGATCCACCGCGCATCCTGCGTGAACGCCGACGGCAGCATATAGACGAGGTCCAGCAACTCATCAGATGTGACTGCCGTCGCCGACGCTGCGGTCTTGAGCTGGATGGCGCCGAGCGGATTGACGGCCGCCGCGGAGCCGCCGGTGACGAACGTCAGCAGCCCGCGCGGCTTGTTGGTGCCGTCGCCCGAGATGAACGCCAAGCCCTCCTGGTAGGCGAATTCGGTTTCGACCTCTGAAGCCAGCCAAGCCTCGAGGTTGATCTCCGCGTCGTCCAGCATCGCCTGGGTGGCAGCCGGGTTGGCGTAGATCTCGCCGGGCGTGAACGTCATCGAACCGAACTGCGGCGTGTTAGTCTGCGGCCGCGCCGCGGTCTCGCCAACCCACCCGGACGAAGTGCCGCGCAAGTTGAACAGCTTGGTGAAACCAGCGGTCGAGATGTTCTGGACCGACGCGATCTGTCGCATCGGCGAGACCTGCACCAGCTTGTCGGTGATGGTGCGATCCCATTCGATCGGCGCGAGATAGCCGCCCTCCGCATCCGCACCCTTGTTCAGCGCCGCCTGGATGTCGCCCTTGCGGAAGTGAGCGCGGAACGCGTCCGTGTACTCCTTGTCCTTCACCTCGCCCTTGCCGCCGGCGCCGACCGACATCGCGGCGATCTTCGCATTGGCATCGTCGATCGCCTTTTGCAGCTCGCCGACGCTGGAATTGATCTTCTCAAGCTTATCGGTCGTGACGACGTCGTCGAACTTCTTCAGAAGCTCCTTGTCCTTGTCGGCCATCGTGGCCTTGAAGGCTTCCCAGTCCTTGTTCAGCGCGGTGATCAGCGACTTGACGTCGCTCGCATCGGCACGAACGGTGACAGCCCCACGCATCAGCGCGCGGGTCGAGACATGCTTGGTCATTGATTGAATCCTCTCGGTTATGACCGAATTGTTGACATCAGCTGCAGCAGGGCAGCCCTCACTTCGTCAGCATCTCGCGTGACGTTGACCGGAGCATCGCGCGTACCGGATTTGATGTCCGCAATGAACGCCTTGGCGTCCTGCGGAGACATATTCGCCGCCGCGACGAGCGCATTTTCCAGGATGCGTTCGCGCGGCACACTCTTTGCGACATCAGCGTTCACCTTGACTGCATCGGCAGCAAGGCGCTCATCGGCGAGCCCGCTCTCAATCGCCGACGCCGCATTGAACATCGTTCCATCGCCGCGGCGGCGATCCATCCACGCTGCCGCTACTTTCGGTTCGACGCCGGCACGGGCCGCGTAAATCTGCGCCATCGCGTCGTCGACTTCGGCAAGCAGCTCGGCCGCATCCTTTGCGTCGAACTTGTTTCCGATGACAACCGCAGACGCGTTATGGACCATAATGAACGAGCCGTCTGCCATCAGGATTCTGTCGCCTGCCATCACGATCACCGACGCCGCGGAGCCCGCCATGCCGATGACGTTGACAGTCACCTTGGCGGGATGCGCGCGCAACAAGTTGTAGATCGAGAGGCCAGAGAAGAAATTTCCGCCCGGCGAATTGATGCTAACGGTGATATCCCGCTTGCCTATCGAGCGAAGTGCGGCGGCGATGCGGCGTTCCGAATTATCACCGCCGGTGATCGGATCGATGCCGATCTGGCCGTAGATCGAAATCTCGGCCGAGTCATTCTCTGCAGCGGAAACAACGGACGGATCGAATGCGTCGACATTCTGATCCGGCGCCTCGAAGTTCAGCCAATCGGGCTTCTGAAAGGCCCGGACTTCGGGAAGTTTTCTAAGGCTCATTGCTCTGATCCTTCTGTCCCATTGGCTTCGGGAGATCGTCACGCCGCGGCAGGTCAAGCCATTCGCGCGCTTCGTCTGGGTGCAAGAACGGCTGGTGGCCGCCGGCGCCGAGTCCCTTCGCAAAGAACTCAGCCTGATCTTTCATTGAGCCACGCAGCAGTGCGCCTGCATTGATCTTGGCCTCATACAGATCGACCTCCCGATCGGTCAGCAGGCATCGCTCAATGGCTTGCTGCCACGCTTCGAACCAGGGATTGAGGCCGAACCGCACGAAGAATTGGCCCAGCACATCGATTCCGGACCCCCACGACGTATCATCAACGTTCAGTAAGGGCCGCGGCACGCCGAACGGGCGCGAGATTTCTTCGTTCTGATATTTGCGCTGCTCGAGGTGCTGACTGTCCCGACCCGTCTGTGAGAACTGGGTCGGTGCCATCCCCTCCTCGAGGATCATCCACTTGTGAGCGTTGTCGGCCCCGCTCAGCCGCTCTTCCATGCTGGATTTGAGCCGCTCATACGCTTCAGGCGACAGCTTCTGCGGATGCGAGAGCGCGCCGCCGACTAGCATTCCGTTCCGAAACAGGCGCGCCGCCGCCTTCTCAGTCTGGATGGCCAGGGCGATTGCCTCCGCCGCCTGCTTGACCATCGACAGGCCGGAGATCCCGTCTTCGGACAAGCCACAGCGCAGATGAAAGATATCGCGCTGCTGGAGGACAACCTCGCCACCTTCCGGACGCTGGAAAACATACTCCAACGACCAGTCATTCTTCTGGCGCGGGCGCACAAGACTGGTCGGAAGCGGCACGAGTTGAAGGACCCGGTCGCCGCTTCGCACGATCAACGCAAAAGCGTCGCCGCGCGATCCATCATCGCTCGCGCCGAGCACGCGCTGCTGCATCAATGACTTGAACTCAAACGCCGTCTGCCAGGCGTTCGGACGACGATGCAGAATGCGAAAGAGTGGATGATCCACTGCCTTCTCGCCAGTTCTCCGGTTCAGGAGGTGCAGCGGAAGCATGCCGAGCGAGAACGCATGAAGCGAAACACACCGAAGAACGGTTGGGTTCTTCAGGGCGGTTTTTGGCGTGATGGCAATGCCGGCCTCGGTCATCCCCGACCCGCCGCGCCGAATGAACTCCAAGAATCGCGGATCATCGAAGCCGTAGAACTCTGCCGAGTCACCGGCCATCGCGCGCACGGCATGCGACGCATTGACGGGGCGACGGAACCAATCGAGCAGTTTCATCCATCACACCATCAGTATGCCGCGCTGCCCGTACACGGTGAGCCCGACCGCTGTCGGATTCCAGCTCATGAGGATCGCGGCACAGAGCATCGCGATAAATGGATCGATCTTCGCCCGGCCGGCAGCCTGCTTGGTCGCCATGTTGCCGTTACCTTTGACCTCGACCTTCACGTTGCCGACGACCCACTGCATCAGCTCAAGCCCGGAGTGCGACAGCGTGTCATCGCTGAGCTTGTGCTCAAGACCCCAGAGCGCCGGAGAGAGCGCCGGCCCTTGCAGAAGACGGCGCAACATCTCACCGGCGACGCCACGAGAGGCCAATTCATCGATGAATGCGGCGATATTGTTCGGGTCGAAGCCGACCGCATCCTTCTTCGGCAGCAATCCGGCCTCGAACAATCGCATGACGATGTCCGCGATCTTGCGCACATACTCGGAGACCTCGCAGAACGTCAGCGAACCCTCCTTCTCAAAGTCCTTCAGCCGCGCCGCGATATCCTTGCGGACCTCCATGACTTTCGGATGCGCATATGCATGGCTCCAGACCAACCAGCGACGCGTCCCCTTCTCGCGCCCGATGACGCAGAGGCCGAACAGATCATCCAGGCCGCCGCCATCCACACCGACGGTCGCGACCTCCGAACGCCGGATCAACTCATCAAGCGTCAGAGTGGTATCCGCGCGCTCATCCCAATAGTCGGCGCCGCGCCAGCCATCGTCCGCGAGACCGACGCCGATTTCGATATTCAGGTGCTGGGACGCCCACACCTTCACGGCATGGTCACCCTTCTCACGCTCCGAGTGCCAATCAGCGACGAGGCTCTGCAGATGTACCGATCGGCCAAGGTTCGGCATCACCATGCCCCAGTTATCAGGGTCCTGCCACTTGACCGGCGTTGATGCGATCTCCGGCGGAAACTCGTACAAGATCGGCAGCATTGGCCGCACGAGCTTTCCCCGGAAAGCTCCGTCCCGCATCTTGCGGGCGAACTTCAGCTCATCCTTGAACGCGCCGGCTGGAGCTTCATCGCTCTGCGTCGTCGTCATAATCAGCAAACCCTCGGGCGTCTTCTCCAGGCCGCCACGCACCTGACGCAGGACCTTCGTCGTGTTCACGTTCCGGCCAAGCAGATGAAGCTCATCGAGCAGCGCGATGATCAGAATGGTGCCAGTCAGGATGTTCGTATCGAACGTCTTGACCTTCAGCTCTGTTTCCGTCGTGAGATCGACTATCGTCTTGATATGATCCCGCGTCCGGAAGCGGCGCTTCAGGTCGCGCGAGCACTCGATCATGCCGACCGCCTTGTCATAGGCGTTGTCCGATATCGCCTGCGTTGGCCCGATGAACAACGCTTCGGCGCGCGGTCTCCGGTTCATCAGTAAGGCGACAAGCAGCAGAGCCGCACAGTAAGTCGTCTTGGACTGTCCCTTGGGCAGCATCGCAAGAATATCGCGAATGAAGCGAACCTTGGCGGCCGGGTCCCACGACCCGAACGCGACACGAACGATCATCCGAAACCAATCGCCGCAGGCGTCGCGCATCTTCGGCGTGCCAGGCACGTCCGGTAGCTGCAACTCGTCGAAGATCCGCAGCGCCAGATCGGCCTCAGAGTTGATCAGCGGCAATGTCGGAATAATCGGCTGTCCGACCCGTAGCCGATCCGCCCAATCTGGACAGCTCAGGTCCCACATCACGGACTCAGTTCACCTGCTGACGATGTGCCATAAGCTGACCGAGCGTCGAGCCGGTATCAGGCTGGTGCGCGGCAACCTTGGCTGCCTCCTTCTTTCCGAGCTTCTGTTCCTTGACAGGCTTGTCGGGTTGCGACGGCGGCGCAGTCTGCCCGAATGTCATCAGGTCGTTACGCTCCAGATACTTCTGGAACTCCTTCATCGCGCCGACATTGCCGTCCCGAACCTGCTCCCACAGCTTCATGCCGAGGTTCAGGATCAGCCGATCGCGCGCAACCTCGCGATACTTAAGCTCTGAAAAATAATGCTTACGAAGTGTCGGTTGCGTGATGAACAACGCTGCAGCAATCCGCGCATTGCTCCAGCCGAGCGCAACCAACAGACTGACTCTGTTACGGTTTTGCTGTGAAGCGACGTGCTCGGGTCTGCCGCGTTGGCCCCAATTAGCCGGCAGCTCATCGCCGAACAGGTCGAAAATTCTGTCTGCCAAGAAAAAAACCTCTGAATGAGCCCTAGGCCGGTCCGGACGCGCGCGGTTTCGTGGACTTTTGACCCGCCCTCCCCCCTGGAGTTGATCAGTGCCAGACTCCGCGCTGATGCAGGCTGCTCTGCTCTTGTCGCTGCTTCAGTCCGTTATGACAGCTCTGGCAGAGCGTCTGCAGGTTGGCCTCATCCCAGAACAATCGCTCGTCACCACGATGTGGCTTTCGATGATCGCAGACCAGCAGCGCGGTGTTCCCCTCGACGCGCCCGCATGCGGCACATGTGAAGTGATCGCGGAGGAAGATGCGAAGCCGAAGCGCAGCCCAGCGCGCCGTCTTGTACCAGCGTTTCCAAGGTGCGCTCATCCTACAGAAAGAAGGCCGCAAGCGCTCTCGCACCTGCGGCCTCTAGTCTAGGGAGGAAACGCCCAAGGAGGGCAGCGGCCACGCCGACGGTTGTGGCCGCGCAACCTATGTCCTGAAACAACAAAGCCCCGGACGATGCCGGGGCTGCTGGTCAACGCTCTGCGCGGGGCAGTCGCCACGAAGGGCTGACCACCTGCGCCGCCGGGCTTTAGCCCTGCCGCCGAACCATCGTCACCGCCACGCGGCTATGCTGGTTCGACCTGATCGACGGTAGCAGTCACCGCGATCTCGCGCTTCATGGCGTCGATCAACACTCTGAGTCGGCCCTGTCCGTCAAGCCTCTCGATCCGCCCGGTCAACGATACGTTGTGAGCGACGGTCACCCGAACGAGCGAACCAATCGTCGGCGCCCAGCCCTTCTGCGCTTTCGGCGGCAGGTTCATGAACGTTTCGAGGCGGCGCACGTCGGCCATCATTCCGACCGACATCGAAGCCCGCTCCTCGCCGAACTTGACGAAGCCGACCACGCCGTCGACAAGTCGCAGCGCGTCGAGATTGGCGTCGAAATCCGGCACGAATACGATGCCTGGGAACACCGGCCGCGTCAGCGTGCGCATGTGCCGCTTGCCGTTTTCCATCCGACCGGTCGGCCGTGACGCCTGGAAGCTCGGCACATAGGCCGTGAAGCCGCGTCGAAAGAGCCCGCCGAACACCACGAATTCCTTGTTCGGATGCGTCCGCAAGAGGTACCAGCGGTGCGGCACCGGCATCGCAAGCACGTCGCCGGCACAATCGACGAAGTCAACGAAGTCCCCAATCTTCAGCACCATCGTCATCGCAGCCTTTCATTGGCCAACGCATCAGCATCGTCGTCGCTGATCTCGCCCGGCGGCGCCGCAGGCGAGAGCGATCCGTCTTTCCGAGGCGGCCAGGCCCAGGGTGCCCGTGCGCCTTCCTGCAGGCGATGGCGGGTCTGCACGGTCATGTACGTCTGCAGGTACGCGTCCCAGGCCGCAGCCTGCTGCCGGTCGAGCGCCACCCAGTCGGACGCCGGCGGCGCGGTCGAAAGCGCGAGCAGCCGCGGCTCGACAGCGATGCGGTAGTAGACCTGCGGCTGGCCGGGCCGCTTGATCACGCTGTGGAAGAACGAGGATTTTCCTGCGATCTCGTGCAGCACGCCGATCGCGCGCACCTCCGCGCTGTCCGCCGCGTGATAGCCGCCTTCCTGCGAAGTTGCGGCCTGCTTGAGCAGCGTCCAGCGCTTCTCCTCAAGGTAGGTTGCCCCCGCCGGAAAGCCCTTTCGGCCGGTCCGCTTGTGATGTTCGATGAACGGACCGATGCCTTCGAGCGCCTCTCGCTCCTCGTCTTCGGTCAGCGCATCCGCTGCGTAGGCCGTGCGTTGCCGGCTGTCGCTGGCCGCAGTCGGCCACCGCGCCTCGAACGCAGCAAGGAACATCGCTTTCCTTTCGGCTCGCGCGCGCGCATCTCTCTCACGTTCAAGGTGGGGTCGTTCTAAGGGGTCGTTATTGGTGCCCACGCATACGTGGGCACCCGGTGCCCGCCCAGGGTGGGCACCCGGGCGCCCACCTGGCTGGGCACCCTCGGCACCGGAGGGGGTGCCCACCGGTGGGCACCCCCCATCGTGATTTGCATTCTCAGCATGGCTTTCGCCATCATCCCGCGTCGCCGACGTGAAGGCGTAGTCGTCTCGATCCAGGATCACCCGATAGGCATAGGATGCGCTTGGCTGACCCGGCTCCGCTCCTTCCGGCACGCCGCGCTGTTTCTTCTGCACCCAACCAGCATCGACGAGCCGTTCGAGCGAACGCTGCACCGAGGACCGGGCGCAGGCGATCTCCGCCGCCATCTTCACCTGGCTGCGCACGCACCAGCCGGCGCGATCGGTATGGCGGCCGAGCAAGCAGAGCACCTGCAGGTCGCGCGGCTCAAGATTGCGGTCGGTGACCGCCCCAGCCGGAATAATTGAAAGTCGTGTGCTCACCTCACCCCACCATCATTTCAAGTTGTTGCGCGGCCTTGCCCTCGCGATCGAGCGCGGCGGCACAGGCTGGATTGATCCAAAGAGTTTCGACGCGGCGTGCGGCCCCATCCGTCAGGGCATCCGTCTGGACCCGTCTCCAATCCGCGAGCGCGTCGTCATATTGAGCCGTGGCGTAACCAGAGAGGACCACCATGCCATTGGCAGTGCGAAGCTTCTCAATCAGCTTCCGATGCGCACTGTTGGATAGCTCGTGACGATAGTACTTGCCGCTTCTCGTCTCCAAGGCATACGGCGGATCACAGTAGATCAACGCGTCTTGCCTATCGAACCTCTCAATGACGCGAAGTGCATCGTCGTTCTCGACCACAACGTGCGCAAA
This sequence comes from Afipia sp. P52-10, assembly GCF_000516555.1. Classification (NCBI taxonomy): domain Bacteria; kingdom Pseudomonadati; phylum Pseudomonadota; class Alphaproteobacteria; order Hyphomicrobiales; family Nitrobacteraceae; genus Afipia; species Afipia sp. P52-10. The sequence continues at coordinate 441,296 of NZ_AZSJ01000007.1, read as the reverse complement.
ACGAAGTGCCACAGCCGCAATTTCGTCAGGCACGGCGATGAGCGATCGAAGTCGCGAAATGAACCCGTCGGGATTCACGCGGGTATCAAATCCGCTTTTCTCCAAGGCTCCCTTGGAGTTCATTCCCATGAACGAACGCGCCACCAGCGCCCACGCGCGCTCTAGTGGATCCTCGATCGTCTCATAAAGCGAGTCGTATTCGTCCCGGCTGAATGGCGTCAGCGACAATGCTCGCGAAAGCGCGTCAGGTCGCTCACGAAGAACGCGGAATAAGTTCACAACGTCGCCATCGCGATCGTTGTAGATTTCCGTATTTGCGCGGGGCTTCCGAAGAAGAACCGCACCGCTCCCGCCGAACGGCTCGACATAAACGCGGTGCTGGGGGAAATGATCAATGACCCACGGAGCGATCTTCCACTTACTCCCGTGCCAGCGAAGAACCGGACGCGTCGGCGCTGTCATTCCGCCGCCTCCAGGAAATAGCTGCCGCGATCGCCGTCGAACGCCACATCGCGCGGCGCGAAGTTGGCCTTGACCAGTGCGGCAGCCATCGGCGGCGAGACGCTGTTGCCACACTTCGAGACTTGCTCGGTCTTGGAGATCGGCGACCCGTCCGGCTTCCGGTCGATCACGTAGGATTCTGGGAACCCTTGCGCGCGGAAAAGCTCGCGCGGTGTGAGCATGCGCAGGCCGATGTCAGCGATCACATATGGCTCGCCATCAATCGATACGATGACGAGGCCGAAGCGCGGCTTCTCAGTCGCGGTGTGTAGCGGCGCGTCGGCATCCTGCCCGACATTCGGCCCGTAGTATTTCGACAGGAACGCCGCCGAAAGCTGCGTCTTGCCGCCGCCGTCCGCCATCACGGTGCGCGCCGGCTCATCCATCGGCGATCCAACTCCGGTGCCGAACTGCCGGACCATGTTCGCCGCAACGATCCCTTGATGCGAGCCGGTCTGCAGGATGGTGGAAACCGGCTCACGCGCGTCGCGGCCCGGATTCTGTTCGCCTCGGGAAACGTTGTGCTGGGCAAGGAATGCAGCGACCAGGTGAAGCCGGGCACCGCCAGCGGTGATCGTGTGCGTCGGCTTGTCGGCCTCGTTGAACGGTTTCTGCGCATCGCGCATCGTCATCAGGTGCGGCGAGATCACAACCGAATCCGCCTTCGCCGTAATTGTCTGGACCGGCTGGTCGGCGCCTCGCGGGGCCGTTTGCCCCATGCGGCCGCCAACGCCTGTTACAAACGGCACGGCGACCTGGTTCTGATCTTTGGTGGATGCCGTGATGGTGTGGATCGGTTCGTCAAGCGATCGCAGGCTTCCGCCCTGCTGCGCGGCCGTGACGAACGGCATCGCCAGCGCCTTCTCGCCACGATGCGCACCGGTGATCGTCGCGAGCGGTTCGTCAAGGCTCTCGACCCTATCGCCGCCCTGATGCGTCAGGTTGACAATGTAGGGCCGGGCCGCATCGATCACATATCGTTTCACGCCTTTGGCGATGCGCGCCATCGTGGCTGGCGCCAACGGCCGCTTGACGCCGACGGTGCGTGCTTCCTCCGGCGTTAGGAAGATCGAATGACAAGGAATCGACCAGTCGATGATTTCCGCCGCCGTCCGCCAGGGCTTGAGCATGCCCGAAAGCACGGCCGCGCTTTTCGGATCGCCGTGCGTCGCCTCCGGCCAGACGATCGGCTCACCGTCGCGCCTGGCGATCAGGAAGAGCCGCTTCCGGATGGTTGGCGCGCCGTAGTCACACGCGCGAAGTTCGCGCCATTCGACTTTGTAGCCGAGCCGCCGCAGTTCGCCGACCCAGCGCTTGAACGTCAGTCCTTTCCGGTCAGGGCACGGCCGGCCGTCTTCGGCGAGCGGTCCCCACGTCGAGAACTCCTCAACATTCTCCAGAATGATGACACGCGGGCCGCCCTTCCGGCGGCGCGCCCAGCGCACGACGACCCAGGCCAGATCGCGGATACCCTTCTCGACCGGTTTGCCGCCTTTTGCTTTGCTGAAATGCTTGCAGTCCGGCGAAAACCAACCCAGCCCGATCGGACCGTCGATCTCGTCGGGATCGACCTTCCAGACATTGTTGCAAAGATGCACGGTTGCCGGGTGATTGACCTCGTGCATGGCCAGCGCAACCGAACTGTGGTTGATCGCATAGTCCGGCGAGACGCCGAGCGCCATTTCAATGCCAGTGGACGCGCCCCCGCCGCCCGCGAAGTTGTCAACGATCAGTTCCCGCAAGCCTACCCCCTCCCCAATTCGTTTCTTGCTTTGATGAAGTTCGCGAACATCAGCTCAGCCATGTGCGGCTTTGGCAGCGGCAACTGCGTCATGCGTCGATAGGCGGACATCGCCGCGCATTGGCGCAGCGTGATCTCGACCGCGCCGGCCGCAACCGCCTTCGCGCGTTTGCTCAACGCGATGTCATAGTGAGAGTCGTGCGCCGGCGGCGCCTGGTGCCACTTACGCTTGACGCCGATCAGGTCGGCCATCGCGTGCAATTCGTCATCGCTGTCGGCGATCATGTGGCACATGGTCATCCGGCCGAACCGGGCGCGCATGTCGTCAACGTAAACGGTCATGTCTCAAGCGTGCGGCAGGATCCTGTCGGGCACGTCGAAGAAACCGAGCGCGCCCTTATACGGGATCGGGTTTTTGAACGGACGCGGTTCACGCAACACGAGGCCATACGGGCCGAAGAACCAGGGCGAGGAATGCGCGGTGACGACGTCGACGATCTCGACGGTGCCGATCAGCGCGCCAAATACGAGTGAGGTTGAATCGGGAATGCGATTGCAGGCGTCATCTGTGTCGCCCGGCATCGCCAGAACGGTTTCGCAGAATTCGCTCCAACGATCGAACCACTTGCTGTCGCCAGGATGCGCGGTCGCGAGAATGACACAGCGCCCCCGAAAGCGGAGGCCCGGATTGGTTGGCTGCCATTCGCGGTTCTCGATGTCTTTGCGCAAGCCTTCCGGCGGCGAGAAGATCGCCCAGGCCCAGGGTTGGCGGATCGCGAAGCCTTTCATCAGTCAGGCTCCGTCGTGCTCGATGCGCTGGCGGCGCGGCTCGTCGGGCGGCCCCTCCAGCAGCATCCACGGATGATCGTTCACCGCGCGCCGAATGACATCGTGAGTCACGCCGAAGACATCGGCGGCTTCCGAAACCGTCGGCGAGTTGTTGCCCGGCCGCATCCACGACCAGACAGCAAGCGCGATCATGAAATCATCGAAGGAGACGCCGGCGTCGTCATCGGGGCCGGCGAAGTAACTCATGTCATAGGCGGCACGATCGGTCATTTCAGCCCTACCAGTTTGCGTGCGTCCGCGGTCGCGTCGGCGATTGCGCGTGCGCCCGGGCACATTTCATCGAGGCTCGCTTCGCACTTGTCGGCATAGGAGGAGAAGGTCGCGCCGCACCGGTTGCAGATCCGCTTGCCCTGAAGCTGCTCACGCACGAGCGCATGCACGCGTTCGAGCTGCTCACGGCGGCGGTTCGGCGTGGTCCGGTGCGGCACGAGGATCATGGTCAGACCCCGATGGCGCCGAATACAGGCAGCACGCCGGTGCGCTCATGCAAGAACGTCACGATCATCTTGAATGCAGCCTGACGGATGTGCTCCATCCGGTTCAGCTTGATGCCGAGCAAAAGCTTCCCATCATCGAGCTTCCAGCGAAGGAAGGCCGGGACTTCGCCGGCCGGCTCGCCGAAATAGACCGGAATCTCGATTAAGAACTTCGTCGGCAGCTCAACGCCGCCCTTGGTGCGCGCTTCGGTATTGTCGGTAAACTCGAAGCTTTCGTTGTCGCTCGCCGTGCGCACCGCCTGGATGAAATTGACCGACCGGCGCGCCTGCAGGTCGCGAACGGTTTCGATCAAGGTTGCCGCATCCGGAGCCTTGATGTCCGGTGCATTCTCCTCGACGAACCGTGCGAACTCGAGTTGCGGCATAAGCCTGCCGCTGACTTCGCTCCAGACTTTCCATTCCTCGGAGAACGGAAGCTGCAGTGACGCGCGATGCGTGACGAGTGACGCCTTGTCTTTGGCATGGTAGTCGATCGCCGCGACCACGAGGCTCTTCTGCACATCGGCGAACAGCAGGGAGTCGTCGCCCTTGAACCGATTCAGGTACTCGACTAGCGCGTCGGCATTCTGCAGGATCACGGCCTGCCTGATGCGCTTCGGAGTGAGCACGTCTTGCGAATTCTCCGGTGTCACTTCGTGGTAGTCGAATTCCGCAGGCAGAATCAGGAATTCCCGCCCGGTTGCGGACGTGATCGTCGTGGCCGTGCCTGCCGCCTTCACGGCAAGGTCGGCGATCGTCTGCGCATCGCCCGCGCTGGTCTGTTTGGTCATGGCAACAGTGCTCGTTGTGTGAGGGGTTGATTACGCAGGTACTGAAAGACTGAAACGATCAGGCGCGGCCCGCCGTGCGATCGTCGTCGGTGTCGCGGAACATCTGGCCCTGCGCCGGGTCCTGACGATGCAGGTCGCCATTCGCATCGGAGAAGAACTGCGCCTTCGGGATGTCGTGCTGCGGGATCTTCGTCGTCGGCTTGATCGACAATTCCTTGCCCGAGCCGCCGCCCTTGTCGGGCTCGATCTTGATCTTGATCGTCAGTTCGGCCGGTTTTCCGGTTGCGTCGACGGCGCGGACGCAATCGTTGAATTGCAAAGACAACAGGTCGACGGCGCGACCGTTTCGATACTCACGCAGAATGTCAGTGATCGGCTTCATAGGAATCTCCGTTGGTGATGACGTTGCGAGGTGGCGTAAACGAAAGGCCTTGCTGGTTCGGCGAGCCGGGACATGCCGGCGTGTGCTTGCCCGGCACGCGATCCAGATACTGACCGGATGCGTCGCGGACTGCGCTCGGCGACGCATCCGAAGATGGCCGCCAGAATTCAATCCAGTGGCGCCCGCCTTCGTGGCGGGTGCGCTTGATCAGGCCGCACGCATAGCAGGCGCGATCGGTGTGGCGCGCGTAGCGCACCCCTTCCTGCGTCCAGCTATGGCGCCCGGCCCGCGTCATGGGACAGCGCGCTGACCGAGCGTGGCGATAACGCGGGATGCATCCGAGAGCGCGCGCTGCAGCTGCTGCACTTCGGCGCGCGCCGCGCGGGCCTCCTCTTGATACGCGTTGTTCGAACGAAACAACTCGCTGATGCGCGCGTCCTTCGCCGCGAGCGCAGCAGCGTGTCCGCGGATCAGTTCGCCGATCCTGTCATCCTTCAGATCGAGCGCCTCCATCTGCCGACGGACGAGATCGCACTTCTCGACGATCAAGCGCGCGTTCCCATCCTCCGCGGCGCGCAGGTCCTCGCTCAAGCGGCGCAGCTCCGCGCGATGCCTCGCCTCGATCCTGCGGATAGTTTCCCGTGCCATGTTTTCCCCCTATTGCTCAGTCGCATCCTCGACCGATCTGTCCGGAATTGCTCCTGTCGACGAACTGCGTGTGATGCCGCCAGCCTTGCGGACAGTGAAAACCCCAATCCCGCATCACGGGACCGGTGATGAAAAGCGACCAGCAGGAACCGTGCGTCAGCTCGACACGGTGCGCGTATTTGGGTCCGCGCAGTTTGATCGCTCCGGCCGCGTACTCGACACGGTGATGCACACCGCCATCTGCGATCGTGTGCTCGGTGTACCGGCCATCGAGCAGCAACGACATGTTCAGCCAGGGATGATCGTGCAGCGCGCGGTCGTCGTCCGACCGCAGGAAGTTGTGCAGGTAGATATTGAAGAAGCGATTGCGCGGGATCACCCACCAGCGCAGCATGTAGTCATCGTCGGGCTTGCCGATGCGCACATCCGGCGGGCGTGATGCTGCAATCTTTCGCATGCGCGCGAACAGCCGGCGCACGAGCCACTTGGGCAGCGTCATGGTTGCTTCCTTCCCTGCATTGCTGGTGAGACATTGTTGGCGTCGCGCTTCAGAAACGCAGGCACGTCGAGATCGTCCGCCGCACTTCGCGCCGGCAGGAACTTCGGAATCTCGGTGCCGCGATCGTCGAACCGCGCGAGCGGCGATCCCAACTCCGCCTGCAGCGCCTCGGCCCGCGCGAGCCCTGCCCGCGTCAGCGCCCAATCGCCGGGGCGAATTTCGAACGCGTATCCGCGCTCGATCAGGTCCGCGACGACCTTTGCGGCCTGGGCGCGATCGCCGTGATTGACAACGCGAAGCTTGCCGAGCTCGACCAGCTTCGGATCATCGGAGAAGAGTGGAGACGCAGCGGCATCACGCGCCGCGTCTCCGGCAGGCACATCGTGCGCAGGACATCCGTGCGCATCGCCTGCAAGGGGTGGAGGCGCGGCAGGCAACTCAGCCGCGCCTCCGGCCGGCGTCCGCCCGCCGGCAAGCCTACTCGCGGACGGTTCTATACCTGGCGTCGCCATGTCAGCACTGGGCAACGCGTGCACGTCCGCTTTCGCTTCGGGAATCAAGGTGACGACCGAGGTACGCAGAACGCCGTCTCCCGCCGGCGCCTCGGTCGTCACATCGTTCGCCGCGATCGGGGTAGACGGCGAAACGGGGTGTTCTTGCTCCGGCGCATCGAGCCCCCAGGCGTCCCAGCCTGGACGGCGCCGCCGCGCGTTCAGTTCGATTTTCGGCAGGTTCGGAAAGTGAAATTCCGCATGCTCGTATTGCTGGTCGGGCTTCTCCGAGTGTTCGCCGACCGGCGCATCGAAATTGGATCGGAAGTGCGCTTGGATCGGCGCCGCGTTGAACTTGCCGCGCGTGCCGATCAGCAGAATCTCATGCTCGCCGGTCACCCAGTAGCCGGAGCCGCGCGCATGGCCGGCGCGCACCTTGTTCCAGATCCGCTGCGTCTTGTAGGTGAAGCCGCGCAGCGCCATCACCTGCAACGCGATGAACAGGTGCGGAATGGTGGTCCACATGTAGAGAACCGAATCCGCAGCCGCGCATGCGAACCGCGCTGCCGTGCGCGCGACGATTTCCTCCGGCGAGTGCGCGTCGTGCGCCGTGACGTAGTGGTTGGCCGGATGCCGATCCATGCCGGTCGCACGACTATAAGGTTTGTGGTCCCACTCGAAGTCTTCCAGGATCACGCCATACTGGCGCGTCGGCGCAGCGAGGATCTTCTCCGCGAGCTGCTGCTCGCGCGCGTCGCGCGCCTTGCGCTTCTCGGCCTGCTTTTCTGCGCGCATTTCCTTGACGAGCGGCGCCAGCGCCTTCTTCGCCTCCGGCGTCAGCCGGCCGGTCGCGTCGCGCGGCAGCTCGGCGATGATCGCCTGTTGTTTCTCCACCGGCTGCATGGCGATCTCGGCCGCAACTTTCACCGGAATACTGTTCTGGCTGACCGCTGCGTGAAGCTCTTCGATCCCGCGATCAACGACGATCTCTGCGCGCTCAACCGTTGCGCGCCCCACACCGGCGATCTCTGCGCGGCGCTCGGTGCTCAAGCCCTCCCGGGAGGGCTTGCTCCGGTCCCCTCCCCAACCGAGTCGACCAAGCTTGGCCGACGCCAACGCACGCTGAGCCAATGTCAGATCGCGGCGGCGGAGGTTCAGCGACGCCACATAGTCAACCGGCTTGCCGTCGATCGCAGGATTGAAGGGGCGGAACCAGATGTTGTCCGGTTCTAGGGCATCTTCGGAGAGTGCTTGGCCTGCTCGATGCCCCCAGCCGTCGCCAAGAACCTCGCCGGTCGACACCAACCAGGCGAGTGCCCGATACCGATTGCGACCGTCGAGGATCTTGCCCTCGAACAGGTCGATAGGCTTGCGGACGCCATATTCACGAACATCCTCAACGAGCGAGAGAAAATCATCGCCATCAATGAGAGGGAATGCATCCGCAATGGGATGGTAGATAAGTGATGTCATCGCGGGATGTCTCCCGCAAGGGCCGAGTCGGCGGCGGCCGTCTGGGGGGCAACCGCCGCCGACTCGTCTACCATCGGGGTTGCCACACCAACCGATGGAGATGCGCCATGTCCGAAGGCCTGTTCGATGACGCCAGCGTCGAGATTCCCTGCCCTGGCTGCGGCCACAAGCATGAGAAGACCTTGGGATGGCTTAAGGACGTAAAGGAGTTCACCTGTGACGGGTGCGGCGCCATGGTCGCAGTCGAGAACGCAGAGCTTCGCGCCTCCTTGGATGGCCTCGACAAGGCTTGGGGTGACGTTCTTGGCGCTTTCGACAAGAAGCGATGAAAGCTCGGTCAGGGCCGCGCAGAACGGCTCGCTGCAGACCTTAATGGTGAGTGGCGACGTCATTCGGCCATCCTCGCCTGCAGCGTCTTGATCACCTGCTTGGCGCGGCGCAGATCCTGTTGGAGGCTGATCGCCTGCGCCAGCGGCGCCTCATCGCCGATGAACGCGCGCAGGATCTCGGCAGCGAAATCAATGTCGGTCGCCGACAGCAGGACGCGCAGCATGTCGAGGTTTTCCGGCCGAACGCCGGCAAGCATTTTCTGGCAGTTCGAGAGCGGTTCTCCGGTCAGGACATGTAGGCGATGCGGCTGACTACCGGGCGGCAGCATGGCCCGCACTTTTTGCATGACCGGGGAAATCTGATTCCCGATCCGGCAATTCTGATTCCGCTTTGGGAATCGGCCCGATTTTGTCACGCGCGAACGGGGACTTACGGTGCCGGGCATGAAGCAGCCTCCTCGTTTCCATTCAGATCCGTTGAGTCCGGTCGCGGACCGACGCCCGCCCAATCGTTGGGAGTCACAAGACCGCCGGACATCTCGAAAATCCGACGCTGGGTCTCAAAGTCGGGATCGCGCTCTCTCGCCCGGTAGCGACGAACCGTCTCTGCAGCGCAGTGGAGCTGCCTGCCGACCTCGGAATTCGAGGTTTTTGTGATGCTCATCCATTCATCAAGCGTCATACGACGCAGTACGCACCAATTTGGTGATGATTCGCAAGCGCTCAGCACCGCATTGGTGCTGGGAAACAACACCAAACTGGTGGCTAATCCCGAAATGAAAGGAAAATACCCAAACGGCTTGGCCGATATCCTTGACCAGCGAAAGGACCTAACCCAGTCCGATCTTGCCAAGGCTGCCGGAACAAGCCCTCAACAGATAAGCCGGCTTTACCAAGGTGAGCGTGAGATGACCGCCTTCTGGGCGGAGCGGCTGGCGCCAGTTTTGAAAGTTTCTCCAGAATCTCTTGTTTTTCCTGGTCTCAAACGAATTCGTGTCCCTCTCCTGTCATTCGTCAGCGCTGGCCGCTTAGCGCATCAGGAGGGCGTAAAACGAACAGACATCAAGAAGTACGTTCTTGCAGCCGACTTACCGCGAGGCGATTGGATTGCCCTTGAGGTCATGGGCGATTCCATGAACCTAATTGCCCCTGAGGGTAGCCACATCTACGTTAACCGCGCGGATGATCACCTGGTAAACAACGCTTTCTATGTCTTTCACACGCCGGAAGGTGACGTGACGTTTAAGCGATATCGCGCTGGCGCGAAGCCTCGTTTGCAGCCTTACTCGACCAATCCGGATCACGAGACCATTCACCCAACGGGCGAACTGCACGTGTTCGGACGTGTCGGGCGGGTTGTCCACGACCTCCTTTGAACCAAATTGGAGCTTCGCACCAACTTGGTGATTGCTGCTTGACTGTAGCACCAAACTGGTGCTGAATCTTCCGTGTTTAAGACGGGAGATTCAGATGCCGGCCGACCTTTCGCCTCACGACTTTCGTCAGCAGCTGCAGATTCACGGCTTCGCCTATCTCGGCGGGACGATCGACAAGTTTATTGACCTGCGCTTTCCGAAGGCGGGGCGCTACATTGAGCCGGTCAAGGCTCCGGGCCGCCAGAAGCGCATGCTGCGGCAGGCGACGCTCGATGCGCTGCTGAAGGAGCGCGAGGCGGCGCTGAAGGCCAAGCAGGCGGCCGAGGCTGACGCCGCCCTGCGCGCCCGGATCGCCGAGACCCTGGCGCCGCGGTGCATGGGTCCCGCGCGACACACGATCACCGACGACGCTGAAGCCGTCCGGCTGATGGCCGAGGATTTTCGTCACGCGCGGGCGCGGCAGGAAGGCGTCACCCGCCGCGACATGACCCTGCTCGGCTGGACGGGCGAGCAGCTCGACCGCTACGCGGCCATCGCCGGCCAGACCGCCTATCAATTGGAAGGGGCGATCTGATGCTCGCCGCAATCGCGTTCGATCCCGATGCAGTCAGCCTCGCTGCCCTGGCGCTATCGACAGCGATAGCCGCTGCGGTGATTTTCATTCTCGTCAGGGACTGTAGGCACGTCCCGTCTATTGACCGTAGCGAAACGAAACCAACTCCGCACTGGCGCGAAGCTCCTTTGCCGTCCGTCCATCAATCATCTTCGACGCAGCAGAAAGACGCTCGCGAACCGCGTCTAGAACAGCTTGTTCAAGATCTTCAAGAGTTGAAGATGCGGGGACTTTTACCATGATCTCGACGGTGACGGACTCGCCCACGTCGCTGTCGTCGGTCACAGCTTTTGCGAAGCCTAGCCGAACCTTCGCATACATCAGTCCTGGCGTGACCGTGTCGCGCGGCGAAAGCTTGACGATTTCAAAGTCATACATGGGACGACTCCTCGTTGCTGTCTTCAGCGGGGATTCTAGGCGCGCGCGCCGACGGCGAATCGGCGCGCGCGCTGCACATTGTTGGCTACCGCGCGGAACCGCGACGGATCGAACAGCGGCTTATCCACGCTATCCCCAGCACGGCCCCATGAAGGCAAATTGCACATGAGCGTCATCGAAACCCTGCCCGGACGGCCGGCCCCCTCACGCATCCTCCACGGGGCTTTGATTTTCGACCGGCACGGCCCTTATGCGGCCCGTGAAGACTGCTTCGCCTTCCTGCAGGCCCGCGGCTTCAGCATTGGCGAATGGCAGTCCGGTTCGCCATGCGCGGTGATGTTCGGGCCGCGCCGGTTGCCGAAATGGCGCAACATCGCCATCGCCGACCGGCAGAGGCTGCACGGCCTGATCATGGGCGACGGATTTCACGGCCCGCTCGTCGTCAAGCTCACCTCCTCGGCGCCGGCCGACGCACGCCTGGCGATCGCAACCCAATGACCGCGCGAAGGAGCCAGAGCACCGTGTGCAAATGCGCCAATGCGGTCGATCACCACGTTGCCGCCCGCATCCGCCAGGCGCGGCAGCAGCGTCATGTGACGCTCGCCCAGCTCGCCGACCTGCTCGGCATCACGATCCAGCAGGTCCAGAAGTACGAGAAGGTCACCAACCGCATCTCCGCCGGTCGCCTCGCCGCGATCGCCGACGCGCTCGGCCTGCCGATCGCCTGGTTCTTTGCCGACAAACCGCCGCTGCCTACCGCACTGGAGGCCGCCAGATGACGCAGCTTGCACTGGGATGCCACGCATGAAGTCGATCCCGCTGAAAAATCCGTCGCGTCGGCTCGGCGCTCCGATCGACTGGGACCACGAGAAGGACGGCATATGCCACACCCTCGAGATATGGGATCAGGACGGTTTTATGATCTCCGGCTGGCGACCGAGCGCGAAAGAGCTTGAAAAGCTGAATGCTGGCCAGCCGCTGTTCCTTCACATTCAAGGCAGCGTCCATCCGGTTGTTGCGCTCAGCGTCGGCTACAATACCGATTCCGAGGCACCGAGATGAAGCTACTCCCGTGCCCATTCTGCGGCCGCCAGGCCGAAGCCGATAGCCAACGAGCTTATCGGATACTCCCGACGTTGATCGTGAGGCCGCGATGGCAAGCCTTGTGGATCAATGGAACACTCGCGCAGCCGCAGGTGACAAACCATGACGCCAAAACAAACAGCAAGTTTGTGGCTCACGAATTGGGACAGACTGCTGAACTTTGCGCAGCGCAAGTTTCCCAAGCCGGGCCGATACGGTCCTTCGTTGGAGGGCGATGCAGTCCAACTTGTGAAGCTGCTGCGGAACGAGTCGGAAATGGCTCGGATCGCCGACGAGCTTTTTAAGATTGATTGTGCGTATGAGGCCGCTGCCGCTCCGCTGCTCGAAAAATTGAAAAAGGCGAGCAAGGACCGCAGCGACGCCGAAGCTCGACTGCTCGACACCATCAAATGCTGATTATCTGTGTACGGCCGCGCGCGGCAAAACTGCAGGGACGATAGCGATGGCAGACAACTCCGATATCGAATGGACCGACGCGACCTGGAACATCGTCACCGGCTGCAGCGTGGTGTCGCCGGGTTGCACCAACTGCTACGCGATGCGGCTCGCCGGCACGCGCCTTCGCAATCACCCGTCGCGGGCCGGCCTCACAACCGATACCAAGGCAGGCCCGGTCTGGACCGGCGACGTTCGGTTTAACCACGCGTGGCTTGCGCAGCCGCTGACCTGGTCGAAGCCACGCCGGATCTTCGTCTGCGCGCACGGTGATCTTTTTCATGAGAACGTGCCTGACGATTGGATCGACAAGGTGTTCGCGGTCATGGCGCTGGCGCCGCAGCACACGTTTCAGGTGCTGACGAAGCGGGCGAGCCGGATGCGGGATTACCTGTCGGGCGACTGGGCAGCCCGCGCCCGCTTTTGGGTCGAGAACCTGACGCTCCCGACCCTCAGCGAACGCGCAGCGGCCACGCAGGACCGCCTGCGCCGCTACACGGCACCTTCGTCGCCGGCACCGCTGGAGAACGTCTGGCTCGGCGTCTCGGCCGAGCGGCAGCAGGAAGCCGATGAGCGCATCCCTCGCCTGCTCGCGACACCGGCCGCCGTTCGCTTTTTGTCGGCGGAGCCGCTGCTGGGGCCGATCGACCTAACCGCGCTGAATTTGGGCGGCGTCTTTTCACCTTTTGATGCGCTATCGAACGGCACCACATACAGCCGGCTACCGAAAGGCCTCCGGTTCTATCATTCCAGCGGACATCCAACGCTTGACTGGGTCATTGTCGGCGGCGAGAACGGCCCTCGCCCGATGCATCCAAGCTGGGTGCGCCGCCTGCGCGATCAGTGCGCCCAGGCCGGCAGGCCGTTCTTCTTCAAGCAATGGGGGTCATGGGCGCCGGAATGTTACACCAGCGGCATCCACCCTGACGCGTGTTATGACGACACGGGCGCGCCGCGCTTTCCGGGAGCCACGATCGGCATCGACGGCGCCCGCTACGCCACTGCGGACGACGCCCCTGCTCCGCACGCCTTCATGCGCAACGCCGGAAAGAAGTACGCCGGCCGCCTCCTCGACGGCGCCGAGCACAACGCGATGCCGGAGGCCGGTCGATGATCAGCGCGACTTACATCATCGTCGAGCGTGACATCGACATGCGCGATACTGGTGTTTTCACCGGCCAGATACAGCTCACGCAATCTTCGAAGCGCATGAACGAAGATTTCTTCAAGCCAGAGTTTCGTGACGGCGATCTTCGCTTTCTCGTGATGCAGGCCGTATCGTCGCCTCACATCGAGCACGCCATGACGACATGGAGCCCGACGCTCGCTTGGTACTATGCGTCACGGTTCGAGCCGCACTGGGACGAGTCCCGGCAGTGCTACTGGGCTTTTGACCGCTGGGTCGTCCGCTTCGACGGCGAGTATTCGCTGGGCGATATCTGCTTGGCCGCACGAACTGTTCCGAAATTCGATCCGTCCAACCTAATGCTGAAGGCCAGACAGCTATGACCGCCTCCGAGCCGCTCTATGTCAGCGATCGGGATCTTCACCGGAAGATCGCCGCTCACCTCGGCTATGAGACGTTTCGAGCCGCCATCCGGCAGCTCGAGGCGCATGGTTTTCCGAAGATAAACAAGCTGTTCCGGGGGCGCTACCTGCCCGCCTGCCGGGCGTGGCTTGACGAGTTCAATGGAGTTCGCGGTAATGCGCCGGTCCAAGCCACGGAAGACGGCCCAGAACACTTCGATGCCCCCCAAGAGCGAACGCCCAGGGTACAAGGAACGCAAGACGGCCGCGGGCGTGAAGCGGTATTGGGTCGCCAGCCAGGTCACCCGCGACACTAAAGAATATCCCGATCGGACGATCAGCCTGCCGGCTGACGCCGACGACGCGGAGATCAACCGGCTTTGCACCGATTACACGGCCCATCTCTTTGCCTGGATTGCCGGCGTCCGTAATGGCCCGACCTGGACGCGTTACGACGGCACGATGCGCTCGCTCTGTCGCGTCTATCAGGAGCACCCGGATTCCGACTTCCACACAGTGAAGGCCAACACGCGACGGACCTACACAGGTAGCCTCAAGATCATCGAGGCAAGCGTCGGCGCCCGCGTCATTCGCAACCTGACGATCGTTGATGCGAAACGCTGGTACAAGCAGTGGCGCGCTCCGAAGTTTATCGGCGGCCCCGAGCGGATCGACCGCGCGCATGACGCGATTTCGATGGTCCGCACAGTCCTGAAGTTCGGCTTCGCCCTCGGCCATGACGAGTGCGGCGAGCTGGACCAGCGGTTGCACAACGTTCGGTTCGAGCGCGGCGGCGCCCGTGAAGAGGAAATGACGGCCGCACAAGCCGTTGCTTTCGTGCGCAAGGCGCTGGACCTCGGCGAGCGCGATATGGCGATCGGCGTCGCTGCTCAATTCGAGCTGATGTTGCGCCAGAAGGATGTGATCGGCGAGTGGCGGGTCGCTAAGCCCGGCACGCATGACGCGCTCTATTTCGGCGACGAGATGTGGGTCGGCCGCTTTCGCTGGGACCAGGTGCCAGGCTGGGTCTTCCGAATCAAAACCTCGAAAACACGCGCGCCGGCCGAGTTCCGCCTGGTCGACTATCCGATCCTGTTTCAACTGCTCGATGCCGTGCCGATGCACGAGCGGTCCGGCTCGATTTGCAAGGGTGAGCACGGGCTGCCGTTCCGGGAGCGGACCTACCGCAAGCGCTTCCGGCGAATCGCCCGCGCGGCCGGCATCCCCGATTCGGTCTGGTCCATGGATTCTCGCGCCGGCGGCGCCACCGAAGCCTACGAGGCTGGCGCGGATCTGTCTGCGATCCGGGACCACCTCACGCATTCGAACGAGCAGATGACCATGCGCTATATCCGCCGCAAGGGCCGCAGGATTGCGACCGTCGCTGCCGCACGTGCGAAAGGCCGCGAGGACGGCCTGAAATAGGGCCAGAACACCGTCAGAACGCCACGTCAGAACGGCGTCAGAACGGCTCGACCTAACAAGCTGAAATCACACTAGAATTTTGGTCGGGGCAGCAGGATTCGAACCTGCGACCCTCTGCTCCCAAAGCAGATGCGCTACCGGACTGCGCTATGCCCCGACGGCTTCAGTTATCACCGTGCTTATGAGCTTTGTTTGACCGCTGCAAGGCAGAACTTGCGCGCCGACGAGGATATGAAACCGTGAACCAACCGCAACTGTCGAAGCTCCCGTCGTGCGCGCCGCGTCTCTGCTTGGCCTTGATGGCAGCTATTGCCCTTATGCTCGCTGGCTGTGCGTCACGACCGGGCGCCACCAGTGTCGCTCAGACTGCGGCTTCCCCATCGGCCCCCAACACGGCCGTTCGGCGCATCGCCCGAGTCGGTTTCGAGCCTAGATTTTGTACCACGCCGCCGGGCTCACCCTTCTTTACATGGAAAGGCTGCGTTTTGCTTCCGGCCGGCACCGCCGTCACCATGGGGCAGCGTGTCAATCTCGGCTACGGCGCGACATCCTACAACGTCGTGCTTGGCGACGGGAAGTCCGGCTACATCGCCGATGAGGAATTTCTCGACATGGACGATGAGCGATCGCAAAAGCGCCGGTTCGCCGAAATTCCCCACTGCGCGCGCACCGGCCGGATCACGATCGGCATGACACGCGAGCAAGTTTCGATGTGCTGGGGCGAACCGCGGCGCGAGGTGCGGACCGACTCCAAATCCGGCATCCGCGAACGACTCGTCTACGGAAGCGGCACGGTGTTCATGCTCAACGGGGTCGTCGAACGTGTCCGCACCCTGGAGTAGATCGCTATCCGCCGAACAGCGGATGCGCGACCGTATCGCCTGGCTTGAAGCCGTATTTCTTGGCCGTCCCGGCGATCACCTCGAGCACGCCGCGCACGGGGCCGCCGGAGGAAATGACTGCTTCCGATTTCGGTGTGGTGTTCTCGGCGATCCGCAAGATGCGGCCATCGGCGCGGATAAAGATCATGTCGAGCGAGATGTAGGTGTTCTTCATCCACATCGAGACGTTCTCCTCCGGCGAGAAGTCGAACAGCATGCCCTGTCCTTCCGGCAGCTCGCGGCGGTACATCAGTCCCTTCCCGCGCTCTTCCGGCGTACGCATGACTTCAACGGAAAACACCCGGACGCCGGAGCTGCCGATGATTTTCAACGTCTCCCGCTCGGCGGCCCGAACCGGAGATGGCGGCAGCGCCCAGAGCAAGGCCACCATGGCCAGCAGCGCCAATCGCGCAAGATAGCACGCGATATCTTTCGGAAGGACGGAGTTCGGAACAAACCTCATGGCGCACCTTCTGCCGCTCCCGGTTCGTCATGCGGCAGATCTGCGAAAAGCACATCGTGCTGGCCGCGGTCAACCGGCGGCCGCACAAACCGCCGTGATGACGTGCAGCAATGCCCCGCGTGGCGGGGCACTGTTCAAGACTGCAGGGTTCGGAGTACGGCGTCAGTGCGACGACAGTCCGGGAGCCCCGTTTTCGGGCTGGATCTCAGCCGCCATCAGCCCCTTCGAGCCGGGTCCGAAGCGGACCAGCACGAACTGTCCCGGCCGCAACTCGGTCATGCCGTAGCGCCGCAGCGTCTCCATGTGGACGAAAATGTCTTCCGTCCCTTCGCCGCGGGTCAAGAACCCGAACCCGCGCAGCCGGTTGAACCATTTGACCTGTGCGCGTTCGAGCCCGCTGGTCGGGACCACGGTGACATGCGTCCGCGGCGGCGGCATCTGGGCCGGGTGGATCGCGGTGGACTCATCCATCGAGAGAACGCGGAAGGCTTGGTATCCCTTTGGACGGGCCAGTACCTCGCAGACCAGACGCGCACCTTCGTACGCGGTCTGGAAACCGTCGCGACGCAACACCGTCACATGCAGCAGCACATCCGGCGCGCCGTTATCGGGCACGATGAAGCCGTAGCCCTTCGACGCATCGAACCATTTGATGGTGCCGGAAATCTCGATGAGATTGGCAGCCGCAATGTCGCCGATCTCTGCAATCGCATCTGGCTTGGCTTGGCGTTCCTGCGCACGAGCCCCGGAAAGATTTGCCGGTCCAAGCCCGCCGAGTCTCTTCGACTCGAATCCGTCCGCCCCCATGACCTCGCACCTCAAAACAGCGGCTACGACTCCGTCGCCTTCCCGCTAGCCTGCAGACCCTGGCGCCTCAGCCCGGAACAGCAGGCGAATCTTGTCCATCGGAAGATAACATTCCGGCGAAGGTCGCAAAGACAAAAAACGGATTCGCCGTGAGCTATAAACAATCTTGCACAGCCACGAATCAATTGCCGACGAATGGTCCAAGCGTCTCGCCGATATCGAACCGGATCACCAGATCGGCCAGATCGTCCTGATCGGTAGGCTGAATGTTGATGATCGCAAGTTTCGCGCCGCTGCGTTTCGCCAGCAGCGGGAAGCCTGCCGCCGGCCAGACCACCAGCGACGAACCGATCGCCAGCATGAGATCACAGTCTTGTGCGAGTTCTGTGGCGCGCTGCATCGGCACTTCCGGCATCGCCTCGCCGAACGAAATGGTTGCGGTCTTGATCGGATCGTCGCACGCCGGACAGGATGGCGCCAAACCGCCGCCGTTATTGAACTTCTCGCGTACCCAGTCGATCTCGTAACGCTTGGCGCAACCGATGCAGCGGGCATAGGTGGTGTTGCCGTGCAGTTCGATCACGTCGGTCGCATCGATGCCGGAACTCTGATGCAGATTGTCGATGTTCTGCGTGATGACGCCCGGCACCTTGCCGGCACGATAGAGTGATGCGAGCGCACGATGGCCCCGCCCCGGCCGCGCCGCCGCCCATGTCTCCTCCATGGCGAAGCGCCGTTTCCAGGATTCGTTGCGCGCCTCCTGACTCGAAACGAATTCGTCGTAGGGAATCGGCCGTTGCTTGGTCCAGATTCCGCCGGGCGATCGAAAGTCGGGAATGCCGCACTCGGTGGAGATGCCTGCACCGGTGAAGGGAACAATTGTCTTGGCGGACGCGATCAGTTCACCGAGTCGTTCCACCCCGCTCTGAAGATCCTTCGCAATCATCGCGCCGCCTCTGCACGGTTCTGTTCTTTGCTGCTTCTGCAAACTTGTCGCTCACGGCCTGCAACCTCAAGCGCAAATTTGCGTCTGAGCATATGCACCGGCTTCGTCATCCGATCGCGTTGACATCAACCGGGCTGCTTGGACGACTGTTTTGTTGTATGGCTGCAAGGACATGCCGCGAACCTGCGGCCGCTCTCAAAGAACTGCTCCTCTCATGATGAGGTTCCCCTATGCGATACCTTCACACCATGCTGCGCGTGCGCAATCTCGACACCGCGCTCAAGTTCTACCGCGATGCACTCGGCTTGAAGGAGGTTCGCCGCGTCGACAATGACAAGGGACGCTTTACGCTCGTGTTCCTGTGTGCGCCGGAAGACGAACCGCTGCTGGCGAATTCGAAAGGGCGCGGCCAGCCGCTGGTCGAACTGACCTATAATTATGACGAGGAGGACTACGGCGAGGCGCGCTATTTCGGCCATCTCGCCTATGAGGTGGATGATATCTACGCCACCTGCGCCCGGCTGCAGGCGCTGGGAATCGTTATCAACCGCCCGCCGCGCGACGGGCAGATGGCATTCGTGCGCTCGCCCGACCACCATTCCATTGAACTGTTGCAGAAAGGCGAGGCCCTGCCGCCGCAGGAGCCCTGGGTTTCGATGCCAAACACCGGCCATTGGTGAGGAATCAGGCCCGGACCGACAGCGTTAGGAAAAAGTAACGCTTTTGGACAGATTTCGCCGGTTTTTATGTACTCTGGCTGCTTGCCGGTCCGGGCAAACGTCACTATAGGTGGCCGCGTCGCAGCAAATCACCCCCTGATCGGGGCCCCTTGCCGCGATCCGTTCGGCAAATTGTCGTCTGGCCCTTTTGCTGATCAAACCCGCGCCCATCGTCTAGCGGTCCAGGACGTCGCCCTTTCACGGCGAAAACAGGGGTTCGATTCCCCTTGGGCGCGCCAGCAAAATCAGTAATAATGGGTTGCGGCGGACTTGCCGCTGACTCGATTGGAGACGACGTTAATGGCTACCGGTACTGTGAAGTGGTTCAACCCGACGAAGGGTTACGGGTTCATCCAGCCGCAAGCAGGCGGCAAGGATGTGTTCGTACACATCTCCGCGGTTGAGCGCGCTGGCTTGAGCACCCTCAATGAGGGCCAGCAGATTGAATACGAAGTTGTCGCGAACCGCGGCAAGGAATCAGCGGAAAACCTGAAGGTCCGGTAAGGCCATTGCGAAGACGATTCGAATAATCGACTTCGATTTGATCCAACTAGACTGACTAGTCTTTCTGGCAGCGTCTGGCGCTCAACGGCAGGCTGCTTTTCAAACTGAAACGATGCTCAGGAGCGTAACCGGCGCCTGCGCATCGATTTCGCTTGACCGAATCGCTTGTTGCGCTTCGCACCCGCATCGCGGTCGAAGCCCGGTGTCGTTTTGCGCAAAGCACGGTACTGTTCAAGCATCCGGCTGAAGCTCTCAAGTAACGTCTGCTCGATCTCCGGACGCCGTTCGATTCGGCTCATGAGCATCGCCGCCGATTCGATCGTCGAAAGGCCATCCCGGCGCGCTTCCTTTCGCAGGTTGCCGTAACGGGATGGATGCGACGGATTGAGCAGCACGCGGCGGCACTTCAGCATCCACGCATTCCGCCACCACAAGGCCTTCGCCTGTGCCCAGGTGCCGTCCAGGACGATTATACCTTCCAGTTCGCGCAGCACGCTCGCCTGCCGCTCCTCCGCTTGCCCCTTCTTATCGAGCACGACGAGGTCACGGTCGGGCGCAAGCGCCTCCGCGCGGGCCGAGCCAAGATAGAGAATAGCCCAACGCTGCGGATCGGCGGCGCGGCCCAGCACCTTCGACAGGCTAGCCCAGGACAGCCCGACCTTCACCGTTGCCTTGTTGAAATGCAGCGCCGCCAGCCGCGCCGTTCCCAAGGCTTTGTCCTGTTCCTGCGGATGCTGAAGGATCACGAGCGAAACGCGCGTCTCGAACGGCATAATATCGGCGCAGACGCAGAGCGGCGCGATCTTGCCGCAGCGCGCGCATTCGGCATCGTCCGCGGGCAGGTTATTCATTGAGAGGGTGTCGGCCATCCAGGCCATATACGGTGCCTGCACGCCCCGCTCAATCCATCCGCGAGCGCATATCGGTAACGATCGCTGCCGACGCCTCGTTCCGCTGTGCGGAGAGTCGGCACCGCTTTGACCATGGCTGGCTTGCGAAGACCGCCGCACTCGCTGCCTTGCGGGGACTCCGCCGTTGCCACTATCCTGCAACGGAGCCGGTTAGTGCTTGCGCGCACGCATCTTTTTCAATCGAATATCCACGGAGGACGCCTCATGAACCCGCCGATCAGCTCACCCAGCATCAAGATCGTCAAGTCGGTCCGCGAACAGGTCAGCCCCGAGGAGTGGCAGGCCCGTGTCGATCTCGCGGCCTGCTATCGCCTGGTCGCGATGTATGGCTACACCGAAATGCTGGCGAACCATATTTCGGTCCGCGTTCCCGGCAGCCATGACCAATTCCTGATCAACCCGTACGGCATGCTGTATGAAGAGATCACCGCGTCGAGCTTGATCAAGATCGACGTCGACGGCAACGTGATCTTCAACGCCACCGACTACGGCGTGAACGCGGCCGGCTTCGTGATCCACAGCGCGATCCACATGGCACGCCATGACGTCGATTGCGTCGCCCATACCCACACGCCGGCCGGCATGGCCGTCTCGGCAATGGAGTGCGGCCTGCTGCCGATCGCGCAGACCTCGATGCGCTTCGTCCAGATCGCCTACCATGACTTCGAAGGCATCGCCGATGACATCGACGAGCGCGAGCGCCTGGTGAAGGATCTCGGCAATCACGAAGCGATGATCCTACGCAACCACGGCCTGCTGGTGTGCGGCCGGGATGTGGCTGGCGCGTTCAATGTGCTGTTCCGGCTCGAGCGGGCCTGCGAGGTGCAGGTGATGGCGATGGCCGCCAACACCAAGCTGATCGTTCCCTCGCAGGAGATCCTCGAGAAGACCTACGACAAGATGAAGCCGCGTCCCGAGGCTGCGAACCGCAACGGCAGCCTCGCCTGGCCGGCTCTGCTCCGCAAGCTCGACCGGGTCGACACGTCCTATCGGAACTGATCGTAGCCCAACGGCATGGTGACCAACGGCCTGGCGATATAAACTCGCCGGGCCGTTTTCCTGAGCGCAAGCTGTGATTGAGCGAAAGGATGACCAATGTCCGATCCGCAGAGCACACCAACCAACCTTCCCGACATGCGATCGGTCGTTGCCAAGCACTGGACGCTGTTCCTGATCGAGGGAATCCTGCTCGTGCTGCTCGGCATCGGCGCGATCATCGTGCCGCCGATCGCCGGGCTTGCCGTGACGATCTTCCTTGGCTGGCTGTTCCTGATTGGCGGCATCGCCGGTCTCGCGCTCACCTTCTGGGCGCGTGAGCTGCCGGGGTTCTGGTGGTCTCTACTCTCGGCACTATTGTCGCTCGCGGCCGGTGTCATTTTGATCGGTTGGCCTGCTCATGGCCTATTCTCGCTGACCATCGTGTTGACCGCCTTCTTCATCATGGAAGGCGCCACCAGCATCATGTTTGCGCTGGATCACAAGCGCGAACTATCCGGCCGCTGGGGCTGGATGCTCGCGGCGGGTATCGTCGATCTCGTGATCGCCGTGCTGATCTTTGCCGGTCTGCCGGGCTCCGCTGCCTGGGCGGTCGGCCTCCTGGTCGGCATCAATCTCGTGTTCGGCGGCTCATCGCTGATCGGCATGGCGCTGGCCGCGAAGCCCAGATAGCCGCTACTTCTGATCCGCCGCCGGCGGATAGAGGTGTACCTCGCCGCAGTAATCTGCAACGCGATAGGCGCCCTCGCCATCGCTTTGCAGATACTCCGGCCCGATCGGCGACTTGCCGTGACCGCCGGGAATATCGAGCACGTAGTCTGGCTGGCATAGCCCCGACACCCGCCCGCGCAAGCTGCGCATCAGGGCCTGACCCGCCTCCAGCGTCGTGCGCAGATGCGCGGTACCCGGTGCGAGATCGCCGTGGTGCAGGTAATACGGCTTGATGCGGCATTCGACGAACGCGCGCATCAACGCTTCCAGCGTCATCGCATCATCATTGACGCCACGCAGCAGCACCGACTGGCTCACCATCGGAATGCCCGCATCGGCGAGCCTCGCGCAAGCGGCACGGGCCTTCTCGCTCAGTTCGCGCGGATGGTTGGCATGCAGTGCCACCCAGGTCGTGGCGCCTTCAACCTTCAGCGCCGCAACGACGTCGCCAGTGATGCGTCCGGGATCGGCCACCGGAACGCGGGTGTGAATGCGGATGATCTTCACATGCGGGATGGCGGCGAGATCGCGCATGATCTCGTGCAGACGACGTGCCGACAGCATCAGCGGATCGCCGCCGGTCAGGATTATCTCCCAGATTTCGCCATGCGTGCGGAGATAGCCGAGCGCCGCCGCGTAGGCTTCGTCGGTGAGCGCCGTCTCCTTGCCCGGACCGACCATCTCGCGGCGGAAACAGAAGCGGCAATAGACGGCGCAGACATGCACCAGCTTGAACAGCGCCCGATCCGGATAACGATGCACGATGCCTGCGACCGGCGAATGCGCGTGGTCGCCGATCGGATCGGCCAGCTCCTCCGGCCGCGTGCGCAACTCGTCTGCGCCGGGCACGTACTGGCGTGCGATCGGATCATTGGGATCGGCCGGATCGATCAACGCTGCGACATCCGGCGTGATCGCGACCGCATAACGCGCCGCGACCTGCTCCAGGGTTGCTTGCACGGACGCCGGCGCGAGACCATGCGCGACCAGTTCGTCCGGCGTCCGCAACGTCGTGGTCACGGCTTTGCGTCGGGAGAGCGACATCATCACGCCTCTGCCGACGGCGGCATCCACACCACCTGATCGATCCGGATTGCACCGGCCGCCAGCATCACCAGCCGGTCGAAGCCCATCGCTACGCCGCTCGCAGCCGGCATCGCACCAACCGCGGCCAGGAAATCCTCATCGAGCGGGTAGCGCTCGCCGTATCGACGCTGCTTCTCGTCCATCGCCATCTCAAAACGCCGCCGCTGTTCGACGGCATCAGTCAATTCTCCGAACCCATTGGCAAGTTCGACACCGCAGGCATAAAGCTCGAACCGCTCGGACACCCGCGGATCGTTGCCCGCAAGACGTGCCAGGGCCGACTCCGGCGCCGGATACTCGTGCAGCAGGGTCATGCGCCCCTGCCCCAGCTTCGGCTCGACATGCTCGGTCAGAACCTTGCTGAAGATATCGGACCAATCATCGTCGTCGGCAACCCGCACCGCCCTCCTGGCCACCTGCGCCAGCGCGTCCCGGTTGCCCTGGCTGCCTTCAATCGTCGCCAGGAGCTCGATCCCGGCATACCGGCTGAACGCTTCCGCGACCGTCAGCCGCTCGGCCTCGGCGAAGGGATCGGCGGTCCGGCCACGAAACGCGAATACCTTGGTTCCGGCCGCATCGGCCGCCGACGCCGCCACAGCACAAGTATCCGCCATCACCGCCGTATAGGGACTGCCGGCGCGAT
Source organism: Afipia sp. P52-10 (assembly GCF_000516555.1). Lineage (NCBI taxonomy): Bacteria > Pseudomonadati > Pseudomonadota > Alphaproteobacteria > Hyphomicrobiales > Nitrobacteraceae > Afipia > Afipia sp. P52-10. Next base: position 417,591 of record NZ_AZSJ01000007.1, on the reverse strand, counting down.
ACCACTCCAGCATGGTGAATTCAGGCAGGTGCAGGTCGCCCCGCTCGCGATCCCGAAACACCCGCGCCAACTCAAAAATCCGGTCCTCGCCGGCCGCCAGGAGCTTCTTCAGGGCGAACTCCGGCGACGTGCGCAGATAGCGACGGAACCGGGTCCCGTCCCCCGCAGTCAGTTCCGTCGTCGGGGCATGCAAGTGGATTTCATTGCCCGGGGAGACTTGCAAAACCGGGGTCTCAACCTCGACAAATCCCTCTGCCTTGAAGAATTGCCGTATCCGATCGGTAATCAGGGCGCGCTTCTCCAGGAACGGCCGCTTGTCCGCGTACCGGTTCCGATCCCACCATGACGTCATGCGAGCCTGCCTGAACGACGCCGGGACGGCGAAAAAGTTCGCAAAATGCTGGCGTTCGCGAGCCAAATCAGTATGTTGCGGCCCGAAACTGCTTCGCAGACGGCGGCAGGCGCGAGTCCGCCCCCACCTTCCATTTGAGCATTAGGAAAAGTCTCCGTGAAAGTCATCGCGAGTTCGGTCCGCAAGGGCAATATCCTGGAAGTCGACGGCAAGCTATACGTCGTGCTGACGGCCGAGAATATCCATCCCGGCAAGGGAACCCCGGTCAGCCAGCTTGAAATGCGCCGGATCAGCGACGGGGTAAAGATCTCCGAGCGTTACAAGACCACCGACCAGGTCGAGCGCGCGTTCGTCGAGGACCGCGATTTCAACTTCCTCTATCAGGATGGCGACGGCTTCCATTTCATGAACAACGAGACCTACGACCAGATCCAGGTCTCGCCTGACATCGTCGGCGACTATGCGCCGTACCTGCAAGAGAACATGACCGTCAAGCTTTCGATGCACGAGGCAAATCCGGTCGCGATCACACTGCCGCAACGTGTGACCCTCGAAGTCACCGAGACCGAGCCGGTCACCAAGGGCCAGACCGCTTCCTCCTCCTACAAGCCGGCGATCCTTTCTAACGGCGTCCGGACCAGCGTGCCGCCGCACATCAGCGCCGGCACCCGCATTGTCGTGATGACGGAAGACGGCTCCTATGTGGAGCGTGCGAAGGACTGATCCGACGCGATCGCCGGAAGCGGAACCAATTTCGGCCTATCGCTGTTCAGATACGACATGAAGATATGACGCGATCCTCCTTCCTGGATTGCGTCATATTCAATTCAAAGGCCGGCAATTTGAGGATGTCGTGAGGACGCGAGTCCGGGCCCATCAACACAGAACCGGCCACCAATGGCTCCACTGGCTGACGCTAGCCTCGATCATCGCGCTGACACCGGCGCCTCTCGCAGCCAAGAGTTTCAAGACCAATTTCACAACCGACTTCACGACCGCGTCGATCGCCTCCGTCCGCGCCGACTGGCGGGCGGCTCTGAACCAGCTCCGGGTTGAGACGGCGACGCGCCCCGCAGCCTCCAACGCCCTGACCTTCGCCCGTGGCGATCGTTTCCGGCCCGCTGACCAGCGCCGGGCGCCGGCATTGACCCAGTTGAACGCGATCGCCGCAACGATCGTGCCGGGCATCAGCCAGAGCCCGCTCCCGGTTCTGCTCCCGTTCGATATGCCTGCCTATCTGGCGGACCGGATGACCGGAGCCATCACGGGATTGCCGGACCGGCGCTATCTGTTCGGCCTGCGGAGCGTCGATTTTTTCCAAGCCGGACAGGCTGGCTACGATGCCATCGTCACCGCTTACGCCGGCGGCATCAGCGAGTTGCCGCTGCGCGTGTTCGCCCGCCCGGTCGAGGTGCACATCACTGGATCGTTGCTCACCTATAACATCAATGATCCGTTGTTGGGCCAGGGTGATCCGGTCCGCGCGCTGAACAAGCAGTACCCCGATCTGCGCCGGCTCATCCGCGAAGGCTTCGTCCGCTACGCCTTCACCCGGTTCGGTGTGCCCTATGTGGTCTCCGTCCAGTGCCTTGACAGCGTCGCCCGCGCTGAGCGCCTCTCCTGCCGCGAGGCTTCCGCCGTCGCCGAGCATGTTGTGAAGAACCTGCGCGTGATCGGCGGCAAGCCCGCGCCGCCACCGCCAGCGATCCGTTCGGTCGTCGCAGAACGGCCCGCCGTGACCTCCGCTGATTTCACTTTCCGGCCGCCCGGCGAGTTGATCGCCAATTCGGGATATCGCCGCGCCGGCGGCCGGCCGGATCGCACCATCTATGCGCAGATCCGCTTTCCGCTGGAACAAGCGCCGGCCTACGCCAATTCGCAATCGTTCCTGAATTGGGGCGACTGCAACCTGAAGGGCCGCGTTCCGCTCCCTCACGAGAGGGGCGATGCTTATCGTTGTCGCCTGAATGACAAACCGCTGGTGTCCGACGAGTCCGCGGCCGAGAACTACTCCTATCCCTGGCAGGACAATTTCTGCGAAACGCGCGACTTTCAGGCTGGACAATGTCCTGGCGGCTTCGGACATCAGGGACAAGATATCCGCCCCTCGACCTGCGCGCTGCGCAACGAAGGCGCCGATCGCTGTGTGCCCGATCGGTATCATGCCGTAGCCGTGCGCGACGGCGTCGTGGTTCGTTCATTGCAACAGCAGGCGATGCTGCTATTGGTCAACAGCCGCACCGAACACATCCGCTTCCGCTACATGCACATGAGCCCGGACCGGCTTGACGCGGACCGCATGCTGCACGGACGGCAGGTGATGGAAGGCGAGCACGTCGGTCTGGTGTCGAACTATCAGGGCTTCCAAGGAGGCACGACCACGCATCTCCATTTCGATATCCAGGTGTTTACACGCGACGGCTGGATCTGGGTCAATCCATACTCGACGCTGATCGCCGCCTATGAACGCCTGATTGGCGCGCGCGGGCGCGAGCTCAGCCCGGAGCCTGCCGCGCTGCCTGTCAACGACGGCCCGCAACCCGTATCATCCGAGCCATCGGGCTCGGAAGGAGCCGACGAAGGCCCGTAGCCGCTGAACGAAACCGCGAGGAAAGCTTCATGACGTTTCGCCATTCACGCCCGGTCCCGCAGGTTTCGCGCCGACACATCCTGCTGTCGGGCCTCGGCGCCGCCGCCGCTTCTCTAACCGCCCTGCGCCTCGCAGACGCGGCATCCCCGCCAGGATTCGATCAATGGCGCGAGCGTTTCCGCCCCCGCGCGCTGGCCAAGGGCGTTTCCGATCAAACCTATACGCGCGTGATGGGCCGCATCGAGCCGGACATGCGCGTGTTCAAAGACATCCGCGGCCAGCCTGAGTTCAGCGAACAGGTGTGGCAGTACATCAATCGCCGGGTCTCCGACTGGCGGATCAGCGCGGGCAAGGACGCGCTGCGGCGCAATGCTCAGCTGTTCGATAGGATCGAAAGGGAATTCGGCGTCGAGCGCGGAACGCTGCTCGCGCTATGGGGCGTCGAGACCGCTTACGGCGATCCGATCGTGCAGAAGAACTATATGCGCCCGGTGTTTCCCTCGCTCGCGGCGCTCGCCTGGAACGAGCCGCGGCGGCGGACCTACTGGGAGACCGAGCTGATTAACGCCCTGCGCATCGTCGAGCGCGGCTGGAGCACGCCGGAAGAAATGCGCGGCTCCTGGGCTGGAGCGATGGGACACACGCAATGGATGCCGGAGGTCTGGCTCAATCTTGGCATTGATTACGACCGCGACGGCCGCGTCTCGCCCTTCGGCAAGCCCGACGATGCGCTAGCCTCGAGCGCGCGCTATCTGCTCAACCGCGGCAAGTACCGCCGCGGCGAGCACTGGGGCTACGAAGTGACAACCAGCGGCGGCCCGATCAGCGGCAGCAGGACCTACGAGAAATGGGCGGCGGCCGGGGTCGTGCGTGCCGATGGAAAGCCGTTCGCGCAACCCCGCGCTAGCGCGCAGATGTGGACCCCGGTGCCCGGCGGGCCGCACTTTCTGCTCGGTCCCAACTTCTACGCGATCCGCAGCTACAATCCATCGATGAACTATGCGCTCGCGATCGTCCATCTCGGCGACCGTATTCAGGGCGCAGGGCCGTTCATCCAGCCCTTCCCCGGCAGCGAGCGTGCGTTGACGCTTGCGGAGGTGCAGGAGTTGCAGACGCGCCTCACCCAGGCCGGTTTCGATACCGGCGGCAACGATGGTCGCGTCGGCTTGCAGACCATGCAGGCGGTGAAGAATTTCCAAATCAAAGCTGGGATCTCGCCGGCAGATGGCTATGGCGGACTGAAGGTTCTGGCGCGGCTGCGTCAGGGGGCCTAGTCGTCCGTTGGGCTATCCACGCTCGCCCGACGACCGACTCGGCCAGCGACCGAACTGATCAAGCGTGACCGGTTTTGATGGATTAAGCCCCCACAGCTCTCGTGGTCGCACCAGTTTCTCCGACCGCGTGCACGTCACGCGGAAGCCGCCATGCTGGTCGATACGTCAGCGGATCAACGCCGGGCCAGGATCGGGAACGGCGATATCCGCGACGCGGAACTGCACCCGCTCGGCCCCCTGCCAGCGGTCGATCGCGAGATAGCCTGCCACATGCAGAAGCTGCCCGCGGTTTTCCGTGAGCCCGCGCCCAAGCGCCTGTCCGACGGAGCGGAAGGCGATCGCGTTGATCGTCGCACCATCGCCAGCCTTGAAGCGCAATCGCAAGTGCGCCTGCCCGACCTCCTCGGCATGCACGAGCTGATGCGCCGGTAGCGCAATCAATGGCTCGGCATTGCCGCTGCCGAACGGCCCTGCCCGTTCCAGTGTTTTGACGAACTCCGGCGTCAACGCCCGCGCCGTCACCGCACCATCGACGAACAGCTCATCCGCATTGCGTGACTTCGCGACGCTGTCGGCGAGCGCATCCTCCATATAGGCGCGGAATTCCCCTAGCCGTTCTTTCTTCAGCGTGACTCCCGCCGCCATCGCATGACCGCCGCCCTTCATCAGCAGGCCATCGTGAACGGCCCGCCGCACGGCCTTGCCGAGATCGACGCCAGCGATCGAGCGGCCCGAACCCGTGCCGATGCCACCCGGCTCCAGCGCCACGACGAAGCTTGGTCGGAAGAACTTGTCCTTCAGCCGCGACGCGACCAGTCCGACGATGCCGGGATGCCAGCCTTCGGATGCGGTGACGATCACCGAACCTTTGTCCTCCGCACCGAGTGCGGCCAGCGCCTCGGCCTCAGCCTGTGCTTCCGCCGCCTGCTCGATCAGGCGTCGCTCGGTGTTGAGGCGATCGAGCTCGGTGGCGATGCGGGCGGCCTCGGTCGGATCGTCTTCGAGCAACAGCCGCACTCCCAGGTCAGCACGGCCGATGCGGCCACCGGCATTGATGCGCGGCCCCAACAGGAAGCCGAGATGCCACGCCTCCGGTGGGCCGGAGAGCCGGGCGATATCCATCAACGCCGTGTGGCCGACGTGATCGCGGCGACGCATCGCGATCAACCCTTTCGCCACCAGCGCACGATTCAATCCCACCAGCGGCGCAACGTCGGCGACGGTGCCGAGTGCAACGTGATGCAGTGCGCCGAGCAGATCGGGCTCCGGCCGTTCCATTGTCCAAAAGCCGCGCTGACGCAGTTCGCGATTGACCGCCACCAACGTCACGAACACGAGGCCGACTGCGGCAAGCTGGCCGAGGCCGGAGAGGTCGTCGGGTCGGTTCGGATTGACGAGCGCATCGACAGCGGGCAATTCGTCGCCGCACTGGTGATGATCGATCACCAGCACATCCATGCCGAGCCTCTTCGCTTCCGCGAGCGGCTCGATGCTGGTGGTGCCACAGTCCACCGTGATCAGCAGCGTCGCGCCCTTGGCGGCGAGCGCGCGCACCGCATCGACGTTCGGTCCGTAGCCCTCGAAGATACGATCGGGAATGTGGATCAGCGGATCGAGCCCCGCATGACGCAGATGCCACGCGAGCAGCGCTGCCGAGGTCGCGCCGTCCACGTCGTAGTCGCCGAAGATCGCGATCCGCTCGCGCCGCTGCGCAGCATCGGCGATGCGCGTTGTCGCTGCCTCCATATCGGTCAGCTTGAATGGGTCCGGCATCAGCATCCGGATGGTCGGATCGAGAAAGCTTTCGACCGCATCGAGTTCGACGCCGCGGCCGGCGAGAACACGCGCCAGCATCTCGGGGAGCTGATAGCGCTGCACCATCGCCAACGCCCGCGAGGTCGCGCGCGCATCGAGACGATCCCGCCACACCTTGCCGGTGACGGAATTCGCCACACCGAGAAACGGCATGCGGTCGTCGAGAACGGGAATTGTGGCGGTCGCGGTCATCATAGCGATGATGACATAGTCCTTGCGGCCGCGTCCGCCAATGATTCGCAGTTACCCCCGCGATCAACAGCCGGACTTGACCGCGAGGCAACCGCCAAGCTCAGCAGCCCAGCCGGTCCGCGAGATCGGCCAGATCCCGCACCACCATGGTCCAGTCGCCGGTAGCCTCGAAATCGATCTTCTGATGCGGGCCGTATTCGGTCGGCCGCGGCACGAACGCGGTCTTCAGGCCATATGATTGCGCCGCCTGCAGGTCGTAGTTGTGCGCGGCCACCAGCATCACCTCGCCCGGCTCCAGGCTCAACAGACGTGCGGCGCCGAGATAGGTCTCCGGATCGGGCTTGAAGTGTTCGAACACCTCCGCGCTCAAGATCAGGTCCCATGGCAGGCCGGCATTCTTCGCCATGTTGGTGAGCAGCGCCACGTTGCCGTTCGACAACGGGCCAATGATGAACTTCGTCTTCAGCCGCGTCAGCGCCGCAACGCTGTCGGGCCACGGTTTCAGCCGGTGCCAGCCACGGTTGATGGTGTCGCGGTCGGCTTCACTCAGCCCCTTGATGCCGAAGCGCTCGATCAGCATGTCGAGCGACTGCCGGTGCAGGATATCGAGCTTGATAAACCCCTTCTCCGGATTCTTGCGCACGGCATCCATCGACGGCACGTACGCGCCGCGCCAGGCATCGACGAGCGCGGTCCAGTCGGCGGCGATCCCCTTCTCCTTGCCCCATGCCGAGAAATCGTCGATCAGGCTCGTCCGCCAGTCGACCACCGTGCCGAAGACATCGAACACGAGCGCCTTCACGTCGCGTCTTGCAAGTTCGTCGCTCATGCCTGTCATCCGTTCCTTGCGCATTAAACGGTTGCGGTGCGCCGGCTATGCTTTATCAACGAAACGAGCACGAATAAAGAAAAGGATCGGCAAATGACCGGCGAATCCGCGCACACTGCAACCAGAACGATTGCGCTCGATGTTCCCGAGAACGAGGTTCTGTATACGATCAAGGATCGCGTCGCGACCGTGATGCTGAACCGCCCCGACCGGCTGAACGCCACCAACCACACGCTGCCCTATAGCGTCGCCAAAGCCATGCAACTCGCCGCTAACGATCCCGGCGTGCGCGTCATCGTCATCACCGGCGCTGGCCGCGCCTTCTGCGCCGGTGCCGACCGCACCCGGCTGGAGGCAGGCCGCTCGGGCAGCGCACGGATGGTCTATCCGCCGGACGATCCGCAGTTCTTCGAGTCCGTTACCACGCCGAAGGGCCCCGACCTGGGCAAGGAGTTCATGGACATTCGCCGCTATTCCTACTTCATGCGGATTGGCAAACCAGTGATCGCAGGGCTCAACGGCGCGGTCGCAGGCGGCGGCATGATCCCGGCGCTGTGCGCCGACATCCGCCTTGCGGCCGACACCATGTTCTTCACCACATCGTTCGCCCAGCGCGGCCTGATCGCCGAGCATGGTCTGTCGTGGCTGCTGCCGCGATTGGTCGGTCCCTCGCGCGCGCTCGAACTGCTGATGACCGCGCGGCGCATTTATGCGCCGGAAGCACTCGAGATCGGCCTCGTCAACAAGGTGTTCCCGCAGGCGAGCTTCCGCGATGACGTGCAGGCTTTCGCCGCGACGATCGCCGAGACCGTCTCGCCGCGCTCGCTCGCCGTGATGAAAGCGCAGGTTTGGAAGGCGATGTTCCAGACCTTCAGCGAGGCGCTGGGTGTCGCCGACATCGAGCTCGAGAAGAGCGTGAAATCCCTCGATTACGTCGAAGGCGTCACCCACTTCCTGGAGAAACGGAAGCCCAATTTCCCCGATCCGTCGGACGCGCCGTAAGCGGAGCGTCTCGCTCCTGCAGGAGCCGTGTCGTTTACAGCCCTGTCGTTTGCGTCCTTTGGACCGCGTGCCGGTGTGCCGCGTGTTGGTCCTGCACGGCACCTGTGCCGCAGCCGACATTGACCAGCCCCGAGGGGCCGCTATCGTTCGCGCCGGCAACCGGGAGGAGCAAGAACAACATGTCCGACGAAAACGAAGTCCTGTACGACGTCAAGGACCGCATCGCCACCATCACCCTCAACCGTCCCGAACGGATGAATTCGATCGACGACTCCATGCCGGTCAATATCGCCAAAGCGATGGCCAAGGCCGGCAGCGATCCGGGCGTTCGGGTCATTATCCTCACCGGTGCCGGCCGCGCCTTCTGCGCTGGTGCCGACATCGGCCGCCTGCAACGCCGCTCGGGTGGCGAGCGCCCGCCGCCGCCGGCCGACGATCCGACCGTCATTCCGGCGATCACGCTCGGCCATGGTCCCGACCTCGGCAAGGAGTTCGCCGACGTGCGGCGCTATTCCTACTTCATGCGCATCGGCAAGCCGGTGATCGCCGCGCTCAACGGCGCCACCGCGGGTCTCGGCATGATCATGGCGCTGTGCGCGGACATGCGCTTCGCCACCGACAAGATGATCTTCACCACCGCGTTCGCCCAGCGCGGCCTGATCGCCGAGCACGGCATCGCTTGGCTGCTGCCGCGCCTCGTTGGTCCGTCGAACGCGGTGGATCTGCTGCTCTCGGCGCGACGGGTTACCGCGCAGGAGGCGCTGGCGATGAACCTCGTCAATCGCGTCTTCCCGCAGGAAACATTCATGGACGACGTCCGTGCCTACGCCCGCACCCTCGCCGACACCGTGTCGCCGCACTCGATGGCGGTCATCAAAGCGCAGATCTGGAAGGGCATGTTCGAGACCTATGCCGAGAACCTGGCCGAAGCCGACAGGCAGATCGTGCTGAACTACCCCTATCCCGACTATAAGGAAGGCGTGTCGCATTTCGTCGAGAAGCGTCCCGCCAATTTCCCCGACCTCACCCGCGCGAGCTGAATTTCGCACTATCCGATCGCAAGCAGAGCGGAGCGCAACGCCGCTCCGCTTGCCACGACCGCAACGATCATTCGAGGATCAATCTATGGAAGAAGGTATCGTCGTTCTCTACGACGTGAAGGATAGGATCGCGACGGTAACGCTCAATCGCCCGGAGCAGATGAACGCGATCACGCCGGGCATCCGCTCGCAGCTCGCCGAGACGATGGCGCGCGCGGCGAACGATCCGCAGGTGCGCGTCATCATCCTGACCGGAGCTGGCCGCGCGTTCTCCGCCGGTATCGACATGAACTATCTGAAAAGCCGCAGCGCAGGCGCGGCCCGGCAAGCGCCAAAGGCAGACGACCCGAACTTCCTGCCGTCTATTGCCTCCGGCCTCGGTCCCGATCTGGAAGACCAGTTCACCGAGATTCAGCGTTTCTCCTACATGATGCGGATCGGCAAGCCGGTGATCGCCGCAATCAACGGCCCGGTCGTCGGCATCTCCTGCGTGTTGGCGCTGAGCGCCGACATCCGCTTCGCTTCCGACAAGATGATCTTCTCGACGGCGATGTCGCAGCGCGGCCTGATCGCCGAACATGCGATCCAGTGGCTGATGACGCGGCAAATGGGGCCTGCGCGTACGCTCGACCTGCTGCTGTCCTCGCGCCGCGTGTCCGGCGAAGAGGCGAAATATCTCGGCCTCGTCAACGACGTCTTTCCACACGAGAGCTTCATGAGCGAAGTACGGAAGTATGCGTCAGTGCTGGCGCAAAACGTCTCGCCGCGGTCGATGGCGGTCATCAAGGCACAGGTGTGGAAATCGATGTTCCAGAGCTACAAGGAAGCGCTGGCGGTGTCCGATCACGAAGTGGGCCTGAGCTTCGACAGCCCCGACTTCAAGGAAGGCATCGCCCATTTCGTCGAAAAGCGCGCGGCGAACTTCCCCGATCTGAAACCCAAGGCATAACCGACGAGCCTAACCGAGAGCGGTTTAGCCTTACAGCGCCTTGCGATACTGGATGAAGCCCGCGTTCTCCGCGACCTGATCGTAGAGGATGCGGGCCTGGGCGTTGCTCTCCTGCGTCAGCCAATAGACGCGGCTCGAGCCCGCTTCCTTCGCCTTGGCATAAACCGCCTCGATCAGCTTGCGGCCGAGACCGAGGCCGCGTTCGTCCGATGCGACGAACAGATCCTGCAGATAACAGACGTCGTTCGGCAGCCAGGTGGAGCGATGGAAGAGATAGTGGACGATGCCGGTGAGCTTGCCGTCTACATAGGCGCCGAGCAGATGCATCGGCTCCGCCGGATCATGCAACCGCTGCCAGGCAATATCGGAGTTCTCCGGCGGCAGCGTGGCCCTGTAGAAGGCGAGATAGCCGGCCCACAGCGGCTCCCAAGCCGCGCGCTCGTCGCTGCCAACTGAACGGACGACGATCTCGCGCGCAGCCATGGGCAATGCTCTTGCTTAGTCGAGGTGGAACTTGTCGAACTGGCGGTGCTCGGCCTTGATCAGGCGGACCGTGCCGGTGACCGAACGCATGACGACGGTCTCCGTCTCGATCACGTCCTTCTTGAACCTGACGCCGGACAGCAGCGAGCCGTCGGTGACGCCGGTCGCCGAGAACAGGCAGTCGCCCTTCACCATGTCCTCGATCTGATAGATCATCTGCGGGTCCTTGATGCCCATCTTCAGCGCCCGCTCGCGCTTCTCGTCGGTATCAAGGATCAGGCGGCACTGCATCTGGCCGCCGATGCAGCGCAATGCCGCCGCCGCCAGCACGCCCTCCGGCGCTCCGCCCGTGCCGATGTAGATGTCGACGCCGGTGTTGGCCGGGTCGGCGGTGTGGATCACGCCGGCCACGTCACCGTCGGTGATCAGGCGCACCGCAGCGCCGGTCGAGCGTACGCCGGCAATGATGTCAGCATGGCGCGGACGATCGAGCACCAGCGCGGTGATTGCCGACGGCTCGACGCCCTTGGCCTTGGCCAGACGACGGATGTTGTCGGCCGGCGATGCATCCAGATCGACCACGCCCTTGGCATAGCCAGGGCCGACGGCGATCTTCTGCATGTAGACGTCCGGCGCGTTCAAGAGCGTGCCGCCCTCCGCCATCGCCATGGTGGCGATCGCGCCCGGCATGTTCTTCGCGCACAGCGTGGTGCCTTCCAGCGGATCGACCGCGATGTCGACCTTCGGGCCGGCCTGGATGCCGACCTTCTCGCCGATGAACAGCATCGGCGCCTCGTCCCGCTCGCCCTCGCCGATCACGACCGTTCCCTCGATCGGAATCTTGTTCAGTTCACGACGCATCGCGTCCACCGCCGCCTGGTCGGCGGCCTTCTCATTGCCATGACCGCGCAGCCGCGCCGCTGACACCGCTGCCCGCTCCGTGACGCGCACGATCTCGAGCGTCAGAATGCGCTCCAGCAACTGCTGCGGCGGAACGGTGATCGTCATGGACATCGGCTTCAACTCCTTCAACTCTCGCGCGGCGCCTTGGCGCCGCTACCTGCTGCACTATGCTCTAGTTCTTTTCGATCCGGATGACCTGCGGCCGCCCGGTGATCACCTTGTCGCGCTGCACGGCCTGCAAGGCATGGCGGACCCCATCCTCGCTGGTGGCATAGGTTATCAATATCACCGGAACTAACGTGCTCGCGGTCTTTGCGTTGCGTTTTCCACGTCCTTGTACCGGATCGGGAGCGCCATTGGGATGACGCTGGACGATGGATTCGATCGATATTTTCTGTTCCGCCAGCCGCTTGGCGATAGTTGCCGCGGTTCCAGGCAAGTCCCGCGCCATCAGGCGGATGTAGTAGCCGCCCTCGTGCCGCATCATGGGCGCCTTTTCGGTCTTGCGCAGCCGGTCCACTGGCAGGCCGAACGGCGGCACGCGCAGGCCGCGCGCGACGTCGGCGATGTCGGCGACGACGGCCGAGGCGGTCGCCGCCCCACCTGCTCCCGGTCCGACCAGGGTGATCGGCGGAATACCGTCGCCATCGATCGTCAGCGCGTTGGTCACGCCCATCACCTGCGCGATCGACGAGGTGCGCGGCACCATGGTCGGATGCACGCGCTGCTCGATGCCGGTCTTGGTGCGGACCGCGACCCCCAGCAGCTTGACGCGATAGCCGAGTTCTTCGGCCGCACGCAGGTCTTCCGGCTTGATCGAGGAAATACCCTCAACGTAGACCGCACTCTGGGCAACCCTGGTGCCGAAGGCCAGGCTGGCGATGATCGCAAGCTTCTGCGCGGTGTCGTGGCCGTCCACGTCGAAGGACGGATTGGCCTCGGCATAGCCTAACCGCTGCGCATCCTTCAGGCATTCCTCGAACGAGAGGCCTTCCTGCTCCATCCGCGTCAGGATGTAATTGCAGGTGCCGTTGAGGATGCCGTAGACGCGATTGATCGTCGTTCCGGCCAGCCCCTCGCGCAGCGTCTTGATCGCTGGAATCGCCGCGCCGACCGCCGCCTCGTAGTTCAGCGCGCCGCCATGAGCTTCGGCGAGCTTCGCAAGCTGCACGCCATGCTTGGCCAGCAGGGCCTTGTTCGCGGTCACTACCGACTTGCCGTTCCGCAACGCCGCCTCGACCGCCGACAGCGCCGGATTCCCCGCCCCACCCATCAGCTCGACGAAGCAATCGACCTGCGGGTCGTTGGCGAGTGCCAGCGGGCTTGCCGCCCAGGTCACGCCATTCAGGTTGAGATCGCGCTTCTTGCTCTTCGAGCGCGCGGTAGCGGCGACCACACGAATGGTGCGTCCGCTGCGGGCCGCTAGCAGACGCCCCTGCTCCTCAATCTGGCGGACCACATCGGCACCAACGGTCCCGAGGCCCGCAATACCCACTTTCAGGGGTGCGACCATGACAAAGACAAACCTACTGATGAAGCCGCTAGCGATGGCTGGCGAGAGGAATCACGTTGTGCAACGTTTCAACGCCGCTTTCAAGAAAACGGCGGATATTGCGGGCTGCCTGGCGGATGCGCTGCTCGTTCTCGACCATTGCAATGCGGACATAGCCTTCACCGTGTTCGCCAAAGGCGACGCCGGGCGAGACCACGACACCGGACCTCTCCACCATCAGGGTCGCGAATTGCATGCTGCCCATCTGCTCGAATCCCTTCGGCAGCGGCGCCCAGGCGAACATCGAAGCCGCTGGCGGCGGAACGTCCCATCCGGCGCGGGCGAATGACTCCACCAGCACGTCGCGGCGCTTCTTGTAGATTTCGCGCACCTCGCGAATGCAATCGTCCGGACCGTTCAGCGCCGCGGTCGCCGCCACCTGCACCGGCGTAAACGCACCATAGTCGAGGTAGGACTTGACCCGCGCCAGCGCCGCGATGATGCGCTCGTTGCCGACCGCAAAACCCATGCGCCAGCCGGCCATCGAGAAGGTCTTCGACATCGAGGTGAACTCGACGGTCACATCCATCGCGCCCGGCACCTGCAGTACCGACGGCGGCGGATTGCCGTCGAAATACAATTCCGCATAAGCGAGATCGGACAGGATGAAGATCTCGTGCTTCTTCGCGAACGCCACGAGATCCTTGTAGAAGTCGAGTGTCGCCACATAAGCGGTCGGGTTCGAGGGATAGCAGCAAATCATCGCGATCGGCTTCGGGATCGAATGGATGATCGCGCGCTCCAGCGAGGCGAACAGCTCCGGCGTCGGTTCGGCCGGCACCGAGCGAACCACACCGCCTGCCATCAGAAAGCCGAAGGCGTGGATCGGATAACTCGGGTTCGGCACCAGCACCACATCGCCCGGCGCGGTGATCGCCTGGGCGACGTTGGCGAAGCCTTCCTTGGAACCGAGCGTCGCCACCACCTGGGTATCGGGATTCAGCTTCACCCCGAAGCGGCGCTCATAGTACCCGGCCTGAGCCTTGCGCAGGCCGGTGATGCCGCGCGAGGCGGAGTAGCGATCGGTCCGGGGCTTGCCGAGGGTTTCTTTCAGCTTCTCGATAACGTGCGGCGGAGTCGGCAGGTCCGGATTGCCCATGCCCATGTCGATGATGTCTGCGCCTGCATTGCGTGCGGCTGCCTTGGCGCGGTTGACCTGTTCGAACACGTAAGGCGGCAGACGGCGAATGCGGTAGAACTCTTCCATCGATCTCAGGCTCCAGGGGCGCCCCGGCAAAGTTCGGCAGAACCGCACCGGCAGCGAATGATGATTGCCAAGGGCACGCTCCCGCTCCAGGACCGTCCGATCCGGATGTCCTCGGGGCCCGCCCCGGCCGATTCACTCCTTGATTCGGCACTGCGGCAATTTGTTGCCTCTTTTAGCACGCTGGTGTGCGAAGGCTAGCAAATGGCCGTTAATCTTTAACTTTTTCGCGGCCGGAAACCGCTCAGTTGGACTGGGCGGGCGGGCCGGCCGGCTTTGGCGCATTTGCTGGACGCTTCTTGGCAGCCGCCTGTTTCTTAGGCGCCGGGGGTAGCGGATTGGCTGCGGCGATCGCCGCAGCATCTGCCGCCGCCGTGCTCTTGCCCTTGTCACGCGCCTGCGACAGCTCCTTCTCGATCCGGGTCTGATCGGCGACCGACAGAACGTCGTCTTGACGCGGCGGCGGCATGTCATGGACCGGTAAGTATGGCGCCGGCGTCTGCGGCCGCGCCGGCGCATTGGCCGGCACGCCGATCAAAGGGGCATCGGCGATCGACGAGCAGCCCGCCAACGCCAGCGATAGAACCATCATGATCGACGCGTAACGCAACTCTGCCTCGCTTCAGACATCCGGAACCACTCCCGCCGCAACGACGTTCGATGCGACGCCTTTAAAATCCGTCCAAAGAATTAAAGGTCCGACAACTGCGATGCGCTACAGCTCCAATATGACCAAAGCGTGGAGTTGTGTTGCGATGCAATAGTCCACAGTGCAGCGCCAACATGATTGCCAGCGACATACGGCTTTGAAATGTGCCACGCTGACGGGCCTGCAACAATCTGATAGCACCATCGCATGAGCGACAAACTTCCCACTCCGGAAGCGACCAAGTCCTTCGATCCCGAAGCCTTCGCCAACAATCTCGCCAAGGTGATGGAGCACGGCAGCCGGGCTCTGTCCGCCTATCTCAAACCGCGTGAGACCGGTGAGATGCGCGATCAGACCGCGGAAGACCTCGCCCAGGTGGTGAAGACCTTCCATGCGGTCGCCGACTACTGGCTGTCGGATCCGAAGCGCTCCTCGGAGCTGCAGGCGAAACTCGGCAAAGCCTATCTCGAGCTGTGGGGCACCGCGTCGCGCAGGCTCGCCGGCGAAGCCGCGCCGCCCGCGATCGAGCCCGCGCCAAAGGACAAACGGTTCAAAGACGCGGAGTGGAGCTCGAACCAGTTTTTCGACTTCCTGAAACAGGCTTATCTGCTGACGACCAAGTGCGCCTACGACTTGGTGCAGGGAGCGGAAGGAATCGACGAGCACACGCGCAAAAAGGCCGAGTTCTACGTCCAGCAGATCACCAACGCGCTGGCGCCGACCAACTTCGTGCTGACCAATCCGGAGGTGCTGCGCGAGACGATCTCCTCCAACGCCGACAATCTCGCGCGCGGCATGACCATGTTTGCCGAGGACATGGAAGCGGGCCACGGAACGCTGCGGATCCGCCAATCCGCCGCCAACCTCGAAGTCGGGCGCGACATGGCAATCACCCCCGGGAAGGTGGTCTACCAGAACGACCTGATCCAGTTGATTCAGTACGAACCGACGACGGAGAAGGTGCTGCGTACGCCTCTGCTGATCGTCCCGCCGTGGATCAACAAATACTACATCCTCGATCTCGGCCCGCAGAAGTCGTTCGTGAAATGGTGCCTGGATCAGGGCATCACCGTGTTCATGATCTCGTGGGTCAATCCGGACAAACGGCACACGGAGAAGACGTTTGCCGATTACATGAAGGAAGGTCCGCTCGCCGCAATGGACGTGATCGAGGAGATCACCGGCGAGATGAAGGTGCATACCGCCGGCTATTGCGTCGGTGGCACCCTGCTCGCCTCGACGCTCGCCTGGCTTGCAGAGAAGCGCCGCGTTCGGGTGACATCCGCAACCTTCTTCGCCGCTCAGGTGGATTTCACCCACGCAGGCGACCTGCTCGTGTTCGTCGATGAGGAGCAGATCTCCACGCTCGAGAAGGACATGCGCCAAACCGGCCTGCTTGAAGGCGCCAAGATGGCGAACGCGTTCAATATGCTGCGTTCCAACGACTTGATCTGGTCCTACGTCGTCAGCAATTACCTGAAAGGCCAGCAGCCGGCCGCATTCGACCTGCTGCACTGGAATTCGGATGCGACGCGGATGACGCAGGCCAATCACTCGTACTACCTGCGCAACTGCTACCTTGAGAACCGGCTGTCGCAAGGAACGATGGTGCTGGACAACACCAAGCTCGACCTCTCCAAGGTCAAGGTGCCGATCTACAATCTCGCCACCCGCGAGGACCATATCGCTCCCGCGGAATCCGTTCTGCTTGGCTCGAAATTCTTCGGCGGCCCGGTGAAATTCGTGCTGTCCGGCTCCGGCCACATCGCTGGCGTGATCAATCCGCCGTCGCTGAAGAAGTATCAGTACTGGATCAACGACAGCCTCGAAGCCGAGACCGTTGGCGAATGGTTGAACGGAGCCGTCGAGCATAAGGGATCCTGGTGGCCCGATTGGCGCGACTGGCTCGGCGCGCTCGAGCCCGAGCAAGTGCCGGCCCGTAGGGTCGGTGACGGCCCGCGCCCGCCAATCGAGGACGCGCCGGGCAGCTACGTGCGGGTTCGCGCCTGAGCCCGGCCGGACAGGCTCAGTGGCAATCTGTGACGGCCGCGCGACAGGAGTGGCGCGACCTGCCTGCGTCCCAAAACCCGCCCCAAAACCTGCTTTCGGCCACCAGCCACATGCCATAGGATTGTGGGTAGACTCACATGCCTAACGTCTGGGGAGCATCATGACACGCGAACTATTCTGGCTGACGCTGACGGTCATCCTGACCGGGCTTCTCTGGCTACCCTACGCCCTCAACCGGGTGCAGGTTCGCGGTGTCTCCGGGGCTATGGCCAATCCGTCGCGCAATGACAAGCCGCAGGCGGAATGGGCCAACCGCTTGATGTTCGCCCACGACAATGCGGTCGAGAACCTGATCATCTTCGCGCCGCTGGTTCTGATCCTCAATGCCATCGACTATTCGACCACCAATACGGTGCTTGCATGCAGCGTCTATTTCTGGTCGCGGCTTGCGCACGCCATCGTCTACACGCTGGGCATCCCGGTATTCAGGACGCTGACCTTCGTGGTTGGCTTCCTCGCGCAGGCCGTGCTGGCGCTGGCAATCTTCGGGCTCGTCTGAACACTTAGCGGACGTTGGCTTCCGAACGCATCGGAAGCCAACGTTGATGAGTCTCAGCCGCTTCAGCTTGCGAGCTTCACAGGGATCTTCAAATAGTGGATGCCGTTGCTGTCGGACGGCGGTAGCTGTCCGGCCCGCATGTTCACCTGGATCGAAGGCATCAACAGCGATGGCGCCGAGAGCGTCGCATCGCGCGCGGTGCGCTGTTTGACGAACGCCTCCTCGTCGACACCGTCGCGGACATGCAGGTTCTTACGGCGTTCCTCGCCGACCGTCGTCTCCCAGGCATAGCAATCGCGGCCCGGTGCTTTGTAGTCATGGCAGACAAAGATGCGGGTCGTTTCGGGCAGCGCCAGGATGCGCTTGATCGAGCGAAACAGCTGGCGTGCATCACCTCCCGGGAAATCGGCCCGGGCCGTGCCGTAATCTGGCATGAACAGCGTATCGCCGACGAACACCACGTCGCCGATCCGATAGGTCACGCAGGCCGGGGTATGTCCGGGCGTGTGGATCACCTCGCCGGTCAAGCCGCCGATCGCGAAGGTGTCGCCGTCCTTGAACAGCACGTCGAACTCGGCGCCGCTGCCCGACACATCCTCGGCGTTGAAGACCACGCGGAAGATGCGTTGCACATCGCGGATGTGCTCGCCGATGGCGACTTTCGCGCCGATCTTCTCCTTGAAATACGGCGCAGCCGAAAGATGGTCCGCGTGGACATGCGTCTCGAGCACGAGGTCGATGGTCACGCCTTCCTGCGCAGCGAACACGAGGATCGCCTCGGCCGCGTCGGTATTGGCTTCACCTGAGGCCGCGTCGAACGCCAGCACCGGATCGATCACGGCACCGCGCTTGCTCGCGCCGTCCCAGACGAGATAGCTCGCCGTATGGGTTGGCTCATCGAAGAAAGCCTGAATCCGCAACTGCGCCGTCTCAGCCATAACATCCCTTCTCACGGAAACATTGCCGGCAGATCGATCCCGGTCGTCTCGGCGAAACCGAGCAGCAGGTTCGCGTTCTGCACCGCCTGTCCCGACGCGCCCTTGGTGAGGTTGTCCAGCGTCGAGATGATGATCGCCCGGCCCGGAATGCGGTCGGCCGCCACGCCGATGAAGGTCATGTTCGAACCGCGCACGTGCCGCGTCTGCGGCGTCTTGCCGAACGGCAGCACGTAGACGAACGGCTCCTTGGCATATTGTTCGGCGAGGATCGCGTGCAGTTCCTCCGGCGTCTTGCCGCGCCGGCCACGCACATAGATCGTCGAGAGGATGCCCCGGTTCATCGGCATCAGATGCGGCGTGAACGAGACCACGACCTCCTTGCCCGCGGCCTTGGAGAACTCCTGATCGAGTTCGGCCATGTGCCGGTGATGACCGACGCCATAGGCATGCGTGCCCTCGGAGACCTCGGAGAACAGCATCTCCTCCTTCGCCGAGCGGCCCGCGCCGGTCATGCCTGACTTCGCGTCGATGACGATCTCGTCGGGCTCGATCGCCTTCGCCTTCAGAAGCGGGATCAGCGGCAATTGCGCGCAGGAGGTGTAGCAGCCGGGATTGGCGATCAGCCGCGCCTTCTTGATGTCGCGCCGGTAGATCTCGACCAGACCGTAGACCGCCTCTTTCTGCAGCTCGAGCGCATGGTGCTCGTGGCCGTACCACTTGGCGTAGGCCGCAGGATCAGTCAGGCGGAAATCGGCCGACAGGTCCACGACCTTGGTCTCCGGCGCCTTGGCCATCACGTCCTTGAGCACCGTCTGCGTCGTTGCGTGCGGCAGCGCACAGAAGATCAGGTCAAGCCCGGCCTGAGCCCAATCGGTCTGGTCGATCGAGACCAGTCGTGGCAGATCATAGGGCGCGAATTGCGGAAAGACGTCGCCCATCGCCGCCCCGGCCCGCCGGTCCGCAGTCATCAGCGCGATCTCCATTTTCGGATGCCGCAACAGCAGGCGCACGAGTTCGGCCCCTGTGTATCCGGATGCCCCGAGAATTCCGACTTTCTTCTTGGCGCTCATGCCATATTCCCTTCGAGTGTCTTGTTAGCATTGTCATGACGTTGTTGCGCAGCAAAGACATCGGGCCGCATGCCGCGCATGTCGCTGGCGATTTTCTGTGCTGCCGTGTCCGGCTGCGCGGCCAGGGCCGTCGCCACGGACAGATGGTCAGCATCTGATTTGTGCTGGTTCAGCTTGAAGCTGCCCTCCACATGCTCCACCGTCATTCCAAATCCGACGATCGCCCCGACCAGCGCGGCTCTGCGACCGGCTGCAATCTCGGCCATGCTCCACGGCGGCAGCTCACCCTCTGTAGTTTCGAACTGCGCCGCCAGCAGATCGAGATGCTGGATCAGTTCCGCCTCCGAGAGCGCGCGAACCGACCCGCCCAGATTGGCGGCTCTGTAGAGCCAGGTCGGTACCTGCTGCGGCGAAGCATACCAGCGCGGCGAGACGTAGGCGTCCGCGTCGCTGACCGCGATCAGCCAGGGTTGGGCGCGCAATGCGGGTGCCGCGATCGGGTTCGCCCGCGCGACGTGAAAGGTCAGGCGCGGCGTACCGTCACCGTCATAGGCGATGTGGAACGGTAGCCAGGCAACCACCGGCATCCGCCCGTCATGGGCGCAGGCGAGACCGAAGCCACGCGCCGCGGCCATTTCTAGACACGTAGCCCGGCTTGTTCGAAACGGCGGCGGAATATGCATTGCAGACCCCTTCAGTGACTTGAGGAGCCGCCTGCAACCGAACCGCGTCTGCTTGTGGGAAGGACAAGACGTGCCGCGGGTCGATGGCCGGCGGCACGAGGGACGATCTGTGTGCTTACGCGCGATCGTACGCCCATGCCGCGGTGGTGCGGCGGCGGGTACGGATGGCTGCGCGGGCGAACGAGGTCGTCATGGGCGTCGCTATAATCGCTTCGCCGGGGACGGTCAACGGACAATGGGCCGCGGCTTCGCCGGAGCTCTTGTCGTGGAGGTGATCCCAGCTTTACAGCACCGGCTGCCACGGGATCGGCACCGGACGATAGCCGTCCCCGTCCTTCTCGATGTGGGCAGCCGCAGGGAACGTATAGTGATAGCCCTGCACGACCATCCGGTCGGCAACGAGCTGGTCATAGAGCTTGCGTCGCGTCTCCTCCGCCTTGGCACCGTCCATGTCGAACATCGCGTGCCAACCGGGATTGCGCGCGAATAGCGCCGGCAGATTCGTGACGTCGCCCTGCACCATCACGCTATGCGAACCCGAAGTGATCAAGTGCGAGGTGTGGCCCGGCGTATGACCTGGCGTCGGCAGGGTCTTGATGCCAGGAACGATCTCCTTGTTCGGTTCGTGCTGGGTAACCTTGTTGCCCAGGGCCCCGAACACGCGGCGCACGTTAGCAAAGGCGGGCTTCAGCGTATCGGCCGCACGGCTGGCATTGCCTTCGTCCATCCAGAACGCCCACTCCGCGGCGGGCACGACGATCTCGGCATTCGCGAACGCTGGCTTGCCATCGGCTCCAAGCAAACCGTTGATGTGATCCGGATGGAAATGGGAGATCGCCACCACGTCGATGGTCTTGGGATCGATGCCAGCGGCCGTCAGGTTGCTCTGATGCTGGCCGACGCTGCCCTTGCTTTGCTCGAATGCCGCCGCACCGTTGCCGGCGTCGATCGCCACCAGCTTCGAGCCAGTGTTGACGACGATCGGATTGAAGAAGAACGAGAACTTGTCCTTGTCGAAGAATGCGGCCTGCAACGCGGCGCTGACCTGGTCCTTGGTGGCGTTCTTAACCAGCGCATCAGGAAGCGGCACGGTCCGTGTACCGTCCGTCACCACCGTCACCTCGATGTCGCCGACCTTGTAGCGATACACGCCGGGGACCTGCTTGGCTGTGGCTGGTGCTGCCGCCTCGGCAACCGATGGCCGCAGCAGCGGTGCGGCCGCCAGAGCCGCCGTTGCACCGATTGCCGCGCGGCGCGTCACGTCTGTCATGGAGTTCTCCCGGTCAAAGCGCGCAAGAGGCGCGAGGTCGATCGTTGCAGGGGTCGTGGCCGCACGAGGCGGCAGCAACCGAACGGCAATCCCAACCCCCGCCCGAGCGGTTTATTCCATGGTCCAGCCGCGGCGGATGGGCACAGCCGCGCCACGTAGGGACTACATCAGATAACGCACGCCGAACGTTCCGGGCGCCAGCACAACCGCCACCCACAGGAATGCCGACGTAAAATTCGCGAACTGGAAGTGCCAGTAAGGCATTTCGAAGATTCCGGCCGCCAGCGGCACGAAAGCCCGCAGCGGTCCGAAGAAGCGGCCGACGAAAATGCTTGGCACGCCCCAGTTCTTGACGAACCGTTCGGCGGTGGTCAGCAGGTCCGGATAGCGCGACAGCGGCCACCAGCGCGCGACGCTGTCCTTGAACTTGAAACCGATCCAGTAGGAGATCCAGTCGCCGAGGGCAGCCCCCAACGACCCGGCAATCCACACCGGCAGGAATTCGATGCCGCTCGCACCCATCAGGGCGCCGATCGCCACCAGCACGCCCCACCCCGGAACCGCGAATGAGACGAACGCCAGCGATTCGCCAAACGCGAACAGGAACACCACCGGGGCCGCCCATGCCTGATGATCGCGCACAAAATCAGTTACAGAGCGTGCGATCTCTTCTAAACCCATATCGCTCCCTTACCCGCTGCGTGCGGGGCATCTGCTCAAGCGGGAGCCTATCCACGGACGATGGAACTGCCCGGCCTTCGGACATTTTGTATACCCTCTTCCGTGGCATAGTCGGAATCAATGATTCGCGCGCAGCGGCGCCCACCTAACTTGAAGATAAATGCCTAAACCATTGAAAGCAGCTAAGAAAGATAAATCCGACGACCTGTTCGAGGCTGCGCCCTCGAAGGTGCGGTCCACAGCCACACCGTCGCGGTCCACCTCCCGCGCCAGCGATGGCGAGGCTGGCTACACCGCCCGGGACATCGAGGTTTTGGAGGGTTTGGAGCCGGTTCGGCGCCGTCCGGGCATGTATATCGGCGGAACCGACGAGAAGGCGCTGCACCACCTGTTCGCCGAGGTCATCGACAACTCGATGGACGAGGCGCTGGCCGGTCACGCAACTTTTATCGAGGTGGAACTATCCGCCGACGGCTTTCTGACTGTCAGCGACAACGGCCGTGGCATTCCGATCGACCCTCACCCCAAGTTTCCGAAGAAGTCGGCGCTCGAAGTCATCATGTGTACGCTGCACGCCGGCGGCAAGTTCGACTCCAAGGTCTACGAGACCTCCGGCGGTCTGCACGGCGTCGGCGTCTCGGTGGTGAATGCGCTCTCCTCCGTGCTGGAGGTCGAGGTCGCGCGCAACCAGACCCTCTACCGGATGACGTTCGAGCGCGGCCACCCCAAGGGCAAGCTCGAAAATCTCGGCAAGGTTCACAACCGCCGCGGCACGCGGGTCCGGTTCAAGCCGGATACGGAGATTTTCGGCGCCAAGGCAGCGTTCAAGCCACAGCGGCTGTTCAAGATGGCCCGCTCGAAGGCCTACCTCTTCGGCGGCGTCGAGATCCGTTGGGTGTGCGACCCCGAACTGCTGCGCGGCATCGAAGGCGTCCCTCCGGAAGACAAGTTCCACTTCCCGGACGGCCTGAAAGACTATCTGGCTGCTGCGATCCATGCTGATACGCTGGTGCATCCGGATATCTTTTCCGGCAAATCCGGCCGTACCGGGTCGCATGGCGCCTGCGAATGGGCGGTCGCCTGGACCGCCGACGCGGACGGCTTCATGTCGTCCTACACCAACACCATCCCAACGCCGGACGGCGGCACTCACGAGTCCGGCATGCGTAGCGCGCTGCTGCGCGGTCTGAAGGATCACGCCGAGCGCGCGGGCCTTGGCAAGCGCGCAGCATCGATCACCTCGGAAGACGTGATGGTCGGCGCGGCGGTGATGCTCTCGGTGTTCGTGCGCGAACCGGAATTCCAAGGTCAGACCAAAGACCGCCTGGCGACTGCGGAAGCGCAACGCATCGTCGAACAGGCGGTCAAGGACCCGTTCGACCACTGGCTCGCGGCCAATCCGACCCAAGCCAACAAGCTGCTCGAATTCGTGATCGAGCGCGCCGACGAACGCGTGCGCCGTCGCCAGGAAAAGGAAGTTGCGCGCAAGACCGCAGTGCGCAAGCTGCGGCTGCCGGGCAAGCTCGCCGACTGCACCAATACCGCCGCTGAAGGCTCGGAATTGTTCATCGTCGAGGGTGATTCCGCGGGCGGCAGCGCTAAACAGGCGCGCGATCGCGCGACGCAGGCGATCCTGCCGCTGCGCGGCAAGATTCTCAATGTCGCCTCTGCCGGCAAGGACAAGCTGACGGCCAACCAACAGATCGCCGACCTGATGCAGGCGCTCGGCTGCGGCACCGGCGCACACTACCGCGCCGAGGATTTGCGCTACTCACGCATCATCATCATGACCGACGCCGACGTAGACGGCGCGCACATCGCTTCGCTGCTGATCACGTTCTTCTACCGGCAGATGCCGCGGTTGATCGACGAGAAGCATCTCTATCTCGCCGTGCCGCCGCTCTACCGGCTCTCCCATGGCGGCAAGACGTTCTATGCGCGCAACGATGCCCACAAGGACGAAATCCTCGGCAAGGAATTCCGCGCCAACGCCAATGTCGAAATCAGCCGCTTCAAAGGCCTCGGCGAGATGATGCCGCAGCAGTTGAAGGAAACGACGATGGACCCGAAGAAGCGCACGCTGCTGCGGGTGGTGTTGCTGCCGGACGACCGCGAAGGTACTGCTGATTCCGTCGAACGGCTGATGGGCGCGAAGGCCGAACCGCGCTTCGCCTTCATCCAGGACAAGGCGGAGTTCGCCAGCGACGAGTTGCTCGACGTCTAAAGCATGATCTGGAAAGTGTGAAGCGGTTTTCCGAAAAGATCATGCTTAAACAAGGAGCTGAAGCGCGAGGATGATTCATCTTATCACGCTCTAAGTCCATCTACACAGGTGCTGCGCCGCCGAGGCTTACTAAATAGCCCGGCGGGCGCTCTTCCGTGCGCGCGGATCAACCTCCCCGGATCACGACCTTGCCGAAATGCCGGCCGCTTTGCAGATGAGCGAAGGCCGATTTCGCCTCTTCGAACTCAAAGACGCGGTCGATAACCGGCTTCAGCCCGGTCATCGCAACCGCGCGTGTCAGCTCGACAAGCCCTGCCCGGTCTCCCACGGCCACGTTTCGGAACGTTGCTCCGCTCGTTTTCAGTTTGAAGAAGTCGATGCCGGGATTGTCGCTGCTCAGGAAACCGATCGACACGATCTCACCTCCCAGCGCCACAGCCTGCAGCGATTGAGCGATGGTGCCAGGCCCGCCAACCTCGACGACCCGGTCGACGCCGCGGCCGCCGGTCAATTCACGGACGCGCCTGCCCCACTCCGGTTCGTCCAAATAATTCACCACATCGCTGGCCCCCATCGCCCTCAACCGCTCCGCCTTGGCTGGACTGGAGGTGGTGGCGACCACAGCCGCACCAACGGCGCGGGCAAGCTGCAGCGCAAAGATGGAGACGCCACCGCTCCCCATGACGAGCACCGAGCGGCCCGCGCGGATTGGCGTGGCGCCGCTCAGCGCCGTCCAGGCCGTCAGCCCGGCGCATGGCAGGGTGCAGGCTTCTTCGTAGGACAAGGTTGGTGGTGCCGGGACGACGGCCTCCTGACTCACCACCTTGAATTCGGTCAACCAGCCATCGCTCTCCGCCCCGTAGGACTGGCCGGAAGGCGCCTCTCCACCGAACCAGCGCGGATGAAAAGCGCCGATCACCCGGTCACCGGCCTTGAACGCCCGGACGCCTTCGCCGACTTCGACGACATCGCCAGCCGCGTCGCTCGCAGGGATCAATCCCTTCTTGTGCGGGCGCGGATATCGGCCGAGAACCATGGCGATGTCGCGATAGTTCAGTGAAACGGCGCGCACGCGGATCAAGAGCTCGCCGCGTTGCGGCCGAGGATCCGCTTCCTCGCGCAGACGCAGATCGTCGAGGCTCAGATCGTCGAAGCGATAGACTCTCATGCCGTGCATTCCTTCATCGCTATTTTCCGTCCGGGATGTTTTGCCATACCCGTTGCATCGAACTCAAAACAACGCAGCGTCTGCCCTCGGCATCATCGGTCTGATGAAATTGAACGACGCTCAACGTTCTGGTTCGTGATATCGGTGTATGGAAATATCGACAAGAACGGACCGAAAGGTCACATACTCACCGAAAGGTAACCGTGCTCACCGAAGGGTAACCGTGATGTCGCCAAAGCGCCCCACCGACGCGGAACGCGCGCGCTGTCGAAGTGCGGCCGAGATGCAGAATGCACTCGGGATCCTCGAAGGCCGCTGGAAAATGATGATCCTCTCTCACCTGTTCGGCGAGGCCGTCATGCGCTTTTCCGATCTTCAGCGTGCAATCCCGAAGGTGTCGCAGAAGATGCTGATCCAGCAGCTACGCAGCCTTGAAAACGATGGCGTGATTTCCCGGACCGTGCATCCGCAGGTTCCGCCCAAGGTCGAGTATCAACTCACGGAGCTGGGACGAAGCTTGGCACCAGTGTTTCTAGCACTCCAGGACTGGGTCGCGTTGCGGCGAGAACCAGCCAGGCCGCATGAATGGCAGAGCGGCGGCCGCGATAGGCGCCGCTCGTAAAGCGAGTGCGACAAAACCGCCACATCGAGGATTTTGAAACGAATACTCAAAACCTCCGCAAGCGCGAAGGTGCGAGGAGTAAACCAGCCGCGCCGCGTCAGCCTGCGGCTTGCCAGTGCAGCAGCGCGTAAGCCGGATCGGCCTTGTCGTGCCGTTCGAAGACGCCTTTGACCTTTGCACCGATCTTGACCGGCTGCTGCGGGTCACCGAGCAGATTGCCGATCACGCGCACCTTGCCTGCGTGCGGCAACTCCACCACGACGACAATGTAGGGTCCGTGGTTCTTGAGCACCGGATGCGTTGGATGCCACACCCGCGTCCAACTGAAGATGGTGCCTTCCGGCTCCACGGCTTTCCAATCGGTATCGAACGAGTGGCACGCGTGGCAGATCCATTCCGGCCCCCAGCGCCAGGTCTTACAGGCCTTGCAGCA
This sequence comes from Afipia sp. P52-10, assembly GCF_000516555.1. Taxonomy (NCBI): domain Bacteria; kingdom Pseudomonadati; phylum Pseudomonadota; class Alphaproteobacteria; order Hyphomicrobiales; family Nitrobacteraceae; genus Afipia; species Afipia sp. P52-10. The sequence goes on along the minus strand of NZ_AZSJ01000007.1, from coordinate 391,099 downwards.
CTGAATCCGCAACTCGCCCTCGCGCAAGCCCGCCCAATGCGGCGCGCTGAGCGCGTCCGCCTCAGCCACGGGGATCGGCAATCCTTCCGGCAGATAAGATGAAGCGTTCATCAGAGCGTTGCCTCCGAACCGTAAATCGACGTGCTGACCGGCACCACCATGGGGCCCGCGATCACTAGCGCGACATTCGCATCCTTCACCTGATTGAACGACGCGCCGCGGAGCTGGCGAACCGCCTCCGTGTGTAGCTCGAGGCCGTGCATATAACATTCAGCAAGGTTACCGCCGCTGGTGTTGAGCGGCAGCTTGCCGCCGTCCGCGACCAGATTGGGCAGCTTGAGAAAGTCGTTCGCTTCCTCCGCCTGGAACAGGCCGTGCTCGACGAGGCTCATCAACACGCCGCCGGTGAAATTTTCGTAGCACTGCACGACATCAATATCCTTCGGCGTCACCTGCGCCATTGTGTAGAGATGCGGCGCCAGCGTCTTGAAATGCGACGAGCCGTAGTCTGGCGTGTTGGCCGCGCTGGCGGCGGCACGATAGCCCGCACCCGATGCAGCGCCGAGGAGATAGGCCGGCTTGTGCTTGAAGTCCTTCGCACGCTCGGCCGAGACGATGATCATCGCCGCCGCGCCGTCGTTTTCCTGGCAGCAGTCGTAAAGATGATGCGGCTCGGCGATCCAGCGCGAGGCGTCGTAGGTGGCCTCGTCCAGCGGCCGGCCATACATCACGGCGCCAGGATTCTTCTGGGCGTGATGATAGGAGGCCAGTGCGATGGCGCGTAGCGCCTCCTGTTTCACCCCATGCTCGTACATGAAACGCATAGCCTTCATCGAGTAGCGCTGCGCTGGCGTCATCGAACCATACGGCGTGGCGAGCGCCGCTTCGCCGGACACCGTCTTCGCGCCGCCACTGAGGCCGAAGCGCGCGAACTGGCCCTGGGCCAGCGAGCGGTAGGCCACCACACAGTCCGCCATCCCTGTCGCAACCGCGGCCGCCGCGTTGGCAACGGCCGCCGAACCGCCACCTCCGCCGCCACCCCATTGCATATTGGAGAAGCGCAGTTCCTTGCAGCCGAGCGCCGCTGACAGCCGGGGTGGGTCCGATCGATCGTTCGCATAGGACGCGAAGCCGTCGATCTCGTGCGGGCTGATGCCCGCGTCCGCGCATGCGGCGAGGATCGCCATCAGCGCCAGTTTGAATTCAGGGTCCGGAGATTTGCCGTGCTTGTAGTAGGTCGTCTCGCCGATGCCGACCACGGCCGTCTTGCCGCGCAGCGTTCTTCCGCTCATCGTGGCCCCTCCCCAATCCGCGCATTGTTTGGCGGATGAATTTTTGCTTGAGCAGCGGCGAGATCGTCTCATAGCCCGCGCGCCGAGGCGTATAGGCAATTCGGAATGGTTTGCATGCGAAACAACCAGGTCACAGCGATACTGTCGCTTCCGGGAGCTTGACGGAGAGCTGCCGACGTCAAGCGCAATGTTGGTTCAACGCTGCTCCAGCCCCTGCTTCAGTTTTCCATAAGCGGCGGCAAGCCGCTGTTGCACCATGTTCCAGTCGGCCGCCGTCATCGCGCGGCCCCGCTCATCCCGATACGCCATCGCTTGAGCGCGCATCACGCCAGCTTCAGTGATTAAAGGATTGTCGACGCCGTAGACCAGCGCCGTGGTCGCGGCGATGGTGCGGCCGTAGTCTTGCGGCGACGCCTTATCCCGTCGCGCCTGCCACCAGTCGAGTTCGAGTTGGGCTGCTTTGTCGTAGTCGAACGCCGTCGAAACGCCTTTCTCCAACAGCCTATAGTAAACCTCCAGCGCCGGCAGCGCGGCGTTGGCCTCGTCGCGTGACTGGGTCGTCTGAAACAGACGCGCAGCGTGCGCCGCCGCGAGCGCCATCCTGAAACTATCGAGCGGCGAGAAGCCGAAGTCGCGGCGGGATGACAGGTAGAGATCGAAGAACAGCTTCGGGTAGCGCTGATCGTAATAGTCCCGCCACAGCTTGGTTTCACGGCTTGCCAGCCGATCCGGATCGAAGTCCCAAAGGCTCGCGTTGCGCGGAATCGCAATGTAAAGCACGAACAGAAAGATCAACAGACCAACCGCGAGAACGCGACTTCTCCGGTCGGAATCGGCGCTGACAGGCATCGATCGCACTCCCCTGCAGGTCGATCGCACAAGAATTATTCTTGCATACGCCCTCTGCGGGCGCCAGTTCAAAGCCGTTACGCAGAGCTCTTCGTTTGTCTGCGGCGAAGGAGCCGCGTAGGCTGAGCGCATCGGCAAAGGACAATGCAAATGGCAGCACGCGCTTTCGATCTGACGGGCAAGGTTGCGATCGTTACCGGTGGCAACGGCGGCATCGGCCTTGGCATGGCACACGGACTGGCCGATGCGGGAGCCAGCATTGCGATCGCAGCTCGCGATCCGACCAAGTCGCAAGCAGCAGTCGACGATCTCGCCAGGCGCGGCGCACGCACCATGGCGATCGAGACCGACGTGACCGATCCCGCAAGCGTGGCTCGGATGGTCGCGGCAACGCTCGAGGGGTTCGGGCGCATCGACGTTCTCGTCAATAACGCCGGGATGAGCATCCGCAAGCCCGCTCACGAGCTTGCCTTGGCGGAGTGGCACACGGTGATCGACACCAATCTCACCAGCGCCCTCATCTGCGCGCAGGCCGTCTATCCGGCGATGAAGCGGGCCGGCGGTGGCAAGATCATCAGTATCGGTTCGATGACGTCGATCTTCGGTGCGGGCTTTGCTCCCGCCTATGCCGCGAGCAAGGGTGGTATCGTCCAGCTCACCAAATCGCTCGCCTGCTCATGGGCAGCGGACAACATCCAGGCCAATGCCGTGTTGCCCGGATGGATCGACACTGCCCTTACCCAGCGTGGCCGCGCGCAAGTGCCACAACTGAACGAAAACGTTCTGCGCCGTACGCCGGCGCAGCGCTGGGGCACGATCGACGACATGGCGGGCATCGCCGTTTTCCTCGCCAGTTCGGCATCGGACTTCGTGACCGGCGCGGCCATTCCGGTCGACGGCGGCTTTTCCGCCATGGGCTGAGAAGCGCGCCCTAGCGGCGGAAGTTGCGCAGCTCCGACAGGCTGCCGTCCTTGAATGTGAGTTCGACCGAAACCGACTTGGTCCCAGCCGGCAGCTTCACATAGGTCGATGCATTGCTCGGGATCGCGTGCGGCTCGCGCATGTCACATGGCGGAAGCTGGATCACCTTGTCCGGCACCGTGGTATCGATGCCGATCCGCGCCTGGCGGATCGCGCAGCGATACGAGACGAGGTGCGTGTAGTAGACCAAAAGCCCGTTGAACTCCCGGAATGACAGCCAGCTCGACGCTGTCATGTCGAGGATCTTGCGCTGATCGCGGATCAAGGCCGCTTCCGGATCGAAGCGGATCGGATACGGCCCCTTCAGGTCGCCGTTCGTGTCCACATAACGCACGTAGATCGTCGTTGCCGGCGTGTCGGCATCAAGCTGCGCCGAGGAGTTCGGAATCCGCTTGCGCGTTCGCGGGTCGAGCGCATCCATGAACCCGGTTTCCTTGAAGTCGCCGTTCTCGCCGAGCCGCCAGGAAATGCCGAGCGTCGGATCGGCGATCGAGAACACCACGGTCCAGCCGCCGTTGTGACGCGAGAAGCTCGCGATCGGCGCATTATCGCTGTCCGCGGGCTCCACAAGCTTCGGCGCCGTCATCACCGGCGGCAGCGCTGCGACCTGCTGCGCCTGCGCCTGTGGTAGCTGAACTGACGATTGAGCCTGCGCCGGCACCACATCGATCTTGCGGTTAGCGTCGGAGAGCGCCGCGTTCAGCACCACGTCGCCGACGATCTGATCGTAGTAGGCAGGCGTCTGCAGATGCCGGACGCCTTGCGCGAGATCTCTCACCTCCGACTGCGTGCGCTTGGCGATCTGCACCAGGTTCAGCCCAGGCTCCGCCAGCGTCCTGGCGAAGTTGCGCGTGAACACCGAGTTGGGATTGGTGTCGTCGTTCGACAACCGGTCGAGCGCGGTCTGCTTCGCACCAGCCGAGTAGACCACGAACACGCCTTCCGGCGGCGTCATCGCAGCAAGACCGCCGCTGCCCGCGAGCGCCCGCGTCCCTGTGCGCTCGAACGGATTGTTGCGGCAGGCGTCGAACACGAAGATCGCCGCGCCCGCGCCCCGGTTCTGCACCCGCGATATGATGCGCTCCGCGGCTATCGCGCCGTCGCGGATCAACTCCTCCTGCCCCGCGCTTGCGGCCGGCACGTCGATCGGCAACAGATAGTTCTCACCGCCGATCTCGAAGCCATGACCTGCGAAGAAGAAGAACGCCGTGTCGCCCTTCTCGATCATGCGATCGAAGGCCAGCAGCGTTTCGCTCAAGCCTTTGCGGTTCTGGTTTTCCGCGACAAGAACGGTGAAGCCGAGCTTCTTCAGCGTCTCATTCATCGTGCGGGCGTCGTTCACCGCCTTCTTCAGTTGGGGAATGTTGGTGTACTGGTCATTGCCGATCACCAGGGCCACGCGCTTGGCCGCCTGCGCCGCATCGCAAGCGAGCGCAACGGCCAAACCGATCGTCACGGCCGCCATCGTCCTGATCCAGCCCTGCTGCATGTTCTGCCCCTCACACCCCGCGGTCATTTCCATCCGACCGTTAGCAGAAAAATAGTCGCCACCACGCGAGATCGGGTTCACGCCCCTCTCAAGTCCAGCGGGATAACGCGAGCCCGGAACCTCTCCAAACGCGCGAGAATTCGCGTAAATACGCGGCTTTTTCGTCTCCAGGAGCTGTTTCCGACATTGACTTTGGCCGATTCGACCCTATGTTTCCGGGCAGAAAAGTGGCCGGATTCGCGTTTTGATCGGCCACCCCTCTGTCGGCGTCATATTTGCTCCCCGTGCCGAAAAGCGCGCCGTTCCGGGGATCCCGACCGACAGCTTCGCCTTAAGACTCCGAACGGCGGTTTCGCTAGAGGTTGAATGTCTTTTTCCAATCTAGGCCTGTCCGACAAGGTCCTCGCGGCGGTTGCCGCTGCCGGCTACACCCAGCCCACTCCCATCCAGGAACAGGCAATCCCCCACGTTCTCGCCCGGCGCGACGTGCTGGGCATTGCCCAGACCGGCACCGGCAAGACTGCCGCCTTCGTGCTACCGATGCTGACGCTGCTGGAAAAGGGCCGCGCCCGCGCGCGGATGCCGCGCACGCTGATCCTGGAGCCGACCCGCGAACTCGCGGCGCAGGTGAAGGAGAACTTCGATAAATACGGCGCCGGCCAGAAGCTGAACGTGGCGCTGCTGATCGGCGGCGTATCCTTCGGCGAACAGGATGCCAAGCTGATCCGCGGCGTGGACGTGCTGATCGCGACGCCGGGCCGCCTGCTTGACCACACCGAGCGCGGCGGACTGCTGCTCACCGGTGTTGAGCTGCTAGTCATCGACGAAGCCGACCGCATGCTCGACATGGGCTTCATCCCCGATATCGAGCGTATCTGTAAGCTGGTCCCGTTCACCCGGCAGACGCTGTTCTTCACAGCGACCATGCCCAACGAAATCCGTCGCGTCACCGAGACCTTCCTGCACAATCCGCAGAAGGTTGAGGTCTCGAGGCCCGCCACCACTGCCTCGACCGTGACGCAGCTCGTCGTCGGCACCGGCCGCGAAGCGCATCAGAAGCGCGAAGTGCTCCGGCAGCTGATCCGCTCCGCGCAGGATCTGAAAAACGCGATCATCTTCTGCAACCGCAAGCGCGACGTCGCCATCCTGCACAAATCGCTGGTCAAGCACGGCTTCGGCGCCGTCGCCCTGCATGGCGATATGGATCAGACCGCGCGCATGGCCGCGCTGGAGCAATTCCGCAAGGGCGAAATGCCGCTGCTGGTGGCTTCTGACGTCGCCGCTCGCGGTCTGGATATTCCGGACGTCAGTCACGTCTTCAACTTCGACGTCCCGCACCATCCCGACGACTACGTCCATCGCATTGGCCGCACCGGCCGCGCCGGCCGGCTCGGCACCGCGATCTCGCTGGTTGCCCCCGCCGATGAAAAGTCGCTGGCTGCGATCGAGAAGCTCACCGGTCAGGACATTCCGCGCTCCACGGAGTTCGCGAAGGTGAACGACGATGCCGCTCACGAGCCCAGCGAGGAGCGCCAGTCCCGCTCGCGGCGCGGACGCGGGCGTCAGCATCAGCAAGACAAGCCCTCGGCCAAGCCGCGCAATGGTACGAGCGGAAGCGGCAAACGCGCCCCTACCTCGGCACCGGCGCTGCCACCGTCGATCGGCCGCCCGCCTGTTCAGCGCGAGCCGTCAGAACCCGCTGACCATTCTCACCTTCCGGCGTTCCTGCTGCGTCCGATCCGCGCGCGCGCATAAGAATTGCCGAATACCGTCAACGGTAACGGGTTCCCCGTTTACCCCGGATTCACTCCCGTCCCCTAACGTCAGCTTCAACATTCATTTCAAACTTTAGCTGACGGCCGTGGCAACGACGCCTGGGGTCGGGGACAAGTACTTGTGATCGGACTGCTCGACGAACACGAACGAACCTTGGCTTTCGCCGAGGTTGCGCTAGGGCAGATCAAATCCCTGCGGCAGACGGCTGTACCGCGCAATTACGAAGTCTGGTACGTCTACGCGACCGGCTACAATCCCGCCCTCAACAAGATCATCAACGAAACGCTCGCTCGCACCGGCAAGATTTCCGAGACCGAGCTCGAGCAGATCTACGACACCTACCTGTCGCAGTTTCGCGCCAGCGATCAGATCGACAAGGTCGGTTCGCGCGTCGTCACCGAGATCGACGATGTCATGAAGCTGATCAGCGAGGCGCTCGGCTCGACGTCGGCGTTCGGCACGCGGCTTGAGGGCGCGAGCGAAAGGCTTGCTGACGCCCGCGACCAGGCATCGGTTCGCGCCGTCATCGAAACGTTGATTGAATCGACCCGTGAGATGCAGCAGCAGAATGCCTCGCTGGAGACGCGGCTTGCCGCGTCGAAAGTCGAGATCAACAATCTGCAGCACAGCCTCGAAGCAATTCGCGCCGAGAGTCTGACCGATCCGCTCACCTCGCTCGGCAACCGCAAGTACTTCGATCGCGCGCTGGTCGATGCGGTGCGTGTCGCGCGGGAGCGTGGCGATCCGCTGTCGCTCATCATGTTCGATATCGATCATTTCAAGTCGTTCAACGACAACTACGGCCATCTCACCGGCGATCAGGTGCTGCGGCTGGTGGCGATGTCGCTGAAGCAGAACGTCAAGGGCCAGGACATCACCGCCCGCTATGGTGGCGAAGAGTTCGCGGTCGTGCTGCCAACCACCAGCCTGCGGCAGGCCTTGACGGTCGCCGACCATATCCGCCGTGCCGTCATGTCGAAGGAACTGAAGAAGCGCTCGACCGGTGAGATCCTCGGTCGCGTCACCGTCTCCGCCGGCGTGTCAGTCCTGTCTGCCGCGGACGAAGCAGACACGTTGATCGAGCGCGCCGATGCCTGCCTCTATGCGGCCAAGCGCGCTGGCCGCAACCGGGTCGTTTGCGAAGCCGATCCGGAATACTCCGCCGAAATTCATATTCAGGTGGCCTAAGCCCTCGCAAAACGAGCGGCACGACTCAGCGTATCGTGCGAACGGCGTTCCGCTGCTGCCGCTTCTTTGCCTTGGCACGCACAGCCGGTGCCGCGCTGCGTTTCGCCGTCTTCCGCGCCGCTTTTGCGCCCTTCCCCGCAACGCCGCTGCCGGACGCATTCTTCAACGTCCCGGAAGGCTTGCGGGATGCTTGGCTTGAGGTCTTGCTTGAGGTCTTGCTTGAGGTCTTGCTTGAGGTCTTGGCCGAAGCCGTTGCTGCTGATGGCGTCCTGATCTTGCTTGCCGCGTTTGGGCGCGATCGCTTTGCCTTGATCGACGCCGCCCGATGCGCTGCGCCGACCGCCGCCCGCGCCCACTCCGCAAGTTCGTCCGGATCGTCGTACAGCCGCTCCGGCATCCGCCAGAACGAATTGACACTCACGACCTTGCCGCTGGTGCGCTGGGTGTAGCTGAACGGCTTGCAGCCATTATCCTCGAACTGCGGGATGGTGATAACGTCGGCCTTCAGATAGAACTCGCCACCGCGCAGCACGAGGCAGAAGCATACGCCTTCCGACCACAGCCCGAAGCCGGAGAACATGCGTTTGGCCGCGACGGGACCGAACGCCGAAAACATTTCGGCGATCGTCTCGCGGTCCATCGGGATACCCTTGAGTTTAGGCGGGCAGCTTGGCCGGCGTGATCGAGACGGACTCGCCGCAGCCGCAGGCGCTGGTCTGGTTCGGATTGTTAAACACGAAGGTCGCCGCCATCTTGTCGACCTTGAAGTCCATCTCCGTGCCGAGCAGGAATAGCACGGCCTTCGGGTCGACCAGGACCTTCACGCCCTTGTCCTCGACAATCTCGTCGCTCGTCTTGATCTCGTCGGCATACTCGACCGTGTACGACATACCGGCACAGCCGCCATTCTTGACGCCCACGCGCAAGCCGGCGATCGGCTTATCGGAACGCTCGGTCAGTTCGCGGATGCGGGCCGCAGCCGCGTCGGTCAGACGCATCACCTGCGGACGGGGCCTTACAGTCGCAGTCGCCATTCTCGTTTCTCCAACCGGGTTCAAGGTCCCGGCAAGACGGTTACAGCCCTAAGATAACAACGAAATTCCAGCTGTGAAGCCCGTTGCGCTTTGATTTGTTCAAGGCTGACGCCCGATTCTCAATAGGTAGCCCAGATCCCGCGGGTCGCCAGCTCAAGCACATGGTTGTCCGGATCGCGGAAGTAGATGCTCTTGCCACCCCGCGGCCAGTCGGTGCGAGCCTCAATAGCAATGCCGTTGTCGGCCAGCCGCCGCTCCCATGCGGGCAGTTCCTCCACCGCGATCCCGAAGGCCAGATGCAACGGCCCGTGGCCGTCGTGCGGCGGGATCGAGCCGCCCGGCAAATGCACCTCCTCCAGCGTCGCGCCGCGCTTGAACACCAGGAACACGCTCTGGCCGCCGACATCATAAGCGCGGAAACGGCTGTCCGAGGCCAACAGCGGCAGCTCCATCACAGTTTCGTAGAACGCCGCCGCGCGCGCGAGATCGTCAACGTAGATGGCCGTCTCGATCACCCGCTCCAGGCGCGGCATGGCTCACCACATGTTCAGGACCAGGCGGGCCTCATCCGACATCCGATCCGGGGTCCATGACGGCTCCCAGACGATCTGAACATCGACCTTGCCGACGCCTGGAATGCTGGCGACCGCATTCTCAACCATGGTCGGAAGCTCCTCAGCGGCCGGGCAGTTCGGCGTCGTCAGCGTCATCTCGATCGCGACGCTGCGATCGTCCTGGATATCCACCTTGTAGATCAGGCCGAGTTCGTAGATGTCGGCCGGAATCTCCGGATCGAACACCGTCTTCAGCGCTGCGACGATATCGGTGGTCAGCCGCTCAGTCTCCTCCGGCGGCAGCGCCGACTGCTGGGCGACATTCTCGCGAATGGCAGCGGCCGTGGCCGGAGCATCCGTGGTGGTGGGGCCATCCTGGGTCATGCGAACAAATCCCGAGCCTTGATCAGTGCCTGCGCGAGGCTATCGACCTCTTCGCGGGTATTATACATGGCAAACGACGCCCGACACGTGGCCGTCACGTTGAAGCGCTCCAAAAGCGGCATCACGCAATGGGTGCCGGCCCTGACGGCGATGCCCGATCGGTCGATCACCGTAGCGATGTCGTGGGGATGCGCGCCCTTCATGTCGAAGGATACGATCGCCCCCTTGTCGCGGGCATTGCCGATGATGCGCAGCGAATTGATCTCGCGCAGGCGATCCTGCGCGTAGGTCACGAGGTCGTGCTCGTGCGCGGCAATGCGGTCCTTGCCGATCGAACTCACGTAATCGATCGCAGCGCCCAGGCCGATCGCCTCGACGATCGGCGGCGTGCCGGCCTCGAACCGGTGCGGTGGATCACCATAAGTCACGACATCGCGCGACACCTCACGGATCATCTCGCCGCCGCCGGTATAGGGTCGCATCTGCGACAGAAGATCGTACTTGCCGTAGAGCACGCCGATGCCGGTTGGCCCGTATAGCTTGTGCCCGGTGAAAACGTAGAAGTCGCAGTCGATATCCTGCACGTCCACGGCGAGGTGGACCGCGGCCTGGCTGCCGTCCACCAGCACGGGAATGCCGCGCGCATGGGCAAGCTTCACCACCTCCTTGATCGGAACGATGGTGCCGAGCGCATTGGACATCTGGGTCATCGCCACCAGCTTGGTGCGTGGCCCGAGCAGCTTCTCGAACTCCTCGATCAGGAAGTTGCCGTCCTCGTCGACCGGCGCCCACTTCAGCACGGCGCCCTGGCGCTCGCGCAGGAAGTGCCACGGCACGATGTTGGAGTGGTGCTCCATGATCGACAGGACGATCTCATCGCCCTCCTTGATCATCGGCGCCCCGAACGACGACGCGACCAGGTTGATCGCCTCGGTCGCGTTGCGGGTGAAGATGATCTCCTCGTGACGGCGTGCATTCAGGAATTTCGCCACCCGCTCGCGTCCGCCCTCATAGGCTTCGGTCGCGGCATTGGCGAGATAGTGCAATCCGCGATGCACGTTCGCGTATTCGGACGTGAACGCCTTCTGCATCCGGTCGAGCACCGCGGCCGGCTTCTGCGCCGACGCCGCATTGTCGAGATAAACCAGCGGTTTGCCGTAGACCTGCATGGCAAGCGCTGGAAAATCCTCGCGCAGCCTCGCAACGTCGTAAGCGCCATTCTTCACCGCTGGATGGGTCATCAGCCTCGTGCCTCCAGCCAGCGCACCGCCGCATCCGTTGCGGCTTCCCGCAACCGATCATCGGCAATGGCTTCGATCGCCTCGCCGACAAATGCCTGGATCAGCAGCGACTGGGCTTCCTTCTCGGGTAGCCCACGCGCGCGCAGGTAGAACAGCAGGCTCTCGTCCAGCGCACCCGCGGTCGCGCCGTGACCGCAGGTCACGTCGTCCGCGAAAATCTCGAGCTCCGGCTTGTTATCGACCTCGGCCTCGTCGGACAGCAAAAGCGCCCGCGTCTCCATCTTGCCGTCGGTCTTCTGCGCGTCCTGCCGCACGATGATGCGTCCCTGGAACACCGATCGCGCGCGGTCGTCCAGCACCGCGCGGAACACCTCGCGGCTCGCGCAATGCGGCACCGCATGATCGACCACCAGCGTCGTGTCGCCATGCTGGCTACCGTTCAGCAGGTTGACGCCATAGGTCTCCGCCCGCGCGCCTTCGCCGTCGAAGCGCAGCAGCGCCTGATAGCGGCTGACGGCCGCGCCGCTCGTCAAATTGAAGATCTTGTAGGACGCATCACGCCCGAGCACGGTCTTCGACGTTGCGATGTTGACCGCCTCGCGCGCATCTTCCATCAGACGCACATGATCGAGGCTCGCGCCGTCGCCGACCGCGATCATGGTCGCGTCGTTGACCTGATAGGCCGAGACACCATCGCTGGCGATGAAACTCTCCACCAGCGTCGCGTTGACGTTGGCGCCGATGCGAACCAGCGAACGCGTGTAGGTCGCGACCTTCTCGGTCGTCGTCACATGCGCGATCTGCAACGGGCGCGCGGGCGAGGAATCCTTCGCCACGTCGATGACCACGCCATCAGCCATCAGCGCCGAGTTCAGCGCGAACATCGATCCGGCGCCGGCATCGTCGCTGGCGAGCAGATCGTGCACACCGGTCTCTTCGGTCAACACCGACGCCAGCGGCCGGATGCTCAATCCGCCCTCCAGCGCGCCGACATCGGACAGGCTTGGCACGAACACGCCGTCCACGATCACCAGTCGCCGCACGCCATCCAGCGTATGGGTCTTCAGCGCCTTCGCCGCCCGATCAAGGGCCGCCTTGTCCGGCGCCACCGCGACAGGAAACAGTTCGCCGACAAGCGCACGCAAGTCGGTGTACTTCCAGTCCTCGATCCGTCGATGCGGCAATCCCTCGCGCGCAAACGATTCAAGCGCGCGCGCCCGCATGGCCGCGACGCCCTTGGCTCCCGGTAGTCGCGGCAGCACACTAGCGAACTGATCCGCCAGTACACGCCCGCCACCATCTGTCTTAGTTACAACGTTCATCGGCTTTGCTCAGGCAGCTTGCTCTTCGAACTGGGCGTAGCCGTTCGCTTCGAGCTCCAGCGCCAGCTCCTTGCCGCCGCTCTTCACGACGCGGCCCTTCGACATCACATGCACATGATCCGGCACGATGTAGTTTAGCAGCCGCTGATAATGGGTGATGACGATCATCGCGCGATCGCTCGACCGCAGCGCGTTGACGCCGTCGGCGGCAACCCGCAACGCGTCGATATCGAGGCCGGAGTCCATCTCGTCAAGAATGCACAGCTTCGGCTCAAACAACGCCATCTGCAGCACCTCGTTACGCTTCTTCTCGCCGCCCGAGAAGCCGACGTTCACGCCTCGCTTCAGCATCTCCGGCGGAATGTTCAGCTTGGCTGCGACGCTTCGAACCTTCTTCAGGAATTCCGGCGACGTCATTTCCGTCTCACCGCGCGCCTTGCGCTGTGCGTTCAGCGCAGTGTGCAGGAAGTTCATGGTGGCGACGCCGGGAATCTCGACCGGATACTGGAAGGCGAGGAACAAACCCTTGGCCGCGCGCTCGTCCGGCTCCATTTCGAAAATGTCTTCGCCGTTGAACAGCACTTCGCCGCCGGTCACCTCGTAACCCGGCTTGCCTGCGAGCACATGGCTCAGGGTGGATTTGCCCGAGCCGTTCGGGCCCATGATCGCGTGCACCTCTCCCTTGTTCACGGTGAGCGACAGCCCGTGCAGGATTTCCTTGTCCTCGTCCTCGACGCGGACTTGGAGATTCTTCACCTCAAGCAATGCAGCCATAACGTCTTCCTGTTCTTCATCGTCCTGAGACGCGCGCCTCGAAGGACATGGTCACGATTTCACTTGCCGAGACGGCCGCAGAACGGCCCCCTCCCTCAGGCGTTTCTTGTCGTTAGCCGACGCTGCCTTCGAGGCTGATCGAAATCAGCTTCTGTGCCTCGACCGCGAACTCCATCGGGAGTTGCTGCAGCACGTCCTTGACGAAGCCGTTCACGACCAGCGCCACCGCTTCCTCTTGCGAGAGGCCGCGTTGGATGCAGTAGAACAGCATGTCTTCGGAAATCTTCGAGGTGGTCGCTTCGTGCTCGAAGATCGCGGACGAATTCTTCGCCTCGATATACGGCACCGTGTGCGCGCCGCACTTGTCGCCGATCAGAAGCGAGTCGCAGGCCGTGAAATTGCGTGCACCGGAGGCCTTCCGGTGCGCCGAGACAAGACCGCGATAAGTGTTCTGCGACTTGCCAGCGGCGATACCCTTCGAGATGATGCGGCTCGAGGTGTTCTTGCCGAGGTGCAGCATCTTCGTGCCGGAATCGACCTGCTGATAGCCGTTCGAGATCGCGATCGAGTAGAACTCGCCGCGCGAATTGTCGCCACGCAGGATGCAGCTCGGATACTTCCAGGTGATCGCCGAGCCGGTCTCGACTTGCGTCCAGGAGATCTTGGAGTTACGGCCACGGCAATCGCCGCGCTTGGTGACGAAGTTGTAGATGCCGCCCTTGCCTTCCGAGTCGCCCGGATACCAGTTCTGCACCGTCGAATACTTGATCTCGGCGTCGTCGAGCGCAACGAGCTCAACCACCGCCGCATGCAGCTGGTTTTCGTCGCGCTGAGGCGCGGTACAGCCTTCGAGGTAGCTGACGTAAGCGCCCTTGTCGGCGATGATCAGCGTGCGCTCGAACTGGCCAGTGTTGCGCTCGTTGATGCGGAAGTAGGTGGACAACTCCATCGGGCAGCGCACCCCCTCCGGCACGTAGACGAACGAGCCATCGGAGAACACAGCCGAGTTCAGGGTCGCAAAATAGTTGTCGGAGGTCGGCACCACTGAGCCGAGATACTTGCGCACGAGTTCGGGATACTCGCGGATCGCCTCCGAGATCGGCATGAAGATCACGCCGGCCTTCTTCAGCTCTTCCTTGAAGGTCGTGGCGACAGAAACGGAGTCGAACACGGCATCGACCGCGACGCGCCGCTCGCCCTCGGGCCGCACGACGCCTTCCAGCATCTCGACTTCACGCAGCGGGATGCCGAGTTTCTCGTAGGTCTTCAGGATCTCCGGATCGATCTCGTCCACCGACGAGAGCGTCTTCTTCGGCTTCGGCGCCGCGTAGTAATAGAGCTCCTGGTAGTCGATCTTCGGGTAATCCACCCGCGCCCAGGTCGGCTCGGTCATGGTCAGCCAGCGGCGATAGGCCTCAAGCCGCCACTCCAGCATCCACGCGGGCTCGTTCTTCTTATTCGAGATGAAGCGGACGATGTCTTCCGAAAGGCCCTTCGGCGCCTTCTCGGTCTCAATGATCGTCTCAAAGCCGTAACGGTATTGATCGACGTCGATGCGACGAACGCGATCGACTGTCTCCTGGACAGCAGGCATTTTGGTCTCCGGGTCGCGGTTTCAAGGACCGCGGTGGATCGCGCAGGTTGTACTGCGCTAAACTTCGCGAAAAACGATAGACTTAGAACAGTTCAAGCACTGTTTCATCGGGGCTTACGTAATACGTTTGCGAGCTTCTTCCAAGCCTCAATGCACCGATTTATGTCCGCTTTTTTGGTCGCATGGCCCCAGCTAACCCGTATCGCCGCCTCGGCAATTTCTGGTTGAACGCCCATTGCACCTAAAACGTGTGACGGCTGCACCTTACCGGACGAACAGGCCGCGCCTGATGATACAGCCACGCCCTCCAGATCGAAGGCGATCACAGCGGTTTCGGCCCGGACACCATTCAGGGCAAACAGGGTGGTGTTGGGAAGTCGCGGAACCGCCTCCGAAAAGACGACCATATCATCGATCCCGGCGAACCCCGCCTCGAGTTGCTGCCGTAGTGCCGCCATGTGTTCGACCTCGGTGGCGAGACGGCCGGACAGGGCTTCGGCGGCCGCCCCAAAACCGGCAATGCCCGCGACATTCTCGGTTCCCGCCCGCCGGTTCCGCTCCTGCCCGCCGCCACGGATCAAGGGATGCGGCCAGTGTAGAGCTGGATTGACGACAATCAGAGCGCCCGTTCCCTTCGGGCCGCCGATCTTGTGCGCGGACACGGTCAGAAGATCGATCCCGAGCGCGGGCGCATCGACGGCCATCCGACCGAGTGCCTGCACCGCATCCACATGCAGCACCCCGCCTGACGCATGCACGATCCGCGCGGCCTCGGCCACCGGCTGGATCGCCCCCGTCTCGTTGTTCGCCAGCATCAGCGAAACCAGCGCGGGCTCACCCGCCAGCTTGCCCGCCAGAGCGTCGAGATCGATGATGCCATCCGCGGTGACTGGAGCGACGCCGATCCGCTCGGCTGGAAACCGCCCCCCGGCGAGCACAGACGGATGCTCGATCGCCGACACAATCAGCCGCTGCGCGGACTGACCATCCAGCGTCCAGCCCGGCGTCAGGACGAGCGCGTTCGCCTCGGTCCCGCCGGAGGTGAACACCACCCCATCGGCCACCGCACCCACTGCCGCGGCAACATAACCGCGTGCCCGCTCGACCAGTCGCCGTGCCTCGCGCCCCTCTGCATGCACCGACGAGGGATTGCCCGCGACCTCCAGGGCGTCGAGCATCGCCGCTAGCGCTTCCGGGCGCAGCGGTGCGGTTGCATTCCAATCGAGATAGGCCCGTTCTGACATCGGATGCCTTAAATCACCGCCTAGCCTCCAAGTCCATTGACGAACGAACCTGCCTCAGCGGCCATTATGTCGATTCACCAGCGGCTTAGAGGCGGTTCTCGAACCGGGTTCGTGAGACCTCGCGAGCCACAAAGACCTTGCTTTTTGCCCCACGCCCCATGCTAGAACGCAACACCGTTCCGCAATACGGGCAGCTCTACCCCAGAGCAACGTGCTGCGGATATTGCTGATTTTCGCCGGACAGGGACTCTCCCAGCATGCGCCGGCCCTGCTGAGGTAACGATGCCTGAAGTCATTTTCACCGGTCCCGCCGGCCGTCTCGAAGGTCGGTATCATCCGGCGAAGCAGAAGAATGCGCCGATCGCCATGGTGCTTCACCCGCACCCGCAGTTCGGCGGCACGATGAATCACCAGATCGTCTACCAGTGCTACTATGCCTTCGTGCATCGCGGCTTCTCTGTGCTGCGCTTCAACTTCCGTGGCGTCGGCCGCAGCCAGGGCTCGTTCGATCATGGCGCGGGCGAGTTGTCGGACGCGGCATCCGCGCTCGACTGGGCCCAGACCATCAACCCGGAAGCGCGGGCGTGCTGGGTCACCGGCTTCTCGTTCGGCGCCTGGATCGGCATGCAGTTGCTGATGCGCCGCCCGGAGATCGAGGGCTTTATCTCGATCGCGCCGCCGGCGAACCTCTATGATTTCTCGTTCCTCGCGCCCTGCCCCTCGTCGGGTCTGATCGTGCACGGCGAGAAGGATGCTGTCGCCCCGGCGAAGGACATCACGACGTTGGTGGAGAAGCTGAAGACGCAGAAAGGCATCGTGATCGACCAGCAGATCATTCCCGGCGCCAACCACTTCTTTGACAATAAACTCGAACCGCTGATGGAATCGGTGACGTCGTATCTGGATATGCGGCTCGCCAACGTCCGCTGATCGCCGTACTGCACCCGATCTCGAACGCCGCGCGAGGAAAGCTTGCGCGGCGTTTCGTTTGCGGCTCAGGCCGCCTGGCGGGCCTGAAGCTGCGACAGGTACGAGCCTTTCTTTTTCAGGAAAGCGCTGAGCAGCGTCAGGTAATCGGCGCTGACGGCGGTGCGGATCGACGGCCGCTCGCTCAGCGTCTTGCGCCACTGCGCGATTTTCGGCTTGCCGGCGAAGATGCCGAAATCGCCGATCGTATCGATCAGATCGAAATAGCGGAACGCCGGACCAAACACCGCGTCCACCAACGAGAATGCCTTGCCGTCGAACCACGGCGTGCCGACCAGTCGCGTTTCCAGCAGCGCCAGACGCTTCTCGAGTTGCTCCGCCTTGGCTCGAAACGTCACCTCGTCGGTCGCAACCTCGAGGCCCCAGATATCGCCCAGCACGGTCGAGTTGAATTCGATCCAGCCGCGATGCTCCGCGCGCTTCAACGCATCCTGCGGATGCAGTGGCTTCGGTTGCGTTTCCTCCAGATATTCGAGGATGACCGCGGACTCGAAGATCGCCGTCTCGCCGATCAATAGCACCGGCGTCTTACCGAGCGGCGACACCTTCAGAAACCAGTCCGGCTTGTTGTCGAGATCGATGTCGATCCGTTCGAAACCGACACCCTTCTCGGTCAGCGCGATCACCGCGCGTTGCACGTAAGGGCAAAGCTTATGGCTAATCAGCTTCAGCGGCGCGCTCATGGCCGCGCTCCACGCTGCGCGCGCTTGGCCTTCACACGATACGGCCAATCAATCGCGAGTCGCAGCAAGATGGCGGCGTAGGTGACAGTCCTGGGGGCTCAACATGACGAAATCCCATTCAATGCACTTGCATCCATATAGATGCAGATGCATCTACCAGTCAAGTTCCATGCATATGCATCAAACTCACGGTTTCGCGAGAATCCCGCCGGTCAGCGGCACCGGAACCCCGGTTGTGCCGGGAAACGTCAGCGGTAGCCCCTTGAGGCTGCGGATTGCCAGGAACGCGAATGCTTGCGCCTCAATGGCGTCGCCTTGCCAGCCGATTGCAGCAGCCGTCTGTACGCTGGCCGGTTGCAGCCGCTCGCTGAGCATCCGCATCAAGGTCGGGTTGTTCGCGCCGCCGCCCACCACGATCCATCGCGTGGGCGCAACGGGCAACAGCGGGACGATGCGGGCGACCGCCGCCGCCGTGAGCGCGGTCAACGTCGCCGCCCCATCCTCAAGCGGCAGATCAGGAAGCTGCAGCGCGGCGAAATCGTTCCGATCCAGCGACTTCGGCGGCGACACTGCAAAGAACGGCAGCGCCAGCGCTTTTGCGACCCAGTCTTCGTCAACGCGACCGCGCGCGGCTGTGGCACCATCGCGATCGACCGCGTCTCCTGTCGCCTTCAGCATCAGATCGTCCAGGAGCGCATTGCCAGGCCCGGTATCGCAGGCGATCAGCGTCTCGCCGTCGATGTAACTGATGTTGGACACGCCGCCGATATTAAGAATGCACACCGGCCCGTCCCCGGTCAGCGAGCGCGCCAGCGCACGGTGATAGACCGGCACGAGCGGCGCACCCTCGCCGCCAGCGGCGACGTCAGCGGCCCGCAGATCGTACACGACGGGAATGCCCGCTGCTCTGGTCAAGCCCTCGCCGTCGCCGATCTGGACGGTAAGGCGCTGGTCGGGCCGATGCAGCACGGTCTGTCCGTGAAAGCCGATCACGTCGATGCTGTCGCGGGCGATGTTTCTGCTATCGAGGAAATCGGCTATCGCGCGAGCATGCGCCTCGGTGACCATACGCTCGGCTGCGCCCAGTGCGCCCGGTCGCTGGTTGCGGGCGACAATGCCGCGCGCGTCCGCGAGTCCCTGCCGCAGCAGCGTTCGTTCCGCTTCACTGTAGGGGCGGTAACCGGACGGACCGAACGCCGTGATGGTTTCGCCGTTCGACTCGATCAGCGCGACATCGACGCCATCCATCGATGTTCCGCTCATCAGCCCCACCGCCCGCAGCGCGCCCATACCGTCCCTCTCCTGACCTGCCCGAAAGCCTACACCCGCAGCGCCACTTCGACGAATGCAAGCCGCGCGAGTGCCTCCAGCGACCGCGGCATTGGCAGGCTATCGCCCGATGCGTGCTCCAATCCAACGCCAGTTGCGCGGATTTGATATTCGCATTCCGCCTCGTGCGGGCTGGCAGTGCGAAGGGCAAAATCCAAAGCTCCACTAAGTTGCTATATTTGTTAGTGTTCTTGATTCCAATCTCTGCAGGCAACCCTGTCGCCGCAGGATGCAAATGTTGGAATCGAACCACCAGACCTGTTACACCACCGCCGCGCCGCACCCTCGCGGCGGCATCCGGAACCGACGATGGCATCAGTAAAGTCCGATTTTCTTAATGTCGTGCAAAGCCGTGGCTTCGTGCACCAAGTCTCCGACCTCGAAGGCCTGGACGCTCTGGCCGCCAAGGGTGAGATCGTCGCCTATGTCGGCTACGACTGCACGGCCGCATCGCTGCATGTCGGGCACCTCTTGTCGATCATGATGCTGCATTGGCTCCAGCACACCGGCAACAAGCCGATCACGCTGATGGGCGGCGGCACCACCCGCGTCGGCGACCCGTCCGGCCGCGACGAAAGCCGCAAGCTGCTCAGCATCGAGCAGATCGACGCCAACAAGGAATCGATCAAGACCACCTTTGCCAAGTTCCTGCGGTTCGGCGAAGGCAAGGCCGATGCGGTGATGGCCGACAACGCGGAGTGGCTGACCAAGCTCAACTACATCGAGATGTTGCGCGAGGTGGGCCGCCACTTCTCCATCAACCGCATGCTGTCGATGGATTCGGTGAAGTTGCGGCTCGATCGCGAGCAGGAGCTGTCGTTCATCGAATTCAACTACATGATCCTGCAGTCCTACGACTACGTCGAGCTGGCGCGGCGCTACGGCTGCAACCTGCAAATGGGCGGCTCCGACCAGTGGGGCAACATCGTCAACGGCATCGATCTCGGCCGGCGCATGGGCACGCACCAGCTCTACGCGCTGACCTGCCCGCTGCTGGCCACCGCCTCCGGCGCGAAGATGGGCAAGACCGCAGCCGGCGCCGTCTGGCTCAACGCCGACATGCTCTCGCCCTACGACTATTGGCAGTTCTGGCGCAATGCCGAAGACGCCGACGTCGAGCGCTTCCTGAAGCTGTTCACGCTGCTGCCGCTCGACGAGATCAAGCGGCTCGCCTCTCTCGGCGGCGCCGAGATCAACGAAGCCAAGAAAATCCTCGCCACCGAGGCGACCGCGCTGATGCATGGCCGCGAGGCTGCGCTCGCCGCGTCAGAGACGGCGCGCCGCACCTTCGAGGAAGGCGCGATTGCTGGCGACCTGCCGACCGTCGACATTCCGCGCGCCGAACTCGATCAGGGCATCGGCGTGCTGACGGCGTTCGTGAAAGCTGGCCTTGTGGCCTCGAACGGCGAAGCGCGGCGGCAGATCAAGTCGGGCGGCCTGCGCGTCAACGACGCTCCTGTCACCGACGAGAAGATGACGCTCGGTGCATCGCTTTTGACAGCGGAAGGCGTCATCAAGCTGTCGATGGGCCGCAAGCGCCATGTGCTGCTGAAACCTGTCTGACAACCCAGGCGGTCATGAAGCGCGCGCCGCCATCATAACCGTCTTTTCGTGACGCCTCAGTTGTTCTGCCACTGGCCGACGCTGTCGAGCGGTGTGCGCGGCTGCCGGCCGGTGCCGAACTCGAAGATCTTACGCAGCACGCCCGGCGCCACGGCAGAAATCGGGTTGATGCGGAAATCCGGTTTATCCGGCGTTCCCACCACCTGATAGGTAATGCCGATCAGACCCTCGTTGCTGCCGCCGCCGAGAAACAGGCCGACGATCGGAATTTGGCCGAAGATGTTGTTGAGGCCATAGGCCGGCAGGAACGTTCCGCTCATCTCCACCTTGTTACCGGAATAGTCGATGTCGCCCTCGATGGTCGCGCCCATGGTCGGTCCGGCGACGATGCCTTCCCGGATCGACAGCTTGCCGGTCTGGCGGGTGAACTCCGCCCGCATGCGCGAGAAGGCCAGGCTTCCACCGCCCTGCGTCGTTCCGGTCTGGTTCGCCGCAACCTGCTGCAGCGCCGCCTCGCCGCGCACGGAAAAATCGCTGACGTTGAGCAGTCCCTCCTGTGCGCCCTGATCGGCCGCGGGCGGATCCATCGCGATCCACATCCGGCCGCCATGCATCTTCGCGTAGGTGTTGGTGAAGCGGAACAGCGCGCCCGCATCCGCCGTCTCCAGATACATCACGACGCGCCCGGCGGCGCGGCCACGGATGTCGCCCAGCACCTGGGTATCGCGGCCGATCTTGCTCGTCAGCGTGAAGTTGCGGACAACCCCGCCCTTGCGCGACAGCTTGAGATCGACACCGCGCATCGCTTCACCGTTGTATCCGGCGATCACCCCGAGCTTGAGATCGAGATCGAAGTCACTGGTCTTCTGCTTGCTCTTGTCCTGTCCGCTGCCGCCAACCGAGGACTTGATCAGACCGCGCCCGTCGAACACGTCGCCGCGGACGGTCACCTTCAGCGTTCCATCCGGTGCGCGATCGGCTTTGAGCGATGCTCTGTCGCCTTCCGATGGCTGATAGGTCGGGAACGACCCGGAGATCAGATCGCCCTTGTCGTCGACCTCGAGCGCGCCCTTGATCAGGACGCCGCCGCCTTCGATCACCACATCCTCGAACCGCGTCGATTGCTCCTTGCGCACCACATTGAACGTAGCCTTGCTGGAGCGGCCCGGCATCTTGATCCAACCGGGCAGCAGGTTGTCGATCTTCAGGCCGCTTAAATCCGCTTCGATGCCGAAACGGCTGTCGCGGTCGCCGGACCCGATCTTGCCGTTCACCTTAAGCGGGATATTCCCGGTAGTCCCGGCGCCGAGATCAATGCCGAGCCGCGCCCGGCTCGCATCGTCGAGCGTCGCCACCAGGCGAACGTCGCCATCGCCGTCGCCGGTCGGCTTGCGATAGTCGAGCGCCGCCGACTGGCCGTTGATCCTGACCTCGCCCTTAACCTGGTAACCCTGGTTGTTGGCGATCACTTTCAAGCTGTTGCTCTCGAGCTTCTGGTTCATCACCAGCTTCTCGGCCGAGACGTTGGTGAGGTCGGCGTTGACCGTGTACGATGTGTCCTTCTTGGTGAGCTCCTGCTTCAGCGGCATCGCCAGCGTCACCTGCGCGGCGACAGTGCCCTTGCTAGTATTCGGGTCGATCGGAATGCCGGAAAATTCATTCCAGCGATCGGACGCCAGGATTTCGGCCACTGCAGGAACCGGTGCATCGACCCGGAAGCGCGTACGTGTCTGCATCGGTTTCGGCGCCAAATCCGGAATCTCGAACACAAAATCCGAGAGCGCGATCTTGCGCCCGGCATCGGTGTCCATCGACGCCTGGGCAATGCTCACATTAGCGGTCCGGCCCGTAATGCGCACGCGCATGCCCGCATCGTGAACCGGTGGCAAACCATCGACCGGCCGCAGCTTGACGTTGTTGGCGACGAAGTTGATCGACAGCCCTTCCTCCGGAATCGGCGGACCACCGCGCGCCAGCGTATGCGTCGGCGCGTTGATCGCGATCTCGGCCCGTTGCAGCATGCCAGCATCCACTCGCGTCAGCACCCATTCGCGCACTTCCGGATTGATGACGACTGGCCAGATCCGCTTCAGCTCGGATGCCGACATCGGCGTGCCCGCGAGCCCCGCCGTCAAGCGTGGTTCGGCGGTGGAGTAATCGAACACGCCGCTACCCGCGATGCCAACGGTGCCATTGCTGACGTCACCCTGGGTCAGCATGATACGCTGCCCCTCGATGTCGAAACGCATGCGCACGGCGATGCGGTTGAAGATCAGCGGCGCTTCGTTCTCTTCGCCGGGCAGCACGATGGTTCCGCCGCTCAAGCCGAGCTGCCAGTTCGGCACCGTGTCGCTCGGCGGCTCCAGGTGCGCCAGCAGCGTGATCCGGTTCTGCCCCGCGACCACCTGGAACGGTGCGACCAGCACCCGCCGCGACGAATCCCAATCGATGCTGATGTCGGCGCGATCGATGTTCATCGGATATTCCGGCGCCTTGCGATCGACGATGCTGCCCGCATCGACGCCGATTTTGCCCGTGAAGTAGGTCGGCAGACCGTCGCGTCCGATCTCGCCGCGCAGGCGTCCCGTCAGCGGCAGGTCAGCGGTGTAGGAGGCATCCTTGAGCCGGAGCGCGAACAGCAGGTCCTTCAGCAGCAGGCTCTCCGCGCTGATGTCGATGCTGCGAACGCCGTTGACCTGCGGGCCGATGGCAGCGCGGAACGACCACGGCCTCGCGGTGCCCTCCTCGCCGGCGCTGACGGCGATCCCGCCGCCGCTGGGACGGCGCAGGCTAAGGCTGATGTTCTCGAAATTCCAATGATTGCCGCCCTGCCGGTCGTCGATGACGATGTTGCCGTTCTTGATGCCGATCTCGTTGAGGTCGTATCCATCGAGCCCGGTCGTGCTGAGCCCGTCGAGACGGGCGAGCGCGGCAAGCAGCGCCTCCATGCCCATGTTGGAGGCGGCGGCTTTGTCCGGAGCGACCTGCCCCGGGGCTGTCTGCGGATCGGTTGCGGCGCCGGAGGGCAGCGAGAAATCGGACGGCTTGGCGGTGATAATCGGCCGCGTGTTGCTGCCGGTGGATACGCTGACGCGGCCGTCTTGCTCGATCAGAACCGACAGTTCGGCATCGACTAGGCTGAGGCTCTCCGCGCGCAGCCGCCCCATCAGCAACGCCGTACCCGAGACGCGCACCTCGGCCTTGGGCGCAGTTGCGACCACGGCATTGTCGCGATCCCTGACCACGATATCGAGCACGCGCACTGCGATCCGCGCCCGCCCCGCCCGCTCGATCTGCGTGCCGCCGATCTGCACCGAATGTTCGGCGCCCAGATTGTCCTTGATGGCTGCGGCCAGCCATGGCGTCGCCATGTCGAACCCGATCGGCCCTTCACCGAGCCGCCACCACAGCAGGCCGAAGGCACTGCCGCCCAACGCAAAGACCATAAGCAGGATGACCAGCAGCCGTGTGATCCAGCGCTGATTGCCTATGGCTCGCGCTGTTCCGCGAAACGTATCGCCGAGCCGATACAGAAAGGCCCCTGACATCAGGTTTCGCGAGCCGTTCAGCAATCGCTTGGCGCGATCGGCGGCTTCATCCTGTTCGTCCTGCCAGCAACCACCGCGCGCGACGTCGGTCCTGGCGTGCGCTTGGGGATGTCTCGGCATTTGCGCCTGCTGCTGCCTCATAGAACCGCGGACGCCATCATGCGCCGTGCGCCCATTCAGCGGCAGAGCCGCCGATTTTCGGTCATCGTTTCCCGTCATTCGGCTACGGGCGCTCCGCACCAAGCGAATCCAGAATCACCATACGCGACAGACCGAAGATTTCCACACCATCGGCGGTCTCCAATCGTTTGCGAACGGCAGCACAGCGTCCCGAAACCAGTGCTGACATACCGCGCATGACGCGAGTTTGGCGAACTTTGGCCCCGGCAAACATTAGAATTCCTGTGGTCTCGGTCTCGGCTTGGACTCTCCCTCGTCCAATACGCAGCACTCAAAGAGAACGCCCGAGGAGCCATTTTCAGGGTATCATCCCTTTGACCGGCGGAAAGCGACGAAAGGAAGGCGTGTGATCGGAAAATCATCAAAGAAATCAGCGTCGAAGTCGGAATCCGCGCGATCGCCGAAGCCGGCGCGTAAGCCGCCTGCAAAACCGACCGGCGCGAAGGCCGCGACGAAAGCCGGCCAAGCCGCAGACTTGAAGGAAGGCGACAAGGCTCCCGATTTCACGCTGCAGCGGGATGGAGAAACAACGGTCAGCCTGTCGGACTTCAAGGGCCGCCAGCTGGTGATCTTCTTCTATCCCCGTGCCGATACGCCGGGCTGCACCACCGAGGCCATCGACTTTACCCGTCTCGCAGACGCCTTCGCTGCAGCTGGAACCGGCCTGGTAGGAATTTCCGGCGATACCGTCCGTCAGCAGACCAAATTCCGCGACAAGCATACGCTGACGGTACCACTCGGTGCTGACGTCGAACTTGGCACCGTCAAAGCCTACGGTGCCTGGGGCGAAAAATCCATGTATGGCAGAACGTTCCTTGGAATTGTTCGGACGACGGTTCTGATTGGCAAGGATGGAAGGATCAGACGAATCTGGCGCAATGTCCGCGTTCCAGGTCACGCCGAAGAGGTTCTGGAAGCTGCGCGGCATCTCTAGCTGCGGGACAGATGACCGTCACATTTTCTGAAAATTAACCATAAGTGGCTCAAATCGGCGCAGTTCAGTGCCGGTTGGGATCCTCTGTGCAGGCCGGCGTGGAGTTTTCATGTCGCATCGGCCTATTGCCTCGTCGCCCCATCCCCGCCCGCCGCAGGTCGCTCAAGGCCGCGCACCGGTGCAGCGAGCCGCTCACCCGGCTCCGTCTCGGCAAAAGGCAGTCGCCCATGCGAGCGACTACACACTCGTCCATGCCGGTAAGAAAGTACGGGTCGGTCCGGTGGTGTTCTGGATCGTGGTCGGCTCGATCGTGATCATGGGAGCCTGGTCCGCGGCGACGGCCACCTACTTCGCTTTCCGGGACGATGTGCTGACGCGGCTGGTCGCCCGACAAGCGGAGATGCAATACGCATACGAAGACCGGATCGCCGAGTTGCGGGCGCAGATCGACCGCACCACCAGTCGTCAGCTGCTCGATCAGGAACAGTTCGAGCAGAAACTCAGCCAGATTCAGCAGCGGCAGATCGCGCTGGAACAGCGCACCACCGCCCTCACCTCGATCACAGCCGACGGCACGGCGCCAGCTGCAACGCCTGCGCCGGCACGCCAGTCCGGGCGCAGCGCCGCGCTCGCGGATCCGATCGTCACCGGCTCGCTCAAGCCGCAGCCGGTCGGTGACACGGTCGTCTTCGTCGCCCCACCGGATCGCGAAGCTCGACTCGAATCGCGCACCGTCGCGGCGGCAAGCCTGAAGGCAAACGAGTTGTCGAAGACGACCGGCGTCGGCAACGTGCTGACGCGGTTGCAGATGTCGCTCGACGGTGTCGAGGGCCGACAGATGGCCGCTCTCAACGCCATCGAGGAAGGTTACGAATCCCGCATGCGGCGCATGCGTGGGGTCTTCAGCGATCTCGGCCTCAACTATGCGCGGATGGAATCCGCAGCACCGCAAGCCGCCGGCGTCGGCGGCCCGTTCGTTCCGGTGAAGGCGCCAGGGCGCGACGCTGGACCGTTCGAGCGCCAATTGCACCGCATCAGCCTGACGCGGGCGCAGATCGGCCGTCTTAACCGCACGCTCGCCGCCGTGCCGTATCGCAAGCCGGTGGTCGGCCAGGTCGAGTTCACCTCGGGCTTCGGCGTACGCAGTGATCCGTTCCTCGGCCGGCCCGCCATGCACACCGGGCTCGACTTCCGTGCCGCCACCGGCGACCCCGTGCGCGCGACCGCGTACGGCAAGGTTGTCAGCGCCGGTTGGGCCGGCGGCTATGGTCGCATGGTCGAAATAGACCACGGCAACAGCCTCTCGACCCGTTACGGCCATCTCTCCGAGATTCACGTCAAAGTCGGACAGACCATCAACATCGGTCAGGTGATCGGCGCAGTCGGTTCGACCGGACGGTCGACCGGTCCACACCTGCATTACGAGACCCGGATCGATGGCGATGCCGTCGATCCGCAGAAGTTTCTCCGGGCCGGTGTAAGGCTCGGCGCGAGCTGAATTTTGACAGCTCCCACTGTTCGCCGCATGACGTTCGCCGGCCTCGCGCCGGCTAACATCTGTTGTGCAGGGATTGCGCGGCAATGCAACTTCGGCAGACCCCTTGTCCGGCAAAGCGTGCTTTTGCCAATTGCCTCTTTCTCCACGCGACCTAAAGTGCCGGCCGTCGAACAAGAACAAGGTTCTGGAGGAACGGACGATGGCGGAGGCAAAGGTCAATCCCAACGGGCAACTCAAGGGTAAGGTCGCCCTCGTCACCGGCGCCAGCCGTGGCATCGGTGAAGCGATCTCCGTGCGGCTGGCCATGGAAGGCGCTAAAGTCGTCTGTACGGCACGAACGGCGGATGCCGGCGAGAGCAAGCTGCCCGGCACCTTGCGCGACACCATCGCCCGCATCCAGAAGGCCGGCGGTCAGGCCATGTTCATCAAGTGCGACCTGTCGCAGGCGGAAGATCGCGAGCGTCTGATCAAGGACGCCACGGCGGCCTATGGGCCGATCGACATCCTGGTCAACAACGGCGCGGTCACATTCTATTCGCCAATCGAAACCTTCGCGGAAAAGCGCTTCAAGCTGATGATGGAGGTGCAGGTCTGGGCCGCGGTCCATCTGGCGCAGATGGTGCTGCCCGGCATGCGCGAGCGCAAGTCTGGCGCCATCGTCACCATTGCGTCGGGCGCGGCGATCCATCCGGTGAAGCCGTATGAGAACATCCGCGCTGGCGGCACCGTCTACGGCATGTGCAAGGCAGCGCTGGAGCGGTTCTCCACCGGACTCGCATCGGAGGTCTACAACGACAACGTCTCCGTCAGCGTGATCTCGCCGGGCCTGGTGGCGACGCCGGGCGTCGCCGTGCACGGCCTGATCAACGAGAAGACCAAGGATCGTGTCGCGCCCATCGAGAACATCGCCGAGGCGGTCTATCAGCTCGTCACGCGCGATCCGAAGACGATCACCGGCCGCGTCGATCATGCGACCCCGTTCCTGAAGGAACTCGGTGTCGCCGCCTCGCCGCTGGTTTAAAGCATGATCCGAAAAAGTAGGAACCGGCATTCCGAACAAGATCGTGCTCGGAGAAGAGTAGCTGCAGGCGCGTGCGCGGCCCCGCGCCTCCTGGTTTGACGCCAACATTGCATGCCATATTCATGGCGCGTCGGCGGATCAGCGGATACGAATGTGAGAAATCCGCTCCACGAGCCGCCCATCGATGATCGCGAGCGCCGTGGCAATGATCGCTGCGCCCGCGATCTGATGCGGCGTGACGCCCTCGCCGAGCACGCTGCGTCCGAGCAGGATCGCAGTTATCGGCACCAGCAGCGTCACCAGCATGACGTTGGACGGCCCGGAACGTTCGATGATTTGAAAGAACAGGATGTAGCCGATCGCCGTCGACAGCGATCCAAGGCCCAGCAACGCAAGCCAGGTGGCAGGGCTCGGCATCGGCAGCGTCCACGGCTGCTCGACGATGCACGCGAACGCCAGCATCACGATCGATGACGCCAACAGTTGTCCGTTCGCCGCGACCAGCGGCGGCACGCCGGTCATGCGCCGCTTCGCCCAAAGGCCCGACAGGCCGTAGCTGAGCGCCGCTCCAAGGCACAGCAACACGCCGGGCGCGGCATCACCGCCGAGCAATGCCGGCGCCTGCAGCACGGCAACGCCTGCGGCTCCGCACACCACGCCCGCCAGGCGCCGCCTGCTCAGCGGTTCGTCGCCGGACATCGCCAGCACCAGCACGGTGAACAACGGCGTCGTCGCGTTCAGCACCGACGCCAATCCGGACGAGATGGTCGTCTGGCCGTAGACGATCAGCGACATCGGCAGCACATTGTTGAGCAGCCCCATCATCGCGAACGGTGCCCAGCCGCGCAGGCATCGCGGCAGCGACAGGCCGGACCACAGCAGCACCGGAACGAGCATCAGCGCGCCGAGCACCACGCGGGCACAGACGATCACCAGCGGCGGCAGTTCGCGTAACGCCAGCCCTGCGAAGAAAAACGAGCCGCCCCACAGGATGGACAGAACAATGAGCCGCCACCAGGTGGCGGCATCGATCGTTTGGTCTTTGGCGCGCAAGGATGCTTCTCCGAATGAAGAAGCCGCTTGGGATGCCGGGATTCGCGATGACCGGCCACCCGATTCCCGAACGCGACGTTAATCGACGTCCTCGACCTGACCCGGACCGCCACCGAACGCCTTCTGCGCCAGCGTCGCCGCCATGAACTCGTCAAGGTCGCCGTCGAGCACGCCTTGCGTGTCGGAGGTTTGCACACCGGTCCGCAGATCCTTCACCATCTGATAGGGCTGCAGTACGTAGGAGCGGATCTGATGTCCCCAGCCGATATCAGTCTTGGCGGCCTGATCGGCAGCGGCCTGCTCTTCGCGCTTCTTCAACTCGAGCTCATAGAGCCGCGAGCGCAACATGTCCCATGCCTGCGCGCGGTTCTTGTGCTGCGAGCGGCCCGCCTGACAGACGACGGCAATGCCGGTCGGGATATGCGTCAGGCGCACCGCCGATTCCGTCTTGTTGACGTGCTGACCGCCGGCGCCGCCCGACCGCATCGTGTCGGTACGCACGTCGGATTCCTTGATGTCGATCTGGATGCGATCGTCCACCACGGGAAACACCGCGACGCTTGAGAACGAGGTGTGTCGCCGGGCATTGGAATCGAACGGCGAGATGCGCACGAGCCGATGAACGCCGCTCTCCGTCTTCAGCCAACCGTAAGCGTTGTGGCCCTTGATCTGCAGCGTCGCCGATTTGATGCCGGCCTCTTCGCCCTCGGTCTCTTCGAGAAGCTCGATCTTGTAACCGTGCTGTTCGGCCCAGCGCGTGTACATGCGCAGCAGCATCGAGGCCCAGTCCTGGCTTTCGGTGCCGCCGGCGCCCGCATGTACTTCGAGGTAGCTGTCGTTGGCGTCGGCCTCGCCAGAGAGCAGCGCTTCCAGCTCCCGCCGCGCCACTTCCTTCTTCAGCGCGCGCAGCGCCTGCTCGGCCTCGGTCACGACGCCGTCATCGTTCTCGGCCTCGCCGAGCTCGATCATGCCGATCTGATCCTCGAGCTCGCGCTCGACCTTGCCGATGCCGCTCAACGCATCCTCGAGCGAGGTGCGCTCCTGCATCAGCTTCTGTGCCTTTTGGGGATCGTTCCAGAGATCGGGGTCTTCGGCGAGCTTGTTCAGCTCCGCCAGTCTTGCCGTCGATGCATCGACGTCAAAGATGCCTCCTCAGCAGCCCGACCGACTGCTTGATCTCTTCGACAAGTCTTTCAATTTCCGCGCGCATGCCCTGAAGTTCCACATACCTCCCGAACATGCGCAACCAGTCGCGCCGCCGGAATGACGAGTCGGCAGGATTTAACGACCCCGCCCCGCCAACGCAATGGAGAATCGCGGGTTTACCGAGCACCTGCGATCCGCTCGCAGACGTCGATATCGCCGTTCAGGAACCAACCTGCGCGCGGCGCAGCTTCGATTGCCGCTGGCGACGGCCGGCCGCGAGGATTTGATTGCGCATCCAGATGCTGGCGGGATCGAGATCGGCCTTCTTGTGCCAATACAATGTCGAGTCCAGTGTGATCGGTTCGAACGGCAATTCCTTGATGATGACGTCATAGCGCCTCGCCAGCGACAGTGGTGCCGATACGCTCATGTCGGTTTCCATGACGACGTGGAAGGCGGGCTGAAAATGCGGCACCCGCAGCACGGTGTTGCTCTGCTTACCGAGCCGACCGAGGGCGATATCCACAAGACCCCTGCCGCGTCGGCGGCCCGACACCAGGATGTGGTCGAGCGCGAGATAGCGCTCAAGCGTCAGCATCTTCGATGCCAGCGGATGTCCTTTGCGCAGCACGCACACATAACGGTCAGTATAGATCGGCGTGCCGTTGAGGTCTCCCCTGTGCGGCAAGAGCGTATCGACGACGAAGTCGACCTGGCCGGACGCCAGCTCGACCGGCGCATGTGCACGGTCGAGTTGATGACAGTGCACGCGAATGCCGGGAGCGGATACGCGCAGCGCCTTGATCAGATCCGGCATCAGCACCAGCGCCGATGCGTCGCGCTGACAGATGTGGAAAGTGCGCTGGGAGGTCTGCGGATCAAACCGGCCGAACTGGTCGACGCTCGCCCGCAACTGACGTAGCGCCTGCTGCACTGGGCCGATTGCATTTTGCGCCGCAGGCGTCGGCGACATCGTCCGCCCGGTGCGAACGAATAGCGGATCGTCGAACGTCGCCCGCAGCCGCGCCAGCGCATTGCTGACCGCTGGCTGGGTGATGTTCAACACCTCGCTAGCGCGCGTCAGGTTGCGCTCGGAATAAATCGTGTCGAACACCACGAACAAATTTAGATCGACGTTGTTGAGGGTCATCGCTCGGGCAGGCTCCATCATTACCCGCAATGATAGCATGGAATTGCAAAACTCAATTTTGATGATGAAAGAAGCCGCTCGGTCCAGACAGGACGAGCCTGCGCAACGCCGCCACACCGGACGCCAATGCCGATATCAGTCGCCACGGCCGAGCATGATCGCTCGAAATCGCTTCGCTGGCCCATGCTCAAAGACGCGGATGCCCGGCACAGAGCCGGGCATAACGCCCCGACAAGGGCTCATTCCCTTGGCTCCGGCTGGAGCCAAGTCTGAGAAGCGATACGCACGCCTTAAAGGCGAAGCCGATAAAGGACGAAGCCGATGAGCAAGACGGCCTCAATCGGCGGTCGCGCTCAGGAGCAATCGCAGGTCAGTAGAGACCGCCGGTGCCCGGCCGCAGGATCGAACGTTCGCTGTCGGGCGACATGCTCATGCCGCGGCCATCGGCATCGGCAACCCCGATGATCGAGTAGTTGTCCGGCGGAGCCGTGCCAGGCTTGAAGGCCTCGAGAATGGTGCGGCCGCCTTCGCCCGGCCCGGCGCGCATGCCGGAGCGCGCATCGACACGGATCAGCTTGATGCCGGCGGGCACGCGGAACGGCACCGCGGGCTTGTCCGCCAGCGCGATCTTGAGGAAATCGCGCACCGCCGGCGCTGCCATGCCGCCGCCGCTCACGCGGCCCATGTGGCGCGGCTTGTCGTAGCCGAAATAGACGCCGACCGCGATGTCCGGCGAGAAGCCGATGAACCACACATCCTTCTCGTCGTTGGTGGTGCCGGTCTTGCCGGCGATCGGCTTACCCACCTCGCGGACCACAGTCGCAGTGCCGCGCTGGACCACGCCTTCCATCATCGAGGTGATCTGATAGGCCGTCATCGGGTCCATCACCTGCTCGCGCCGGTCAACCAGCGTCGGCTCCGGCTGGTTTTTCCAGCCGTCGGGCGCGTCGCAGCCACGGCATTCGCGCTGGTCGTGCTTGAAGATGGTATGACCGTAGCGATCCTGGATGCGATCGATCAGCGTCGCCTTGATGCGGCGGCCGCCGTTGGCGAACATCGAATAGGCGGTAACCATCCGCATCACCGTGGTCTCGCCCGCGCCGAGCGCATAGGAGAGATAGTTCGGCAAATCGTCATAGACCCCGAAGCGCTTGGCGTATTCGGCGATCAGCGGCATGCCGATGTCCTCGGCGAGACGCACGGTCATGGTGTTGCGTGACAGCTCCAGACCGGTGCGCAGCGTCGATGGCCCGTAATATTTGCCGGTGGAATAGTTCTTCGGCCGCCAGATCTGGCCGTTACCCTGCGCGATTTCGATCGGTGCATCGATCACCACCGTCGACGGCGTATAGCCGTTGTCGAGCGCGGCCGAATAGACCAGCGGCTTGAACGACGAGCCCGGCTGACGCCATGCCTGGGTTGCCCGGTTGAACTGGCTCTGGTCGAACGAGAAGCCGCCCGCCATGGCGAGGACGCGTCCGGTCCACGGATCCATCACCACCATGCCGCCCGACACCTCGGGCACCTGGCGAAGTCTGAACTGCCCTTCGACCGTCTTGCCGTCCTTCTGCACCAGCGGTTCGACATAGATCACGTCGCCCGGCGACAGGACCTGCGACACGCTGCTCGGCGTCTTGAAGCGGGTTGGGCCAGAAGCGGCCTTCGCCCATCGCACTCCCTCGAGCGTGACGATGCCGGTCTGCCGTTCCTTGGAGACCGCGCCGCCGAGTTCACGTGGCGGCTGGAAACCGATCCGCGCGGAGTCGGCCGTGCTTTCCAGCACCACCGCCATGCGCCACGGCGCGATGTCGGACAGCGACTTGATCTCCGCGAGTTTCACTCCCCAATCGCCGGTCAGTTCGAGCTTCTGGATCGCGCCGCGATATCCTTGCGCCTCGTCGTAGTGGACGAGGCTGTTGGACAGCGTCTTGCGCGCAACCACCTGCAGCTTGGGATCGAGCGTGGTGCGGACCGACAGGCCGCCTTCGTACAGCTTCTTCTCGCCGTAACGGTCAAAGATCTCGCGCCGCACCTCCTCGGCAAAGTATTCGCCGGCGAAGACGTGCGCCGCATTCTGCTTGCCGGTGACGATCAGCGGCTCCTTACGCGCCTTGTCGGCGTCGGCCTGCTTGATCCAGCCGTTTTCAACCAGCCGGTCGATCACGTAGTTGCGGCGCTCGATCGCGCGCTCGCGGTTGCGGACCGGATGTAGCGACGAGGGCGCCTTCGGCAACGCCGCGAGGTAGGCGGCTTCGGCGATGGTCAGCTCGTTCACCGACTTATCGAAATAGACCAGCGAGGCCGCGCCGATCCCGTAAGCCCCGAGACCCAGGAAGATTTCATTCAGATACAGCTCGAGGATACGGTCCTTGGAATAGGTCCGCTCAATCCGCATCGCCAGCAGCGCTTCCTTGATCTTACGGGTGAACGACACCTCGTTGGTCAGAAGGAAGTTCTTCGCCACCTGCTGGGTGATCGTCGAGGCCCCCTGCGGCCGCCGGTTCGAACCGATGTTCTGCAGATAGAGCACGCCGGCCCGCGCCATGCCGTAGAAGTCGAGGCCGCCGTGTTCATAGAAATTCTTATCCTCGGCCGCGAGGAAGGCGTTGATCACCGACTTCGGGATCGCCTGGATCGGCAGGTAGAGGCGTCGCTCCTTGGCATATTCGGCGAGCAGCGAACCGTCTGACGCGTGCACCCGCGTCATGACCGGCGGTTCGTAGTCCTGGAGCTGAGAGTAATCGGGCAAATCCTTGGAGAAATGCCAGACGAGACCTGCGACGGCGCCGACGCCGACCAGGAACAGAATGGTCCCGGCTGCGAACAGGAAACCCATGAATCGCAAAAGCAACCGCATGTTTTTGAACGTCCACCCTCGCCTGCCGCTTCACGTAAGACGGCGGCAGCCCCGCACCGCGAAGCACTTACCGCGAAGCACTTTATGCCTGGCGACGAGTCCGTGTCACCAGCGATTCACCTTAATCCTTATACGGCCGCTACTGTGACTAAACTAGGGCTTCCAATAGCTTGTCAGCACGTCACGGCTGCTCACTCGCCTCCTTCGGCGGCTCGGCGGATACCACCCGCTTACCGAAGAACAGTTCCACCGCCTGCGCCACCGAACCGACCGTCCGCGAACGCCAGCTCTCCGACACGAGGAGCTGGAGATCGGCCTTGTTGGATACGTAGCCGAGTTCAAGCAGCACCGAAGGGACGTCCGGCGCCTTCAGCACCACGAATCCAGCCGACTTCAAAGGGTTCTTATGAAGGCGTGCGATGCCCTTCATCTCACGTACGAGAGAGCGCGCAAAACGATTTGAAAATGCTTTTGTTTCCCGTCGCGTCAGGTCAATCAAAATGTCCGCGACCTCAACCGGCTCCTCGGTCAGGTTGATGCCGGCGATCAGGTCCGCCTTGTTTTCCGCTTCCGCGAGCTTGGCGGCCTCCGCGTCGGAGGCGGTGTCGGAGAGCGTGTAGACGGTCGCCCCCTGGGCGTCGCCTTCGCCGCGCGGCAGCGCGTCGGCATGGATGGAGACGAACAGAGCGGCCTTATGGTTGCGCGCGATCTTCACCCGCTGCGCCAACGGAACGAACGTATCGTCATCGCGCGTCATGACCACGCGGTACTTGCCACCCTTCTCGATCCGGTCGCGCAGGGCCTTGGCGAAATCGAGGACGATGGTCTTCTCGTTCTCGCCGCTCTGCGCCTGGGTGCCGTGGTCGATACCGCCATGGCCGGGATCGATCACCACCACCGGCCGGGTGTCCTCGGTTTCGGCCTTGCCGTCGGGCTCTGGACCCACATTCGCTTCCGCCTTGGTCGGAACCGTCGCAGTGGCCACCGTGGCCGGCTCCGCCGCTAGGCTCTTGCGGTTCTCGGCGCTAACCGCCTGCATGAAGGTCGCCCGGTCGGTCGCGCTAAGTTCCACGATCAGCTTCGGCGCCTGCCCGTTCTCAGCCGCAAGGACGTACGCCTTGTCGATCTTCGCCGGTCGCTTCAGGTCCATGACGATCCGCGAGCCGCCCGGCATCACCAAACCGTAGCGGAACGCCTTGACCAAGCCGCGGCTCGCTTCTCCGACCCCGGCAGGCAACTGAAATGTCACCTGCGGAATATCGATCACGATCCGATTCGGGTTCGCGAGCGGAAACGCACGCAGATCGATCTTGCGGTCGAGTTCCAGGATGAAGCGGGTCTTTTTATCGTCCCCGGCGACACGAACCTCGGTGGCCACGGGATGGGCGGATGCTGCGACCGCCGGAGACGCTGGCGAGGACGATGCAACTGACGGGCGAGGCTCGGCTTTCTCCCCCGACTGGGCGACCGCCGGAAGGGCTGCGGCGGACAGCAAGGCCCATCCCGCCACGGCGGCGCAGACGAGCCTATGGTTCACATGGAACGTCAAAGAATCCCAGCCTCCGCACGCCTACATACCGTGATATCGCAATAGGACTGCAGGGTTAATCGCAGCTTAACCGCCTCGCGATGATTGCTGCGGGCTGTTGCAGGCGCGTGACGCTTCCCTTGCCAGCGTCACGCAATCGACGTATGTATTTGGTGTTGATGGTTAAAACCTACGGTTGTGTCGGGTATAGCCTCCCGGTGCGGTATTGGGACGCGATCGATCATAAATGTGTTCGAACGTCCTCAAGGCAGCCGCTTCGTTCTTCTGATCATGACCCAGCGCAGCGCGCGGTCGGGTCGGAGAATGGGTTCAAGCCGGAGCAGACGCCAGTCCGATGTCGGACCGGTTCAGCGGCAGGCACGCCAAACCGTCAACGCAAGCTTATGCGGCGTCACTGCTGCATCTCGTCGTTTTGCGGCGCACGCGCCGCCAGGACTCTTCAATCGGGCCGACGCTCAATGCGCCTTTCTTTAACGCCCACCGACCGTTCGATCCCGCAGCCGGGATGCGCCTTTGTGCGCGACCCGGAGCGCGACGGACGGCGGAGCTGGCGCACCGCAGCAGGGTTCGGCCTTCCCATCACCCCCGAATCAGGTGGACCGTTGCGTCACCCCTCCGCGCGACCATCGCGCGGCGCTCTGCGCAAGCTCCGCCGTCAAGAGTGCTCCAATGCCCAACAAAATGCTTATCGATGCGACCCATCCGGAAGAGACCCGGGTCGTGGTCGTCCGCGGCAACCGCGTCGAAGAGTTTGATTTCGAGTCGGCCCAACGCAAGCAGCTCCGCGGCAACATCTATCTCGCCAAGGTCACGCGCGTCGAACCGTCGCTGCAGGCGGCGTTCGTCGAATACGGCGGAAACCGCCACGGTTTCCTCGCCTTTTCGGAAATCCATCCCGACTATTACCAGATCCCGGTCGCCGACCGGCAGGCCCTGATCGAAGACGAAGAGCGTGCCCAGCGCGAGGCCGAGGAGGAAGCGGAGAACCGCCCGCATCGCCGCCGGCGTCACCGCAACGCCCGCCGCCGCGGCGGCGATCGTGTGCGCAGCAACGTCATCGAGCATGCCGACAACTCCGCCGCAGCCCGGGTCGCGCGCGCTGAAGCCAACCGCTATCGCTATCAGCCGCCGATCGATCCGGACGCAGGCGAAACCGACATCACGACGGCTCAACCTGGCTATCACGATGCGATTGCGCCGGATGAGATCGCAGCTCCCAGCGACGGTCCGCTCTCGGCCCATGAGATCAGCATCGATGCCGTTTCCGATCCGGCGACCGCATCCGGTCAGGTACTGCCCTCTCCCGATGCGGTTCATGACGGTTCAGTCTCCTCGGGTGATCTTGCCGACCTCCTCCACGATGCACCGGCGACCGCTGAACTCATGCCCGCCGACGCACCGCACGGCGAGGACGACGATGAGGACGAGGACGACGAGACGGCCGAAGAGGAACAGGTCGAATCCGTCGGCGGCGACGATGCGCTCGAGGAGGTGCCGGAGCGGCAGTTCCGGCCGCGCCGCCAGTACAAGATCCAGGAGGTCATCAAGCGCCGTCAGGTGATGCTGATCCAAGTGGTCAAGGAAGAGCGCGGCAACAAGGGCGCAGCGCTGACCACGTACCTGTCGCTCGCCGGCCGCTACGCCGTGTTGATGCCGAACACGGCGCGTGGCGGCGGCATCAGCCGCAAGATCACCTCGGCGCAGGATCGCAATCGGCTGAAGGAAGTTGTGCAGGACCTCGATGTGCCCGAGGGCATGGGCGTGATCCTGCGAACCGCCGGAGCCGCCCGCACTCAGCCCGAGATCAAGCGCGATTTTGAGTATCTGCTGCGGATGTGGGAACAGGTCCGCGACCTGACATTGCGGTCGAGCGCACCGAGCCTCGTCTATGAGGAGGGATCGCTGATCAAGCGCTCGATCCGTGACCTGTTCAACAAGGAGATCGACGAGGTCATCGTCGCCGGTGATAACGGCTATCAGGAAGCGCGCGACTTCATGAAGATGCTGATGCCGAATGCGACGCGGGCGGTGAAGCCCTATCGCGACGGCCAGCCGCTGTTCTCGCGCATGGGCGTCGAGCATCAGCTCGATGCAATGTTCTCCCCCACCGTGCAGCTTCGCTCCGGCGGCTATATCGTCATCAACCAGACCGAAGCGCTGGTTTCGATCGACGTGAACTCCGGCCGGTCGACCCGCGAGCACCACATCGAAGACACCGCGCTGAAGACCAATCTGGAAGCCGCGGAAGAGATCGCCCGCCAGCTTCGCCTGCGCGACCTCGCCGGCCTGATCGTCATCGACTTCATCGACATGGACGAGAAGCGGAACAACCGCGCGGTCGAACGCAAGCTCAGCGACTGCCTGAAGCATGATCGCGCCCGCATCCAGGTCGGCCGCATCTCGCATTTCGGCCTGCTTGAGATGTCGCGCCAGCGCATCCGCGCCAGCGTGCTCGAAAGCTCGACCGAGCCCTGCCCGCATTGCGGCGGCACTGGCCACGTGCGCTCGGTATCCTCGGTGGCGCTGCAACTGCTGCGCAGCGTTGAAGAGGTCCTGATGAAGGGCGCCACCCACAACCTGGTGGTCCGCACCCGCAGCGAAGTGGCGCTCTATGTGCTGAACCATAAGCGCGGTCACCTGCGCGATCTCGAGACCGCCTTCAAGGTCGCAATCTCTGTGATCGCCGATGCGAGCCAGCAGTCGTTCGCCATCGAGCACGGCGAGCAGGTCCACACGCTCGAGGCCGCCAAGGCCCTGTTGGCTGCACAGGCGCACACTGCCAAACAGCAGCCAGTCGCCGAGGCAGAAGACGACGACGATTTCGCCGAGAGTGACACCGACGCCGAGGCCAGCGACGAGTTCACGGACGAGTTCGCGGCAGCCGAAGCCAGCGAAGACACCGGGGATGGCGATGGCCGCCGTCGCCGGCGCCGCCGCCGGCGCCGGGGTGGCCGCGATCGCGAACAGAACCAGACCGAGACCGACGAGACCGTACCCGCTGAGGCTGTGGCTGCGCTAGCGGCCGACGATGGCGAAGGCAGCGACGAGACCGCCGGCGACTCCGACGAGGCCGGCGAACGCGATGACGAGCGCCGCGCCGAAGATGGCAGCGGCCGCAGACGGCGCCGTGGTCGACGCGGCGGACGGCGGCGGCGTGGCGGTGAGCATGGCGAGCATGAGGAAGGCTCGGTCGCAGCCATCGCCGACGAATTGACGGAAACTGCGGAGCCGGAGGTGAGCGAGGCGGTTGCCGATCTCGATCGCCCTGAACCGGAGCAGACCGCAGCGTCGGCATCGGCCGATCCACAGCCTGCCGCACCGGCGGAAATAGCTCCCGTCGCTGAGGCGCCCGCTACCGCGGACGCGAAGCCTGAAGCCGCTGCGGAGACTACCGAGCCGACGCGCCGCCGTTCGACCGTGCGAGAAAAAGTGGTGTTCGCAAGCAGCGATGACACTCCGTCCGCTCTTGCTCCCACAGTCAGCGAACCGACACCGAGCGAGCCGGCTGCTGGCGCCCCTGCAACTGAAACCGCGGCCCCCGAAGCGCCGCGCCGCGCAGGCTGGTGGTCGCGCCGTTTTGGCGGCAGCTAAGCAGCTGAGACGAGTTCCATCCCGGAATACGAAAGGCCCGGTTCAAGAACCGGGCCTCTTTTGTTGATCGGCCTTCTGCGTCACCGACATCGCTTGCCGTACGCGCCTATCGTTTCAGCCAACGCTTGATGCGGACCACCGCCTCGCGCATGTCATCCGCGGAGCGGGCGTAGGAGAAACGCACGAACGAGCGGCCATGAACCGGATCGAAGTCGACGCCAGAGGTCGCCGCCACATGCGCCTCCTCCAGCATCCGCTTCGTGAAGTCGAGACTATCGTTGGTGAACTTTGACACGTCGGCGTAGAGATAGAATGCTCCATCGGCGGGAAGGAACGTGTCGAGGCCCGCATCCGGCAATCCCTCGATCAGGATGCGCCGGTTCTCCTGATAGCCGTGCTTGATGCGCTCCATCTCGGCGCCACCGTCGAAGGCGGCTTCGGCTGCGACCTGCGACAGCGTCGGCACCGAGATCGACAGGTTCTGTTGCAGCCGCTCGATCGGACGCACCAGCGGCTCCGGTGCAACGATCCAGCCGACGCGCCAGCCGGTCATGCAGAAGTATTTCGAGAACGAGTTGATGACGAGCGCATTCGCCGACAACGCCGCTGCGGTCACCGCAGGAAATGCGTAATCGAGGCCATGATAGATCTCGTCGGAGATGAAACGGATGCCCTCGCCTTCGGCGGCGCCAATCAGCGTGCTGAGGGCCTCGCGCGTCATCATCGTGCCGGTCGGGTTGGCTGGGCTCGCCACCAGCGCGCCCTGCAGCGGCTTTTTCCGATGTTCGGCAAGCAGCGCGTCCGCCGACAGCGCGTGGCGCGCTTCGTGCGACGTCTCGATCGGGACCGGCTCGCAGCCGAGTGCGTTCAGAATATGCCGGTACGGCGGATAGCCCGGTATGGTGACGGCAACCCGGTCGCCAGGTTCGAACATCGCCAGAAATGCAAGCACGAAGCCGCCCGATGACCCGGTGGTGACGATGATCCGCTCCGGATCGACCTCGCATTCGTAAGTGTCGCGATAGTGACGGGAAATCCGCGCCCGCAGCGACGGAATACCTAGCGCGGAGGTGTAATCAATCCGCGCCGAATCGAGCGCTGCGTGTGCGGCGGCGATCGCAGTCTGCGGCGCCGGTTCCGCCGGCTGGCCGACTTCGAGATGAATCACATGGCCACCAGCGGCCTCGATCCGGGCGGCGGCCGCCATCACGTCCATCACCATGAATGGCGGAACTTCGCTGCGCCGCGCGGGCGTGATCAGGTTTCGGACGCGATCGCGGATCGTATTGTCGAGCATTACCATAGGCCTGCGGGTTGCGACGGGGACGAGGGCTTACTCGTCTCTTAGAACATCGCTGCGACACCTTGAAGCCCACGGCGCGCTACGGGGCCGCACGCCGCCATGTTGCCTCATTCCGCCGCTTGGGTGCGACGAGATTCACACGCGTCAAGACATTGGCTGCATTGCCAAATTCTGCAAAGTATCGGATGTCCCTGCCGCGGGACCGACGGGTCCGGTCGGTCTCGAAAACGGCAGGTGCTGGAGCTTTGCAACGAACGCTGTCATGACTGATTCTGCCCTTGAAAAATCGCCCCTGACACGTCCCCTAAGCCGCCTTGGCCGCGCCACCCGGCAGGCGATCGCGCTGGCCACTGCGGCTGCACTGGTGGTCGCGCCGCTGCCCGCTCGCGCCCAATCCAGCGGCCCGCCGATCATCCGCGACGCCGAGATCGAACAGCTGCTGCGCGATTACACCCAGCCGCTGCTGCGTGTCGCCGGCCTCGCCAAGCAGAACGTCCAGGTCGTCATCATTAACGATTCCACCTTCAACGCCTTCGTCATCGACGGCCGCCGCATCTTCGTGAACTCCGGCGCGCTGATGGAGTCGCAGACTCCGAACCAGATCATCGGCGTGCTGGCGCACGAGGCTGGCCACATCGCCGGCGGTCATCTCGCCAAGCTGCGCGAACAGCTCGCCCGCGCACAGACGCAGATGATCCTCGCCACCATCCTCGGCCTCGGCGCCATCGCGGCAGGCGCCGCCAGCAACCGCAATTCCAACAACGGCCTTGCCAATGCCGGCGCCGCTGCCCTCAGCGCACCGGGCGAGGTGATCCGCCGCAACCTGCTGTCCTATCAGCGCCAGCAGGAGGAAAGCGCCGACCGCGCTGCCGTCCGCTTCCTGAATGATACTGGTCAGTCGCCCAAGGGGATGTACGAGACTTTCAAACGCTTCTCCGAACAACTGCTGTTCGTCTCGCGTGGCGCCGACCCTTATGCCCAGTCGCATCCGATGCCTGCCGAGCGTGTCGCAGCGCTGGCCGACTTCGCTCGTTCGAGCCCCTACTGGGACAAGAAGGACGATCCGGCACTGCAGCTGCGGCATGATTTGATGCGGGCGAAGATTTCCGGCTTCATGGAGCGGCCCGACACGGTGCTGCGCCGCTATCCGATGTCGAACGACAGCCTGCCTGCGCGCTACGCGCGTGCGATCGCCGGCTACAAACATGGTGACCTGCGCCAAGCAGTCGCGCAGATCGATGCGTTGCTGCAGGTGCAGCCGAA
The DNA here is from genome assembly GCF_000516555.1 of Afipia sp. P52-10. NCBI lineage: Bacteria > Pseudomonadati > Pseudomonadota > Alphaproteobacteria > Hyphomicrobiales > Nitrobacteraceae > Afipia > Afipia sp. P52-10. Next base: position 349,722 of record NZ_AZSJ01000007.1, on the reverse strand, counting down.
CAATCCCTACTTCCACGAGCTGCGCGGTCAGGCCCTGCTCGAAGGCGCCCGGCCGAATGAGGCGATCGCGCCGTTGCGCCGCGCCCTGCAACTGTCCGGCAACTCACCGCTGATCGCGATGATGCTCGGCCAGGCATTGGTCGCTTCTAACAACGCCGCCTACGCCGACGAGGCGATCGCCATCCTGCGCAGCGCGCTGGCGCGGGAGCCTGAGGCGCCGCTGGGCTACACCCAGCTCGCCATGGCCTACGGCCGCAAGGGCAATTACGCCGAGGCCGATCTTGCCTCGGCGCAGGCCGCCTACCTGCGCGGCGACATGAAGACCGCCCGCGACCTCGCCTCGCGCGCGAAAACGCGCTTCGCCGTCGGCTCGCCGGGTTGGGTGAAGGCCGACGACATTGTGAACACCAAAGTTACCGAAAAACGGTAGCTTGCCGGAAAATGCCCCTCTTTCTTCGTAGCCGCAAAGGACTGCCGATGCTCTCGCTCCGTTTCCTCAGCCCTGCCATCGCAGCCGTCGCGCTTCTTGCGAGCGTGGCCACGAATGCCTCCGCGCAAAGCTTCAGCGAACCGCAACGTAACGAGATCCAGAAGATCGTCCGCGACTATCTTCTCTCCAATCCGGAAGTGCTGGAGGAGGTTTCCGCCGAGCTGTCGAAGCGTCAGGCCCAGGCGGAGGCTGCCAAGCAGGTTGCCGCGGTCAAACAGCACGCCGACATCATCTTCAATTCGCCGCGCGGCGTCGTGGTCGGCAATCCCAAAGGCGACGTCAATTTCGTCGAGTTCTTCGATTACAACTGCGGCTACTGCAAGCGGGCGATGACGGACATGTTCGAGCTGATGAAGGCCGATCCGAAGCTGCGCGTCGTGCTGAAGGAGTTCCCAGTGCTGGGCCAGGGATCGGTGGAGGCCGCCCAGGTCGCCATCGCCGTGCGGATGCAGGACCCGAGCGGCAAGAAGTATCTCGACTTCCACCAGAAGCTGCTCGGCGGACGCGGTCAGGCCGACGGCGCCCGAGCTCTCGCCGCCGCCAAGGAAGCCGGCCTCGACATGGCGCGGCTCGAGAAAGACATGAAGAGTTCGGAGGTGCGCGACACGCTCACCGAGAATCTGAAGATCGCCGAGGAGATGGGGCTCAACGGCACACCGAGCTACGTCATTGGCGACCAGGTGGTGGTCGGCGCCATCGGTCTGTCCGGTCTCAAGGAGAAGATCGCGACCGCACGCTGCGGCAAACCGTCCTGCTGACGGCAATTCCTGGTTCCGGCCGGACCTCCCGGCCTGGAACCAAGGGCGGGATCGGCGCTAAAATACCACCAAAGGGCAGGCCGATCTGAGCTTTTCATAAAGCAATTGAAGGATTTGCAGGGATTAACACTCCCGGCGGGCTTCCCCTGACCCGCCCGGTTACCTATAAACGGCCGCTGACCGCCGCAGACCTGCGGCTGCGAACAACCCTGGCCGATTTCCGGATGGCTACACCCTCGCCCAAGACACCATCGTCCACGACCATGGCATCCAACACAATCTACGTGCTGAACGGGCCGAACCTGAACCTGCTCGGCACCCGGGAACCCGAGACCTATGGGTCCGATACCCTGGCCGATGTCGAGGCGCTCTGCCAGCGGACTGCCGCCGGCTACGGCATGGAGGTCGTCTGCCACCAATCCAACCGCGAGGGCGAGTTGATTGACGTCATCCACGAGGCCGGCGCCAACAAGGCGGCAGGTATCGTCATCAATGGCGGCGGCTACTCGCATACCTCGGTCGCCATTCACGATGCGCTGAAGGCGGTGCAGGTCCCGGCTGTGGAAGTCCACATCAGCAATGTTTACGCGCGCGAGAGCTTCCGCCATCACTCCTTCATCGCCAAGGCCACGTTCGCCTCGCTGACCGGCTTTGGCATCGAAGGATACCGGCTGGCGATCATGGGACTCGCCGCAAAGATCGGCGCGAAAGCCAAGAGCTGAGAGCCAAGATCTATAGAGCCAACACCTGAGAGCTGGGGCCCGAACCTGAGACGCCTCACAGAGAACAATCTGGATTGAACGCATGGCCGCAAAGGCAAAAGATACATCCGAGAAATCGCTGGCAGCGAAGCCTGTCGATGAACGCGAGTTGATCCGCGATCTGGCCGCGCTGCTCGACAGCACCAATCTCACCGAGATAGAAGTGGAACGTGAAGGCCTTCGGGTCCGCGTCGCGCGTACTGCGCAGGTCGTACAGGCCCCGGTCTACGCCACGCCGGCGGCAAGCGCGGTCGCCCCGGCGGCAGCGCCCGCGGCAGCCGCCGACCTCGCCAAGCATCCCGGCATCGTCCCCTCGCCGATGGTCGGCACCGCCTATATCGCCTCCGAACCGGGCGCGCGGCCGTTCGTCGACGTCGGCTCCAAAGTGAACGCCGGTGATACGCTTCTGATCATCGAAGCGATGAAGACCATGAACCAGATTCCGGCGCCGCGCGCCGGCACGGTCACGCAAATCCTGATCGAAGACGGGCAGCCGGTCGAGTTCGGCGAGCCGCTGATGATCATCGAATAAGAAGGCACAATAGGCCCGCGATGTTCGACAAAATCCTGATAGCCAATCGCGGAGAAATCGCTCTGCGCGTGCTGCGCGCTTGCAAGGAGCTCGGCATCGCCACCGTCGCCGTGCATNCCACCGCCGATGCCGATGCGATGCATGTCAGGCTCGCCGACGAAAGCGTCTGCATCGGGCCGCCGCCGTCGAAGGACAGCTATCTGAACATTCCGGCGCTGCTGGCGGCCTGCGAGATCACCGGCGCCGACGCCGTGCATCCGGGTTACGGCTTCCTGTCGGAGAACGCGCGCTTCGCCGATATCCTCGCCGACCACAACCTGCATTTCATCGGCCCAAAGGCAGAGCACATCCGCATCATGGGCGACAAGATCGAGGCCAAGAAGACCGCCAAGCGCCTCGGTATTCCGGTCGTGCCGGGCTCCGACGGCGGCGTCGGCGCCGACGACGACGCGATGGCGATCGCCAAGGAGATCGGCTTTCCGGTGCTGGTGAAGGCTGCGGCCGGCGGCGGCGGTCGCGGCATGAAGGTCGCACGCACCGCCGACGATCTTGCGCTCGCGCTCTCGACCGCACGAACCGAAGCCAAGGCCGCGTTCGGCGACGATGCGGTCTATCTCGAAAAATACCTGGAGAAGCCGCGCCACATCGAAATCCAGGTTCTCGGCGATGGCCGTGGCGGCGCGATCCATCTCGGCGAGCGCGATTGCTCACTGCAGCGGCGTCACCAGAAGGTCTGGGAGGAAGGCCCCTCGCCCGCGCTCGATCCCAAGGCACGCGCTAAGATCGGCGAGACCGTCGCCAAGGCGATGCAGGAATTACAGTATCTCGGCGTCGGCACCATCGAATTCCTCTACGAGGACGGCGAGTTCTATTTCATCGAGATGAACACCCGCATTCAGGTCGAGCATCCGGTGACCGAGATGATCACGGGCATTGACCTCGTGCTCGAACAGATCCGCGTCGCCGCTGGCGGCGAACTGCCGGCCCGGCAATCGGAAATCGTTCTCAACGGTCATGCGATCGAATGCCGCGTCAATGCCGAGAATCCGGTAACGTTCCGCCCTTCGCCAGGCAAGATCCTTCACTACCATCCGCCCGGCGGCATGGGGGTGCGGATCGATTCGGCAGTCTATCAGGGCTATGTGATCCCGCCCTATTACGACTCGCTGGTCGGCAAGCTGATCGTGCACGGCAAGACCCGCGCCGAATGCCTGATGCGGCTTCGCCGCGCGCTCGACGAAATGGTCGTGGATGGCGTCGAGACGACGCTGCCGCTGTTCAGAGCGCTGGTGCGCGAGGCTGGGATCATCGACGGCGACTATCACATCCACTGGCTGGAGCAGTACCTGGCCGCCGGCGACGTGAAGTCCTGACCGGCTTCCAAACTGCGGTTGGCGACAGTCCCTTGTTTTGAACGATTCTTCGCTGGCGGCGGGGAACCGTCAGCATGCGTGAGCGTTATTCCGCGTCGCGGTTGCGCGCCCATTCCCGGAGTGCCGAATCCGCGATCCAATGATTTCTGAAGGCAATCTTCGCATAGGATAGTGCACGGCCCGGTCGAGAAGTCCATGATCCGATTCGAATCGACAATGGCCGCCCTCCTGATGGTTACATGACGAACACAAAGAGCACGCGGCCGCGGATCGTTCAGACGTTTTTGCTCGTTGCCGGTATGTTGGTCCTGATCGGGATCAGCGCCAGTTCGATCTATCTCGTCTATTCGATGCGCAACGATGCCGACGCGATCGCCCATACGATGGAGGTCGAGAACCAGATTTCGCTGATGCTGCTACAGCTTCGCCGGGCCGAGAGTGCCGAGCGGGGTTTCCTGCTGACATCAAAGCCGGAATTCCTGGACGAGTTCAACCAGTCCGAAGCAGCGCTTCGCCCAACCTTCGATCGCCTCAAGCAACTGACAGCGGACAATCCCGTACAGGTTCGCCATCTTGCCGAGATGTGGCCGCTGCTCGAGCGGCAGTTGCGGGATTTCAACGTCGTCGTTGGCCTCGCCCGCAGCGGTCAGCAGGCGGAAGCGCTGAAGGTGATCGCCGACAACGCACCGCGCCAGACCAATGCGAACATTCGCGATATGGCGGCCGCGATGCGCGCGGAGGAAGAACGGCTGCTAGCACAGCGCAGCGCGGCAGCCGGCCGCAACCAGACGCTGTCGGCGATCGTCACGACCGCAGGGTCCGGCATCGTGCTGGCGCTGGCGCTGACCTCCATGTTCTTCGTGCGCCGCTCGCAACAGCTGCGCGATATGGCCGAGCAGCAGTTGCGCGAAATGAACTCCACGCTGGAGGCGGCAGTCGATGAGCGCACCGCCGACCTGCGCGAAGCGAACGAGGAGATTCAGCGGTTCGCCTACATCGTCAGCCACGACCTGCGCTCGCCGCTCGTCAACATCATGGGCTTCACCAGCGAGCTGGAGGAATTGCGAGAGGGCATCTTTCGCCGCATCGGTGAACTCACGTCACGCGCCGATGCACACGAGCCGACCGCGGTGGCGGCGGCGCCGTTGCTCGAGGGTGACGATAAGCAGCTCGCCGAGGAGTTCGACGAAGCCATCACCTTCATCAAGTCGTCGATCGGCAAAATGGATCGGCTGATCAACGCCATTCTGCATCTGACCCGCGAAGGCCGCCGCGAGTTCAAGCCCGAACGGATCGACGTCGGCCAGCTGATCGAAACGATTACCGAGACCGTCGCCCACCAGGCCGACGAAGCGAACGCCGAAATCAAAGTCGAGCCGCTGCCCGACGTCGTCAGCGACCGTCTCGCGCTCGAACAGATTTTTTCCAACCTGATCGACAATGCATTGAAATACCTCAATCCCGGTATACCAGGCGTGATCCAGATCAAGGGGCGGCGCAAAACCGGCTACATCATCTACGACGTGATCGATAACGGGCGTGGGATCGATCCGAAGGACCATCAGCGCATCTTCGACCTGTTCCGTCGGGCCGGCGCGCAAGACCGCCCCGGTCAAGGCATTGGCCTCGCCCACGTCCGCGCTCTGGTGCGGCGCATGGGCGGAACCCTGTCGGTTTCGTCCGAACCAGGAAAAGGCAGCACCTTCACCGTGATGCTGCCGAGCAAATGGAAACTCGATTCAAAGGAAATGACGGCATGAACACGCCTGTTACCATCGTCATGATCGAAGACGATGAAGGCCACGCGCGGTTGATCGAACGAAATATCCGCCGCTCCGGGGTCAACAACGACATCGTGCCGTTCAGCAACGGCACCGATGCGATGACGTTCCTGCTCGGCAATGACGGTAACGGCGTGCCGCGGAAGGGCGAGGGATTGCTCATCCTGCTCGATCTCAACCTCCCCGACATGACCGGTACGGAAATCCTGCGCCGGGTAAAGGAAACGCCGCATTTGAAGTGCACGCCTGTCGTCGTCCTGACGACCACCGATGACGCCCACGAGATCAAACGTTGTTATGAACTCGGGTGTAACGTCTACATTACGAAGCCCGTCAACTACGAGAACTTCGCTAACGCAATCCGTCAGCTTGGCCTGTTCTTTTCCGTGATCCAGGTCCCGTCCAACGCCGCATGACCGCAGAGAAAGCACCGACCGCGCTCTACATCGACGACGACGCCGATCTTGCCCGGCTGGTCGAGCGCGGCTTGAAGCGGCAGGGATTCACCGTGGAGCATGCGCGCGATGGCGAGAGCGGCCTTGCACGCATTCGCGCCGGCGGGATCGACGTCATCGCGCTGGATCAGCATATGCCGGGCCTCGACGGACTGGAAACGCTGGCGCGCATCCGCGCGATCGAGAACGCGCCGCCGGTGGTCTTCGTCACCGCCTCGCTCGACAGTCGCATTGCCGTCACCGCGTTGAAGGCCGGCGCCGCGGACTATCTCGTCAAAGATACACAGGGCGAGTTCGTGCCCCTGCTCGCGGTCGCGGTGACCGGCGCACTGAACGGCGCGCGCATGCGCCATGCGAAGGAAGCCGCCGAAGCCGAGGTCCGCGCCGCACGCGACCGTTACGCAGCGCTTGCCGCCGAACGCGAGGTGTTGCTGCGCGAGGTCAACCATCGCGTCGGCAACAGCTTGCAGATCATCGCCTCGCTCCTGCATCTGCAGGCGTCTTCCGCAGAGGATCCCGATGTCAAGGCGGCGCTGACCAATGCCATGGGCCGGGTCGCTGCGGTGGCGCAGGTCCACCGCCGGCTCTACACCTCGCACGACCTGAAAGGCGTGATGCTCGACCAATATCTCGAAGCACTGCTCGAGGATCTGCGGCGCTCGGCCGAGGGCGAGAAGCTGACCCAGCTCACGCTATCGAGCGAGTCGGTCGAGATCGATCCGGACAGCGCGGTGGCGATCGGCATCATCGTCAACGAGCTTGTCATCAACGCCGTCAAATATGCTTATCCGGAAGGATCGGGGCCGATTGACGTGACGCTCCGCCGCAAGGGAGACGGTATCGAGCTCGCCATCGCCGATCAGGGCGTCGGCATGCAGTCGGCACCGGCGCCGGGATCGACCGGCATGGGTCAGCGCATCGTCGAGGCGATGGCCACCAAACTCGATGCGAAAATCGTTCGTGATCCATCTCACGCCGGCACACGGATGGTGCTGTGCGTTCCGCCCCGGCCGGCGAAGGGGCAAGCCAAGACCGCCTAGCACGGCCACGCAATCAACCCAGCAACTCCGCCTCGTGCAGCTTTCGGCAACGTGGGCGCACGTTCACGTGAACAACGCGCCAACAGGCCCTGAAGCTTCGGTTGATTCCGGCGGGACCGGACGCTCCGGCCGGTGCGCAACGACGCACGGTCTGCTATACAAGAGAGATGGCGTCGCGGGACACGATGAATGCCGAGATCACACCGGAGGTGCTGCTCCGCGCCTATGCGTGCGGCATCTTCCCGATGGCGGAAAGTGCCGACGATCCAACGCTGTTCTGGGTCGAACCGGAGGAACGCGGCATCATCCCACTCGGCGGGTTGCGTGTCTCGTCGCGGCTCGCGCGCACGGTGCGGTCCGACCGTTTCACGGTCACCGTTGATCGATGTTTCGATGAAGTCATCGACGGCTGCGCGGAACGCGCGCCCGGACGCGACAACACCTGGATCAATGCGCGCATCCGCACGCTGTATTCCGGCCTGCATCGCCTCCGCCATTGCCACAGCGTTGAGGTGTGGGACAGTGACGCCCTTGTCGGCGGGCTATACGGCGTCAATCTTGGCGGAGCCTTTTTCGGCGAGAGTATGTTTCATCGCGCACGCGATGCCTCCAAGGTTGCGCTCGTCCATCTGGTGGCGCGGCTGGTCGCCGGCGGCTTCACGTTGCTGGATACGCAGTACGTGACCGAACACTTGCGCAGCCTGGGCGCCATCGAAATCCCGCGCCGCCGCTACCGCACCGAACTCGACCGCGCGCTGCAGCATGAGGGTAACTTCGCCGCGCTGCCGGTCGACCGTCCGGTTTCCGGCGCAGAGGCGCTGGCCGTTCTGGCGGCGCGCTGATCGCGATCGCGGCGAGGTTGCTCAGCGGCGTCCCCTCATGAGGCAGACGGGCGGACGACGTATGGCGCAAACACCGTTTGCAACTCCTTGCCCGGATAGCCGTTGGCGAGTTCGGTGAACGTCCCCTGCTCCAGCATCTCCTTCGCAGCACGCATGAAGCCGCCCCAGGCCGCGCGCGCGAGATGCCCGCCAAGACTGACACGGCGGACACCGAGCGCAGCGAGATCGGCCACCATCGTATCCGGCGTCAGTACCAGCACGTTGACCGGCTTCGGCGCGACCGCCTTCACTACCGCCGAAATCTGCTCCTTGCTATGGATGCCCGGCGCGTAGAGGCAATCCGCACCCGCCTCCGAGAACGCGACGAGCCGCTTGATCGTCATATCGAGATCGGCCTCGCCAGTCAGGAAGCCCTCGCAGCGTGCGACCAGCAAGGCACCGCTCTTGTCAGCGTCGATCGCCTCGCGCGCTGCGCGGATGCGCTCGACCGAGAGCGCAAAGTCATACAGCGGCTTGGCGGCATCGCTGTTGCGGTTCTCGATCGACAGTCCGGCGACACCGGTCGCGACGCATTTGCGGACATTGGCCGCAACGCCGTCGGGATCGTCGGCGAAGCCGGATTCGAAATCCGCATTCACCGGCAGATCGCTCGCCGCGCACAGCGCCGTCAAGTGTGCGAGCAGTTCGTCACACTTCAGCCCGTAATCGCTCCGCCCCATCGACCACGCGAACCCCGCGCTGGTGGATGCGAGCGCCTTGAAGCCGAGCGACTGCAGAAGCCGCGCCCCGCCGGCATCCCACGGGTTCGGCAGCACGAAGCAGCCACTTTCATGCAGCTTGAAGAAATCGGCGCGCTTCTGCGCGACTGACACGGTCATGATGTCCTCGCCTGTATCGGTGTTCACCTTGCACGGTATCGACGGATCGCTCCGCAGCCTCGCCCGCCCCCTTTTGGCGCCAAAGTCCCTGCGTCCAAGTATAACGCGCCGAAGCGCGACCTGTCCGTGTCCCGCCGGGCTGTGATCCGTGACATTCACAGTCTGGAGGGCCAAGACGTTGCGGATGCTGCCATAACGGTGTCAGCATGGGGCGACCCTACGCGTTGTCCGACGAAGATGCTTCGATTAGGCTCGAAGCATGAAGGAAGGTCCGAACATCGCCATCGTCGCATCGCTCGTCGGTGATCCCGCGCGTGCCAATATGCTCAACGCTCTATTCGGCGGCGCAGCGCTCACCGCAAGCGAACTGGCAACCGAAGCCGGCGTCACCCTGCAGACGGCAAGCTCGCATCTGGCCAAGCTCCAGCAAGGCCGGCTGATCGAACAAAAGCAGCAGGGCCGCCATCGCTATTACCGGCTGTCCGGCAGCGAGGTTGCCGACGTGCTCGAGGCACTCGGTACGCTTGCCGTCCGCGCGGGACATGTGCGCGTCCGTCCCGGACCGAAGGACCCGGCCATGCGGCGCGCCCGCGTGTGCTACGATCATCTCGCCGGCGAATTCGGCGTGCGGATGTTCGATTCCATGGTCCATCGCAAATATCTCGCGATCGACCCGGAGCGCATCACGGTCACGCCACGCGGCGCCAAATTTCTCGTCGAATTCGGCGTCGATCTCGACGCCATCCGTGGCGGACGCAGGCCGCTGTGCAAGGCGTGTCTCGATTGGAGCGAGCGGCGCAGCCATCTCGCGGGCTCGCTCGGAGCGGCGCTGCTGGATCGCGTCTATGCGTTGAAATGGGCGCGACGGGAGAGCGGTAGTCGGGTCGTCAGGTTCACACCGGGTGGCGAGCAGACGTTCGCGGCCCTGTTCGCCACCAGCGGCTCGAAAGCGTAGCTTTCAAAGGCTTGGCATCAAAGACTAAGCGCCCAACGGCTTCGCGCTCAGCGGAAGCCTGGCAGCGGCGCGGGCTGGGGCTGATACTGCGGCTGGTATTGCGGCGGCGGAGGTGGCGGAGGCGCCTGCCGCCGGGCCGGTTGCCGCTGCTTCTGAGCCGGCGGCGCACGCGGTGGCGGCTCGGGCTGCGCGCTGGCAACGGTCGCATCCGGACCTTTGCAGTCAGTCAGCCACACGTCGTAGATCGGATGCTCAACGCCGTGCAGGCCGGGACTTGCCGCAAACATCCACCCCGAGAAGATGCGCTTGACCTCGCCCTGCAGGGTGATCTCGTCCACCTCGACAAAGGCATCGGTGTTGGTCGCCTCGGTCGCGGGCCGCGTGTAGCAGGCCTGCGGCTTCACCCGCAGCGCACCGAACTGCACGGTCTCGCCGATATCGACGTCGAACTTGATGATACGGCCGGTGATCTTGTCGAGCCCGGCAAACACCGCCTGCTTGTTGACGATCTTTTGCGCCGGCGGCGCAGTGACGATCTCGTCACCCGGCTGCACGGTCGCGGGGGCGGCCGCAGGCGTTCCCCGCGGCTGGCGCTGACCGGGCGGCAGGCCTGGCAGCGGGTTCGGCGTGGCGACGGCGGGACCGGCTGGCGGCGATCCGGGCTGTTGCTGCGGCGGCATCGGCAAGGGCTGCGACTGCACCGATCCTGGCGGCGGGATGCTCCCGCCCGGCGGCAGCCGGTTCGGCGCCGGCAGAATGCGTCCCTGCGGAATGTCCGGCACGTCTTCCGCGTCGGGGTCCTGCACCCGCTCCTGGGCACCGACATTGCCTGGCGGGCGTGGCGGCTGATTGCCGAAGTACTGGGCCAGCGATGGCACCGGATACACAAGTCCTGCGGCTGTCATCGCGGCAAGAAGGATGAATGAGGCGGATCGAAGCATTGCGCGCGACATCAACCAAAGGCGAATCGGGCTCGCAGGATCGCAAGGCCGCTCAAACGTCGGGTTAACACGCTGAATACGGCATGGAAAGGGCGTAACCGCCGGAGTTCCCTGCGAGATTTGCAATCCGATCACCGGCGGACTGGAGTTTCATCGGAAGCGACTGTGCGGATTGCAGGCTCGCATGCGCTGGTCGCGATCTGCGCATGCAGGGACGTGCTTTGGCCGCACTGGTCAGAGCCGGTTGGCGATGAGATAGTCAGATCAGCCGCCTACAACACGGCGACAAAAACGCAATTTGGAGGAAACTCACGATGCCCGTCGTACTCGACCCGTCCGCCGCCGCCGTCATCAAGGCCTTCCGCGAGGCGAACCGGCCGAAGTACGAGACGATGCCCGCGCCGGAAGCCCGCGCGGCGTCCGCACTCGGCCGCGCCGTGGTGCAACCCGATCCGCCCGAGCTCGCCTCGGTCGAAAATATCTCCGCCCCGTCGCCGGACGGGCCGATCCCGCTGCGCGTCTACAAGCCGAAGGCACCGCTCGGCCATCCCGCTCCGGCTCTCGTGTTCTATCACGGCGGCGGCTGGGTGATCGGCGACCTCGATTCCCACGACGTGGTCTGCCGCATGGTCGCCGACCAGGCAGGCTTCATCGTCGTGGCCGTCGACTATCGTCTTGCTCCCGAGCACAAATTTCCAGCGGCCGCCATCGATGCGATCGCGGCGACGCAATGGGTCGTCGACAATGCCGCCAAGCTCGGCATCGATCCGAACCGGATCTTCGTCGGCGGCGACAGCGCCGGCGGCAATCTCACCGCGGTCGTCACCATCCATGCCCGCGACAAGGGCGGCCCGAAGTTCGCTGGTCAGGTGCTGATCTATCCCACCACCGACCTCGCGTTGTCGCATCCCTCGCATCGCGATCCGGATACCGACGTCCTGCTGACCCACTCGCTGATGCGCTGGTTCAAGGATCACTACCTGAACGGCACCGGCGACGTTGACGACTGGCGCGCGTCGCCAGCGCGGGTGAAGGATCTCAAGGGCCTGCCGCGGGCACTGGTGATCACCTGCGGCGCCGACCCACTGCATGACGAAGGCGTCGAGTACAAGGACCGCCTGCAGGCGTCCGGCGTCGAGGTTGCCTACAGCGACTATCCCGGCCAATTCCATGGCTTCTGGACCATGGGCAAACTGCTGCCCGAGGCCAACACCCTCACCAGCGAGATTGCGGCCTGGCTCAAGTCCAAGGCGTAACGTCGAGGCGTGACTTCAAGGCGTCGCGCTAGGGGCAAAGCGCGACGCCAACTCTCTAAGACCGATAAGCCCCAAAAACGCGGGCGATCGTGCTGACGCAGAGCGCCCGGTTCGCAAAAAACAGCACAGGAGGAAACATCCATGTCCGTCGTGCTCGATCCGTCTGCCGCCGCGGTGATGAAGGCTTTTCGTGATGCCAACCGGCCGTCCTACGAGACGATGTCGCCGCCGGAAGCGCGCGAGGCGTACATGGCCGCACGCGCCGCCTCGCAACCGGAGCCGCCGCACGTCGCCTCGGTGGAGGATATCTCTGCACCCTCGCCTGCGGGCCCGATCCCGTTGCGGGTCTACAAACCGGCGGCAGCGACTGGCACAGCGGCCGCATTGATCTACATTCACGGCGGCGGATTCGTGATCGGCAACATCGACTCCCATGATGTGCTCTGCCGCACCCTCGCCAACGATGCGGGCATCATCGTCGTGTCGATCGAATACCGGCTTGCGCCCGAGCACAAATTTCCGGCCGCCGTGGACGACTCGATCGCCGCAACCCGCTGGATTGCCGACAACGCCAGCACATTCGGCATCGATCCGAACCGCATCTTCATCGGCGGCGACAGCGCCGGTGGCAACCTGTCCGCCGTGGTCGCCATTCATGCGCGCGATTCCGGCGGACCGAAACTTGCCGGCCAGGTGCTGATCTATCCCGCGACCGATTTCTCCATGTCGCATCCCTCGCATCTCGATCCCGATACTGGCGCGCTCTTGACCCGCTCGCTGATCGGCTGGTTCCGCACGCAGTATCTGAACGGCAACGGTGACATCGACGACTGGCGCGCCTCGCCACTGCGGATCAAGGACTTCAAGGGCCTGCCCCCGGCTTACGTCATGACCTGCGGCGCCGATCCGCTGCACGACGAAGGTGCCGAATATGCCGAACGGCTGAAGGACGCCGGCATCGACGTTGCCTACAGCCACTTTCCCGGACAGTTTCATGGCTTCATCACCATGGGCAAGATCCTGCCCGAGGCCAACGTTGCTGCCCGCGAGGTCGCAGCCTGGCTGAAGGCCCGCGCCTAGCCTTGGTCTAAGCCCGCACGCCTTTAGGTGCGCGTACGCGCGCGTGATGCATCTCGCTCGATGTCGCGCAGCTCCTCACGCCAAGCGCGCGGCCCGCCGCAACGACTGCGGCGGGTGACCGAAGGTGCGTACGAATGCACGCCGCATCCGCTCCGCATCGCCGAAACCGGATGATTGTGCGATCATTTCGATCGGCTCAGAGCCCGATTGCACGCGGCTGCGCGCGACCTCGATCCGCAATCGCTCGACCGCCTTCGACGGCGAGACGCCAAGCTCGGCGGTGAAACTGCGCGAGAAGTGTCGCGCACTCATACGCGCCTGCTCGGCGAGACGTTCGACAGTAAGCGGCTGGTCGAGGTGCTCGCGCGCCCACGCCAGCAGCGGCTTGAAACGGCCGGTCGGCGACGTCAGTTCGAGCAGCGCCGAGAACTGTGATTGGCCGCCCGGACGGCGGTGATAAACGACGAGCTGGCGCGCGGCCTGGCGGGCGATTGCCTCGCCGAAATCGTCCTCGATCATCGCCAGCGCGAGATCGATCCCAGCGGTGATGCCGGCCGAACTCCAGATGTTGCCGTCCTGTACGTAGATCCGGTCCGGCTCGAGCTTGACCTTCGGATAGCGCGCGAGAAAGTGCTGCGTTCGCCCCCAATGGGTGGTAGCGCGGCGGCCGTCGAGCAGTCCCGCTTCAGCCAGAATGTAGGAGCCCGAACAGACGCTCGCGACGCGGCGTCCGTTGCGAGCGGCCGCGCGGACGAAATTCATCAGCCGCGCATCGGCGATTGCTCCACGCGTCCCGTCACCCCCCGCAACGATCAGCGTATGCGGCAGCGCCGCTCCCTTGATGCCCCGCGCCTGGATCGCGACGCCCGATGACGAACGCACCGCTCCCGCCTTCGACGCGAAGACCGTGATCTGTGGCCGCTTGCCGCTGAAGCGGTGTGCGATCTCGAACGCCGCGATCGGCCCGCTTGCATCCAGCAGTTGGAAATCGGGAAACACCAGGATGCCGATACCGGCCATAATCGCTCGCTCCGGCGGCTATGTCTGAAATCGAGGGAAATATGTCATTTATGCCATCAGCCAAGCATGCGAGGTTGATCGCGTCAAGCAAGCCTATGCCCGCAGGAGCGCCCCATGGCAGACACCATTCACATCGGCTTCGTCGTGTTTCCGAACGTCACCCAGCTCGATTTCACCGGCCCCCTGCAGGTGTTGAGCCGCGTGCCGGGAGCAAAGACATACCTGATCTGGAAGCGGATCGAGCCAGTGGCGAGCGACACCGCATTGACGATCACGCCGACGGCGACATTCTTTGATTGCCCTCAGCTCGACGTCATTTGCGTCCCTGGCGGCTTCGGCACCGACGCCTTGCTGAACGACGAGGAGGTGCTCGCATTCCTGCGCAAGCAGGCGGCCAACGCGCGCTACGTCACCTCGGTCTGCACCGGTTCGCTGGTGCTGGCGGCGGCGGGTCTGCTCGGTGGCTACAGGGCGGCCACCCACTGGTCGGCCATACCGTTGCTCGACAAGCTTGGCGTCGCCGTGGAGAAGACGCGCGTCTGCGTCGATCGCAACCGTATCACCGGCGGCGGTGTCACCGCCGGTATCGACTTTGGCCTAACGCTGGCGGAGAAGCTCTCCGACCGCACCACCGCGCAGACGATCCAGTTGATGCTAGAGTACGATCCGGCGCCGCCATTCAATGCTGGTTCGCCGGACACGGCTCCTCCCGAGGTGGTGCAACGAATCACCCAGCGCATCACCTCCGCGGCAGCAGGCCAATCGCAACGCATGGCTGCCGTCGAGCAGGCCGCCGCACGGCTCGCGGCCTCGGCCGGCTGACGCCGCCTCAAAGAGCATTACGCACAGCTCAAACGCAGGCGATCAAGAGAGAGCAGGCTCAATCGCTCCGGCGTATCAAAGTCCGCGCGTCAAAGCCCTTCCGCCTTGCGCTGCTTCTTCACGAACGCGGTGCCGCAGGAGAGCTTCGCCGCGACCGGCGTGCGCTCGTCGAGCACCCGCCAGAACGGTGTGACCTCGGCGAGCTTGGCGCCCTGTTGGTGCCGTTCCAGCGCCATCTCCGCGACGGTGCGCAGATGAATGGCGGTGGTGATCGGACACGTCACCTCTGCCTTGTAGGTTCTGGCGAGTTTGGCGCGGAAGGTCTTCACGTCCATGCCCTGCCCGCGCGGAATTCTCGCAATGAAGGCGTCGATGATCTTCGGCGTCGGCACCAGCATAATCTCGCCCTTCTTCATGCCGGCGATATCGACCGGCACGGGCTTCACCTGATGCGGGCGTGGATCATTGAACTTGTCGGTCCAGGACTTCGCCATGGCCAAACTCCGGTCGCCGATTTCGCAGGTTAGCATAGCGAAAGTTGCCGGCGCAGCGACAGGCTGATGCTGTCTAGCGCGGACAAATGCCGGTTCAACATGCGAACGCCCGCCATGGCGAATCCATGGCAGGCGTTCGTCAGAACAGAGTTGGCGCCGTTACTGACCCGGCGTCCAGGCCTGGTAATCGCCGGTCGCCTTCGGACGGCGGCCTGAGGCCAGCATCGAGCCCGATGGCCGGTACGCGCCAGCGGTGCCGGTCAGGTTTGCCCGATGCGGCTTCTCCCACTCGCGCGGCTTGTAATTCAATTCGGTCGGCGGCACGTCCACGGTGTGGTGCATCCAGCCGTGCCAGTCTGCGGTGATGGTCGAAGCCTCGGCATAGCCGTTGTAGATCACCCAGCGTCGCTCGAAGCCGAGCGTCGGATCGATCTTGCCGCCCTTGGTCCGGTAATAACGGTTGCCGTTCTCGTCTTCACCGACGAACTCGCCGTAGAGAGCGGTCCAAACCTGGGTGCCGAAGGTCTGGCTGTTCCACCAGGTGAAGATCTTCAGGAAAAACTGCTTCATCGTGCGGGAATCCGGAGCAAAACGTCGAGCCTTGATGGCATTCACCGCGGACGTTGTCCAGCACCCGGTGCAAGCCCGCGCGCCCCCCGGGATGCTGGGACAGCGAACGAGAAGAATCCCGGAAAAACAAAAGTATACGTAAAGAACCTCAATTCGAACCTCGAATTTGGCCCAGGCTGGTTCCCTGCCTCGAAACCGGCTTAATTTGTTCAGACTGAGTACATGGGATGTCTGCTCTCGTTCCGGAGCGGATGACAAGCCTGTGAGCACATGGAACATCCCGGCCGTTCGCGGCTTAGCTGCTCGGTTCAGCTGCTCATGACATGCGGGGAGACCTTTTATGCGTAGTTTCAAATTGATGGCGGCAGCATCCCTGCTCGCCCTGGCGTTTCCGTTGATGACGGCATCGATGGCGACCGCCCAGGGATTGAAGGCAGGCGGCGGTGGCGGCGGCGGTGCCCGCATGGGTGGAGGCGGCGGCGGTGGCGGCGGCATCCGCATGGGCGGCGGCGGAGGTGGTTTCCATATGGGCGGAGGCGGCCTTAAGGCTGGCGGCGGCGCTATCGTGCGGCCGCCCGGCGGTGGCGGCTGGGCCGGCCGGCCCGGTTGGGGCGGACGCCCCGGCTGGGGCGGCGGCGGTTGGCATCGTCACCGGCATTGGGTCGGCCCGGGCATCGGCTTCGGTACGGGCCTGCTGCTTGGTGGCGCCCTCGCTTCGCCGTACTACGGCTCGTCCTATTACTATGACGACGATTATGACGACGGGTATGCCTATGTTCCCGCACCGTCATCGTCTGCGGCAGACGACGCCTATTGCCGCCAGCGCTATCGGTCCTACGATCCGCGTACGCGCACCTATCTGAATTACGACGGCAACCGTTATCCCTGCCCGTAACTAACGGGTACTTCGTCTCGATTACCGGCGCTTCCTGGCGCCGGTTTTCGTTTGCCCACTCGCGCCATGTTACGCATCAGGCGCGCGCCGCGAGTGCAACGCCGATGACCGTGCAGGCAAGGGCTGCGATCTGCGCAGGCCCGAGCGGCTCGTGCAATGCGAGCCCGGAGACCACGACACCAATCACCGGCACCAGCATCGTGCCGATCGCGGCCACGGACGCAGGCAGCCGCTCCAGCGCCGCGAACCAGCAGACATAGGCGATGCAGAACTGTCCGAAGGTCGCATAGGCCAGCGCGACCCACCCGCCAGCCGTAAGCGCAGACAGCTGCGGATGCTCGACGAATAGTCCGACCGCCGCTACCGGCGCGCAGCCAACGCCGATCTGCCAGGCAGCCGAGGTCACGCCAGGCAGTTGGATCGGGTGCTTCTTCAGAAAGATGGTGCCGAACGCGAACCCGATCGCGCCGCTCAACGCGAGCAGCACACCGGGCAGTTTCGTCACGCTGATCGTCATGTCGTTGCCGCCAAGCAGTGCCGCCAGCCCGATGAAGGCCATCACCAGTGCCACCACCCGCGTCCAGCGCATCCGTTCGCCAAGCAGCGGCCAGGCCAGGAGCGCCGTCCAGATCGGCATCGTGTAGGCGATGACGGCGGCTTCGCTCGCGGGCAGCCACACCAGCGCATAGCCCATCACCGCCATCCACAACGACACGTTCAGCACCGCCGAGACGACCAGCCGGAACCATTGGTCGCGCGGCACCCTAAGACTCACGCCCGTTGCCACCGCATAGAGCGCCAGCGCCAAGGCGCCGGCGACCCCGCTCAGGCCACGCGCCGACAATGGCGGCCACTGGGTCAGCAGGTATTTGGTGATCGGCCAGTTCAAGCCCCAGCCGACCGACGTTGTCAGCAGGAACATCACGCCCGCCGCCGATATCCGGTCGCGCGCGCCATTCACGACCGCACCGCCAGCACGACGCTGCCGATCGTGAAGACCAGGGCCGCGATCTGCGCCGCTCCGAGCGGTTCATTGAGCGCATAGGCCGAAGCGATCACACCGATGATCGGCACGAACATGGTGCCGATCGCCGCCACCGACGCGGGCAACCGTTGCAGCGCGGCGAGCCAGCAGACGAAGCCGATGCATTGCTGGACGGTGGTGTTGTAGGCCAGCGCCAGCCAGCCGACGATCGTGAGCGCTGCAATCTCCGGCCGCTCGATCGCGAGACCGAGCACCGCTACCGGCGCGCAGCCGATGCCGAGTTGCCAGGCGGCGGATGCGACTGGCGGCATCGCGATCGGAAAGCGTTTCAGGAAAATGGTGCCGAGCGCGTAGGTGACGGCGGTGATCAGCGCCAGGATCAGTCCCGGCAGCTTGACGAGGCTTGCTTCGATCGAATTGCCGCCCATCAACGCCGCGATGCCCGCAAACGCCATCAGCAGCGCCACCACCCGCATCAGCGTCAGCCGCTCGCCGAGCACCGGCCACGCCAGCAGCGCCGTCCACACCGGCATGGTGTAGGCGATGATGGCGGCCTCGCTCGCCGGCAGGATCGTCAAGGCGTAGCCCATCATCAGCACCCAGGAGGTGATGTTGAGCAGCGCCGAGATCACGATCCGAGGCCACATCCCGTTCGGCACCCGCAGCGTCTGCCGGAGCGCCACCGCCAGCGCAGCCAGCACCAGCGCGCCCGCGAAGCCCGACAGGCCCCGCGCCGACATCGGCGGCCACTCGCTGAGCAGGAGCTTCTGCACTGGCCAATTGATTCCGGCGCCGAGCGACATGATTCCGAGAAACAGGAATCCGGTCGGCGCGATTCGTGGGGGCGCGCTCTTCTGGATATCGACGGTCATCGCAAAAAGGGCTGGAGGGAATCGGCAAGCAGCAGCGATGAAGAATTAGGCACCAGAGCAGCCCAAATGCGAGCATAAATCGCGGTGTGCCAGGATTTCAGCGGACCGGCAGGCCCGGGTATCGGTCCATGTATCGGTCCAAGTACCGGTCCAAGTACCGGTCCAAGTATCGGTCGCCACCATCACCAATTGCATGCTGCGGCGATCCCTTTGCCGCACCAAGCGTTAGCCACTCTCTGTGGGCCTCGCGGGAGATG
Source organism: Afipia sp. P52-10 (assembly GCF_000516555.1). Classification (NCBI taxonomy): domain Bacteria; kingdom Pseudomonadati; phylum Pseudomonadota; class Alphaproteobacteria; order Hyphomicrobiales; family Nitrobacteraceae; genus Afipia; species Afipia sp. P52-10. The sequence goes on along the minus strand of NZ_AZSJ01000007.1, from coordinate 330,665 downwards.
GAACCGCAATGGGTGATTTCTGGGACGACATCGTCATCGCGCTGGATTGGGTTCCGACGTGGATCGTCGGGCTGGTTCTCGTTGCGCTGGCGATTGTCGCAGCGCTGAGCGTACACCGGCTGCTGGTATGGATGATCCGCCGTACCATCGGCGCCAAGCCCTCGCTGTGGCTGATCATCCTGAAGCGGACGCGGGAGCCGAGCCGCCTCGCCTTCTGCCTAGCCGCCGTCGCCCTGGTGATGCCGCTGGCACCGTTGAACGCCCCGCTACGATCGGGGCTGACGCAGGCAATGGTGGTCGCCTGTATCGCGCTGATCGGCTGGATCGCCGTTCGGACCGTGGACATGGCTGCCGGACGCTACCTGCAGCGCTTTCGTGTCGACGTCGAGGACAACCTGCTTGCGCGCAAACACGTTACGCAGGTTCGCGTCCTCAAGCGTGTGATGGATACGCTCATCGTCATTGTCACGGTCTCGACCGCCCTCATGACGTTCGATTCGGTCCGTCAGTACGGTGTCAGCCTGTTCGCCTCGGCCGGTGCCGCCGGCCTGGTGCTCGGCCTGGCGGCGAGGCCCGTGCTCGGCAACCTGATCGCTGGGGTGCAGATCGCGATCACCCAGCCGATCCGCATCGAGGATGCGGTGATCGTCGAAAACGAGTGGGGCTGGGTCGAGGAGATCGCCTCCACCTATGTCGTGGTCCGCCTGTGGGACTGGCGGCGGCTGGTGGTTCCGCTGACCTATTTCATCGAGAAACCGTTCCAGAACTGGACGCGGGAAACCGCGTCGCTGATCGGCTCGGTGATCCTGCATGTGGACTACGCGGCCGATGTGGCTCGCATCCGCTCGCGCCTCACAAGCATTCTCAGCGAATCGAAGCTGTGGGACGGCGCTGTGGTGAATCTGCAGGTGGTCGATACCAATTCGCGAACGGTCGAGTTGCGCGCCCTGGTGAGCGCCCGCAATGCCTCGGCCGCGTGGGATCTCCGCTGCGAGGTGCGGGAAAAACTCCTGGCCTTCCTGCAGACGGACCTGCCGGAAGCCCTGCCCCGGGACCGGGCCGACATCTGGTTGCCGAGTCGCACCGCCAGCCCGATTCCGGAGCACACTGGCGGTCCGAATGGTGGTTCCCGAACCGAAACCGGCCGCCGCGACCGAGTCGTCGAAAAGACAACCCCTTCGGCCGAATAAAAACTTCCCCTGTGAAGAGCGGGCGCAGCTGAAATTCACAGACCTTGAAGCAAATTTTCTGGCTTCCGAATCCATGAGGACTCACCGATAGTTGGCGCCCATCGAGGCGCGGCTGAGCCCCTTGGTTTTCCCCTCTTTCCACCATATTTAGTATTTGATTCAGGAACTCGCACTATTGCTTGACGGGCGCGATGGCTTGGTCCTAAAGTTTGACCTGTTCGGCGCGAGTGGTTTGCGGTTCGCCGGGCGCTCTCCTGAAACGGGTCTGCACCCACCCACTCCGCCGCCGGTCGAGGCAGCGGATGAGGACGTGTCTGTCCCATTCGGACCCGGGCTCCCGGCCTGCGCGGAACAAGGCCAGATGCCGGCGGGCGGCAAGCCCGGCCAGGCACGATAGGCTCAAAAACAGTTGGGGCGTTGACAGAGCCGGGATTTCCACCTGGCAGAGCCGCGATCCACCTCCCACGTGTGCCTGACGGCATGGGTGGCGCGGGATCGCGAATGAGAAATCACCGGTTATCTTCCCGGGGAGGGATGGATCGCCGGCAAGAGACGGGGCATGACACCGATGCGAATTGAACGGCGCTACACCAAGGAAGGGCAGTCTCCCTACGCTGGCATTCAGTTCAGGCTGGCGACGAGCGAGATCAAGAATCCCGATGGCTCGATCGTGTTCCATCTCGATAATGTCGAAGTGCCGGATTTCTGGTCGCAGGTCGCCTCGGACGTGCTCGCTCAGAAGTATTTCCGGAAAGCGGGCGTGCCCGCCGCGCTGAAGAAGGTCGAGGAAGAAACCGTCCCCTCATTCCTGTGGCGCGCGGTCGCCGATACCGAGGGGCTGGCCGCCCTGCCCGAGGCCGAACGCTACGGCGGCGAGCGGTCGTCGAAGCAGGTGTTCGACCGCCTCGCCGGCTGCTGGACCTATTGGGGCTGGAAAGGCGGCTACTTCTCCTCGGAGGCCGACGCATCCGCCTTCTATGACGAGCTGCGCTACATGCTCGCGATGCAGATGGTCGCGCCGAACTCGCCGCAGTGGTTCAACACCGGCCTGCACTGGGCCTACGGCATCGACGGTCCGGGCCAGGGCCACTACTACGTCGATTGGAAGACCGGCAAGCTCACCAAGTCGAAGTCGGCCTACGAGCATCCACAGCCGCACGCCTGCTTCATCCAGGGCATCGAAGACGACCTCGTCAACGAGGGCGGCATCATGGACCTGTGGGTGCGCGAGGCGCGCCTGTTCAAATACGGCTCCGGCACCGGCTCCAACTTCTCACGCCTGCGCGGCGAAGGCGAGAAGCTGTCCGGCGGTGGCCGCTCGTCCGGCCTGATGAGCTTCCTCAAGATCGGCGATCGTGCGGCCGGCGCGATCAAATCCGGCGGCACCACGCGCCGCGCGGCGAAGATGGTGGTGGTCGATGCCGATCACCCGGATATCGAGGCCTATATCGACTGGAAGGTGAAGGAGGAGCAGAAGGTTGCCGCCCTCGTCACCGGCTCGAAACTGAACCAGAAACACCTGAAGGCGGTGCTGAAGGCCTGCGTCAACTGCGAAGGCTCGGGCGACGACTGCTTCGATCCCGAGAAGAACCCGGCGCTGCGGCGCGAGATCAAGCTCGCCCGCCGCGCACTGGTCACCGACAACATGATCAAGCGGGTGATCCAGTTCGCCAAGCAAGGCTACAAGGAGATCGATTTCCCGATCTATGACACCGATTGGGACTCAGAGGCGTATTTGACCGTCTCCGGCCAGAACTCCAACAACTCCGTCTCGCTGAAGGACGACTTCCTGCGCGCGGTCGAGACCGATGGCGACTGGAATCTCACCGCCCGCACCAGCAAGAAGGTGATGAAGACGCTGAAGGCGCGCGATCTGTGGGAGAAGATCGGCTATGCCGCCTGGGCCTCGGCCGACCCCGGCCTGCACTTCAACACTACCATGAACGACTGGCACACCTGCAAGGCGTCCGGCGACATCCGCGCTTCGAACCCGTGCTCGGAGTACATGTTCCTCGATGATACGGCGTGCAATCTCGCCTCGGCGAACCTCCTGACGTTCTACAACACCACGACGCGCACGTTCGACGTCGATGCGTACGAGCACCTGTGCCGGCTCTGGACGATCGTGCTCGAAATCTCGGTAATGATGGCGCAGTTCCCATCGAAGGCGATCGCCGAACTCTCCTACGAATTCCGTACGCTCGGCCTTGGCTATGCCAACATCGGCGGCCTGCTGATGACCATGGGCCTGCCGTACGACTCGAAGGAAGGCCGCGCGCTGTGCGGCGCGCTGACCGCGATCATGACCGGCACCGCCTATGCTACCTCCGCCGAGATGGCGAAGGAGCTCGGCCCCTTCCCCGGCCACAAGAAGAACGCCGGGCACATGCTGCGGGTGATCCGCAACCACCGCCGCGCCGCCCACGGCAACACCAGCGGCTATGAAGCGCTGGCCGTGAACCCGGTGCCGCTCGACCACGCCAGCTGCCCGCAGCCGAACCTGGTCGCGCACGCCAAGGCGGCCTGGGACAAGGCGCTGGAGCTCGGCGAGCAGCATGGCTATCGCAACGCACAGACCACCGTGGTTGCGCCGACCGGCACCATCGGCCTGGTGATGGACTGCGACACCACCGGCATTGAGCCCGACTTCGCGCTAGTGAAGTTCAAGAAGCTCGCCGGCGGCGGCTACTGGAAGATCATCAACCGCGCCGTCCCCGAAGCGATGCGGGCGCTCGGCTACCGCGAGAGCGAGATCGCCGAGGTCGAGGCCTACGCCGTCGGCCACGGCTCGATGACCAACGCGCCAGGCATCAACCACTCGACGCTGCGCGCCAAAGGCTTCACTGACGAGGCCATCGCCAAGATCGAGAAGGCGCTGCCGACCGCGTTCGACATCAAGTTCGCGTTCAACAAGTGGACGCTGGGCGAAGACTTCATCCGCGAGAAGCTCGGCATCGATGCCGAGGCACTGAACCAGCCGACCTTCGACCTGTTGACCGCGATCGGCTTCACCAAACGCGAGATCGAAGCCGCCAACGTGCACGTCTGCGGCGCGATGACGGTGGAAGGCGCTCCGCACCTGAAGCCCGAGCACTATGCGGTGTTCGACTGCGCCAATCCGTGCGGCAAGATCGGCAAGCGCTATCTCTCGGTGGAGAGCCACATCCGCATGATGGCGGCGTCGCAGCCGTTCATCTCGGGCGCGATCTCCAAGACCATCAACATGCCGAACGACGCGACGGTGGAGGACTGCAAGTCCGCCTACCTGCTGTCGTGGAAGCTCGCGCTGAAGGCCAACGCACTCTATCGCGACGGCTCCAAGCTGTCGCAGCCGCTGAACGCGCAGCTGATCTCCGACGAGGACGACGAGGACGACGGCGTCGACGCCTTCCTGGACAAGCCGATGGCCGCCCGCACCACGCAGGTCGCCGAGCGCGTGGTCGAGAAGATCGTCGAGCGCGTCACCGTGCTGCGCGAGCGCGAGAAGATGCCGGATCGCCGCAAGGGCTACACCCAGAAGGCGGTGGTCGGCGGCCACAAGGTCTACCTCCGCACCGGCGAATACGATGACGGCCGTCTCGGCGAGATCTTCATCGACATGCACAAGGAAGGCGCCGCGCTTCGCTCCTTCATCAACAACTTCGCCATCGCCGTGTCGCTCGGCCTGCAATATGGCGTGCCGCTCGACGAGTATGTCGATGCCTTCACCTTCACCCGCTTCGAGCCTGCGGGCCCGGTGCAGGGCAACGACTCGATCAAGTACGCGACCTCGATCCTCGACTATGTCTTCCGCGAACTGGCGGTCAGCTACATGTCGCGGTTCGACCTCGCCCATGTCGATCCGACCGAGTCGAACTTCGACGCGCTCGGCAAGGGTGTCGAGGAAGGCAAGCAGCCGGAAGCGACCGGTGCGGCCAAGTACCTGTCGAAGGGCCTGACCCGCTCGCGCACCGACAACCTCGTGGTGATGCGCGGCACGCCGGCGACCACGGCCCCGGCCGCGGCCAGCGTCACCGCGCTGTCGTCGGCGCGTGCCTCGGATGCGCTGGAAGGCGCCACCGCGCTGAAGGCCGAGCTCGAGACCGACCTGTCGCCGACCGAGAAGATCGAGGCGCTGGCGTGGTCGAAGCCGCAGGCGCAAGTCCAGGCGCAGCCGTCGAAGGCCGAACGCCGCGCGGAAGCGAAGGCCAAGGGCTACGAGGGCGAGATGTGCTCGGAGTGCGGCAACTTCACGCTGGTCCGCAACGGCACCTGCATGAAGTGCGACACCTGCGGAAGCACGACGGGGTGTTCGTAAGACGCTACCTCAGTCGTCTGCGATTGGAGCAGACGACTGAGGTCTGAAAATAGACAAATGGAGAGTAGCGATGGCAACCAATCCTCCTAAAGGCGACGGTCACCGCAACGGCGCAGTGCGAGATCGGTCTCAGGTCTACAATCCAAAGACTGAGACCTGGATCAAGCGTGACGCAGACACAGGAAAGTTCATGGATGGAAAGAAGGATGGAGCGCCATTCAAGGGCGTTCGCAAAGAAGATTGACGCATCGAACTCACAATAAGCCCCGAGCATCAGCGTGGGGCTTATTCGCATTCGCTGGACGTACGCCTCGTACACGTTAGTCCCACGCGCTAAAGCGCGTGCAACACCCTCTTCCTCTTCGCACCCCCCTCAAATCACCCCCGACTTGCCGCGGCTGAGCACTTCGCCTGCGCCTTTGGCGCCGACGATCTCGCCACGCTCGCACACCACCTGTCCGCGCGCGATGGTCATCACCGGCCAGCCGGTCACCTCGAAGCCCTCCCACGGCGTGTAGTCGGAGCCGTGGTGCAGTTCGGCCTGCCGGATCGGCTTCGTCAGCGCCGGGTCCCACAGCGTGATGTCGGCATCGAAGCCGATCCCGATCGAACCCTTGCGTGGATAGAGGCCATAGAGCCGTGCATGATTGGTCGAGGTCAGTTCGACAAACTTCTGTAGCGAAATCCGCCCCTTCGACACGCCCTCCGAGAAGAAGATCGGCAGCCTCGTCTCGACGCTCGGAATGCCGTTCGGCACCCAGCGAAACGAGGTCCGCGCATTCGGCGTCAGCTTGCCTTGCGGGTCGTCATAGCGGAACGGGCAGTGATCGGACGAGAACGTCTGGAAGACGCCGGTGGTGATCCCCTCCCAGATCGCCTGCTGGCTTTCGGCATCGCGCGGCGGCGGCGAACAGACATACTTCGCCCCGCTCATGTCCATGTTGAGCCCCTTCATGTCGTCGGCGGTCAACGTGATGTACTGCGGACAGGTCTCCGCATGCACCGGCAGTCCACGCTGCTGCGCCCAGCGCACCTGCTCCATCGCTTCGCGGCCGGACACATGCACGATCATGATCGGCACGCCGACGATCTCGGAATGGCTGATGGCGCGATGCGTCGCCTCGCGCTCGACCGCCTGCGGCCGCGACGCGCCATGGAAGTATGGCGCGATGTGCCCCTCGCGCTCCAGCTTGATGGTGAGATAGCGGATGGCGTCGTAGCCCTCGCAATGCACCATCACCAGCGCTTCCTCGCGCCGCGCCACATCAAACACCTCGAGCAACTCGCGGTCGCTGAGCACCAGATCGTCGTAGGTCATGAACACCTTGAACGAGGTGTAGCCGTCCTTGACCAGTGCCGGCAGCTCCTGCCCCAGCACCACCGCGGTCGGATCGGTGATGATCAGGTGGAACGCCGCGTCAATGTAACACTCGCCCTCCGCAAGCTTGCGATAGGCCTCGACACAGGCCCGCAGCGAGGTGCCCTTCTCCTGCAGCGCGAACGGCAGCACCATCGTATTGCCGCCCGCAGCCGCCGCGCGTGTCGCCGAAGCGAAGTCATCGGCCATCAGCACGTCGGGGCCGGAGGGCTGCGAGATATGGACGTGGCTGTCGATCCCGCCCGGCAGCGCCAGCAGGCCGGTGGCGTCGATCTCGCGCGCGGCGCCCTCGATGCCATCGGCGATGGCGACGATGCGGCCGTCGCGAATGCCGATGTCGGCCCGGAATTCGTCGCTCGCCGTGACAATCGTTCCGCCGCGAATGGCAAGGTCAAATCGCGTCACCGATACCTCCGTCAATGCGTCTACCTCCGTCAATGCGTCCGCGCCGGTGTCCGGAACACCCGGCCCCATTCCGACAGGCCGCGCGGGTCCGCGCCCGCCAGCGCCATCGTTCGCCACAGCGTCACTGCAACCGAATCCAGCACGGCGATGTCCAGTTCCGTTTCGAGTGATGCGGCCACCGCTGCACCATCGAGGTTGGTGCAGAGAACGACCACCGCATCCGCCCCTTCGGCGGCAACCGCCCGGATCATCGCGGCGATCGTTGCGGGCTCGACCTCGCCGAACGAGAAGTTGTCGCGCAAACCGAGATGGCGCTCCGCATGGCAGACGACGCCCGCCTGCTGCCAGACCTCGCCGATGCGCTGCTGGACATCGTCACGATACGGCGTGACGAAGCCGACACGCCTTGCGTCCAATGCCCGCACCGCATCGATGCAGGCGAGCGTCGATGTGGTCGCCGCCGCTTCCGTCCGCGCGCTGATCGCCGCACACAGGCTGATGTCGCGGTCGATCCCGAGCCAGCTCGCCGAGGTGCCGTTCCAGGCGATGGCATTGACCTTGGCATCCGCCAAAAGGTCCGCCGCCGGCAGCATCACCGATGGATCGAACTGATCGAGGGCTGCGGCATCGAGCGCGATCTCGGTGACGCGGAAGCGCGAGAAATGCGCGGCAACGCCGGCGACATCCGCCAGCATCGCGCAGGTGACCGGCTCCAGCACCGAGTTGGAGGACGGCGTGATCATGCCGAGACGCTTGCGCATTGCGCTCATGCCGAAGCCGCCAAGCGCCCGGCCTGGCGCACCGGCGCAACGTTGTGCCGCGCCCACAGGCTTTCGGCGACCTTCTGCGCCTCGCGCACCAGTTCGGGACCATCGGCGCGGGTGAGATGGCCGTCTTCCATGATGATCCGGCCATCGACAACGACGGTCCGCACATTGTTGCCGTTGCCGGACCACACCAGCGCGCCGAACCCGTCGATCACCGGCGCGAAGGTCGGCTCGGACAGGTCCAGCAGCACGAGATCGGCCTTCTTGCCGATTGCGAGCGAACCGATCTCGTCGCCGAGCCCGAGCGCGGCGGCGCCGCCTTGCGTCGCCCAGCGAATGGCAGCGCGTGCGCTCAGTCCTTCGGTCTCGCCGCGGATGCGCTGCATCGCCACCGCCCAACGCATCGCCTCGAACATGTCGCCGGAGAACGTATCGGTACACAGCGCGATGCGGGCACCGTGGCGCGCGATCGAGGCAACCGGCGCGATCCGTCCGGTCTTGGCGTTGCCGATCGGCGTGTAGGCCACCGTCGCGCGGGCGTGGCCAAGTGCGGCTTCATCCCCCGCGGTGACGTGGATGCAGTGCGCCGCGATCAGCCGTTCGTTGAGCAGCCCCGCGGCATCCAGCACCTCGACTGGCGAGCGTCCGCTGCGGTTGCGGGTCTGCGCCACCTCGATCGGGCTCTGGCAGACATGGGTGTGAACGTTGCCGCCGTGGCGAGCGACCAGATCGGTTACCTCGCGCAGCAATCCGTCCGAGCAGGTGTCCGGCGCATGCGGGGCGAAATCGCAACGGATGCGGCCGTTGTCATGGCCTTGCCAGCGCTCCACCAGCGCCACGTTCTCGGCCACGCTCTGGGCGCCGGCTGCGGCCGAATAGTCGTAACGCTTCTGCGTCAGCGCCTCCGGATCGGCATCATGGATGCGGCCGGCGATCACGGCCCGCGTACCGAGTTCGGCATGCGCCTGCGCCAGCGCTTCCGGATAGCGATAGAAATCGACAATAGTCGTCGATCCCGTGCGCAGCATTTCGTAAACGCCAAGCCGCGACAGCGCCGCCGCTTCCATCTCGCTCAAGCGATGTCCTTGCGGGATACCGGCCGTGAACATCGGCGCGAAGCCGAGGTCCTCGATCATGCCGCGCGTGATCATGAGCGGCGTATGGTTGTGGACATTGACGAGGCCCGGCATCACCAGACGCTCGCGGGCATCGAGCGTGCGCGCGGGCAGCCAGCGAGGCGCGACCGCGCCGCAATCGCCGAGATCGACGATGCGGCCCTCGTCGATCGCCACCGCGCCGTCGGCAATGATCCGGTCGGCTCCATCCAGCGTCAGGAGCACTCCGCCCTTCACCAAAAGATCGCACGCGCGCGGCGCGGAAGCTGCATCGCTCATGGTCACGCCTCGTTCCTGTCAGGACGCTTTGGCAAGCCGCGTCGACTCCTCGCGGATCAGCGAGAGGATATGGCGCTTGGCGTCGTTGAACTCCGGACTGGTGATGTCGCGCGGACGCGGCAGGTCGAAGTTCACCGCCTCGCGGATGCGCCCGGGCCTGCGCGTCATCACCACGATCTTGCTGCCGAGCACCAGGGCTTCGTCGACGCTGTGGGTGACGAAAACGATGGTGCAGCGGCGCTTCTGCCAGATCGAGACCAGTTCCTCCTGCATCTCCAGCTTGGTTTGCGCATCGAGCGCTGCGAACGGCTCGTCCATCAGGATCACGCGCGGGTTCATCAGCAGTGCGCGGGCGATGCCGACGCGCTGGTTCATGCCGCCGGACATCTCTGACGGGTGATGATGCTCGAATCCGCGCAAACCGACCAAATCGACGAACTCCATGGCGCGCTCGTGCCGCTCCGCCTTGGCGACGCCCTTTAGCTTGAGGTGGAACGCGATGTTGTCGATCGCCGACAGCCACGGCATCAGCGTCGGCTGCTGGAACACGACACCGCGATCCGAGCCTGGCTTCTCCACCGGCTTGCCGTCGACCAGCGCGCGGCCCGACGTCGCCTGCTCGAACCCGGCGATAATGTTCAGCAGCGTCGATTTCCCGCAGCCGGACGGCCCGAGCAGACAGACGAAGTCGTTTGCATCGATATCCAGGTTGATGGCGTCGAGCGTCAGCAATTCACGCCCACGTTTGGGATCGGCGAATACCTTGACGATGTTGCGAAGTTCGATCGCCGCCATCAGCCGGCCCTCCCCTGCACGGTGGTCGCCTGCTGCCATCGCAGCGCGCGTCCCATGATCGCCTTGATGCCAAGGTCCGAAAGATAGCCAAGCAGCCCGATCGAGATCATCGACGCCAGCACGATGTCGTAGCGCAGGAAATAGTAGGAATCCCACAACACGTAGCCGAGCCCGCTCTTGACCGCGACCATCTCGGCAGTGACCGTCAGCATCCAGGCCGAGCCGACCGCGATCCGCAACCCTGCGAAGATCGACGGCAATGCTGCGGGCAGCACGATATCGGTCAGCATCTGCCGTCCGTTCGCACCCATCATCGCCCCGGCGCGGACCAGGTTATGATCGACCGTCTTCACGCCGTGGATTGCGTTCATCAGCACCGGAAAGAACGCGCCGAGAAACACCAGGAAGATCGCCGGCTTATCGGCGATTCCGAACCAGATGATCGCCAGCGGAATCCACGACACCGGCGGAATCGGACGCAACATCTGCAACGTCGGCTCCAGCGTCTTCTCGCACAGACGCGACCAGCCGATCGCCACGCCCGCCAAGATGCCGAGCGCGCTCGCCAGTGCGAAGCCGCTGAACACCCGCAGCGCGCTCGCAAACGCGTCGCGCAGCCAGTGCCCCGAATAGGTCTGCGTGGTCTCGTCGAAGCCGAACACCCAATCGCCGAGCGCGTGCAGCACCGCGCTTGGTGCCGGCAGCAGCGCCGGCGGCAGCATGCCGGAGCGCGCGAACGTTTCCCAACCAACGATCAGCAAGGTCGGGACGACGAAGCGTTCCCAGCCCTGCACCGCGCGCGCCAGCCGAAATCTTGGCTTGGCGCTTGCCACATCAATAACCGAGGTCATTCTTGGTCTTTCCCGTCGCCTGCTCGAGGAAGGAGTAATCCATGTTCTTCTCCACCGCGGCGGACACGTCCTTCGAGATGTACTTGAGGTCGCGCATCATCGTTGCGATCGCGAGTGCCTTGGAACGATAGATCGCCGAGTCCGGCGTCGCGTTCTTCAGCGCCTCGGCGGCCACGGCCTTGTCGAGGCCGGTCAGCTTGTTGATGACATCGATCCACGGCCCGTTGTCAGCCGTCAGCTTGTTGTTGAGATCGACCACCGCCGTCACGACGCCCTGCACCGCACCGCGCTGGCTGGCGATCACGTCCGAGCGGGTGACGATAAGATTGGTGAGATTGCCGGCAGCCTGGTCATAGGGCAGCACGAAATGCTTGCCAGCGCCAGCCAGGCGGATCTGCGACGCGAACGGCTCGACCGAGCAGACCATATCGATCTCGCCGCGCTGTAGCGCCGCGAGATGGTCCGACGGATTGGGAATGTTGATGAACTGGATGTCCTTGTTCGGATCGACGCCCTGCTTGAGGAACGCGCCGCGCATGTGGATGTCCTGCGCATTGCCGCGGGAGGCGGCGACCTTCAGCGGCTGGCCGTCTGCCTTCGCTTTCGCGACCAGCGCCTTGAAGGCGGACCAGTCATCCGCAGGCAGCGAGAGCTTCTGCGACGACAGGCATTCCGAGCCGCCGTTGATCTGGCCGGAGACGGCGACGATGTCGAAGCCCTTATCCAGCGCAGTGATGTAATGCAGATAGGTCACCTGGGCGACGTCGATGCTCTTCGAGATCAGCGCGGTCAGCACGTCGTTGCCGGAATTGAAGCCGGTCGCCTCGACCTCGACATTCTTGGCAATACCGGGGATCAGCGACATCGGCAGACAATGCGCGCACTTCGCAAAGCCCAGTTTGACCTTCGGCGTCTGTGCCGCAGCCAGTTGCGCCCCGCCCAGCGTCGTTGCCAGCAGCAGAAGGGCCAATTTCACGGGATTCCGCATCTCATGCTCCATTCAGGCGCCTCGTTGGCGCGCGTCCTGCATCGATCATTCCGCATCCGCCCGCGATCGCGCAACAGCATTTTTGCATGCTGCATACAATTTCTGCGATATGCCATTGTTTTCAGCCATATACGTCTGTTATTTAGGCAATCAATGTGCGGCGATTAGCCCTATGATCGAGCGCAAGCAGTGAGGCAGGTGTGCAGAAGAAATCAGATCTCGCCCGGGGACGGAGGTCGCCAAAACTCAAACGGATTGGACTGCATGAGCGCGCGGCAGCGCGCATGCGCACCATGATCATCCGTGGCGAGTTGCCCCCCGGCTCGCCGACCCAAGAGACCAAGCTGTCGGAGACGCTCGGCGTCTCGCGGACCCCGTTGCGCGAGGCCATGAAACTGCTTGCGGCCGAAGGCCTGGTGGAATTGCGGCCGAACCGGAGCCCCCGCATCGCCGACATGGAGATCGAAGGCATCTCCGAACTGTTCGAGGCCTTGTCGGGCATCGAGCGGCTCGCAGCCGAACTCGCCGCCAAGCGCGCGACCGAGCGCGACCTGCAGCGTCTGCAAAAGCTGCAAGCGCGGATGGAAGGCTATCACCGGGACGGCAAGCTCGACGACTACTTCAGCATCAACGGTGAAATCCATAGCCTGATCGTTCGCATGGCCCGCAACACGCCGCTTCGCGAAGCGCACGAGACGCTGATCGCGCGGGCCGAGCGCGCGCGCTATCTCGCGCTCGGGGCCGACCGCCGCTGGAGCAATTCGGTCGACGAACACGCCGACATTCTCGCAGCGCTCAAGGCGGGCGACAGCGAAACCGCCGGGCGCCTACTCGGCACCCACGTTCAACGGACCGGCACCGCGCTGCTGGAAGTCCTCCCCCGATCCAAGCTCAGCGAGCCGGCCGCCTGACCATGAAAATTCTTCTGCTCAACCCGAACACCAGCGCGGACATCACGCAATTGATGCTCGGCGTCGGACAACGCGCGGCTGCCGCCGGCACCGAGCTCGTGCCCTGCACCGCCGCGCGCGGCGTGCCCTATATCGCCACCCGCACCGAAGCGCAGATCGGCGGCGCAGTCGCACTCGAACTGCTGGCCGAGCACCATCGCCAGGTCGATGCCGCAATCATTGCCGCGTTCGGCGATCCCGGCCTGTTCGCTGCCCGCGAGCTGTTCGACATTCCGGTGGTCGGCATGGCGGAAGCAGCGATGCTGACGGCGTGCATGGCCGGCCGCCGATTTGCGATCGTCACTTTCGCTCAAGCATTAGGGCCCTGGTACGAAGAGTGCGTGCGCGCGCATGGGCTGTGGGACCGCTGCGCCGGTATCCGCATGCTCGACGATCCATTCCGCGCCGTCTCGGAGGTCGGCACCGAGAAGGAGGACCTGCTGGTCGAACTCGCCAAGCAGACAATCGCCGAGCGGGACGCCGACGTGCTCATCTTCGCAGGTGCACCGCTGTCTGGTCTTGCCGAACGGGTCGCCGGCCGCATTCCCGTCCCGGTCATCGATCAGGTGGTCGCCGCCGTCAAACAGGCTGAAGCGCTGCTCGCGCTGCGCCTGCACAAGGCGACCGCGGGCACCTATCGCAGGCCCGGCGCGAAGCCGACAACAGGCCTCCCCGACGCGCTCGCCGCTCGACTCGAACACCGCGACTATTGATCACACCTGCGGCTTGTTTCGGTCTATCATCCGGATCAAAGCGATCGCAGACATCAGAGCGAGCGAAGGCAGACAAGAGACACGATCATCCTCTGCATGTGGCACCCCGTGCAGGACATGCCGCGTAAGGGCAAACCACCATTCAGCAGCCGCTGTAACGTCGGTCCCTGCCCTCGTGCAGTTCGCGCAAATATGCGAGGCCATATTCGGCCAGGCGCTCGGGGTTGCGCTGACCCGCGGAGTTCAACGTCTCGATGTAACGGCGAATCCGGCGCCGCGACTGATCGTCAGTCGCGCCGTAAGTCCGCAACACCGTTTCGACGATGTCATACATCGCAGCTTCCCTGACAAAAGGCCGTGCGGTTTAGCGGCGCGTGCATGAACGCCAGCTTAATCGGATATGAGTATTTGTTCAGAATCGATCGTCCCTCCCTGCGCCAGTGCTTCGCGAGCGGTCAGCCAGAAACGCCGAGTGGGCTCAGCCGGACATGAAACGGCGCATGATCCGATGCTTTCAGCAGCGCGAGGCAGTGCCGCTTCAACCGAACAAAGGCGGGATCGAGGACGAGGTCGGCGACACGCGGGCGCACGAACGGCACCACGATGTCCTCCAGCACCCGACCGGGCCGCGCGCTCATCACGATCACTCGGTCGGCCAGGAATAACGCTTCGTCGATGTCGTGGGTCACGAACAGCGTCGTCGTCGGAATCTGCGTCCAGATATCCAGCAGCACCTCGTGCATCATCGCGCGCGTGATGGCATCGAGAGCACCGAACGGCTCATCCATCAGCAACACCCGTGGCTGGTTCACCAGCACCCGCGCGATCTCCACGCGTTGCTGCATGCCGCCGGACAAACGCGACGGGTAGAACTCCTCGAAGCCTTCGAGCCCCACAAGCTTCAGCAGCGCATCGGCCCGCCGCCGCCGCTCTGCCTTGCGGATGCCGCGCATCTTCGGGCCGAACGCGACGTTGTCGCGCACGGTCTTCCACGGGAACAGCGTGTGCTGCTGGAAGACGATGCCGCGCTCGGGGCTGGGGTCAGCGACCGCTTCGCCATCCACCGCGAGACGGCCGCCGCTCACCGGCAGATGCCCCGCCAGCGCACCGAGCAGCGTGGACTTGCCGCAGCCGGAGGGGCCAAGGATGCAGATCAATTCGCCGGGCACGGCGTTGAAATGCAGATCCTGAACGGCGGTGAAGGCTTGCGCGCCCCGCCCCAGCGTGATCGCGACATGATCGATCTCGATCCGCCCGAGCGCGGAGGTTGTGTCACGTCGCGGCAAATGATGGAGGTTCATCGGATAGCCCCCTCCCGCCACGGCATCAGAACACGGCCAAGCGTCGTCAGCATCCCACTGCTGCCCATGCCGAACAAGCCAATCACCAGCATGCCGACGATGATATCCGCGTAGTTCTGCAGCGTGTATGCCTCCCAGGTGTAGTAGCCAATGCCGAACTGGCCGGAGATCATCTCTGCGGTAACGAGGCAGAACCAGGACGTGCCCATACCGATCGCCAGTCCGGTGACGACGTTCGGCGCGGCGCCCGGCAACACGATCTCACGCAGGATCGCGATGCGGGTTCCGCCAAGGCTGCGCGCCGACGCCAGCAGCCGTCGGTCTACGTTTGCGACGCCGTGAACTGTGTTGAGAATGATCGGAAACAGCGCGCCGATGAAGGTGATGAAGATCATCGACAGCTCCGACGACGGGAACATCAGGATCGACAGCGGAATCCAGGCAACTGCAGGGATCGGCCGCAGCAATTCCAACGGCGGCAGCAGGATGTCACTGGCGGCGCGAGACCGGCCGATCGCAAACCCCAACACTACCCCTGCGATGGCCGCAGCCCCGTAGCCGGCGAACACCCGTCCGAGACTGCTGCCGAGATGCGCGATCAACTTCGGCGACTGCAGCAGCGTCCAAGCCGATTGCAGCACCTCGGTCGGAGGCGGCACGTTGCGGAACGTGACCAACCCGAGGTTCACCCGCGCCGACGAGGCGAGTTGCCAAAGCGCGATGCATGCCGCAATCGACGCCAGCCGGATCGTCAGCCGCACCGCCGGCGACCGCTCTGCGTCCGGAACGGCCATCGCTCAGCGGCTCGCCACGATCGAGGCGCGCGCCGCGGCGTAATCGAGCACTTGCCCGCCCTGCGCCTTCGCCCACGCGTCGGCGGCTTCGCGAGTGAGGAAAGCGCTCAGTTCGCCGCCCGACGCGCGAACAAACCACGCCTGCTGCGCGAACAGCTTGATGCCGCTGCCCTGGTCCTGGGCATAGACGACGCGGATGTCCTTGCCATCCTTCTCGAGCCCGGTCAGCGCCTTCAGCGCGCCCTCCGCGGACGAATAGTGACGCACCAGCGGCTCGCCCCTGACCCAGATCTGGGCGACCCGCTTGACGTCCGTGATCGCAGCGCCAGTGTCGGCATCCTTGGCCTGCAGCGGACGCTGCGCATAATCCTTCAGCTCGGCGTCATAGTCGCGGCCGGTCTTCGCGAACGCGGCGCGAATGTAAGTGTCGGTGACGAACGCGTTGATATCGAGATCGCCGTCAGCGCGCTTCAGCAGCTTCAGCGTTTCGATCGAGGTCTGCACCGCCTGCCGGTATTCGGGCTTCCAGGTCAGGTCGCGGGTCTGCAGACCGAGCGGTCCGTGGAACAGATAGTTCACCTCCGCCTCGATTCCGGTCACCTGGGCGATCAGCTCGCTGTACTTCTCCGGCTCGGCGGCGATCAGCCGGTCGGCTTCGAGGGCTGCCTGCAAATAGGCGACGACGATCTCCGGATACTTCGCGGCATACGCGCTATCCACCAGCGCGCCATGAAAGGTCGGCGCATCGGCCTGCGAGCCGTCGAAGACCTTACGCGCGAAGCCGCGCCACGGAAACAGTTCCGCGAACGGCACGAAGTCCGCATGCGCGTCAATCTTGCCCGCCTGCAAAGCGGGTCCTGCGACTTCCGGCGCCTGGGTGATGATGTTGACGTCGCTCTCCGGATTCCAACCCTGCGCCTTGATCGCGCGCAGCAGCATGCCATGCGAGGTCGAAGCGAACGGGACCGAAATGGTCTTGCCCTTGAGTTCGGCGATCGACTGCACGGGCGAATTTACCGGCACGACGATGCCGTTGCCGCTTCCTTTGGTGCTGCCGGACAGCGTGGTGATGAACAGGCTGCGCCGGCCGGATTTCTGAAACGCGACGCCGTTCAGCGAACCAGGGAAATCCGCCATCGCGCCGAAATCGAGCTTGCCCGCGACCATCTCATTGGTCAGCGGCGCGCCGCTCGTGAAGTTCTTCCATTGAATGTCGTAGGTGACATCCTTGTACTTGCCGTCGCGCGGCAGATACTTCTCCAGGAGCTTGAGCTCGCGGATCAGCAACCCGCCGGTGGCGCAATTGATGGTGGTGTCCTGCGTTCCCACCGCGACGCGGATGGTCTCTGCCTGCGCGGTCGCCGCCATCAGAATCGCCGCAACGAAACTTCCCAATCCAAAACGAACCATCGGCTGCCTCTCGTATCCGCCACGTCACCCCAGGTGCAAAGTCTTTGCGCGCAAGACGACATGGATCATGTTCACGCCAATGCTGCAGGAGCGACTGCATCCGCTGAAGCAATTACTTGCGAGGCGTTCGCCCCGAGACGCGCCGACAGCACTGATTTGCGAATCTTCGCGGCAAGCGGCGAAAGCGCGCACGAATGATCTTGCCGAACTGCCACGTCCGGCAGATCGAATATGCCATCGCGCTTCATTTGACGCGGAGCGTTTCCTAAGTTGCTGCACATACGTTCGCAGAAGTGGACTTCTCGTCGCAAGCACCTCTAGTGTGTGGAATGGAAACTCCCTTCATTGACTTCCCGGCGGTCCGACAGGGAGTGTCTGATCCGAAGTGCACCGAATCCAACGATCGCTGGTGTCTTTTCGAATCCAAAGCTCGTTCCGAGACGTGTCGCGAGGTGAACACGTCGGGCCACGAGCAGCAGCAAAATTTTCATCTTGCAGCGAGCTGAACGCATGTCCCTCAAGACGATCACTCACCATCGGCAAGACCCTTACGTCCGGGTCAACGAGACCCTACGTCGGCCGGACTGGAGCGAACCTGCGACGCGCGAGCAGGCAAGACGCACCACCGCAAACATTCGCGCGCTGCCACCTCTTCCCACGCATGCAGCGAATGAACGATCGGCATTGTTCATGAGCGAAACGATCGAACACCTGAACGTCGGCGCGCATTTCCTCGATCGTCTCAGCGCAGCCGAACGCGATCAGGTTCGCGAGGCAGGCCGTCCAGTACCGGTGCCGCAAGGCGAGATGGTGTTCCGTCAGGGCGATCGTCACGACGGCATCTTCATCATCGAGCGAGGCAGCGTGCGCGTCTACTACACCGCGCCGTCAGGCCGCGAGATCACCCTCGCCTACTGGACGCCCGGCCACTTCATCGGCGGACCGGAAATCTCCGGCGGTGGCATCCACATGTGGTCCGGCATCGCCATCGACGATTGCCGGATCACCATGCTGCCCGGCGAAGCGCTACAGCGGCTGCTGGAACGCGTTCCGAACTTCGCCCTCGCCCTGATCGATGGACTGGTGGCGAAGGGAAAATGCTATTCATCGATGGCGCAGATGCTGGGGACGCGATCCGTGATCGAGCGCCTCGCGCAGTATCTCCTGAATCTGTCGGAGCTGTACGGAACGGCGGATGGCGACACCATCGTCATCAACCACAAGGTCACGCACGATCAGATCGCTGCGATGGTCGGCTCGACGCGCCAATGGGTGACGATGATGCTCAAGCGGTTTCAAGCCAAGCGCATCATCGCCATCGAAGGCAGCGTCATCCGCATCCGCCGGCTGGATCAGCTCGAACAGGTTCTTTCCAAGAGCTGAACGCTCCAGGCGCGGCGCGTCAGTCGAGCGGAAAGTCGCGCGGCTTCTTCTTGCGCGGCCGCTCCCATACGACGCCGGGATATCCCTTCAGCGGCACCAGCGGTTCGCCGCGATAAGTCCACTCCTGCTGCTGTTCGATGCCGATATGGTAGAGCGGCTGCCGCCCGGTGCGGCTGGCGAACAACGCACGCGGGATGTTGATCATGTTCGGCGAACGCGCCTGCTCGTAGAACAGCGGCGTGCCGCAGCGCGCGCAGAAGCTGCGCACGGTGCGGGCGGCTTCGTCCTCGTAGCGCGCGATCTCGCCCTCGCCGGCGATCAGATGAAAGCGCTTGCGCCAGCTTCCCACATAGGTCGCATACGCCGCACCATGCGCGACCCGGCTGGCGCGGGTGTGGTCGTGCCAGGCCCACCGTGCTGGCGCATCGATCTCGAAGCGGACAGCGCCGCACAGGCATTGCCCGGCAACGCGCACAGGCTGACTGAAAGATCTTCTCGGCATGCACTGAACATCATTGATCGTGATCGACGGCACGAGCCTAGCGCGCGGCCGAACAAAGACAACTGACGTCATGACGCCAATGACAGGCTGATGCCAAACCGGTCTCGCGGCAAATGGCGCTACCGGCGTCGCGCCGGGTGACCGTGCGCGGCGGCGGAGCAACGTAACGCGCATTGGGTTGGCAGAATCCGGCCTGCCCCGCAATGAAGGCGTCGCATTGCGCCTTGGTCGCATACAGGCAGGCTGGCATGCCGGACTGTCCGATCGAGGTGATCGCGCACCAGGGATAGTCGATCTCCGCGCGCGCTGGTGCCGACGCCAGAGAGATGGCGGCGCTGAGAACCGCCGAAACCGCAGCGGCACGCGATATCATCTCAACTCCTTCGGGGCTCGCGGTGATCGCCGGGATCATCAGTCGAAGCACTGTTCGTGTACAACCGGTCGCTCAATTTGCGGTGTCGGCCGCTTGCTCTAATCCGCAGACATTCCACCCTCGCCGGCACCTCCGCCTCCTCCCCCACCTTCGCGCTTGAACGGCACCAGCAGCCACAGCGTGAGGAACGTCATCAGCGAGATCGTTACCGCGACATCGTAAGCGCCAAGCCCCACCGCCGCGCCGGTCGCACCGGTCGCCCACAGGCTCGCCGCCGTCGCCGTGCCATGCACCGCGTTGTCCGTCTTCAAGATCGCTCCACCACCGATGAAGCCCATACCCGTCATCAATCCTTCGATGATCCGCGCGGTCCCTTCGGGGTGATTGTCGAGGATGGTCTCGGTGGCCTGGACTACGCCACAGGTCGCGATCGCCACCAGCGGAAAGGTGCGCAGGCCCGCGCTGCGCTCCGCCTTCTCCCGATTCCAGCCGATCGGCAGCGCCAGCACATAGGCGATCGCCAGCGCCACCATGTGCGGCCACAACCGGAAGCCTTCCGTAAGAGCGACGAATGTCTGCATGCTGCCTCCAGCACGACCGGCAACGTCCCATGCGGAGGAAAGTTCCTGCCAGCCTTGACTCGGACGGAGCGGCGCGCGTCAGCTCTCGACCAGCTTCTTCAGCACCGCGCGAAAGCGAATGCTGCGCTTGCCGGCAAGAGCGGTCGCAAGCACCTCGGCGCCGTCATCATCGTAGGTACCGGAAAAGCCGATGCCGACCTCGCGGCCGCCGAACAGCGGACGCTGGCCGCCGCTCGGCGTGTGTTCGTTGTTGATCAGCTCGCCCTTCCATTTGCCGTCGGCGAAGCTGTACGAGCCCACGTAGTAAAAGTAATTGTCGCCACCGCGGATTGTGCCCTCATGCAAAACCATGACGCCGCCATTCCGTCCGGAAACACCGTCTAGCATCTCGATGTGAATCGTGTAGAGCCCGTTCTTCATCGTCCCGCTCGCGGTCTGCCGTACTTCGATCATGTTGATCGTGGATACAGTGATCCGCGATCGAACGATCGGCTGCAAATAATCTCAAGCGAGGCTTGAGGGAAAGTTCGGTGCCATTCGTCTCAACCTCGCGCATGATGCGGCATCTGGCCCCAATCGTGCATGGTAAGACGCAAAGTCGTACCGAACCGGAAGCCAACCCCGCGCTATAAGCGCGCATACCAGCGTTGTTGCGCCAATTTGTTCATTGTGCGGCAGCAAAGCGATCCTAAATGCGGGCAGAACCACTGTGAAAGGCAAGCGATGAGTGTTGAATGGAAGACCAAGCAAGGAACGCGGCGCGTGCGAGTCGAGCCGCCGACGCTTGAGGAAGCCATTTTCGCTGCTGCCGGTGTGACCGAGGTACCGCAGGAGCAGGCTGAATTCGCCGCCTCGCTGACCGGGATTCCGGTCGAGACCGTGCTGGCCCAGATTCAGAAGGAAGCTCGCAAGGCTGCCCGCACCGGCCGCGTTGTCGCGATTCCCTCGGGCTCCCAGCGCGCCGTGGTGGTCGAGCGCCGCCCCTCCCGCGCCGCCGCCCTGCGCGCCAAAGCTTGATTCCAGCGCTGACTCGCTCCGCCCGGATTTGACTGACCAAAACCTGATCCGCACGCGAGCCTTTTGGGCCCTGGACCTGCTCCGGGGCCTTTGCTTTTTTGCAGGACTTCTCTAAATCGCGCCCGGCCCCCTCTTGCTGAAACGCAGGCGCATGAAGCTGCTCAGGCTGCCGACCGTGGAGAACACCACGCCGATGGTCAGCGCCAGCACCGGCCCCTTGCCGTTGCCGATGCTGAAGCAGAACGCGGCGAGCGCGGCACCGATGGTCTGCCCGGTCAGGCGCGCGGTGGCGACCATGCCGCTGGCACCACCGGAGCGTGCAGGCGGCGCGCTGAGCAGCAGTGCCTTCATGTTCGGCGACTGGAAGAAGCCGAAGCCGCAACCGCACAGCGCCATCCGCCAGCCGATGTCGAAGACGCTCGCATTCGCGGGCATCGTTGCGAGCAGCGCCATTCCAGCAGCGAGAATAGCGAGGCCGATGCCGCCGAGCACGCCGACGCGATAATGATCGGATAGGTAACCCGCGATCGGCGCCATGATCGCCACCGTCACCGGCCAGGGCGTGATCAGGAAGCCGGTCTCGACCTGCGAGCGGCCGAGCGTATCGATCAGCAGGAACGGCAGTGAGACGAACGCCAGCCCTTGCGTGGCGAACGAGCAGATCGCCGTCATCACCGACAGCGCGAAGATTGGAATCTTGAACAGGTCGATCGGAATCATCGGCGCCGGATGATCCGCCTGCCTGCGCAGCAGCAACGCGCCGCAGACCGCCGCCACCGCCAGCTCGGCCACGGTGATCAGCACGGCCTGATGCCGCGCGGCGCTGCCGAGCGCGAACACGAACAGGCCGAGGCACGCGGCCGCCAGCACCGCTCCCGGAATGTCGAACTTGTGCGGTGCGCGCGGCGTCGGCGGCAGCACCCGCATCGAGATCACGATCGCCAAGATGACGAACGGCAGGTTCACCGCGAACAACAAGGGCCATGGCCCGAACGACAGGATCAGCGAGGCCACCGTCGGGCCCATGGTGATGCCGGTCGAGACGATCATCGCATTGACGCCGACGCCGCGGCCGAGCACGCGCTTCGGCCAAATGAAACGCACCAGCGCCGAGTTGATGCTCATCATACCGCTGGAGCCGAGCCCCTGGATCAGCCGCGAGACGAGCAGCATCTCGTAGGAATGAGCGAAGGTGCAGCCGAGCGCACCGAGGCCGAACAGCACCAGGCCACCGTAATAGACGCGCTGATGGCCGACGATCTCGCCGAGGGCCGCGAGCGGCAGCAGCGTCGCCACCATCGCGATCTGCACGGCGTTGACCACCCAGACGATCTGCGACGGCGTCACCTTCAAGTCGGCGGCGATGGTCGGCAGCGCGACGTTGACGATCGAATTGTCGAGCGAACTCATCCCGACAGCGATGCCGACGGCGAAGATCGCCCAGCGTCGCTGCGGCCACGGCAGACCGTCCATTTCGGCAGCCGTCTCGTGGGGGCGCTCTCCGCGCGTTTGAAGTGCTGACATCCTACAATGCGTATTCCGATGCCGGCTTGGCGCGGGCAGTGACCGATTGTCTAGCGCAAGCTCGCCCCGAGCTGCACCCCCGCACGCGCATGGCTCACGCGTCAGCAATCCTGCTCAGGGCGATGCGGAAACCGCGCACCGCGTCGCCGGCCTTGCAGGTCGCTTCGATCTCGGCGGTCGCCGCGGCATAGCGGCCGGTGAAGGACGCGGTCACCTCGTTGGCCCCGAACACCGGGACGGCTAGCTCGCTGCGGGTGTGCTGCTGCGTTGCGAATTCGCCGTTCCATCGCCCGTCGCCGGCGACGCTATAGCGGCCGACGTAGTAAAAAAACGCGTCGCCGCCGAGAATCTTGCCCTCGCGCAGCACGAAGATGCCGCCATTGGCGGCTCGGCCGCCTTCGGCCGGCTCAACGCGCAGGTAATACAGCCCGTCGTGCATACGGTGCGGTCTCGCCCATCGATATCCACCCAAATCCACCCCAGGAGCGCACGCCGCCGACAAGCCGAAGCGGCGTTCCGGCGGCAGCACCCCTGGCATAGAATCTTGGCACCTGTGTTCGCATCCCGGCGTGTCCCCGCCGGGTCGCGGCCCGCTGCAACCTTAGCGTCCGTGGATCATCCACACAAATGCGGCGGCCGCGCCGATATCCGCCGCCGGCGCAAGGCTGAGCCGGAGATGGGGATTGGAGGCTTCCGCAAGCCCGGAAAACAGCCCTGCGAGCACCGCCGCGCAGGCCGGATGGTACTCGGTTGCGTCCGCCATCAGCCGCCAGCCCTGTTGGCTCACCACCTGCGCACCGCCCTGCTCGGTGATCGTCGCTTTGTCGTCCTGCGCCTCCAGGACCGTGGCGAGGAACGACGCGAACTCCGCCGCCGTATAGGGCTTGACGGTCTCCGCCTGGAACGCCGCGGCGGTCTCGTGGAAGAACTGCATGCCGATCAGCTTGCCGGTTCGATGCAACAGATGCGCCGCATCCTCGGGCCCGAACAGTTGCACCATCACCGGCGCCGCAGTCTTCACATACTCCTGCGCGTAGCTGCGATAGGCCTTCTCCAGTCGCCGCTTCGGCCACGCATCGACCGGCAGCGCAGGCAACTTCGCCGGATCGAACGGCGGCGCCTCCAGGTGACGCGCAAACACCAGCCGCTCATCCACCGAGAGTTCGTGATCGGCCTCGTGATAGTAGCCTTCCAGACCCGCCTGCCCGTCCACTGTCTGCTTGGTGCAGACGAAGCCCACCTTCAGGTTGCCGAGCGCGACGCCGTTGTTGGCGTGCCAGCCGCGCAGCATCGCGCGCGAGACTTCCATCGGGATGCCGCAGATCGCCGTGCCCTGCCAGATCCAGCGCGGCGGCGGATAGCGGATCCAAGCCTTGCGATCGCTCTCGTACATGTATTCGACCGAGACGCCGCCAATCCAGTTGGAGAAGTAGTGATACTGCGCGGCCGCCACCGCGGGCGGCAGTCCGCTCAAACCAAGCTTCTCGAGGCTCGCGATGAAGCGCTCCTGCTGCTGGCGGCGAAACACCCGGAACACGAACTCCTCGGCCGCAGGAATGCCGCGCCGCACGACCACCGTGAGGATGAGGCCGGTGAAGAACGCATGATAAAGATTTGCCACGCTGCGCCAGCGCGCCCACGTCGCCGCCTCCGAACCGCTCGCGTCCTCCTGCACAATCCTGTCCGCCTTGCCCATATCCCTCGACCGCTCCCGCCTGCTGCGGCACGTGCGCCGCTCGTTGTCACGTCAATGATCCTAACACCGGCGCAGGATAGCGCGAGTTGGCGAATCCGCGCGCGGCCCCTATGCATGGCTGTCCAGCATGTCCCACGCCGGCCTCGAAGCGAACGGAGCAACCATGACCTATCTCTATCTACTGGTCGCGATCGTGTTCGAAACCATCGGCACGTCAGGCCTGCAGGCGTCCGAGCAGTTCACCAAGCTGAGACCGCTGGCATTGACCGCTGTTTGTTATGCGGCCTCGTTCTACTTCCTGTCACTGACGTTGCGGACGATGCCGGTCGGCATTGCTTATGCGATTTGGTCGGGCCTCGGCATCGTGCTGATCGCCCTGATTGGGCTGATTTGGTTCGGGCAGAAACTCGACATGCCCGCGCTGGTCGGTCTCGCGCTGATCATCGCCGGCGTGTTGGTCATCAACCTGTTCTCAAAAACCATCGCGCACTGAAGACCGCACCGAGGGCTGCGCCCTGAAGATCACGCGCTGACGATCACCATCATCATCGCAAGCGGACAGGCGTACAGGCTTGCGCTTAAGGAACCTTTGTTCCCGCTAGGCGTTGACAACGCACAGGGAGCAGGCTGATGGGCAATCGCAATATTCTTTACGCCATTCTCGGCGCGCTGATCGTCGTGATCGCAGTGCTTGGCTACAATCTCTACCAGGAGAAGAAGCAGCCGGACGGATTGTCGATCAATGTCGGACCGAACGGGCTGAAGATCGAAGGCAAGTAGCGGCAGCATTCCCGAAATGCATCCGTGTCGCCGATTGCCCGCCGGACCCGCGGATTCTAGCCTGTCGGCGACGCGATTCGCATCGTGCTGATCGCGATGGCACCGACAATAGGCAGGACACGCGCGAGATGTATCGCACGGGACTGACGATAAATCGCCGGCAAGGGATAGCTACGGGAGATCCACCCAGCCTCCTCACACGCCCACCTTTGATGCGTTGGCTGTTGCGTTGGCGGCTTGGCCGATCCTTACGTTGGTCCACGGCGGCCGCCGTCCTGCCTCTGCTGGCGGTGACGATCCTGACGCGTGAGCCGGACGAGTTGCGGCTCGGCCAGCGCGTCTATGTGGACGACGGCACCTGTCCGGCCGGACAGGTCAAGGAGGTCGCGGGCGCCAACCTGACCGCCGCCGGCGTCGTGCGCAGCCGTCAGTGCGTGGCGCGCAACAGCATCAAGCGCTGATTGCTGTGTCAGGCCCTCGCGGTCGGCCGCGCGCTGACCCGCTGGTGCCACGCCTGCAGATGTGACGCATCTTCGGGGATCGGCATCCGGACAAACTTGGCGAAATCGACACCGCACAGCAGCACGATGTCGGCCATCGAGAAGCCCTCACCCACAAGAAACGGACGGCCGTCCGCCAGCTCCCGATCGATCCATGTCATCGCATCGGCAACGACGCTGCGGCTGTGCGCGCCGAAATCGGCGAATCGCGTCGTCACCACATGCTCGGTGCGGGGATCGTCGTTGCGCCAGACCTGGCTCATCGGCGCCCACAGGCGAAACTCGACGCGCCTGATCCACATCTCGATCATCGCCTGCTCGAACGGTGCGCGGCCGAACAGCGGCGACGCCGGATGCAACGCCTCGATGTAGCGGCAGATCGCGATCGACTCGCAAATGAAGCGGCCGTCGTCGGTCTCCAGCACCGGCAGCTGACCGAGCGAATTCTTCTTCAGGAAGTCCGGCGCCTTGTGGGCACGTTCGCGCATCGGCACCGGCACCAGCTCGACCGAAAGTCCCTTCTCCGCGAGGAAGATGCGCACCTTGCGCGGATTGGGCGCGGGATAAGGTTCGTTGTAGAGCTTCACTGGCGCGTCCTCGCTTTTCGTTGTTGGTGTCTCGCCCGCGCGGCAGGCACAGATATAATACCCGTTTCCCTGAGCCATCGGCTGGCCGCGGTCAATCTCACGATGCGAGGATTTCGGAGACGAGCGGCGGCTCAACGCGCGCCGAACATGCAGGCGAGCGTCGGCGCGGCAATCCTGTCCAGCGCCTCGACCACCCGCTCCTGCGGCTTGTTCGGCACCCAGGCGTAGCGAATGCTGGGCACGCCCGTTTCGCCAACGCCCCGGATCATCGCCAGGCGAAGTTCAGGATCGGTCTCACGGGCGACGGCCTCATGCAGACAACCGCAAACCTGCTCGGGCTGTTTGAGGACACGGGCGCTCATGCGCGGCGTACAGAGCGCCACGAACAGGTCGCGCTCGCTGGCGGGCGCGACCGGCGCGGCTTGCGCGCTGCCACCGACAAGGCCCGCGATCACGAGGACTGCAACGAAAAGGCTCGGCATCGTCAGCGGCTAGCAGGCGCCGGCACATCCAGGACCGGGCTGACATCGAAGACGAACAGCCCGGCGTGGGGCAGCATGTCGGTGCTGCCGGCGATCGAGCCGCCCCAGAGCAGCATGGCGAAGGCGAGAAGGACGGTGGTGGTGCGCATGACGGTCCCTGTCGATAACCTTGGTGTTGTTATCGCCGTGATACGCGCGCACGGTTTCGGCATGTCTGCGCGGGATGCGGGAAATGGTTTCGTGGCGGGACGTTTCTGTTTCGTCCCCAAGCTACGCACGAAGCATTCAAGCCGCGTGAGCGCTGTCGTGCGCGGCTGAGGTGCGAACCCGAACGCGCTCGTCTTGCCGAGACTTGTCGTCGCTCACCTCAAATGCGCCCAATGCTCACCGCAACGCGTCAAATACTTTGCGACTTCAAGAAAGCGATTGATTTAGCTACTGTTTTACAGGGCAGCAGGTCGACGAATAGCGTCAGCGGCCGAGCATGACGCTGGCTTCGCCGCTTCCCACTTCCCGGCCGAGGGCCTTGATCGCGATAGTGCCGTCACGCACCTCGATCGCGGTGATCGAGGCATGGTCGGGACGGAAGCTGATGACCTGCTCGCTCTGCTTGGCTGCGCCGATCACGACATTGATGGCAATGAAGTGACTGAAGATGACGGCATCGCCGGCCATTGCCCGCACCGCCGCAAGCAGCGATTCACGCCAGGCACCGTAGTCCGGCGATCCGGTGGGGGCGCTGGATTGCAGGTGGGCCCAGTCCGATGCCATCGCCTGACGTAGCCATTCCTGCCGCTCCTTCAGACCAAGCGGCGGCGACGGGATCTCGCCGATTTCGGGAAACACGATCGGCTGCACGCCCCACGTCTCTGCTAATGGCAGAGCGGTCTCCCGACAACGGCGCAGCGGGCTGGTGTAGACCGGAAGCGGATGCGGGAGCTGCTTCAGTTCAGCCGCCGCCTGGACCGCCTGGGTCCGTCCCGTCTCATCTAATCCTGGATCGACCGAATCCCCATACGTCGACGCTGGCTTCGCATGCCGCACCAGATAAAGCGTCGCCAAAAGCACCCCCCACCCCAAAGCAAGTCCGGCCCCGATCCTAGCAGCGCAGCATCACGAAAGCGAGAGTGCAACCAATGGGTTGTGCGTCAGTCTAGTTCCAATTCAAGTCAAATGGGAACTCACGCGAATCGCTTCAACAAAAGGTGATATCCATTTACGGACACACGGCCTTTTGTCGATTCGACCGCGCAGGGTCCAACTTCCGAACCTGCGGCCTCAATTCGTTACATAGTCTGCGCACTTCTGTACTGCGTCGTTGCTGCCCCACGGCATGATCGGCACCGAGGACGTCGAGTTCTTCGGCGAGCCGTCGATGATCCGGTCCGAGTAGACCATGTAGACGAGGACATTTCGCTTCACGTCGCAGCCGCGCACGATCTGCATCTTCTTGAAGAACAGCGAACGGCGCTGCCGAAACATGTCCTCCCCCTGTTCGAACTTGCGCTTGAAATGAATCGGTCCGATCTGGCGGCAGGCCAGGGAGATATCGGACACCTCCTCTGCAAGCCCGAGCCATCCCTTGAAGCCGCCCTTCTCCGGCACGGTGAAGTGACAGGCCACGCCATCGACCTCGGGATCGTCGAGGGCGTAGGTCGCAAGTTTGTCGTTCGGTGACAGCCATTTGAACACCGTCGAACGGCGGAAAATCAGATCCGGCTCGTCGGCGGCTTGAGCCGCAGCGCTGCCGAGCATGGTCAGCAACAACAGCGCCAGGCAGGCCAGACGGTAGGATATGCGGGCAAGGCCGCCTGCGTTCGCGGTCATCGATGGCTCCGAATGGCCGGATCGCTCGGCGTCGTCCGGCGGGGTTGGCGCACGCCTATGTAGGAAGCCGCCCGCTCTGTTCAAAGTCGGACCGTCTCCTGCGCAGGGGCGAAAAGGCTTTTGAGCATATTCGCAGCAAATGTGACCATTTCAGCACATTCGATCTAAATCCTTGGCGGTGCTCATGAACCTTTTACATCTGGACGCTACTTATCGACTAAGATTCCATGGAACCGGGCGCTGGATTCGCAAGGTCGCCCGGACCGGCAAGAAGGACCTGGGGCGTGAACGGACTTCGTCTCGTCAGCAACCGTAACCAGCGCGATTTCGCCAGCACAGATATCCCGCAAACGACCACACCATCCGTGACGAGATGGGCCGCGCGCATCGCCACGATGGCTGCGGTCTCGCTGTTCGCGATCCCGGTGACGGCCCAGGCCCAGTCGTCCTGGGACTGGGATCCCACCGAGAGTTACGAAGCGCGCCCCGCACCGAGACTGGCGCCGCGACCGGCGGCAAAGCCGAAACGCGCCAAGGCGGCGAAGGCGAAGCGCAAGGACGACCCGGCTGAGGTTGCGGCCAAGCGGGCACCAAAGCCGCAAGGGCCGCTGATCATCACCGTCTCACTCGAGCGTCAGCGGATGAAGGTGTACGACAGCAACGGCCTGTTCGCGGAAGCGCACGTCTCCACCGGAACGCGTACGCATCCGACGCCGACCGGCGTCTTCAGCATCATCCAGAAGAACCGCGACCACGTCTCCAACCTCTACGATGCGCCGATGCCGTACATGCAGCGCATCACCTGGTCCGGGGTAGCGTTCCATACCGGCGCACTGCCGGGCTACGCAGCCTCGCACGGCTGCATCCGCATGCCGAACGGATTTGCCGCGCGGCTGTGGACCTGGACGCGGATGGGTACGCGCGTGATCGTCGCGCCGGGCGAAGTCGCTCCGACCGATTTCACGCACCCGAAGCTGATCACCAAAATGATCACGCAGCCGGCCCTCTCCGCACAGCCCACGACTGGCAACACGGCGGCCGCGGCGGATGGTCCCATAACGCAGCGGCGCACTGCTGACGCCAGCGAAGCGATCGCCGGCAAGACGAAAACGCTGTCGGACGCCAATGCGGCGATGCTTGAGGTGACAAGCCGCGAGGCGCCGAACAAGGCAGAGACCAAGGCCCAGGCCGAAACACCGGCCCAGGCACCGACGGCGGATGCTCCGACAGACCAGAAGACGTCTGCCGAAACGGCGAAAACCGAAGCGCCCACGCAGGCAGCACCCGTGAGCGAAACGAATGCGGAGACCGCTGCAGCAGCGCCGGCTGCGATTAAAAACGCCGAGGCTGAAAGGCAGGAGAGCGCCGCGACGGTGCAGCAACCCGCTTTGACGGAAGGCAACAAGGTCGCTGAGCAAGCCACGAACGATGCATCGGCGGTTGCGACGACCTCGCCTGTCGCTACGGCACCGGCCGACGTAAAACCGGCTCCGCCCGCGCTCGTTCAGCCCGTCGACGACATTGCCAAGCCCGCTGATATCGCCCGCATTCCGGAGATCGCGAAGCCTGCAACAGCAGCCGCACCAGCAAAACCGGCCGACGGCGCCAAGTCTGCCGAGACCGCAGCACCGGCAGTACCGGACGCCGTGAAGCCCATCATCGTGAAGCGGCGCGGCGGGCTGAGCCATGTTGCCGTCTTCATCAGCCGCAAGGAGAAGAAACTCTACGTCCGTCAGGGCTATGAGCCGGTGTTCGATATTCCAGTCGAGATCACCGATATCGATCGCCCACTCGGCACCCATGTCTTTACCGCCCGCGGCGACAAGGACGACGCGTCGGCACTGCACTGGTCGGTGGTGTCGCTGCCGCAGGTCGGCCGCAAGGCTGTCGATACGCCACGCACCCGACAGGGCAAGGCTGCTGCGGCAACGACCGAGACCGCCGTCGCGCCGGCGCTGAATCCGGCCGAAGCGCTCGACCGCATCGCCATTCCTGCCGACGCCATGGAGAAGATCGCAACGATCATCGGGCCCGGCGGGTCGATCCTGATTTCCGATCACGGACTTGGCTGGGAAACCGGCCGCGGCACCGACTTCATCGTGCCGCTGAACTGACCTGTTCCGGCGCCACCGACCGGCGCACCGGTTCGTACGGCAATCGCTGTTTGCAAATCGAGCCGTTTGGATGGACACTGTCCATCGCAACAGACGATACGATTTGGAAAAGCCATGAGCCTCGACCGCAGGCACCTGCTCGCCATGGCGCTCGCAAGCGCGGCTTCGCCCGCGCTCGGACAGACCGCGATGAGCGAACGTACAGCCTATGGATTTTCGTTTCCTGCGCTGACGGGTGAGCCGATCGCGCTTGCCGCCTATACGGGACAACCGCTGCTCGTCGTCAACACGGCGTCGCTTTGCGGCTTCACCCCGCAATATGCCGGCCTGCAGGAGCTGTGGACCATGTTCCGCGAGCGCGGCCTCGTGGTCATCGGCGTGCCCTCGAACGACTTCGGCAGCCAGGAGCCGGGAGGCGCCACCGAGATATCCGAGACTGCGCATCGTCAATATGGCGTCACGTTTCCGATGACGGCGAAGGTCGAGGTTCGCGGCGCGGACGCCCATCCGTTCTATAAGTGGGCGGCGCTGGAGCGGCCGAAGGACCTGCCGCGCTGGAACTTCCACAAATACCTGGTCGGCCGCGACGGCCATATCGCCGAGGTGTTTGCCGAGCGCGTAACGCCGACCGACACCCGCGTCATCACGGCGATCGCACGGCAACTCGGCTGACACTGCAACCGCCTCGAAGCGATCCCGTGCTCCATCACATCCCATTGCAGAAGGGTTCAGCGCGACGTGCCTGATTTGACATTTGAAGGATATGCCATCGTCTCCCGCGACGGCATGCTTGCGGATGCGACCGGCGTGATGCCGGAAACTCTGAAATTCGACGGCGACCAGCGCTTCTTCGACAAGGCGCTCGATACGGTCGATCTCATCGTCCATGGCCGCAATTCATTCGAGGATCAACCCAACTCGTACAACCGCAAGCGCGTCATCGCCACCCGTCAGGTCGATCGGCCGATCATCGATCACGCCAATCCAAAGGCCGTGTTATGGAATCCCGCGCGCGCGCCGATCGAGGACGCAGGTGCAGTGCTCGGCATCACCGCGGGCCGCGTCGCCATCATCGGCGGCACCGATATCTTCGATATGTTCTTGGATCGCTACGTCGATTTCTATTTGTCGCAGGCGCCACATCTGGCGCTGCCCGGCGGCGTGCCGGTCTTCCACGGCATTCCGGCACGGCATCCGGACGATATTCTCAGCCAGCACGGACTCGTACCTACGGAAACGCGCGTGCTGGACGCGGCTCATGACGTCAACGTCGTGCACTGGGTGCGCAAACCGCTGGCGTAGAGACGATCGCACCGCCCGCAGACCTCTGCCGGAACCTCTTGCAGAGGCCGCGCCGTCTTGACTACAACGCCGGCCCGTCGTGATAGCTCGTTTCGACGTTGTGAGACAGCACCGGCGGCCGATAGCCGATGATCATCAGCAGCGCGCCGACGATCGCCATGTTCTTGAGCACCTGCACGATGTCGTTCAGCCGCTCGCTGCCGCCGCTCTGATTCCAGAAGTCGTGCACGTAGAACGTCACCACCACTACGAACACCAACAGGATCGCGGCGAAGAACCGCGTCGCGAGATTGCAAGCGATCATCACGCCGCAGATCACTTCAACGCTCGCCGCAAGGATCGCCAGCACTCGAAACAGTGTCAGACCGGTGGCGTTTTCGATCTGCGTCGCATAATTCGCAAGCATCTCGGGCATCCCGAGCTTGGCCTCGATCAGCTGCGCGGTCGATCCGAGATCGAAGAACTTTGACAAACCGGAGAGTATGAACAGCAGCGCGAACAGCACACGGCCAATCGTCATCACCATCGTCGGTCCCCCTCAAAAAATCATTCCGCAGGTCGATTCGGCGTCGCCGTGCGAACTCTATCCGATCTGAACACCAACAAACGCCGCGTTTGCAGATATCAGGCCGCTCGCCTGTGCGGCCCCAACGCCACATCGCTTACTACTTGTTGGTACACGGCATCCTAAGTGAAATACCCCTCCGCAGGACATCGCGTAGTCTCTCCATGAAACCTCACAGGACGTCCAACATGGAAAGGCCGTCATAGACGATCATGACGGCCCTTGTTGTTGCCAGCGCTGGCGGACGCCTCGCCCGCGCCGATCAGCCGCAGAAGCGGCGTGAGACCAGGCGATACTCGCCACTCGGATAACGGTACCAGCAGCGGCGATCGTACCAGTAATAGCCATCGCGGCGCGGCTCGAAGGTGAGCGCGGCGGCTGTGCCCGCGCCGATCACGCCGCCGACGATCGCGCCGGCCGCACGTCCACCGGTGGCCGCAGCGCCGACACCCGCTCCGATGGCGCCACCGACAATGGTGGCCAGCGGGTCTTGCGCCTTGGCGTCCTGCACCGGCAGCGCCATGGCCGAAGCGAGCAGCAAGGTAGCTCCCAGATAACGCATCTCAGCATCTCCTTCATCACCACCCGAGACGGAGTATGCCCCGGCAGGCGAGTTTTTCAAACCACCATCGGTACGCATCCGCGTCAGATGTGCCGATCCGGCTTTCGCCGCAATTGCAGCTCTTTGCGCGCCGTGGAGACGGTCCCATCCGGAAAACGCATCGAACGGTGGCGATCCTCGCCACTCATCGCGATCCGTTGCCGATTCGGATGGCGAAACTGTATCGGCGCAAAACGCTGTGAAAACAGAACGCAGGCGAGCGTCCCCCTTGCCCGTCTGCGTTCTGAAGCAGAAGTCTTCCAAGGCAGTTTCCTGTCCTGATGGAATCAGAACCGGAGGCTCTGGCTCTTTCTTTGACGCGTCTTCTCCACGCGAACGGGTATCCATCCCGGATCAAGTCCGGGACAGGCTTGCGCTCGAAAATGCTTTGGTCAGGCGAACAGCGTCGGCTGCCCGCGTGCAGCCTGCGCCTGGGCCTCAACCGCCGCAACCGCGGTCATGTTGAGCACGCCGCGTGCGGTCACAGATGGCGTCAGGATATGCGCCGGACGCGCCGGACCGATCAGGATCGGCCCGACCGGCAACGCGTCGGTCAGCGCCTTGGTCATCTGATAGGCGATGTTGGCGGCATCGAGGTTCGGCATCACCAGGATGTTGGCGGCGCCTTCCAGGCAGGTGTGGGGCAGCACCCGCTGGCGCGCCAGCGGCGTCAGCGCGGAATCGCCATGCATCTCGCCGTCCGCCTCCAGTTCAGGATGCGCCGCGTGCAGCAGTTCGGTGGCCCGCCGCATCTTGCGCGCTGAAGCCGTGTCGTAGCTGCCGAAGTTCGAGTGCGACAGGAACGCGATTTTTGGCTTCAGGCCGAAGCGCTCCACATGCCGCGCCGCGAGGGCAGCGATTTCCGCAAGCTCCTCCGCCGACGGATCGGGACGGACATGGGTATCGCTGATGAAGAACGCCCCATTCGAGGTGATCACCAGCGCGAGCGCGGCGAAATCCTGCATGCCCGGCGTCAGGCCGATGATCTCGCGGATGCGCCGCAGGTGGCTGAGGAAGCGCCCCTCAACGCCGCAGATCATCGCGTCCGCCTCGCCGCGCCGCACCGCGAGCGCCGCGATCACGGTGTTGTTGGTGCGCACCAGCGTCCGCGCCGCCTCCGGTGTGATACCCGAGCGGCCGGCCGCATCGATATAGTCCTGCACGTAGGAACGATAGCGCGGATCGTCGTCCGGATTGACCAGGTCGAAGTCGTGACCGGCGCGGATCGACAGACCAAATCGCTTCAGCCGCGCCTCCACCACCGACGGGCGGCCGACCAGGATCGGCTTGGCGAGCTTCTCCTCCAGCACCGCCTGGGTCGCCCGCAGAATACGTTCGTCCTCACCCTCAGCATAGATCACCCGCACCGGCTGCGTCCGCGCCTTGGTGAACACGGGCTTCATCACGAAGCCGGAGCGGAAGGCGAAGCGCTCCAGCGTTTCCTTGTAAGCGTCGAAGTCCTGGATCGGCCGCGAGGCGACACCGGAGTCCATGGCCGCCTTCGCGACCGCCGGCGAGATGCGCAGGATCAGCCGCGGATCGAACGGCGACGGGATCAGCGAGCCCGGACCGAAGCCCAGCACCTCGCCTTCATAGGCGCGCGCCACCACATCGGAGGGCGCCTCGCGCGCCAGCGCTGCGATCGCCGAGGCGGCCGCGCGCTTCATCTCCTCGTTGATCGCGGTGGCGCCGCAGTCGAGCGCGCCGCGGAACATGAACGGGAAGCAGAGGACGTTGTTGACCTGGTTCGGGAAGTCGGACCGGCCGGTGCAGATCATCGCGTCGGGGCGCACGGCGCGCACCTCGTCCGGCATGATCTCCGGCGTCGGATTGGCGAGCGCCATCACCAGCGGCTGCTCGGCCATCTTGGCGACCATCTCCTGGGTCAGCACGTTCGGCCCCGACAAGCCGATGAAGATATCCGCGCCGACGATGATGTCGGCCAGCGTCCGCGCATCGGTCTTCTGCGCGTAGGCGGCCTTCCAGCGGTCCATCCGCGTGTTGCGGCCTTCGTGGATCACGCCGTCCTTGTCGGAGACGAAGATATTCTTCTTCTGCGCGCCCATCGAGACGAGCAGGTTGAGACAGGCGAGCGAGGCAGCGCCCGCGCCGACCGCGGCGATCTTGACGTTCTCGATCTTCTTGCCGGTCAGCAGCATCGCGTTCTCGACAGCGGCCGCGACGATGATGGCGGTGCCGTGCTGGTCATCGTGGAACACCGGGATCTTCATGCGCTCCTTGAGCTGGGCTTCGATGTCGAAGCACTCGGGCGCCTTGATGTCTTCGAGGTTGATGCCGCCGAAGGTCGGCTCCAGCGCCGCCACCGTCTGCACCACGCTGTCGATCGTGTCCGCCTTGATCTCGATGTCGAACACATCGATGCCGGCGAACTTCTTGAACAGCACCGCCTTGCCCTCCATCACCGGCTTCGACGCCAGCGGGCCGATATTGCCGAGGCCGAGGACGGCGGTGCCGTTCGACACCACGGCGACCAGGTTGGCGCGGCTCGTCAGTGACGCGGCCTCCTGCGGATCGGCGGCGATCGCCTCGCAGGCGGCGGCAACGCCCGGCGAGTAGGCCAGCGCCAGGTCACGCTGGTTGCCGAGC
Source organism: Afipia sp. P52-10 (assembly GCF_000516555.1). NCBI lineage: Bacteria > Pseudomonadati > Pseudomonadota > Alphaproteobacteria > Hyphomicrobiales > Nitrobacteraceae > Afipia > Afipia sp. P52-10. The sequence goes on along the minus strand of NZ_AZSJ01000007.1, from coordinate 294,991 downwards.
GGTTTGGTGGCCTTGATTTCGAGCTTTCCGGGCTTCGGCAGCCGATGATACGCCAGTGCCGCAGCGTTGAGGTCTTCAGAACCCGATGACGACATGCATTCCCTCTGGCGCCTTTGCGGGTGTGCGCCGCCCCAATCAGTCTTCTTACCTGCACCAGACTGCGTTGCAGCGCAGCCTGGCATAGTGCCGCTCCGCAAGCTTAGTTCTGCGGCAAATTGAGCCGGATGTGAAGCTCCCGGAGCTGCTTCGTGGTCGCCTCCGACGGTGCGCCCATCAGCAGGTCTTCCGCGCGCTGGTTCATCGGGAAGAGTGAGATTTCGCGCAGGTTGGTCGTGCCGCAGAGCAACATGACGATCCGGTCAATTCCGGCGGCCATGCCACCATGCGGCGGTGCGCCGTACTGGAAAGCACGATACATGCCACCAAACCGCTCGATCACGTCCTTCTCGCCGTAGCCCGCGATCTCGAACGCCTTCACCATCGCCTCGGGGCGATGGTTGCGGATGCCGCCCGATGCAATCTCGTAGCCGTTGCAGACGATGTCGTACTGGAAGGCCTTGATGGTCAGCGGGTCCTGCGTCGTCAGCGCGTCCAACCCGCCCTGCGGCATCGAAAACGGGTTATGCGAGAAGTCGATCTTCTTCTCGGTCTCGTCATACTCGTACATCGGGAAATCGACGATCCAGGCGAGCGCAAAACGCTCCTTGTCGACGAGGTTCAATTCCTCGCCGACCTTGGTGCGCGCGAGCCCTGCGAACTTCCAGAACTTCGCCGGATCACCGGCGACGAAGAACGCGGCGTCGCCCTCCTTCAGGCCGAGCTGACCGCGGATCGCTGCGGTGCGCTCAGGCCCGATGTTGTTGGCGAGCGGACCTGCGCCCTCGCCGCCCTCACGCCACATGATGTAGCCGAGGCCCGGCTGGCCTTCGCCCTGCGCCCACGAGTTCATCCGGTCGCAGAAGGCGCGCGACCCGCCGCCCGGCCCCGGAATCGCCCAGACCTGGTTCTTCGGGTCTTCCAGCATGCGCGCGAACACCTTGAAACCGGAGCCGCGGAAGTGCCCGGAGACATCCTGCATCACCAGTGGATTGCGCAGGTCGGGCTTGTCGGAGCCGTATTTCTGGATCGCCTCGGCGAACGGAATGCGCGGCCAGGGCGTCGTCACCGGCTTGCCGTTGGCAAACTCGTTGAAGACGCCGGTGACGACGGGCTCCATGGTCGAGAACACGTCCTCCTGCTCGACGAAGCTCATTTCGACATCGAGCTGATAGAACTCGCCGGGCAGACGGTCGGCGCGCGGATCCTCGTCGCGGAAACACGGCGCAATCTGGAAGTAGCGGTCGAAGCCCGACATCATCAGGAGCTGCTTGTACTGCTGCGGCGCCTGCGGCAGCGCATAGAACTTGCCCGGATGGATGCGGCTCGGCACCAGGAAGTCGCGCGCGCCTTCGGGCGACGATGCAGTCAGGATCGGCGTCTGGAATTCGAAGAAGCCGCCCTCCTTCATCCGGCGGCGCATCGAATCGATGATCTGCCCGCGCGTCATGATGTTCTTGTGCAGCCGCTCGCGACGCAGGTCGAGGAAGCGGTACTTCAGCCGCACGTCCTCGGGATAATCGAGATCGCCGAACACCGGCAGCGGCAGCTCGGCGGCGGGGCCGAGCACCTCGATCTCGTTGATGAACACCTCGACCTCGCCGGTCGGCAGTTCAGCGTTGTCGGTGCCCTCCGGGCGGCGGCGGACCTTGCCGTCGATCCGCACCACCCATTCCGCACGCAGCGTCTCGGCCGCCTTGAAGGCGGGCGAATCGGGGTCGGCCACGCACTGGGTCAGCCCGTAATGATCGCGCAGGTCGATGAACAGCAGGCCACCGTGATCCCGGACGCGATGGACCCAGCCGGACAGGCGGACGATCTCGTCGATGTGGCTGGCGCGAAGCGCGCCGCAGGTGTGGGACCGGTAGCGATGCATGACAACCCTAAGGAAAATGAGCGAGAATCCGCAAATGGCGCGGCGCGCAGCGGGTTTAGCCGAGGTGGCGCGGTACGGCAACCGAGAGGCGCAGCCTTCGGCGCCTCCCTGGCCGCCGATTCCGGTGGAAAGCCCCTTAAAATCAACGCTGTTGCCGCCTAAAAGCGGGGCGACAAGGCCGTTCAGCTGCGTTATTCAGCAGCCCATGGATTTGATTGCGACCACCGAGGCCCTCGCAGCCGCCTGCGAACGCCTCGCCAAACACCCCGTCATCACCGTCGATACCGAGTTTCTGCGGGAGACGACCTACTATCCCCTGCTCTGTGTCATCCAGATGGCCAGCGCCGAGGAAGCCGTCGTCGTGGACGCCCTGGCCGAAGGAATCGATCTGAAGCCGTTCTTCGACCTGATGGGCAACGAGCGGGTGCTGAAGGTGTTCCACGCCGCCCGCCAGGACATCGAAATCATCTGGCACCGGGCCGGCATGCTGCCGCACCCGATCTTCGACACCCAGGTCGCGGCCATGGTGCTCGGCTACGGCGACAGTATCGCCTACGACGCGCTGGTGGAGAAGATCACCGGCCATCGCCCCGACAAGTCCCACCGCTTCACCGACTGGTCGCGCCGGCCGCTGACCAAGGAGCAGATCGTCTACGCGGAGGCCGACGTCACCCACCTGCGCGACGTGTTCAAGGCGCTGGATGCGGACTTAAAGAAGCGCGGCCGCAGTGACTGGGTATCGGAGGAGATGGAAGTGCTCACTTCACCCCGCACCTACGACAACGACCCGACACGCGCCTGGGAGCGGCTGAAGACGCGCGTGCGCAAGCCGAAGGAGCTCGGCGTGCTGATGGAGGTCGCCGCCTGGCGCGAGCGCGAGGCGCAAAGCCGCGACGTGCCGCGCAGCCGCGTGCTCAAGGACGACGCCATCGGCGACATCGCTACTCATGCACCGACCTCGCTGGAGAAGCTCGCGCATCTGCGCTCGATCCCGAAGGGTTTCGAGCGCTCCAAGTGGGGCGCCGACATCGTCGCCGCGGTGGAACGCGGCCTTGGCCGCGATCCGCAGACGTTGCCGAAGCTGGAGAAGCCGCGCAGCAACGCGGCGGGTTCGGCGATCGTCGAACTCTTGAAGGTGCTGCTGCGGATGACCTCCGAACGGCATCACGTCGCCGCCAAGGTGATCGCCACCATCGACGATCTCGAGCAGATCGCCGCCAGCGACAAGGCGGATGTGCCTGCCCTGCACGGCTGGCGCCGCGAGCTGTTCGGCGAAGCGGCGCTCGCGCTCAAGCACGGCCAGCTGGCCCTCGCGATCGACAAGGGCCGCGTGGTGCGCGTCGAACGCAATTAGCGAACCGCTTCAAAATTCTCGGCGTCGTCCTAACGAAAGCTGGGACCCAGCCCTCCGAGACGCTCGTTGCTGAGAGCACATGGCATCCTGGATGCTCGCATGCGCGGGCATGACAGTCATTGATGCTTTCAGCTTCGTTCGATCGCAGAGCTCAGACCGATCAGCCGGGTCACCTGCTTGAAGCGGTTGGCGATGCGGTCGCCAGCAAGCGCGGCAACGCGCGGTTCGAACGATAGCGTCATCTTGCGACCGCGCAGTTTGAAATGGGTTGCGCCGAGCACGCCGGTCTGCGCCGCCGAGATCAGGTGCGCGACGCGGATCGCCGAACCGAGCACCTGGGCCCAACCCAGCATGCCTTCGGAGACCAGTTCGGCGACGCGCGGCGACAGCTCGTCATGCGCCTCGCCAAGGCCGGCATAGCGATAGTAGACGGTCAGCCCGATGAAGGCTCGGCCCTCGTGATCGATCGAGCCGAAATTGCCGTTCGCCAGCAGATTCAGCGTCTGCTCGCCGCGATAATCGGGATGTGCGCGCCAGCCGATGTCGGCGACGAGGCAGGCGACGTGGCGCAACCGCCGCTCTTCCGGCGTCTCGACGATCTCGGCCGCCCTGATGAAGCGACTGGTCCAGTCGAACAGCTCCTCGGCATGACGCGGTGAACGCGAGCGCAGCACGTTGAGATCGCTCGCGGCCGCAAGCAGCCCGTCCCTTGCCTGCTCGGCGGCGGAGAGCTTCGAGAACAAGAGACCTTCGCGCACGCCGTAAGTGGAGATCATCACCGTCTTCGGCTTGGCGACGCGAATGATGTGTTCCAGCACCAGCGCTGCGTAAGCGAGCAGCGGCCGCCGCGCATCGGCAACTGCTTCAATATCCGGCAGCGTGCGCCCGGGCGTCATCCGCTTCACCCGTCGCACGAACGCCAGCGCCTCGTCGGCCGGGATGGAATAGCCATGCATCACGCGCAGCGGATAATTGGTCTGCGAGATGTGCAGCCGCGCCAGCGCACGCCAGGTTCCGCCCACCGCATAGAAGATACGGCCGCGCCCGGCCTTCAGTTCGTCGAGCCCGGAGAGCGCGTCTTTGACGATCTTCTCGGCGCGCTTGATCGACTTGCGCGACATGTCCTGCAGCGCGAGGCCGCCGAGCGGCAGCGACACGCCACGGCTGACGCGGCGGCCCAAGATGTCCACCAGTTCGAGCGAACCACCGCCAAGATCGCCGACGATGCCGTCCGGCTTGTAGACGCCCGACACCACGCCGAGCGCGGACTGCTTGGCTTCCTGCGCGCCGGAGAGGATTTCGATCCTGGTGCCGGCGATCTTTTCGGCGCGGGCGATGAACTCGGGTCCGTTCTTGGCATCGCGACAGGCGGCAGTGGCGATCACATAGGTCCGCCCCACATGCATGACGCGGCAGAGCGCGCGGAAGCGGCGCAAGGCGCCAAGCGCTCGCTCGACGGCGTCCGCTGCCAACAGTCCGCTCGAATACACCTCACGACCAAGACCGCAGAGGATCTTCTCGTTGAAGAACGGAGTCAGGCTGCGCGTCAGCGCCTCGTAGACGACGAGACGCACCGAGTTCGAACCGATGTCGATGACCGCGACCGCAGGCCCAGACGTCCGCGATGCGTGGGTCAGGCGCGCGTGACGAAGCTGCACGAGCTTGTGGTTATGAAGAGGATTGCTGGCGGTCCGAACGGCGCGTGAGTCTGCGCGGTGAGGATTCTTTGAGCGACTTGCCACGGCCCGACAGACTTGGATTCGTCATGAAGTATTTGTGCAGGTTGAAGGGCTCCTCGCCCCTCGCGGCCTTCATACGCGTTGACGACCCATCCGGCAACAACTGCCAGCTCTGCTCGTTGTCCTTCAGATTCGCGACCATGATCTGGTCCAGAACCTGTTGATGCACCGTCGGATTCTGCAACGGACAGAGCACCTCGACGCGGCGGTCGAGATTGCGCGGCATCATGTCCGCCGACGAGATATACACAGCCGCTTTCGGTGACGGCAGCCCATATCCCATGCCAAAGCAGTAGATTCGGCCATGTTCCAGGAACCGGCCGATGATCGACTTCACGCGGATGTTTTCCGACAGGCCAGGGACGCCGGGCCGCAGGCAGCAGATTCCGCGCACGACAAGATCGATCGAGACGCCGGCATTGGATGCCTCATAGAGCGCATCAATGATCTCCGGATCGACCAGCGAATTCATCTTCATCCAGATCGCCGCAGGCTTGCCCTGCTTGGCATAGGCGGCCTCGCCGTGGATGTGGCCAAGGATGCTCCGGCGCAGCGTCAGCGGCGACACCGCCATCCGCTCGATATCGATCGGTTCGGCGTAGCCGGTGATGAAGTTGAACACGCGCGCCACATCGCGGCCGATCACGCTGTCGGAGGTGAAGTATGACAGGTCGGTATAGATGCGCGCGGTGACCGGATGATAGTTGCCCGTGCCGACGTGCACGTAGGTCGTGAGGCTGCCGCCTTCGCGGCGCACCACCAGCGATAGCTTCGCGTGCGTCTTCAGTTCGATGAAGCCGTAGACGACCTGCACGCCCGCGCGCTCCATGTCGCGTGCCCAGCGGATGTTCGCCTCCTCGTCGAAGCGCGCCTTCAGCTCGATCAGCGCGGTGACCGACTTGCCGGCCTCGGCCGCTTCCACCAGCGCTTTGACGATCGGCGAGTTGGACGAGGTGCGATACAGCGTTTGCTTGATTGCCACCACGTCCGGATCGCGCGACGCCTGCTGCAGGAACTGCACCACCACGTCGAACGACTCGTAAGGATGGTGCACGACCAGATCCTTTTGCCGGATCGCCGCGAAGATGTCGCCGCCATGATCGCGCACGCGCTCGGGATGGCGCGGCACGTAGGGTGCGAACTCCAGGTCCGGCCGGTCGAGCCGCGTGAGCTGCGACAGTTCGTTCATCGCCAGCACGCCATCAACCAGGAACATCTCGTCATCGGCGACCGCGAGTTCACGTTGCACGAATGCGCGCAGCTCCTCAGGCATCGCCGCCTCGATCTCGAGGCGGATCACCGATCCACGGCGGCGGCGCTTCAGCGCGGTCTCGAAGGTGCGGACCAGGTCTTCCGCCTCTTCCTCGATTTCGATCTCGGAGTCGCGGATGATACGGAACGCGCCCTGCCCCTTCACCATGTAGCCGGGGAACAGCCGCCCGATGAACAGGCTGGTGGCCTGCTCCAAGGTCATCAGCCGCATCGCCTCGTCCTTGGCCGAAGGCAGGCGGATGAAACGGTCGATCTTGCCGGGCATGCGGATCAACGCGTTCATCGCCTTGCCGTCGGACACGCGCGAGAGCTGCAGCGCGATCGAGAAGCCGAGGCTCGGAATGAACGGGAATGGGTGCGCCGGGTCGATCGCCAGCGGCGTCAGCAGCGGAAAAATGTTGTGCAGGAAGTGGTCTTCGATCCAGGTCCGCTCCTGCTTGGTGACCTCGCGACCCTCGATCAGGGCAATCCCGGCATCGGCCAGGATCGTCCGCAAATCGCGCCAGATCGCCTGCTGATCGGTGGCGAGCGCCGACACGGCTTCGTTGATGCGGGCGAGCTGCTCGGCCGGAGACAGCCCGTCCGGGCTCTTCTCGACGATGCCCTCGCGCACCTGCGCCTTCAGGCCGGCGACGCGGACCATGAAGAACTCGTCAAGGTTATTGGCAGAAATCGACAGGAAGCGGAGCCGTTCCAGCGCTGGATGCAGCGTGTTGACGGACTCCTCGAGGACGCGGCGGTTGAAGTGCAGCCAGGAGAGTTCCCGGTTGATGAACCGCTCGGCCCCGGCTCCGGTCACCGACTGGTGCGCCTCTGGCCTCTTTTCATCTTCAAGAACAACAACTTCTGGCGAGTCCATCACCCATCACCCAACTGGTCGCACGGCCCATTCGTACGGGAATCAAAGCGCGGCGGAGCATCGCCATCGACCGTGACGCTGGGATGACATGATGAGCTTCCTTCCCATGGCGGTCCAGACGGCCTTGTCGCCAGGCTGGTTCCGAATGCGCTGCTCATGACCCGATCCACCGGACCTTACCACCCACCCGACCTCCCGGGACACGACCTCAGCGCGGCGAGGTGTCCTCGCCCGAGCGCTTTCCGGAATCAAGCCGCTGGTCCCCGCAACAGTTCCGAAGCCAGGGCTCGCGTCACCGGCCGTCCGAGCCGCAGCGATTCGCGATCCAGCAGGTCCACGGCCCTTCGCGCTGCAGCAAAGGAGCGTTCAATCCGCGCCGCAACGTAATTAACCAGGCTCTCATCGACGGTGAGCTGCCGGTCCATGCACAATTTGACGATCAGCGCCCGCAAGAGCGCATCGTCCGGCGACGCCAGCGTCACCACCGGAACCGCCCGCAGTCGCGAGGCGAGGTCCGGCAGATCAAAGGTCCAGGTGGCCGGAAGCGTACGCGCGGTCATCAGCACGTCCGCCTGCTGCTGGCGAGCGAGGTTGAGCAGATGAAATAGCGCCCGCTCGTCCACCGCGGACGGGGCGACGTCCTCGATCACCAGCGCGCCGGTCGCCAGCGCATCAGGCACAGTCGCCGCCGTCAGAGCCCGCGCCGCCGTCAGCCGCGCGCCGGAATTGACCGCCCAGATCGATGCGAGATGACTCTTGCCGGCCCCGCTTTCGCCGGTCAGCATGACGGTCCGGGCCGGCCAGTCCGGCCAGCGGTCGATCAGCGCGACGGCTGCGGCATTGCCCGGCCCTTCGAGAAAATCCTCGCGCGTAAGGCTTTCCGCATGCGGCAAGGAAAACGCCAGTTGCCGCGGTTGCGCGCTACCTGCCACTTGACTCAAACTCCCGATGCGCCTTGCTGCAGCGCCCGTTCCGCTTCTCGACCACGATCGCGCCCAAAGCAAGACAGCAACCGAGATCCCGCTATTGGTTCGATTCCAACTCGCTCATGTGGCGCATCCACTCGACCAGGTAAAAGCCGACCGACGCCAGTGTCAGCACCGTCACCGCCGCCATCAGGATCATGTCCAGCGGTGCCACCGCGAAGCCGAAGCCGAGTGCGGCCATGATCACGCCGGCATAGAACACCTGCGCCACCGTGTTCAGTTTCGAGACCATCAGCGGCTTCATCGGGATCGGCCGGCCCACCAGCCAGGAGACGATCACCGCGCCGATGATGATAATGTCGCGCGAGACCACCAGGATCACCAGCCAGCGCGGAATTTCGGCGACGATGCCGAGCGCGACGTAGATCGATACCAACAGGCACTTGTCCGCCAGCGGATCGAGCATCGCACCGATCTCGCTCTGCATGTTGAAGCGCTTGGCGAGGAAGCCGTCCACTGCATCGCTCAGGCCGGCGATGAAGAACAGCACGAACGCCACCGCCATCTGACCGGATGTGATCGCCCAGATGATGACCGGAACCAGCAGGATCCGGACCAAGGTAATGAGGTTTGGAATATTCACGCGCAGGTCCCGGACGCCGGGCGGGCACCCCTCCCCACGGAGTGCCCCGCCCGGCTACTTGTCTACATAGTACAGTTGGCAGACCGGTGCGAGCCATTGCGCGGACAAGGAAATCTGCGTAACCAGCGGATTGCCGACCCATAGCCCTCTCGACCGGCCGAAAGAGATGACCGACCGCAAGAACAGCCTCACCTACGCCGACGCGGGCGTCGATATCGATGCCGGCAACCGGCTGGTCGACCTGATCAAGCCGATGGTGCGCGCAACCGCTCGACCGGGCGCCGATGCGGAAATCGGCGGCTTCGGCGGGCTGTTTGATCTCAAGGCCGCAGGCTTCAAGGACCCGGTCCTGGTGGCGGCCACCGACGGGGTCGGCACCAAGGTCAAGATCGCGATCGAGACCAAGATCCACACCGGCATCGGCATCGATCTGGTGGCGATGTCGGTGAACGATCTGGTGGTCCAGGGCGCCGAGCCGCTGTTCTTCCTCGACTACTTTGCCTGCGGCAAGCTCGATCCGGAGGCAACCGCGGCAATCGTCGCGGGCGTCGCCGAAGGGTGCCGCGAATCCGGCTGCGCGCTGATCGGCGGCGAGACCGCCGAGATGCCCGGCCTCTACAAGGACGGCGACTACGACCTCGCGGGTTTCGCTGTCGGCGCCGCTGAACGCGGCACGCTGCTGCCGACCAAGGACATCGCCGCCGGTGACGTGGTGATCGGCCTCGCCTCCTCCGGCGTCCACTCCAACGGCTATTCGCTGGTGCGCAAGATCGTCGAGGTCTCTGGCCTCGGCTGGGATGCGCCAGCCCCGTTCGCGCCGGTGATGACGCTCGGTGGCGCGCTGCTCACGCCCACCCGCCTCTACGTCAAATCCTGCCTGCGCGCGATCCGCGAGACCGGTGCGGTGAAGGCACTCGCCCACATCACCGGCGGCGGCTTCACCGACAACATTCCGCGCGTGCTGCCGAACGGCCTCGGCGTGCGGATCGACCTCGCCGAATTGAAGATGCTGCCGGTGTTCAAGTGGCTGGCGGCGCAAGGCGGCATCGCCGAGCGCGAGATGCTGCGCACCTTCAACTGCGGCGTCGGCATGGTCGCGATCGTCAAGGCGGAGGCGGCGCAACGGGTGACCGATGTGCTGATGAGCTCAGGCGAGACCGTGATGCCGCTCGGCCAGGTGATCGCAGCGGACGGCGACGAGCGTGTCGTCTATGACAACCAACTCGACATGAAGCCGTAACGCGATGCGACGGCGCGTTGCCATTCTGATCTCCGGGCGCGGCTCCAACATGAGCGCGCTGATCGAGGCCGCGCGCGACAACGCGTTTCCCGCCGAGATCACCGTCGTCATTTCCAACAAGCCGGATGCGGCTGGCGTGGCGAAGGCGCGCGAGGCTGGCATTCCGGTGGAAATCGTCGCGAGCAAGCCCTACGGCAAAGACCGCGCCGGCTTCGAGGCCGCGCTGCAGGCGGTGCTGGACAGCCGCAGCATCGACATCGTCTGCCTCGCCGGCTTCATGCGGCTGTTCACCGCCGATTTCGTGCTGCGCTGGCAGGGCCGGATGCTGAACATCCATCCCTCGCTGCTGCCCTCGTTTCCGGGGCTGGAGCCGCACGCCCAGGCGATCAAGGCTGGCGTCAAGCTCTCCGGCGCGACCGTGCATTTCGTCACCCCGGATACCGACGCAGGCCCCATCATCATGCAGGGCGCGGTCGCGGTGGCTGACGACGACACCCCGGAGACGCTGTCCGGGCGCATCCTCACCGTCGAGCATCGCATCTATCCGGCGGCGCTGAAGCTCGTCGCCGACATGCGCGTGCGCATCGACGGCGACCGATGCATCATCGAAGGCAGCGAGGCCAGCGGCACGCCGCTGATCGCCCCCTCCGCCTGATCCACAAAGACGCTGGTCCGGACAAACGAAAACGCCGGGCGCGAACACGCCCGGCGTTTTGCAACTGTAAGCCTGATCAGCTCAGCCGACGATCTCGTTACCGGAGAAGAACTGCGCAATCTCGATCGCCGCAGTCTCGGCCGCGTCCGAACCATGCACCGAGTTCTCGCCGATCGACTTCGCATGCAGCTTGCGGATGGTGCCATCGGCCGCCTTCGACGGATCGGTCGCGCCCATCACGTCGCGATAGCGCGCGATCGCATTGTCGCCTTCCAGCACCTGCACGACGACCGGAGCCGAAATCATGAAGTCGACCAGTTCGCCGAAGAACGGACGCGCCTTGTGCACGGCGTAGAAGGTCTCGGCCTGTTCCTTGGTCATGCGGATACGCTTCTGCGCGACGATGCGAAGTCCCGCCTTCTCGATGATGGCGTTGATGGCGCCGGTGAGATTACGCTCGGTCGCGTCCGGCTTGATGATCGAGAAGGTGCGTTCAATCGCCATGATCTGGTCCCTGCAGGCAATGGTTAATGAGGTGCCGGGCTTATAACGATGCCTTTCCGCTCCGGCAAGCGGGGCGGCTGCTGCATTTGCACGCGGAATTCGGGCCAAAGCGCGGACAGAAGGCCGCGCAGGTCAGATCCCTTCCTTACGGTCATGTCATCTAGCTTGCGGCGAATTCATGAAGGTGAACTCAGTCTGACCGGCCCGTGACGGCCCCGTTCAGTGATCACCCACTAGGCTCTCCTGCATTGAACGGCCGTAGCGCAGGGCTAACAGCCACGCGCACAGACCGTTCGCAAAGCCGGACTGTACGTCCTGGAATGGAGAGTATGATGTTTCGCAAGCTTGCTCTTGGTCTTGTTGCCGCAGCGTCGCTCGGTGCCGCAGCGATCGCACCGACGGCGGCTTCCGCCTGGGACGGCGGTCCGCACTACCGCGGCTATGACCATCATCGCCCCTATCATGGCTTCGGCATGAAGCGTGACTGGCGCGGCTCCCACGCCCACTTCCGTCATCGCGGCTGCATTCAGCAGCGCCTGGTGCCGACCCCGTTCGGCCCCCGCTATCGCACGGTGAATGTCTGCCGCTGACCCTTCTTTCTCCCTGTGACTGACCAACCTCGACCCCGGCCTCACCAGCCGGGGTTCCTTTTTGCGCGCGGCCTTCGGCGCAGTACTCCGCCCGATCGCGTCAATCCGCATCCAGGTTCAAACACATCGACAAAAAATGATCCGCCCCGGCCTTGAACGCGCGCAACCGCGGCTGAGACGAACCGGCCATGGGACACCACACGGGCAGACAGCGCCCCAACCTTGGAGACCACGACCATGATCCGCAAACTCGTTCTCGGCCTCGCCGCGGCCGCCTCCCTCACCGCCGTCGCGCTGATGCCGACCTCGGCCTCAGCGTTCACCGTCAAGCTCGGCGGCGGCTGGCATCCGCATCACCACCATCACCATGGCTACTACGGCTTCGGTCCGTCCTTCGTGGTCGGTGGCCCGGTCTACGCCCGCAGCTGCTATCAGCAGCGGCTCGTGCAGACCCGCAAGGGCATGCGCTGGCGCACGGTCAACGTCTGCGCATTCTGATTGGAGACGGGGTCAGATCGCAGGACCGCTGCAGGCTTGCAACTTGCAAAAGGCCCCCGGTGCCGCCCAACGCACCGGGGTTTTGTTATTGCCAAGCGTTCAGGTTCCCGGCAAAAAGACAGTCTGCACCAATTTGAATAAAAATTTACGAGTTGCTCACCATCTCCACCGGTTTCTCGCAACCATTTCCTCCATCACCGCTTGATCTACCGCAAGCGCGTTGAATCGATGGAACCCCTTAATGTCGACCCGCACCAATGACGACGACGGCCTTCAGCTCGATCCTTCCACCAGCCGCGCGGTGGCGCGCGGCATCGGCGAGAAACTGAAGCAGACGATCGGGTTCAGCGCGCCGTTTCCGGATCGGCTGCAGCACCTCCTCAACGAGTTGCAGGCGCGTGAGGCGCATGAGCCCCCGGCCGACGACAAACCCCGCTGATACGTTCAGTCCGCGTCGCGTGACGCCGAAACGCTCGATAAAAGCGGTTGCGTTCCAGCTCTGAAGCGGTGAATAACGCCGCCATGCTGTCCATCACCGACATCTCGATCCGCGTCGCCGGACGCCTGCTGATCGATCACGCCACTGTGCGGATCGTGCCGGGCGCGCGCGTCGGTTTCGTCGGCCGTAATGGAACCGGCAAGTCCACCCTGTTCAAGGCGATCCGCGGCGAACTCGCGACCGAGAGCGGCCGCATCGAAGTGCCGGCGCGCTGGCGGATCGGCAGCCTCGCGCAGGAAGCCCCGAGCGGCCCGGAGAGCCTGATCGCGGTGGTGCTCTCAGCCGACACCGAGCGCGCAAGCCTGCTCGCCGAGGCCGAAACAGCACAGGACCCGGACCGGATCGCCGAGATTCAGACCCGGCTGGTGGATATCGACGCGCATTCGGCGCCGGCGCGCGCGGCCGCCATTCTCTCCGGCCTCGGTTTCTCGGCCGAAGATCAGCAGCGTCCCTGCCAGGAATTCTCCGGCGGCTGGCGCATGCGCGTGGCGCTCGCGGCGACGCTGTTCGCAGCTCCCGACCTGCTATTGCTGGACGAGCCGACCAACTATCTCGATCTCGAAGGCACGCTGTGGCTGGAGGATCATCTGGCGCGCTATCCGCGCACGGTGATCGTCGTCAGCCACGACCGCGACCTGTTGGAAAACTCCGTCGATCAGATCCTGCACCTCGATCGCGGCAAGCTGACGCTCTATCGCGGCGCATATGCCTCGTTCGCGCAACAGCGCGCGGCGCGCGAACTGCTCGACGCCAAGGCGGTGAAGCGGCAGGAAGCGGAGCGCGCGAAGCTGCAGGCATTCGTCGATCGCTTCAAGGCGAAGGCGTCGAAGGCACGCCAGGCGCAATCACGCGTGAAGATGCTGGAGCGGATGCAGCCGATCACCGCGCTCGTCACCCAGGACGTGCGCGAGATCACATTCCCCGCACCGGAAAAGCTGCTGTCGCCGCCGATCATCGCGGTGAACGGCGTCGCCGTCGGCTACGACCCGGACAAGCCGGTGCTGAATCGCATCACGCTGCGCATCGACAACGACGATCGCATCGCCCTGCTCGGGCAGAACGGCAACGGCAAATCGACGCTGGTGAAGCTGCTCGCCAATCGCCTCGCGCCATTCTCGGGTAACGTGACGCGCGCCGACAAGCTCGCTGTCGGCTACTTCGCCCAGCACCAGGTGGACGAACTGAACCTCGACGGTTCGCCCTACAGCCACGTCCGGCAACTGATGCCCGACGCGCCAGAGACCAAGATCCGCGCCCGCGCCGGCGCCATCGGCTTCTCCGGCCAGGCCGCCGACACGAAGGTCACCAGCCTGTCCGGCGGCGAGAAGGCCCGACTGCTGCTCGGGCTCGCGACGTTTTTCGCCCCGCAGCTGATCATCCTCGACGAGCCGACCAACCATCTCGACATCGACAGCCGCGCGGCGCTCGCCGAAGCGATCAACGAATTTCCCGGCGCCGTGATCATGGTCAGCCACGATCGCTACCTGATCGACGCCTGCGCCGACCGACTGTGGGTCGTGGCGAACGGCGCCGTCACGCCTTACGAAGGTGACCTCGACGATTACCGTCGGGAAGTTCTCTCAGCGCGCGGCCAGCGATCCCAGCGCGAGCGCGACGACAGCGCACCGCGCCGCGATGAGACGCGGCGCGCAGAGAAGATCGACCGCAAGCCGTTGCGGCAGAAGGTCTCCGATGCGGAAGCGGAGATCGAACGCATCAACGGTATCATCGCCAAGATCGATGCGGCGCTGGCCTTGCCCGACATCTTCCAGCGCGATCCGGCCAAGGCCGCGCAACTATCGAAGGCTCGCAGTGCCGCAGCAGCAGCGCTCGCGCGCGCCGAAGACGAGTGGCTGCAAGCGAGTTCGTCGCTGGAAGCTGCGTCGGGTTAAGCGAAACGTGCTGAGGAGCCGCCTTATGATCCCGCTCCCGCAAGCGCACGAAGCGAAAGTGCGTAGTGGTTCTTGAACCACGCTTTCGGCTGAGGATGATGCGCAAGCAAAAGCCTCTGCCTCCCTCTCGATCAGGCGCCCATTCAAAAATGATGCAGCAGAGTTTTGATCGGCGAAATCAGCCGTGGCGCGCCTTCTGGCGCCCCTTGGTACGGGTCGGCGCAGGCTCAGGCTCAGCGCCCCGCTCCATTGAATTCAGCCGCCCCCCCGCGAAACGATAGATGCCCGGACGCGGACCGCGCACATAGGTCAACACCGTAATGCGCTGACCGCCCTCGTTGGTGATCGACACGTTGTCGGGTTGGCCCGCCACGCGCGCCACGTCGCATTCGGAACGACCAATCGCGATCCCGCCCGACGCCGGCTCGGCCCCCGCAGGCACGCCGGTATCGGTCATCGCATTGGCATCGCCGGTCATCATGCCGGCGCAATATCCTTCGGCGCTAATCAGGTCGGAAGCAGCAACCGGCCGGTCGTCGGACAAGGGCGGCGTCTCGAGAGTCAGGCTGCGGTTGAACATCCGCGTCGGGCGGTTGAACCACTCCGCATCCTTCAGCGAAAAGTCCGCCGCGCCGCACCCTGCGAGCAGCGGTGTCGCCGCAAGCAGGGCAACCGTCACGCGCCTATGCTGCATCAACCACTTCATTCGCCAACCACGCCTACAAGCCACGCCTGATCGCGATGCACGATCGCATCGCCAGAATCCAACATCAACAGGTTCAACAGAGGCTTTGCGGCATCACCGTGACCCGCAGCACTGTTCACACCCTTAATCCCCGAAGATGCTTAATGCCATCGGCGCGCCGTCATCGCAACGTTTGATGCGGCGCAGCGTCAGGCTTTCCTCTGCCAGCGGCCGAGTTCATCACTCTGCCAATAAGTGACATCGAAACCCTTCGCCTTGCTGGCCGTCCACGCAGCTCGCGCGGCCACGGTCGCATCCTCGTCATCACCATTGAACATCAGCACGAGACGCTGATAGCCCGCCGCGTCCGCGGGCAGATCGGCACAGTCGATCAGGAAACGGACCGAGGCCTGGTTCGGGTTATCGTCCTGCACTGCCAGGATGATCGGCTGTTCGGCCGCATCCCGATCGCGCCAGGTTCCATGCGGCAGGAACGAGTCGTCACGATAGGTCCACAGATGCGAGTCGAGCGCGTCGGCACGTTCCTCCGACGCCGCCTGCACCACCACGCGCCAGCCGCGCTCGAGCGACTTCTCGAGCAGCGGCGGCAGCACGCGTTCCACCGTCTGGTTCTGCAGATGATAGAACAGCACTTCGGTCATGGCCGCCGCCGCGCTCTGATCATTTCTTCGCTTCGTAGTAGTCGGCCACCAGCCGATCGAGCAGCCGCACGCCGTAACCGGTTCCGAACGACGTGTTGATGTCGCTCGACGGCGCGCCCATGCCAGTGCCGGCGATATCGATATGCGCCCACGGCGTCTCATTGACGAAGCGCTGCAACAGTTGGGCCGCAGTGATCGAGCCGCCGTAGCGCGGACCGGTGTTCTTCATGTCCGCAAACTTGGAATCGATCAGCTTGTCGTAGGCTGCACCGAGCGGCATCCGCCACACGGTCTCGCCGGTCGCGAGACCTGCAAGCCGCAGCCGCTCCGACAGCTCGTCGTTGTTGGAGAACAGGCCCGCATGCTCGGTGCCGAGCGCAACTAGGATCGCGCCGGTCAGCGTCGCAAGATCGACCATGAATTGCGGCTTGTAGGTCTTCGCCACGTAATAGAGCACGTCGGCAAGCACGAGCCGACCTTCGGCATCGGTATTGATGATCTCGATGGTCTGGCCCGACATGGTCTTGACGATGTCGCCGGGCCGCTGCGCGTTCCCGTCCGGCATATTCTCGACCAGGCCGATGGCGCCGATCGCGTTCACCTTCGCCTTACGTGCGGCGAGCGCGTGCATCAGGCCGACCACGCAGGCCGCGCCCGCCATGTCGCCCTTCATCTCCTCCATGCCGCCGGCGGGTTTGATTGAGATGCCGCCAGTGTCGAAGCAGACACCCTTGCCGACGAAACCGACCGGCTTGTCGCCCTTCTTGCCGCCGTTCCAGCGCATCACGACCATGCGGCCCTCGCGCACCGAGCCCTGTGCCACGCCAAGCAGCGCGCCCATGCCGAGTTTGGTCATCGCCTTCTTATCGAAGATCTCGACCTGGACGCCGAGCTTGCGCAGTTGTGCTGCGCGCTTGGCGAACTCCTCCGGATAGAGAACGTTCGGCGGCTCGTTGACGAGATCGCGGGCGACGATGACACCGTCGGTCACCTGGTCGACCGGTGCGAACGCCTTCTTCGCCGCCGAGACATCCGAAACGGCGATCGACACGGCAAGCTTCGGCGTATCGTCGTCATCCTTCTTCTTCGTCTTGTAGCGGTCAAAGGTATAAGCCCGCAGCCGGATGCCAGACGCCACCGCGGCGACATCGGCGGGCTTGAAGGCGCCGCCTGCGAGTTCGGCGACCACCGTGACCGCTGGCGCGTTCTTCAGCCGTCCGGAAATCTGACCGCCGAGCTTGATGTAATCCTCGGCCTTCAGCGCCCCGGCCTTGCCGGTGCCGATCACGATCAACCGTTCGGCCTTTAGTCCAGCCGGCGCCAAAATATCGAGCGCCGCCCCGGCCTTGCCCTTGAAACGGGCAGCCGACGCCGCTCGCTTCACGGTCTCTGCGGTTCCACCAAGAATTTTTGCCGATGCCGAGCCAAATTTCAGGGATTCATCGGTGAACAGGACCAGAACACTCTTGGCGGCGGCCGAGAGCGGAACGAAGCCGATCGTGATGGAATCGGACATGAAAACCTCCAGAGCTTGAGGCCGGAATCGACCCTTCGGGCGCGACGTCCGAACCGGGGCCGGTTTTCGGGAAAGTTCATGCCCAAACAACAGGATATGCGACGAATCCGATTCCGCGAAGCCGAATCGGCGTTCAGAGGATGTGCCGCGCCCGGCGACCATCGCACTATGGCCTGGGGCTACAGCCGCTGCCAAGCGCCGGAAGCGGCCATACACGGGGTATGGTCGTGCCCGGAAGGCCACAATTAACCAACAATCGCGCCTGACAAGGGGGTGGCCATCGACAGGCCATTTTGTTGACCTCTCAATGGGATGGTAAAGCTTGAGGGGTGGTGAGCCGTCAGCTATCCGCAACGCCCGTGGGGACGGGATTGCATCATCTGCTGCGGCATCAAAGGGGACGGCTTGCGCTGACCGATGGGGTCGATCGACAGCTATATCTTCCGTCAGACGTTTGCGGCGTTCGTGCTCGTCGTGACGACGCTGACCGGCGTGATTTGGATCACGCAGGCGCTGCGCGGCATCGACGTGATGACGAGCCAGGGCCAGACCGTGCTCGTCTTCATCGGACTGACCGGACTTGCGATCCCCTATCTCGTGCTGGTGATCGCGCCGATCGCTTTGGTGATCGCGGTGGCCTACGCTCTGAACAAGCTCTCCACCGATTCCGAGATCATCGTCATGAACGCCGCCGGCATGCAGCCCTGGCGGCTGTTCCGTCCGTTCCTGTACGTAACCATCGTCGTGTCGCTGCTGATCCTTGCGACCTCAGCCTTCATCGCGCCTGACGGACTGCGCCGGCTGAAGGCCTGGCAGCGCGAGATCACCGCCGACGTGCTGACCAACGTGCTGCAGACCGGTAAGTTCGTCGAGGTCGAGCGCAACCTGACACTGCGCGTGCGCGATCGCCAGCCGGGCGGACTCCTGGTCGGTATCTTCGTCGACGATCGTCGCGATCCGAACGAGCGCGTCACCATCATTGCGGATCGCGGCACCGTGCTGAAAAACGAGAGCGGCTCCTATCTCGTTCTCGACGAAGGCAACCTGCAGCGCTTCCAAGCCGGCCGCCGCGAGCCGACGCTGATCGTGTTCGACCGCTACGCCTTCGATATGTCGAAGATCGGTAACGTCTCGTCCGCCGTCACCTATTCGATCCGCGAACGCTACCTGTGGGAGCTGTTCAATCCCGATCCCGACGATCCGATGTTCAAGCAGTTTCCCGGGCAATTCCGCGCCGAACTGCACGAACGTCTGACCTCACCGCTCTATCCGTTCGCGTTCATGGCGCTGACCTTCGCCTTCCTCGGCTCGCCGCGCACCACGCGCCAGAGCCGCAGCCTGTCGATCACCAATGCGATTCTTTCGGTCGGCGCGCTGCGCCTGGCCGGATTTGCCTGCACCGTCATGGCGGTGAACTCGGCTTATGCGGCACCGCTGCAATATGCGATGCTGCTGGCGACCTTCCTGTTCAGCATCTGGGCGATCTTGAACGTCAAAACGCTCGAGCCGCCGACGGTGCTGCTCGACACCATCAACGGCCTCGTCGAGCGCGTGTCGCGCCGGCTGACGCCGTCGGCCTCCTCGTAGAGCGGAGGGCGCGATGGTCACCAACACTTTGGCCCGTTACTTCGCCGGCAAGTTCGTCGGTGCAGCGCTTGGCGTGTTCGCCGGCGTGTTCGTGCTGATCGTGCTGGTGGACTACATCGAACTGACCCGTAAGACGTCCGGCATCGACGTGCCGACCTGGCTCGTGGTGCAGACCTCGCTGTTTCGCGTGCCGCAGCTGTTGGAGCGGTTGATGCCGTTCTGCGTGCTGGTGGCGGCGATGTCCTGCTACCTCAATTTGTCGCGGCGGCTGGAACTGGTGGTGGCGCGGGCCGCCGGGGTTTCGGCTTGGCAATTCATGACCCCTGCCCTGGTCAGCGCGCTGGTGCTCGGGGTGATCGCCACCACGGTCTACAATCCGGTGTCGGCAGAGATGCAGGAACGCGCCCAGGCGAACGAAACCCTGCTGTTCGGCGATCGCACGCAGATGATGCAGGACGCGGTCGGCTTCTGGCTCAACCAGGTCACGAACGAGGGTCAGACCATCATCAATGCCGCCAGCAGCCAGCGGCGCGGTGTCGCACTCGCCGGCCTCACCGTCTTCCGGTTCGATCCGCAGCACAAATTCAAGGAGCGGCTGGACGCGCGCGAGGCCACCTTGGAAGATGGTTACTGGCTGTTGAAGGGTGTGCGTCGCTACACCTTCGACGCCCCGCCGCTGGCGGAGGACACCCATCGAATCAAGACGAATCTCACCCCCGATCAGGTGCGCGGAAGCTTCGCCAACCCCGAATCCGTGTCGTTCTGGGAGTTGCCCGATTACATCACCTCGTCGCAGAATTCGGGGCTGTCGACCGCGGGCTACCGGCTGCAATATCAAAAACTGCTGTCCAGACCGTTCTTGTTAGCCGCAATGGTCATGCTGGCCTCGGCCGTCAGCCTCAGATTCTTTCGCCTCGGCGGTGTCCAGAAGATGGTTTTGAGTGGCATCGCGGCGGGGTTTCTGCTTTATGTCCTGTCGAAAGTCACTGAAGATCTGAGCAAGGCCGAGTTGATGCATCCAATCACTGCGGCGTGGTTGCCGGTAGCGGTTGGCAGCCTCGTCGGTTTGCTGGCCTTGTTGTACCTGGAGGACGGCTGATGACGACGCCAGTCGCCACCCGCCGTACGTCTGTTCGCGTCACTCGGCGCCGCATGATCATGCGTTGCGCGTGTGCCGTCGCACACCTGTCGCTTGCACTGGCCGCCTTCGCGCCGGCGGCGTTGCTGACGGCTGCGCCCGCGCACGCCCAGCAGACCTACACGTTCAACCCGCCCGCTCCGAAGCCGCCGCCGCCGCAGACCCGTAGCAACGATGACGGGCAGATGCTCGTGCAGGCGCAGGAGATGAACTACGACAACGTCAATTCGCTGGTGTCGGCGGTTGGCGGCGTGCAGATCTTCTACAACGGCACCACGCTGGAAGCCGACCGCGTCACCTACAACCAGAAGACCAAGCGCCTCGCCGCCGAAGGCAATGTCCGGATGACGGACAAGGACGGCAAGATCACCTACGCGAATTACCTCGAGCTCAGCGACGATTATCGCGACGGCTTCGTTGATTCGCTGCGCATGGACACCGCCGACCAGACACGGATGGCTGCGACCCGCGCCGACCGCTCCGGCGGCAACTTCACCGTGTTCCAGAACGGCGTCTACACCGCCTGTGCCGCGTGTAAGGACAATCCGAAGAAGCCGCCGCTGTGGCAGATCAAGGCTGCGCGCATCATCCACGATCAGGGCGAGAAGATGCTCTATTACGAGGATGCGCGGCTGGAGTTCTTCGGCGTGCCCCTTGCCTACATGCCCTACTTCTACTCGCCGGATCCGACGGTGAAGCGGAAGACAGGCTTTCTAATGCCGCTTGCCTCGTCGAACACGAAGTACGGCATCGGCCTGCAGACGCCGTATTACATCGCGCTCGCGCCGGACTACGACCTGACGCTGACCCCCCGCTTTACCACCAAGCAGGGCGTGCTGATGCAGGGCCAGTTCCGCCAGCGGATGATCAACGGCTCCTACGAGATTCGCGGCTACGGCATCCGTCAGCTCGATAAGGACGAGTTCCTGCGCACCGAAGGTCCGGCGACGCCAGGCTACCGGGATTGGCGCGGCGGCGTCACCACGAAGGGTGACTTCGCCATCAACGACCGCTGGTCGTGGGGCTGGGACGGCACGCTGGTCTCCGACCGGACATTCTTCCAGGACTATTCGCTCGGCACCTTCCGGCGACCGCAGGCGGTGTTCTCCACCATCCCGACCGATGCCGTGTCGCAGCTGTACCTGACCGGCGTCGGCACGCGCTCGTTCTTCGATGCCCGCGGCATGTACTTCTACGGCTTCTCCGAGGCCGACGTGCAGCGGCAGATTCCGATCGTTCACCCGGTGATCGACTATGCCAACGTCTTCAACCGGCCGATCCTGGGCGGCGAACTGAGCTATCGCGCCAACTTCACGAGCCTGAGCCGCGAGGCGATTTCGTACAACCCGATCACTGCCACCGCTCAGTCGATGGGCTGGTGTCTGCCGACCTCCGCGGACCCGACCGTCAAAACCCCCGCGAACTGTCTGCTGCGCGGCATCGCCGGCAACTTCACCCGCCTCTCGGCGGAGGCGACCTGGAAGCGCTCGTTCACCGATTCGATCGGTCAGATCTGGACGCCGTTCATCCAGGTGCGCGGCGACGTCAACCATGCCCAGGTCAACGACGCGCTCGGCGTGACTAACTACCTGCCGACCGGCGACACCACTGCCGCCCGCTTCATGCCGGCCGTCGGCTTCGAGTATCGCTACCCGTTCATCAGCGTTCAGCCGTGGGGAACCCAGGTGATCGAGCCGGTGGCGCAGGTCATCATCCGTCCAAACGAACAGATGATCGGCAGGCTGCCGAACGAAGACGCCCAGAGCCTGGTGTTCGACGAAACCAACCTGTTCAACGTCAACAAGTTCTCGGGGTGGGACCGCACCGAGGGCGGCGGCCGCGCCAATGTCGGTATCCGCGGCACGACCCAGTTCGACCGCGGCGGCTTCATCAATTTCGCGTTCGGCCAGTCCTACCAGTTGTTCGGCGTGAATTCGTACGCTGTCGGCGATCTGACCAACACCGGCCTCGGGTCGGGCCTCGACAAGCCGCGCTCCGACTATGTCGGCGGCGTCTCCTATCAGCCCAACAGCCTGCTGACCTTCTCTGCCCGCACGCGCCTCGACGAGGCGACGTTCGACCTGCGCCGGCTCGAACTCGAGACCCGGGCCAACTTCGATCGCTGGTCGGTCAGCCTGTTGTACGGCAACTACGACAAGCAGCCGGAGCTCGGCTTCCTGGAGCGCCGTGAGGGCGTTCTCACCACGGCCTCGCTCAAGCTTGCCAGCAACTGGGTGGTCAGCGGCGGCGTGCGCTATGACCTGCATGCCGACAAGGTCAACCAGACCATCGTCGGCGCCGGTTACGTCGATGACTGCTTCGTGCTTGGCATGAATTATATTACCGACTACGGCTACAGCGGAAACCCGACCACCAACCACCGCGTGATGCTGCAGATCGGCCTGCGGACGATCGGTACGACAACGTTCAATCAGAACACGTCAGCGTCGTCATCGACCAGCGGTTCCTCACTGTTCTAAGCGGCGCGGTTCCGGTCGCGCTGCCGAGGTTTTGCCGTTGTTTAATCGTTGAAATCTCGGCAGGAGCATGGTTCGCAGGCTCTGCCTGCCGGTCACGCTCTGACAACGAATTTGGGGTTTAAAGACCTTGCTCGACCCCGGATCGAGAGTTTCAGGATCGGCCTTACAGAAACAATGATGGGTTTGCGGATGTTCGCACCTCTGATGTCCCCGCTGCGTCTCAGTCTGATGCTCGTGCTGATGTCCGGAGCGATCGCCACGGTTCCGGATCGCCCGGCGCACGCGCAGAACGCGGTCGTCATCGTCAACGGCGACCCGATCACCAATTTCGATATCGACCAACGCGCCAAGCTGATGCAGCTTTCCAACGGCGGCAAGGCGGTGAGCCGCCAGGAGGCGATGGAGGAGCTGATCAACGATCGGGTGAAGATCAAGGAAGCCAAGAAGTTCAACCTCGACATGACGCCGAGCGACGTCGAGGCGCAATACGCGGCGACCGGCGCGCGCATGCGGCTCAACACCGAGCAGCTCAACAAGGTTCTCGAGGGTCGCGGTATCCGTCCCGAAACGCTGAAGCTGCGCATCAAGGCCGACTACGTCTGGTCGCAGCTCGTGCGTGGCCGCTACGGGCAGAGCCTGCTGGTCGGTGAAAGGGACATCGCCTCCGCGATCGAGGTGAAGGGCGATGCCAAGGGCGCTGGCGACAGCTTCGAATATCGCATGCGGCCGGTGGTGCTGCTGGTGCCGCGCGGTGCCGCGCAATCCACCTTCGAGCAGCGCAAACGTGAAGCGGAGTCGCTGCGCGGGCGTGTCCAGAGCTGCGATCAGGCGGAAGGCTTCTTTCGCTCGATGCGTGATGGCGTCGTCCGCGATGTGGTGATCAAGACCTCCGCCGACCTGCCGCCGAACCTGCGCGAGATGCTGGACAAGACGCCGGTCGGCCAGTTGACGCCACCCGAGGTGACGCGCCAGGGCGTCGAGATGGTCGCGCTCTGCAGCCGCACGCCAACCACCGAGACGCCGCAAAAGCGCGAAGCCCGCGAGAAGCTGTTCGCGCAGAAATACGAGGCGCAAGCCAAGAAGTACCTGCAGGAAGCTCGCCGCTCGTCGATGATCGAGTATCGCAACTAAATCCCAGCGGCCGGGCCGCCGTCCGTGCCAAACGTGGCGCGGCTGTCCGCAAGACTTGCCCCCGTGATCGGCCGCGCGGGCTGCTTGCCGCCATGCTAGTGTCTCCCGCGATGACGGACGTAAAACCGCTTGCATTGACCCTCGGCGAACCGGCAGGTATCGGCCCGGATATCGCGCTCACGGCCTGGAGCCGGCGACGCGAGCTGGCGCTGCCGCCGTTCTATATCGCCGGCGACGCGAGCTTCCTCGCGCAGCGCGCGCAGACGCTGGGCCTGACGGTCGACATCGCCCGCGTCAGCGCCACTGATGCCGTCAGCGCTTTCGCGAGCACCCTGCCCGTCATCGAGACCGGGACGACCACGACCGCAAAGCCTGGCCGTCCGGATGCCACCAGTGCGCCCGCCGGCATCGCTTCGATCCGTCATGCCGTTGATGACGTGCGCGCAGGCCGTGCCGCCGCGGTCGTCACCAACCCGATCGCCAAGAGCGTGCTGTATCGCGCGGGCTTCAGGCACCCCGGTCACACCGAATATCTCGCCGAGCTTGCCGCCGACGGCGGGGTCGCGCCGCGGCCGGTGATGATGCTGTGGTCACAGACGCTGGCGGTGATCCCCGTCACCATCCACCTGTCGCTACGCGATGCGATCGACAGGCTGTCGACGCGCGAGATCATCGAAACCGCGACGATCGCCTACAACGATCTGAAGCGCCGCTTCGGCATTGCCAGGCCAAGGCTCGCCATCAGCGGGCTCAATCCGCACGCCGGCGAAGACGGCACGCTGGGCACCGAGGATCGCGATATCGTCGCGCTCGCCGTCGCCCACCTACAGAACGCCGGCATCGATGCGCGCGGCCCGCTGCCCGCCGATACCATGTTCCATGAAGCCGCGCGGAAAACCTACGACTGCGCGATCTGCATGTATCACGATCAGGCGCTGATCCCGATCAAGACGCTGGCCTTCGACGACGGCGTCAACGTCACTCTCGGCCTGCCCTTCATCCGCACCTCGCCCGATCACGGCACCGCATTCGACATCGCCGGCAGCGGCCGCGCGAAGCCGTCGAGCCTGGTCGCAGCGCTGCATCTGGCGGCGCGGATGGCGGCGGCACAGGCATGAGCGCCATCGACAATCTGCCGCCGCTGCGCGAGGTGATCCGCCGGCACGATCTGTCGGCACGCAAGTCGCTCGGGCAGAACTTCCTGCTCGACCTCAATCTCACGGCGAAAATCGCGCGGGCGGCTGGCAGCCTCGACACCCACACCATCATCGAGATCGGCCCCGGCCCCGGCGGCCTCACCCGTGCGCTCTTGGCGCTCGGCGCGCGGCGCGTGATCGCCATCGAGCGCGACGAGCGCGCCGTGGCCGCCTTGCAGGAAGTCGCCGCGCATTATCCGGGGCGGCTGGAGATCATCTCCGCCGATGCGCTCACCTTCGATCCGCGCCCGCTGCTGAACGGCGAACGCGCCAAGATCGTCGCGAACCTGCCCTACAACATCGCCACCGTGCTGCTGACCGGCTGGCTCAGCGCCGAGCCGTGGCCGCCCTGGTACGACGCGATGGTGCTGATGTTCCAGCGCGAGGTCGCCGAGCGGATCGTCGCGGACGTCGGCGATGAAGCCTACGGCCGCCTCGCCGTGTTCGCGGGCTGGCGCACCGACGCGAAGATCATGTTCGATGTCCCGCCCGGCGCCTTCGTGCCGCCGCCGAAAGTCACCTCGTCGGTGGTGCGCCTGATCCCGCGCGCGGCACCGCTGCCGTGCGATCGCGCAGCGCTCGAGCGGGTCACCGAAGCCGCGTTCGGCCAGCGCCGCAAGATGCTGCGCCAGAGTCTGAAATCGCTCGGCACCGATCCGGCACGCCTGACCGCGGCCGCCAGCATCGATCCGACCCGCCGCGCGGAGACCGTCGGCATCGACGGCTTCGTCGCGATGGCCCGCCAACTCGTCTCCCTCCGTTCAAACCAATCAGACCTCATAAGGTAGGACATGTCAGACGATGTCATCGTGCGGGACGGCAACGGCCCTCAGCTCCGTGAACGAGATTCCGTCACCTCATCAAGGATCTGAAGGCCCAGGGCGCCGGCACGACGCTGAAGCGCGGCACGCTGGTCAAGAACATCCGCCTGACCGGCGATCCGGCCGAGATCGAATGCAGCACGAAGCAGGTCAAGGGCTGGTGCTGCGTACCGAGTTCTTGAAGAAAGCATGATCGCGTTCGCGCCACCGTTTGTGGTTATGGCCCTGTTGTTGCCATAGCCCGCGAATTGGCGAATATACGCGCACATTGAAATCCAGGGAGAGATGCCATGGCCTTGATGCGCAGCCTGCGCATGCTCCTTGATTTTGTTGGCCTCAGTTCATCACCGATGAACGAGGACCGCGCATGGATTTCACGAAACTAACACTCCGTTCAAAAACGGCAGTCCCCTTTCGGAGGGCTGCGGCATGAGCCGACACCCGATCCCAAGTGCAGCACTAGATGACCGGCTGGCGTTCGTCGGCACGGCGGGCAGCGGCAAGACCTACAACGCTGGAAGCTGCGTAGAGCGGCTTTTGCAAGCTAAGGCCCGCTGCGTCGTCATCGACCCGCTCGGCGTATGGTGGGGCTTGCGGCTCAAGGCCGATGGCAATTCCGCGTCGGCCTTCGACATCCCGATCTTTGGCGGCTCGCATGGAGACCTGACGCTGACCGAGCATGCGGGCGCGCTGATCGGTGAGACGGTCGCTGGCATGGCCGAAAGCTGCATCCTCGACCTGAGCCAGATCGGCACCAAGGCGGGTGAACGCCGTTTCATGCTGGCCTTTCTGACCGCATTTTACCGCGGCGTGAACGGTTCGCCCATCCACCTGATCATCGACGAGGCTGACATGTGGGCGCCGCAGCGCCTGCTCGACAAGGAGGGTGAGGCCGCGAAGCTGCTCGGCATGATGGAGACCATCGTTCGCCGCGGTCGCGTGCGGGGTTTTATCCCGTGGCTGATAACCCAGCGGCCGGCGGTCCTTTCCAAGGACGTGCTGAGCCAGGCTGACGGCATCATTTCATTCAAGCTGACCGCCTCTCAGGATCGCGATGCAATCGGCGCGTGGATCGAGGGCAGGCCGACAAACAGGAAGGCAAAGCCATCCTGGCGTCCCTGCCCAGCCTCGAACGCGGTCGGGGCGTCATCTGGATTCCGACGCGCGGCGTTCTCGAAACCGCGGCGTTCCCGCTGAAGGTCACCTTCGACAGCTCTCGCACGCCAAAACGGGGCGAGAAGGTCCAGGACACGACACTGAAGCCGCTGGATCTGGGCCGGCTCAAGGAGCGGCTATCCAAGGTCGAGGCGGAGACTAAGGCGAACGATCCAAAGGCACTGAAGGCGGAGATTGCCAGCCTCAAGCGAGAGCTGGCGGCCAAGACCCCCATTGCGCCAGCAATCAATCCGAAGGCCGTCGATGAGGCCTATCAGAACGGGCTTGCTGAGGGGCTTGCGCGCGGTGAGAGCCGCGCCA
Source organism: Afipia sp. P52-10 (assembly GCF_000516555.1). Taxonomy (NCBI): domain Bacteria; kingdom Pseudomonadati; phylum Pseudomonadota; class Alphaproteobacteria; order Hyphomicrobiales; family Nitrobacteraceae; genus Afipia; species Afipia sp. P52-10. The sequence continues at coordinate 267,656 of NZ_AZSJ01000007.1, read as the reverse complement.
AGGCGGCGCTGGCGGCCGTCGAGAGCCGCCTGAAGGACGCTCTGGCCGTAGCTGGCGTGTCGATTGCGTCGCTCGATAGTCCTATGCCGCCGCCTCTATCCAGGCGGCAGGTCATTGCGCCGCCGGTTCGCGCCGTTCGGCCGACAGCCCCGCTGATCAAGGCTAATCGCCAATTCAGTGGCCCGCAGCACCGCGTCCTGCGTTCGCTGGCCATGTGGAAGGCGCTGGGCCACGAAGCGCCGACACGCGAGATGGTGGCCGCCGCTTCCGGCTACAGCCCCTCCTCCGGTGGCTTCAACAACCTCTTGGGCAGTCTCGCCTCGGCCGGTGCGATCGGCAAGCCGATGCCGGGCCACGTCTCTCTGCTGGTTGACGAGGGCGTGATGGATGCCGCCGAAGGGCGCAATATGCTGCTGAGCTATCTCAGCAACCCGCAACGCAAACTGATCGATGCGCTGAATGGCGCAGGCGACCTTTCACGCGACGAACTTGGTGCGCGCACCGACTACTCGTCGTCAAGCGGCGGCTTCAACAACCTGATTGGCTCGCTTTCAACTCTTGGACTGATAACGAAGCCTGCCGCCGGATACGTGGCCCTTTCCAATTGGGCACAGGAACTGCTCGCATGACCTCCATGTCGCCCGCGCAAGCGGGTGAAGCGGGCCGTTAACGCATTCAACGCCCCTGTCCCCAGCGCAACAGCGCGACCATCGGCGTGCGCAGCGCAAGTCCTGGGTCATGAGGATCATCAAGCAGAAACGCGGTTACTTCACCACAATGGCCACGGCAAAGCGCGAGGCGATCCGCGGCGCCGGCCTAAACCAGCGCTCCTGAAGAACACGAAACTTTGGAGACCCTGATCGCCGGCACTTTTGGGTCTCTGAGCGAGCAACGGCGATCAGGGCTGATCCCTCCATAGACGGGTCGACGGTCATAACGATGTTCATAGGACGTTTGTTCCGGATCAGGAACTGAGATGAGATAGTCCAACATCAGGCTCCACGCCTTAAGCCTGGTGAGGCAATCCAGCGTTTCGCAGATGCGTACATTCGCAAGCGCGAAACTTCGGCGAGTAATTCATCTCGAGCCTGGCCATCGGGCAATCGTTCAGCGCGGGCAATGCACTCGCGGATCAAATCTTCAATCTCTTCCGCGGACAAAAAAATGGCTTTCCGGACGCGGTCATCGTCCGCTCCTCGTAATATCAATATACGGGAGCTCAATTCTTGGCGCTCTGATTTGTTGCTCTTAAGGAAAGTACCTTCAAGCAATATTTTTAGGCAGCAGTCCAAAGGCGACGTTATCTGAAAGCCATCCAATCCCCTGATCGAAACGGCCCCGCCCATAGAAATGAGCAGTCCGATCAGGACCCATCCTGGATCGGATCGGACTGCTATGCGCGCGAAGCTTCCGGGGGGGGACGGAAGAAAGCTCGCCCGCTCTCGTTACCAAGCGTAGAAAAATGTCACCGACAACCGCAAGCAAACGATAACCTTAAAAAGCCGAGGTTTTCGCGATTTTGCGCCAGCATGATGCCGCCTTCGGCTGAGCGATTACACGTATCTACGGCATAGGCCTGCCGACATCGCCGATGAATCCATGTGCTCATGATCTCACCCTCCGAAGGACAATAAGAGCCCGCCGGATAACGTTAAAGCGCACCGGAACTTAGAGGAAGCTATGGCGTTTTCCGTGGTCAAGGGCGGAGCAACATGTTCAATGCGTCCCGACGAACAGGGCTATCACGATCCGACCGTGGTGATGCGATCTCTTCGGGCGAGCTAGACATTAAGAAGCTAGCCGCGGCGCTGGTGTCGGCCGCGGTCATCATTGTCGGCCTGTACTTCGGCCGTGACATACTGATTCCGCTAGCAACTGCGTTCCTGATTACGTTCGCGCTTAACCCGGCGGTCACGTGGTTGGTACGGCGCGGCCTACCGAGGCTGCTCGCAACCAGCGTCGTCATGGTAATCGTCCTGTGCACCCTGACAGGTTTAGGCATCATTCTCGGTGCACAGGTCCGTTCGATCGCGGTCGAGCTTCCGGCTTATCAATCAACGATGCTGAAAAAGCTGTCGGATCTGCGCGAGAACCTCAAGGCGCCTGGATTGTTCGATGGTGTCCTGAAAACCGTCGAACGAGTTCAGAAAGAGGTCGAGTCGAAGGACGAGAAGCCCGCCGACGGCCCACGTCCAGAGCGCGTCGAAGTCGTCCCCACGCCTCAATCGCCGTTTGAACAGGCATCTACTTGGCTTTTGCGGTCCTTGGAGCCGCTCGCTACCGCTGGCATCATCTTTATCTTCGTCTTTCTGGCACTGCTTGATATTGGCGATCTTCGAGATCGATTCCTGCGCCTGCTGGGGGAAAACTTTCATCGTTCAACCGATGCCATCGAGGAGACCGGCGCGCGCATCAGCAAATATCTGCTGATGCAATTGCTTGTAAACGTCAGCTACGGCGTGCCACTCGCTCTCGGCCTCTGGATCATTGGTGTGCCAGGCGCCTTGCTGTGGGGCGCCGTGGCCGCAACCATGCGCTTCGTCCCCTATATCGGCCCTCTACTTGCCGCGATCTTTCCCATCGCCCTCGCCTTTGCCGTCGACTGTGGTTGGAGCATGCTGCTCTGGACCATTGCGTTGATTGTTATCCTCGAGCTGGCAAGCAACAATATTGTCGAGCCGCTCCTCTATGGCACCAGCACCGGTCTGTCAGCGATATCGCTGATCGCCGCGGCGATGTTCTGGACAGCGCTATGGGGGCCTGTGGGGCTTATTTTATCCACGCCCCTCACGGTCTGTCTCCTGGTCCTCGGACGTAATCTGCCCCAACTGCAATTCCTCGACACCATGCTGGGCTCTGCGCCTGCGCTAGATGTTCCCGTCCGCATCTATCAACGACTAATCGCAAATGACGTCGACGAAGCTGTCGAGATCGCGAGCACCGAGATCGAAACGTCTTCGGTCGTTTCATTCTATGACACAACCGGCATTGAAGTTCTCCGGCTGGCAAGCCAAGAACATCTTCGCAATGCGAGCGCCGAGCACCGGCTGCGCCTGGTAAACGGAATGGATACACTGCTCGACGATCTGAGAGATCAATACCCTTCCTCCCTCAGCCCGGAGGCAAGACCTGTGGTCCTGTGCATCGGAGGAAAATGGGAGATCGATGCTGCAGCAGGCGAGATGCTCGCCCATGCGCTCGCCATCCAAGGAATCGCCGCGGATGTCCAACCCCCTGCCAGCGTGAATGCCGACTACATTGCCAAGCTTGATCTGAAAGGCGCGAATATCGTCTGTCTTAGCTACTTCACTTCGAGTCCGGCCATCCCTGCGCGCCACGCCTGTCAGCGTCTGCGGCGACGATGGCCGGACTTGCGCATCGTTCTGGCGCTATGGAACGCGCCGCAAGAGTTGTTGACGGACGAATCCGTTGAAGCACTCAAAGCCGATGCAGTCGTGACGTCAGTGCAAGAGGCAGTTCTCCGTATCCATCGAATTCTTAATCCAGAAGAAGCAAAGGCGGCTCAGGAGGCCGCGCTACCGGACAACGACGCCGAACGTGTGGACGCGCTGCAAGCGACCGGAGTGCTGGAAGACAAGAAGCGTGATGCGCTGGATGCGCTGGCCAAGCGCGCCGCCGATGTCTTTAACACCAACCTTGCCGTGATTTCCACGATCGACAAGAACCGCGAGTACTTCGTGGGACAAAGTGGAACGTTCCCGAATGCGGTCACCGACGATGCCGGGACCTTGCTCCCGATGGACCGCGAACATGCGATCTGCAACTATGTGGTCGGCAACAACGAGTCACTCATGGTTCCGGATATCCAGCGCGACCCCCGTTTTGCCGACAATGAGACGATCAAGCAGTGGGACGTGCGCTTTTACGCCGGTGCGCCACTGCGCGTGTCCAATGGCCTTATCGTGGGGGCGCTGTGTATTCTGGATACTGAACCGCGTATCCTGAAGGACGATGAGATCGCATTGCTGGAAACCATGGCCGCCGATGTCGCAGCCATCATTACGCCGAGTGAGGCGGATGAGGCCCCGGTGAAATCCCCATCTGCGGCCTCATCCGCAACCGTCGGCCAGCAGGTGCCCGAATAACTTCTGCAGCGTCCACCGCCTTCAGCGAACGCGGCCAGATCCTTCGCTGAGGCACACGGCAGAGACTATCTTCCCGGCTTCATAGAAGCGCGCCGTTAACTGGTCCTGGCTCGACGAGGGCCTGTAAAGCTTCATATTGGCGTTGCGAAAGCCACCTAAAGCTCCCACCCTTCTTGAATAGATTTTTTTGGGCTCCCTCTTGAAAAAGGTCGTTCCACTCCTAAGTGGATTTTCGCCCGGCGAAAGCCGCCGTCAAGAACCAACGAAAGCGAGGAATGTTGGACGACCGGAGGACACCATGGCTCACAAAAGCGATGACGTCTTAAATCTTGATTCTCTGCTGCATCCGGCCGCAGCCTTCGATCATCCGAGGGATGTGCTAAGCGATCCAGATCTCACCCTGAACGAGAAACGCGCGATCCTTGCCTCATGGGCTTCTGATGCCTGCGCCGTGGAAGCCGCGCCGGCGCTGCGGCAGACGCCCGACGGTAAGAAGGTCGTCCGCTTTGACGACATCATTGAGGCTTTGCGAGAGCTCGATCGCGAGGCACGAGTCGCACCGATGCCGGCGCGGAATTATCGGCGGGTGCTGGAAAAGGAGCGCGGGCTCTTCAAATTCCGCAGGCGCAAGCCCGACGATGGCCGCGGCGGCACTCCATTGCAGTAGGACTGCCCTGCGCGACGGCGAAGCGCGTGTCGTCGACGAGCAGCCCTCACGTGAATCCGCTTGAGGTAGAGGGCCACACAGAGAGCGGCCCTCCCCGCAAGCTCAGCCGCGATCGTAGTAGCCCGGATATTGGCCGATGGCATTGGCGATAGCGTGCGGCAGTTCGATGACCTACCTTAGTCCAGGCCCACCTCCTCGAGATAGCCTTCGAGCGCGCCGGCTTCATCGGAGCCGAAGATCGCGCTCACATAGCCATCAGGCCGAATCAGAACCCACTCGCCAGGCATAAGGCCATAGGCGTCGCAGAAATGGCCTCCATCATCTGCAAGCTCGTGTCCGACTCCAACGTGATGGATGCGGAGATCGCCTCGAGGACGCGCGATTTCGTGGGTCGTTTCATAACCAATCAGGCTCCAGTGCGTACCGGCGAATAGATCGAACAGACGCCTGGGGCAACCGGCCGCCCCGCGCAGCGACGCGTCCGGCGCTCGGTCACCCGCGAGGAGGATGCCGGACCGAGGCGATGGATTAAAGCTGAGCGCCGATTCCGGATAACCGATGTCTAGTTGATGGACTTCGCGTCCGCGGCGCATGGAGCCGCGTTTCTGCGCTTCGAGCAGCCGGGTTGAGAGACCCAGCATCTCTTCCGCCACCGGCCGCCTCTCTTCCTCATAGGTATCGAGCAGCTTATCAGGCGCGCCGCCTAGCACCGCCGCCAGCTTCCAGCCGAGATTGTAAGCATCCTGAACGCTCGTATTGAGGCCTTGCCCGCCCGTGGGCGGATGGACGTGCGCGGCGTCGCCGATCAGGAAGATGCGGCCGACGCTGTAGCGATCCGCTAAGCGCGCGCTCATCGTATAGGCCGAAGCCCACGACACCGAGCAAACATGGATATCGTCGCGTCCGGTTCGCTCCGCGACCATGATGTTGAGCGCATCGGCGGAGAGGTCCGCTTCTCCTTCGATTGGGATTGCTCGTTGGATCTGGAACAGATCGGTCCCGGCGAGCGGACAGATTGACATCAGCTGCCGCTTGTCGCCGACATGATATTGATGCCACGCGTCACGGCTCAGCCCGACCAGATCGACATCGGCCACCATCGCTCGCGCCCCGAGTGTCTTGCCGGGAAAGTCGATGCCCAGGGCGTTACGAATGAAGCTGCGACCACCGTCGGCCGCTATCAGATATCGAACATGAACCATCTCCTCACCGGCGGGGCTGACAAGACGCGCCGTAACGCCATCCTTGCCCTGCTCGAAGCGGACCAGTTCGCACCCGAAGTCGACGTTGCCGCCAAGCTCGACGAGGCGATCGCGTAGCATTCGCTCGGTCAGAAACTGCGGGAGCATGAGGGGGATATGGTAGGGCTCAGCCGGAGTCGGCGGTTCGACCTCGAGGACAATATCTGTGTGGCCGCCGTCATCATGATACTCGCGTAGCGGCGGGTAGACACCGCCGGTGGCAACGAGCCGGTCAAGCACCCCGAGATCCTCAAATACTTCCTGTGAACGGGGCTGGATGCCCTTGCCGCGCGAGCCGGCGAACGGTCGGTCCAGCTTCTCGATCAGTCGGAACCGCACGCCTCTTCTCGCTAGGTCAATCGCGAGTGTCAGGCCGGCGGCGCCGGCGCCGCAAATCAGAACCGCAGGTGGGTTTTGCTCTTTCAATCGAGCCTCCTATGTGTATAATACACATATCTATGGAGGCGTGGTGGATGTCAACAAACAAAGTGCATAATGCACATATCAAGGCGCTGTTTCCCTCCCTGCATGCGTCACTGCTCGAGATCGTGACGGTAATGAACCGGCCGGAACGGGACGATGAGTTGCTGGCGTTGGCCGGCCTGACGCTTGAACGGGCGCTCTTCCCTCTGCTCGTCTTCGTCGAGCGCAAGGGACCGATCGGGGTCGTCGATCTCGCCGGCAGGGTTGGCCGTGATTACACGACGGTCAGTCGCCAGGTGGCGCGACTGGAAGAACTCGGTCTCGTCGAGCGTCGGCCCGGGACGGCGGACAAGCGCGTGCGCGAGGCGATCATCACGCCGCGAGGAAAGTCGGCGACCGACGCTCTCGATGCCGCCCGTGAGACTATGGCGCTGGAACTGTTCCGCGACTGGTCTCGCGAGGACCTCGACGAACTGGTGCGTCTCATGGCGAAGCTCGCCGAGGGCATGGCCAAGGGACTGGCACGGTCGAACCTGTCCGCAAACTAATCTTCGCTGTGGAATCGCCGGCAGTTCGACCCGTCAGGTGAATGAAGCATCGGTGTCATGGTGGATTTCTTACATTCAGAGCGGGTGGAGGTGCCGTCTGATCTGCGTCGGCGACACCCCCGAATCCTCAACATTCGAGGCAATCGTGCCCCCGCAATTATTGGCGAGAGGGGACTTCCAGCATTTCGAGTTCGGCAAGCAGTCCGTGTGACTTGGGCTTCCAGCCCAGCTTTTCCCGCGTCTGTGCGCTGGAGGCCGGCATGTCGTGCGCGGCAATCATCGCGAGCCAGCCGAAGAAAGACTGGGTCTCTTCCGGAGCAATGGATTTGACGGGCAGTTGCAAGCGCCGGCCGAGGGTTTCGACAATGTCGCGCACCGGCACGCCTTCCTCAGCGACGGCGTGATATTTTGCGCCCGGCTCCGCCTTTTCGATAGCCAGCCTATAAAGTTGGGCGACGTCCAGAACGTGCGCCGCAGGCCAGCGGTTGAGACCATCTCCGACATAAGCGCACACGCCCTTTTCGCGATACAATTCGATGACGTAAGTGATGAGCCCCTGCGTTACCGGATCATGGACTTGCGGGAGCCGCACGACCGAGACATTGACGCCCTCTGCGGCCACTGCGGCAGCAGCTTCTTCAGAGGCTGCGCGCGGATTGATATCGGATCCGAAAGTCGCATTGTCTTCCCTGGCAGGTTCGCCCGGCACCGTGTTGGCGATCGGAGTTCCGGAGGTGACGATCAATGGGCGATCCGAGCCCGCAAGCGCCGAACCGAGCGCCTTGATGACTCTGCGATCATCCTCGCAGTTCTGGACGAATTTCGAGAAGTCGTGATTGAAGGCCAGATGGATGACGCCGTCGGATCGCGCGATGCCTTCCTTCAGACGATCGGAATCCGTGATCAATCCTCGGTAAACTTCGGCTCCAGCCGCGGCCAATGCGGCCGCCTTGTCTTCGGATCGGCAAAGGCCGATCACCTGATGATCCGCCGCAATCAGCTCCTTCACGACCCTTGAGCCGATATTCCCGGTCGCACCCGTAACAAACACGCGCATGAGCAGCCTCCAATTCGATGAAGACAATTTGCGCCCAATTTCTATCCTGTTAAAGTAGTGACATTATCATGGTAAGATAGCTAACAGGATGGGCGAACCTTCAGTCACAGCGAACGCACTTGGGACGTATCTGAGAGACCGGCGGACGAAACTCGATCCGAAGGCCTTTGGCTTCTCCTTGGAGCGCCGTCGCACCACCGGCCTGCGTCGCGAGGAAGTGGCGCAGCGCGCCAATATCAGCTCGACCTGGTACACGTGGCTCGAACAGGGACGCGGCGGCGCGCCTTCGGCCGATGTGCTCGATCGGATATCGCGCGCGCTCATGCTCACGGATATTGAACGTGAGCACCTGTTCCTGATTGGCCTCGGCCGCCCGCCTGAGGTGCGCTACCGGAAAAATGACAGCGTGACACCCCGACTCCAGCGTGTGCTCGGCGCGCTGGATCCGAGCCCAGCGGTAATCAGAACGGCAAGCTGGGATGTTATCGCCTGGAACCGTGCGGCGACCCTTATGCTGGGCGATTACGGCTCGCTGCCGCCGCACCGGCGCAATATCCTGCGAATGATCTTTCTGGATCCCCATGCGCGCGCGGCGCAATACGACTGGGAAAGCGTGGCGCGTCATGTGGTCGGTGCATTCCGTGTCGAAGTCGCGCGTGCGGGAGCAGCCAGTGAGGTGGCGCCCCTTGTCGATGAACTCTGCTTGCTCAGTCCGGAGTTCAGCGCGATGTGGCACGCCAATGAAGTTACCGGAGCGCCCGGCGAAGCCGTCAAGCATATCCGCCACCCGGCGATCGGCTCTCTCAGTCTCGAATATTCGGCTTTTTCAGTCGACGGTAGAACCGACTTGACGATGGTGGTCTACAACCCGGCAACGCCAGAGGATGCAGAACGGATCAAGTCACTGGGCAATGGTCCGGAAGCCGCTGGTCGGCGCACAAAGCGATCGAAACGCAACACCCCGCCGTCTCGGGATCGCTGAGCGCGTGTACCAAAAGAACGGTAGATCAGCCCGCCGTAATCGGCGGCCGCCGTGAACCAGTAAGGATCGGCGCGTCGTCGTTGGCCAACTCAGGCGCTCCGTCAGTGCACTACGCTCGGCCCGTGGCAGAAGAAGATTTATGGCCGTTCCTACTCCGACTTCGCTTTCGATCATCATGTCACCGCCCATCTCTCGCATGAATGCATGAACCTGAGACAGGCCAAGTCCCGTGCCACGGTCACCTTTAGTCGTGAAGAATGGCTCCATGGCACGACGGAGAATCTCCTTCGGCATACCGGGACCGTCGTCGCGGACGCTCAAGCAAACGAACTTTCCGGCTTCAAGGCCATCCTGAGCTAAAACTGGTTCGTCGCAGCCTTTCGTTGAAATACGGATCGAGCCGTGACGCTCACCGAGCGCATCCCTGGCATTCACGATAAGGTTTAGCAGAGCAGCTTCGAGGCGAGCGGGGTCAGCGCGGCACAGCGGGAGGTTGGGATCAAGGCTCAGTTCGACGCTAGCTCGCGATTGCGCTGCATTTTGGAGCAGCGTCGCGCTCTCAGTTAGGAGGCGGTTTATGTCGACCTCCTGTATTAGCAGCGCCTGCGGCCTAGCAACGCTTAGGAGCTGATCGACTAACTTGCAGCCACGATCCAGGGACGCGAGTCCCTGTTGAATGATTTCGTCTGCACGCGCGTCGCCGCGGGTGAATTTAGCGAGCAGCCGAAATCCGGCAGTGATCACCGCGAGGAGATTTCTGAAATCGTGCGCGACGCCACTGGTGAGCCGACCTAGGGCCTCCAACTTGGCAGCCTCGTCGGCTCTAGCCTTGATTGATGCCTCTCGCCTCTCGTGCCATATCATTAAAAGAAGCAGAAGCGACGCCAGTATGAACGCGCCGCTCGTGGCGACGATTGTAATCACCGCATTCGTCCGCCAAGTTGCAAGTACGCCAGCGCGAGACAAGCCGATTACGACAATCAGCGGGTGTTGCTCCCTCTACGGTAGCTAAAGATCCTGGGCTTCTGATCGATCAAGCTATCGGCTTCGAACGTTCCAGTCTGCGAGCGAGTGCCTGTACCAGCCCACTCTGTCCCGACATAAGAGGTTTCCCGACGCGATCGTCGGCAGCTGGCATTCGTGCGATCAAGGCGCCCTCCGGATTGACTAAAGGGATCACATCATCCGGTCCAAGCCGCGTTTCCCGATATAGACGCTCAAGGTAGCTTAATTCCAATGCAGCGGCGGCCACCCCGCCGAATGCGCCCTCCACTGTGTTGACTGGTCGCGAGAGCCCTAAGAACCAAGTGCCCACAGACCGACTAACCAGTGGCCTGCCGATGAACAATCCTCGGTCGGACGTGCTTCTGTGCGCTTGAAAGTAGTCTCGGTCGGAGAGATTCGCTCGCGGTGTATCCTGATCGCTGTCTTGAATGATGAAGCCATCAGGACCGATGACAAACAGAGCGCGTACCCCTGGCAGATTTGCGAGCAGGCGACGCAACCAATTCTCGTAGTTAGGGTCGTGTTCCCGGTTGACTTCTGGACGTCGTAAGCTTTCGGCAATTCCGAGGAGTGCGAGATCAGTTCCTAGAATCATCGCGCCCGTCTGCTCATCGAGCACGCGAGCGAGGCTCTCAGCGTGTTGATGCGCCGCAGCCAAGCGACGATCGCGGTCAGACCACACATTCACTGTGGTAACGATCGCCATCAAGCAACAGATGGCGCTCACACCAAGGAGCATCCCCCGAGATACCATCCAATCGCGAGCGATCCTATGGAAAATTGTCCGAAAATTAACTTGACATGACGGGATGCCGATTTCGGTCAAACGTTAGCGGCGGCGATTCGCAGCATTTCATATTGCATGGCTACCATGTGTTCTGGGCTGTATCGCCGGCAATCAGGAGCATCCGAGGTTCGAGCGAACGGGAGCGTAACGTAATAGGTCATGGCGCATTCTGTCGGTGGCAGCGAAAAAAGCCCGCCCCAGCGCTGGGCTGAGGCGCGGGCAGTCACAGGGAGGCGTCGACAGACCCGAGGCCTGCCAGCCGTCTCGCGACGGCGGATGTACGGCGCAGCTAGGGCCGAAACTCGAACAGGAAGTAGCCGGCCAGCAGCACGCCGATCACCGGCAGGCCGACCTCGAGCATGATCACCTGTCGACCCGCACCGGCGCCCTGCCGCCCATGCCGATAGCGCGGGCCGCGCCATAGCTCAGATCGATACAGCGGCCGCGCACGAATGGGCCGCGGGCGTTGACGCACACCGTTACGCTGCGACTGTTCCGGAGGTTCGTTACGCGGGACGTGCGAGCCGGAGACGGCGCAGCAAGCGCCGCCGCTAGGACGGTTCGGATCATGTGAAGCTTTCAGATTGTGGGAGAAGGACGGTCCAGAATCGGGCCGTCTATGGATATTCGCCGTCGATACCGCCGGGCCCGCGGCTCTGCACGAAGCCGCGGCCGCGTCGCAGGTCGGCCATTTCGTCGGATAGATTCGCGATCAGTTTCGAGTTGGCAGCGTTCTGCGTTTCTAGCACCGCCACTCGCGTCGCGACGTTGCCTTGGCCCTTCAATGTCTCTTCGACGGCTCCGACGCTTTGCGAGAGCACGTCCATCCGGCCGCCCATATCGGTTTTCAAAAGGTCAACCCGACCTCCGAGTTGGGTGAACGCCACCGCAAATGCAACAATGGCGACAACGGCCGTAAGGATATTGCCTAAGTTCAACGTGGTATCGATGGCTATTCTCGGCTCACTTCTTCTTCGACGGGAGAACCGCCTTCGCGATGGCTGAGCCAAGCGCGGGCTGGGCTTCGCCAGTCACCGCAAGTGCTTTCAGGCGAGACGTGTCCATCGCTACATAGCCGAGAAGGCCGGCGACGATCGCAAGAAATGGCGTGATGGCCGAGATTACCGCTGCCATGTCAGTCGGCGTGATCTTACCGAAGACAATCAGTGGCAGAAGTGCAGCCACCTCGATGCCAAGAATGACCGGCACGAATCCGAGCAGATGGCGCCAATGCCACCACGACACGACGCCGGGTTTCATTTCTTCACGGATGGTCGCGTTGATCTGCTCGATCGCGGTCCTATCGACATCGGCTTGGGCCTGCGCGACCTTAACGATCATATCCATCTGAGCGATGGCACGTTGGTCGGCTGCGCTGAGCGCTGCGCTGACCACAGCAGGATCACCGGCCTGGATCGCGGTCCCAACCGCCTCTGGCGTCGGTTCGACGCCAAGGGCCTCGGCAAGCAAACCGCCCAGCATCCCGCCCGCAGCACTACCGAGCGGCCCTAGAAGCGCACCGCCGATGATCGGCGCACCAGCCTTAATGACCGCCCCGGCTAGCGGCTTCCAATCAAAGTCCATCTTTAAGCCCCTCCTCGACCTTCATCAGCGTCTTGCGCGGCCAGAAATAGACCGCAGCCCCAATCACTCCGCCGATGACAAACGTGATGCCGATTGCCATTAGGATTGAGCCGGCCGACCAGCCCTGCTGGACGGCGGCCGTCGTTGTTGCTGTCGTGGTTACTGTCGTGGCAGCCGCGGTTTTCTTGACCACGGGCGCCACAGTTGGCTTCGCGCCAGCCATATAGACCGCGACCCAGTTGCGACCGCCGGCCGCCTTCATCTTGCTCGCCGCCCACGCGCGGACCTGGCCGCAGGTCTTGCCGGAGAGGATCGAACGATTGGCGGCGATTGCCGCTGACGAGAAGACGGACGCGCAGTCTGCGGACCCGGACGCTCGCAGCAGCTTCTTCGCGGTCCCTGCGCCTGCGAAGTGCGCCAGGTACAGGTCACCATCTGTATATCCTGCGCCCAGGTATGAGGCGTTGTCCTCAGTGAACCGAGCCAGCATCTCGATTGAGCACTTCGGATCGGTACGAAGCGCCAGAAGCTGGCTGTCAGACTTTCCGACCGCCCACGCCGGCCGATGCTTCCGCACGACGGCCAACCACGTGCTGGAGATGAATTGTCCCAGCCCCGTCGCACTTGACGTCGGCGCCTTCGCTGTCGGCTTGCCGGCGCTCTCGATCTGAATAATGCGCGACAAAGTATCGTCGGAAATGATCCGACTGACCGTGTAGGCCATCGATGTCTCCGTGGTGCTAAGAAAGTGACATTTGGCGCAATCAGCGCGTAGAGCTCAGACGACCCACATCGGCAGTATCATCGGAGTGTGTGGAACCCGGCCAAATTCGGCAGCGACTTATCCGCTTTCGGGGGATTGATCCTCACCAGGTTGCAAGAGTAGCCATGAGTGCATCGACCATGCTATTGCACGCGGGTTCATTTTTCCGCCCACTTCTGTCAATGCTACTTCTTGGCGATTCAAAGATTTCAAATGCTCAATTTGCTTCACTATCGCGCCGATCAAATCGTCTCGAGCGCCGCAACAAGAATTGTTTTGTCTCTCGTCTATGCTGCCGTCGTCTTCGTCGCCTACCGATGGTACCTTCACCACAACTGGAAAATTTACGGCTTCGAATTCTTCCCGCCTTCTGCGATCACGTTTGCGGCAGTCGCTGTCCTGATTTCTCTCCAGGCGGCTGTTCTACCTCACTACATTGACCGCGCATCCGGACTATTCGTTTCCCTTGTCTACGTCCTTGTAATCGTTCCCACGTTGGTGGTAACGGCGCTCCTTACCGAATATAGTTTCAGCCAGCACGCTCCATCCCTGCTCGCAATGACAGCAGGGTTCTGTCTTTGCTGCCACATCGCGCGATCGGGGCCGCAACCGACCGGGAAACAGATCAGCAGCGTTCCGCTTGAGAGTTTAATTGCAGTCTTCTTTTCGATTGCGACCGTGGTCCTGTTCTATCAGCACCACGCAATTCTAAGTTGGGCCCCTCCTGACGCACCGTATGAACAGCGGGCGCTTGGAAGGGCGAGCGGTGCGGTTCTCGCGTACACGCGAACCTACTATCTGAATGTTGCTTGCCCCGGCTTGTTTGCGTTTGGCCTCTTGAAGAGGAATTACCTGTATCTGGCTGCAGCGTTGGGCGGGTTCGTCCTCAACTACCTCATCGACGCACAGCGAACCGCCCTTTGCATGCCGGTCGTTATGACCATCCTATTCCTTGCGCTTTGCTCAAATTGGAGGCCACTGAGAAGCAACTCCCTACTCATTCTTCTCAGTGCAACGGGCCTTGCAGCATCATATCTGCTCTATCAGCACCTTCTGTTATATGGACAATCCCAATTCATCATTCTGCGGACAATCGGGCTGCCCGGTTTGGCACTATCGAGCTACGCTGAGACGTTCTCCGGCGAACGTTTGACATGGTGGTCGCACGTTCGCGGAATCTCCATGTTTGTCCCGAAGCCTATTGAATTGCTAAGCGATCCGAACTGGCCGCAACTCGGCTTGATCGTAGGTCGGCACATGATCGGGTACGAAAATTTCAATTATAACGCCCATTTCTTCGCTAGCGATGGCGTCGCTGCCGCGGGATGGATGGGCATTCTCGCGGTGAGCGTAGTATTCGCCGCATGGCTGAAGCTCCTCGACTACTGCAGTTCAGGCTGGGATATTCGCCTCGTCATCCTTCTGATGTCCCCTCTCACGATGGTCGTCCTTAACGCACCGCTGTTCACGACACTGGCATCATTCGGCGGGTTGTTCTGGCCAATTACTCTGTACGTTTTTTCGGAGAACCGATTCAGGTCCCTGTGGCCACGTCTCAGACCGCACAGATCATGACAACGTCTCGAATGCTGCGCCCCGAACCAGTAGACCCACGAGTTGCACAACGATCAGAGAACCGCCTTAACCGGATAATCCAGACTCTCGAAACCGATCCCACTTTCTGCGCGCTCTCGGCCATTGCCGCCATTCTATTTGTTGCCGTCGTCGTCTGGGTGACGCGCGCACACGTCGCGGTAGAGAGCGCTGCTTTCAGCGGCTTTTCCCCCTCTTGGCTCGCGAACCAGGTATCCGGCACGCCACCGTTCGCAGCCGATTTTCCGAATGGTGAAGCGGAAGTTCTGAAATCTCTTCCGATGCTGGTTTATCCGATCCTCGGCAAGCTCGGCGTTTCCGGCATCGGGATATTCAAAGTGATGCTATTTCTCGAGATCATTTCCGTTGCAGTTGGAGCTCTGATCGCTACGCACTTGCTCAGGCCCAATTCATCCGCTGCCCAAGGAGCGGCCGTCGCCATCACGCTGACCGCGAGCAGTCTCATCAACTGTAATTTCTCAATGTGGTGGCACCCAGTTTACGGGTCCGTTTACAGCTATGCGTATGGCCCTGGTCTAGCAGGCGCAGCCCTCCTTATCGTTGGTCGGACACGTATCGGTGCATTCCTACTAGCGCTTGCCGGAACCGCACACCCGATCTTGGGCTTGCTCATGCTTGCATTTGCTAGCTCAGCCGTTCTCGCCGATCTGAAGCGATACAAGCTTTCGGAGCTCCTCCAGTCAGCCCTGATTTTCTCCATCATCTTCCTGGGCTGGACTGCGTACACGATGCACGATGCGCGACTGTCCGGAGGCGCTATCCCCGCAGATCTGTACATCGGCCTTACGCGCTTCATGGGATCACATTGGTTCCCAATCTCGACAGGAATGTTCGGCTACCTTTACTTTATGGCGCTATCCCCGCAGACTGGCTTTCTGCTGTTGCTCGGAAAGTATCTCTACAAAGATAGCGCCTCACTTTCCGGCCTAGATCGGCAGCTAGGCATCGGTTTCTTATCGCTTGCTGCGATGACCATCGCCGGAATCTTTATCTCCGAGTACTCAGATTCTCCCTTCCTCATAAAGCTAGCCATCCACCGGGCAAACACGATCCTACTACTCTTCGGAGCGATCATCGTGGTCGCCGGACTGTGGCGAGATGCATTCAATCAAAAGATCGCACTAGCTGTCCTAGCCATCCTAGTTCTGCTCCTACCTTTCGGCACGTCATTCGGTGTGCCAGCCGCGTTGGCAGCAGCACTAACGTTACCGTCCGCCATTAATAGTTGGCGAGCAGACTTCCGAAGCCAGCGCTCTATCGTTTATTTCTTTCTCTACGCGAACTTCGCCGTCGTAGTGGCCTCTCTTGCCGCCAGAGGATTCCTTACCTCACACATCCGGGATGCCTACTTTGGAGCTGATGCCGTTAGCTCGGCCGCCGTGATTTCCCTCGCAATAGCCGCTATTCTGATCGTCGCAGCACTCGTGCTTCGCATTCGGACGGCGCTTATGGTCCTCCTCTGCTTAGGTGCTCTCTACTACGCACCGACGATCAATCTCGGCTTATCCTCCCCAAGCGCCATCAAAATCGCGCGCGATTACCTCGACGTTCAACAATGGGCTCGCAGAAATACTCCAGCAAACGCGCTGTTCATGCCGGATCCCGCCCACGCTTACGGATGGCGAGAGTTCTCCCATCGTCCCTCGTTTGGATCGCTGCGCGAGTGGCTCTACACAAATTTCGCCTACAACTCCAATAAGACGACCTTTGATGAAGGATTGCGCCGATTTTCGGAGTTCGGCTTGGATCTCAATAATTATCTAAGCATGGACCCAAATGTTGCACGCCGGGAAATACCCGACGATGTAAGACGGGTCTACTACAGCGCGCCCAAAGAATGGTTCGAACGTTTGGCTACCAAGTATCGCATAGGCTACTTCGTATTCGAACGACGACGCATTAATGGCAACATTCCCATTGAGACGACTTACGAAAACGAAAGCTATGTGGTTGGGCGTGTCGCCCCTCCGGCAACCTCGCCTTGATGCACCCGACGATAAATCTCCAGAAGACGTGCCGAGTTTGACTTTGCGCCAAAGTTTATTTCTGCAAGTGCCCGGGCATTCCGTCCCATCCTCGCCGCTTCATCTCTCCGATCTGCGAGAAAGCAGATTGCATCCGCAATCGCTTCAGGGGATTTATCGGGAACGGAAAGGCCGGTTTCTCCATGCACCAAGGTATCCGGCTTAGGATCTTTTATTGCGACGATACTTGGAACTTCTGCAAACGCGGCCTCAAAAACGGGCCTCCCTACCGCGTTCAAGTGCGACGGAAAGGCCAAAACATCGAACGCATTATAAGCGGATGTTATGTCGTTTGTCGGCCCCAGCAAATGGAAGCGCGATCCGAGACCATATGCATGGACCTTGTTTATAACATTGGTGGCCACATTCTGACCTAAACGAAACGCTCCTAACATCTTCGCTTTGGCGCTTCGGTCGTTACCAGTTACTCCACCGACAATGGCAAATTGAACATCATCCCGCCTGCTGCAAACGATCTTTGCCGCCTCAACCAGATCTTCTATTCCCTTTAACGTATGCAGACTGCCAACATATCCAACAGTGAACAGCCCTCCGGTTAGCGTTTGGCCCAACTTGTTCCGAAAGTCGGCATCTTGGACGTCGGATAGAGGAGTGAATGAATTATGTATGACATCTACATCAATATCGGCCGGAAGGGACGACCTGACCGTTTCGTCGATCGCAACCACCGCCGCCACATTCGAACGAAGCAGACAATGAATTGCTCTCGACCTTATGCTTCGCTCATCCTTACGCTGCGGCGATCTTACATGAACGATCACCGGAGCTCGGAACAGCGTCTTCGCGATTAGTCCTGGAATGATCTCTGTAATTTCATTCACGTGTATCACATCGACACTACGCCACTTCGCCTTTGCGCGGAGGATGCAAGCAAGCGTAAATGGCATGTGAAAAGCTTCTCGCAGCAGCACGAGCCAGCGAGCACCGCGATAGTGGCTATATTGCGTGTTGTCGAAGCGCGTTAACCCGCGCGTGACCACCACGTCCTTCGCGACCCGCCGGTAGTAATCGAGTGCCGTACCTTCCGCAGCTAGGAAATAGCCTTCAACAGAGCCGGAAGGCAGAGCTCTGATTGCTTCGAATAGACTTCGGGACGCGCCACCAAAAGGCCCCACCCCATCAACGTAGAGCACCCGCATGTTGATCCCACATGGAAATTTGCTAACAATCGCCTCTAATCAACGCTCATTCAAGAATCGAGATGACAATAATCCCCATCGCCCCCCAAAGCAGGTTTGCCGAAAAACTCGCTCTTGCAGCCTTCCTTATAGTTTTTCCCGGCTACTACTTCTACCATTACTTTGCTGCCGCTGGCCTGATTCCCCTGGCGATAAAAGGATGGTTTATCCTTGGCTGTCTAGCGGCTGCGGTGTCGCTTGGAGTTACGTTTCTGCTTTCAAAGCCGATCGCCGGGACGCAGTTAACGATACACGCACTGTTTGGGACTCTCGTTGCGATCATTTCTTTTTGTATCGTCTATCACTACTTTCTTGGAGAAGACTTTCAGCGAAACCCGGCAGTCGCGGTACACGCCGCAACAACCACTGTGACCCTGGTCTCACTCTACCTTATAGGCTACTTCGTCTCTGCGGCAGCTACACTACGCAATGCCACTACGATCTGCCTCTTTGCGATGGCTGGACTTGCGATTGTAGCCATCGATCCACAAACACTCCAGTTCATCGCCACCAAGCGCTTTAACGCACCAGTTGGAGTTGCGGAATACCAAGGATTCGCGCTTGCATTCGTAGCCACTGCCATTTTGGCCCTAAGCCTTAATTGGGGCTCCTGGATTGAGCCAGTAGTGTTGGCAGTTGGATTTACAACCCTTCTAATTCTTGGATCACGAAGCGACTTTTACGGATATGGCCTTCTTGTTCTGATCTGGATTGTCGTTACAGCCATTAGAGGACGCTTTCTGACCGTCGCAACAGGACTCGTCGTCCTGATCGCGCTGACTGTATCAGTACTCTACTTGCCTCCACTCATCGCGGACGTTCTTTCTGGGGCACAGCAGAAGCATGTCACCGCACCACCGACAAAGACCGATGAACCCACCGCACCACCGACAAAGACCGATGAACCCACCGCACCACCAAAGATGCAGCACGATAGATCGTCCGATTACACTCTCGATATTGCGCGACAAACGACGATTATCGACCTGTCGCAATCTGAGTCATGGTCGTTCCGAAAGCAGATGCTTACCCGCGGATGGGACGACATCAAATCGTCCCCATTTTTCGGCGTCTATGGAGGTCAGACAAAGAATAACTACCCGATCGGATCATACATCCACAATGCCCTCTCTGCATGGAGGCAGTTCGGAATTGTGGCATTTCTGGTCTACGTTACGCTTTGCGCAGCCCCTCCGTTGGTCGCCGCTCATCAGATCGTCTTGAAAGGAAAAAACGACCCTCTCTGGCTTGCAACACTCTATTTTGGCGCTTTCTGCTTATTTTTGGTCGCGACCACGAAAGCTATATTCTGGCCGCTCCCCGCACTAGGTTGGGGACTCCTCGCTCGCCGCATCGCCATCGGCCGGGTTGATTGAGTGCGACTATCCATTCCGTACCGAAATCAAAAGATTTCCAGCGACTGCAAGGTCTCCCCCACTCGAGTTAGTGAAGCCGACCTTCACCGAGTCCGGCGCCACTACGTAAGCATAGGCGACAGCAATCCCACCGAGCGGGGCGAAGAGAGGCGTCACACTTACTGCGGCCCCAACCTTCGAACCGGGGACACTGAAGTTGACATCATTGGCACCGTTGGCAGGAATGTTGGTAGAGCCGAGCATAACCTGAGTTAGAAACTCACTCAGAGATAACCGCCGAACCCGGTTTCCGTCTTTGTTCAGAACGTCTCCGCTCGCCCCTGAACCACATGCATCGGATTCGATCGTTACGACATTGTTCCGAATGTCAGGAAGGAGCGACGTTCGCTGACCTTCGTTGTTGTTGATCGTTCCGGCGACGTCGGCACTGAGGAAGCCAAACCGGATACGGCTGTCGCGGGACCCAGAGATACCGAATCCGTTGGCAAGGTTTGTCGCACATTCAATGCTAATCGAACACTGATTGTTCGGTCGCTCAAGACCGAACAGGCCAGCGCTTTCAGACTTGTCGTCTATGAAGCATGCATTCACCGTATTCTGGAGTCGCGCGCAACGAACTTTGGTTCGAAGATTCTGGCCGAAAATCCAAATCCCGCCCCCGAGGTTAGACGATGGCCGGCCAATCGTCGCAACTTCATCCAAGCTGATCTTATTGTAAGCTGAGGCATATTCGAACAGGCCAGCAAACGGCGCGCGACGGAGAACTCCGCGACCTGACACCGTGCAGCCAGTGCTCAGCACAGACCCCATGCATTGATAGAACGCAGATGGACTGCCCGTCCCTTCATCAAATTCTCCGTCGATGAGATATTCACCAGACACCTTGTGTCCGATGGCTCCAACGTGAATCACCGCATCCGTGAAGTGATTTGGAAATGCGTCAGATACGGTTACTACACTACCAACAACCGACATGACGGTAGTGACAAGAGAGTTGCTCCAGTAAACCGGCGTTCCGGAAGTATGGGATGCAGCCGTGCTGCCGTTTGCCCCACGTTGTGCAACCGTCATCACGCCTCCGGTAGAGATCGCGCCTAGGATGATCTCGTTGTCGATCTGAACGTACACATGCCCCCCATTGATAGTGTGCAAAGTGCTCCCGCTCAGATTGATCGTCAAAGTACTGGAGTCGATGTTACCCGATAGATTATAGGCGACCGTCGAATCTGCCGAGAGTCCTTCGATGGCAATACGCGCACCCACATTGAAGATTGCCGGATTATCGACCGTGACCGTCTTTTGGTTGAAGGCACCGGTACCAGTCGTCTGTCCAAGCCAACTCGACACCATCGACTTTTCAGAATCGTTCGGGCTGGCAACATTCCCAGTGATCGCGGTTAGCGGCTTTATGACAGTGCCATGCATCTCCCAATGGAGATACGATGGCCGCCGGAATGCACCGGAGCCAGCAACACCTTGGTTCATTTCTTTCCGCAACGTAAGCTTGCCGGTAATCAGGCGGATATTCGCCGCGGTAATACCATTAAACAGGTCAACTTCAGCTACCGTCTCACCTCGCCACGCGGTTGCATCGATCGTGCAGCCCGGGTAGGTTCCAGCGAGCTCGGCAATGCGCGCATTCAACGGGGATGCGATATCGCGGACATTCGTTGCATCTCGCACATCCGCCCAGTCTGCCGCCGACAGAAGCGCCTTCAGGCCAAAGGTGCGCGCCGCCACATCAGCGACAGAGACCAGCTCGTGCGCCGTCTCACCCGCATTAACCTGCAGCACCTTGCCGGCGCTACCGCTCACGATGGACGGGAGGCTAACGCCAGCTGCGGCTGCGACCGCAGCATCACGGGCATCCTCCGCGTCATCCTTCGCAGCCACCACGGTGGCTAGTATCGCGTCAGCATCAACCGCAGCCGGCGTCAAGAGTGCGTAGTGGTCAACTGACCAGACCAAGAGCTGCGGCACATCCGCCAGAATCGAGTTCGCTGAGAGATCGGTCCCGAAGGTGCTTTTGATCGGAACGGCGGGCTCGCCTTCAACGGAAATCGTGACGGGCCCCGTGTTCGTCGAAGTCGGCACAAGAATGTAGATGTGCTGTCCAGGCGCAGTCGGAAGACCTGGAATGACGGTTGCTTCGATCGCGTTCGGCGTGCCGCCGGTTACGATCAAAGCGTAATCTCCTGCGAGGTCAGCAATACGCAACCACGACCCGACTCCACTGGAACCGATTTTTTTTTGTAATAGCCGTTGTAGGCAGCCGTGCCGTCCCCGCGGACCTGAGCAAGCGAATTCGCAACCGGGACCAGATTCGCAAAAAGAGCCGCTCGCGACACATATCCCAAGCCCGATGCGGCGAAGCCTGCCGCAATTCTATCATCCATCCCCGTAAGAAGCGCCACAACTTCGCGCTTCACCGGCTTATGCGGGCCGCTTGCCGGAAGGCTCTGTACGTTAAAGTCGCGGAAGACCTCAGCTGCCGACAGATCGGTCATTTGTCATTCTCTTTCATGTAGGAACCAAGATGCGCTATCGAACCCGACGCGCGCGGATTGAGCCGTAGACGGACATGGTGCCGCCACTAAATACAGCCTGCCCTACGAAGTAGATGGTGGTCGTCACGCTTAGCGAAATTCTGACGGGGCCCACGTTGTAGGCCGGACCTGCACCAGTCGTGAATATTGTGCCGCCGTTGGTGAAGGCGGCAAAAAGGCCAGTCCCGGGAAGCGTCGCACTGGCCGTTGAAATGCCTGCTTGATGAACACTACAGCTGGTTGCAGCATCGCCCAAAAAGGCAACGGCTCCAACGACCTCATAATCCCCAGGCGCGAGAGAGATAGACGTTACGTCGGCAGCAGCCCCTGACGTAAGTGCCAATGCGGAGCCGAACCCGCGCGACGCAGATACATGCTCTCCCATATCGCCGGCTGCGGCGTTATCGTTCGTATTGGTGCCTTGAACTGGGACTCCGCCCCCACCTGATCGCGAAAGCGCCCCAGTCGTATCAGCCACGACAACCGGCGATCCTTGGATAACCTTTCCGGACGTTCCGTCGAAACGCGCCAACACATTGTCTACAGAGCTTGACGGTCCGACGACAGCACCGTCAATGTTTGCCTGCGTGATCCACCAGTTCGCGCCAACGGTCGCCTGATTGCCAGACGCCGACCCGTCCACGATACATTGCAAACGATCGCCGACCTCAACATTGATTCCTGACGCCCCTCCAATCTTGCCCGCCACACTTACGCGATAGACATATCCGGCCTCAGCGGCTGGGTAGTTCGGGTTCGCAGAGCAATCGATCGACCCTTTGAACTGCTCGGCGTTGCTTGCATTCAGCAGAGCGTCGATTGCGGACTTCACGGCGGCCTGCGTCGGCAACCTTGTCGAGCTATTCGCCGCTAACGAGCCGTCATTGTCGATGACGTTCGCGGCAAACATCGCGGTCGTTAGATTGCTGATCGTGTTGCTCGCCGCATTGATCGTCTTATTCGTGAGCGCTTCGGTCAGGCTCCCAGATAAGTGGCGACGGATGAAATCAGGATTCCGTAGTTCGCGCCACTTGCGGCGCCAGCGAGCTTGTCCGTTCCGGCTACGATCTTGTCCGGATCGTCCGAGATTTTCCCTGCCATGGTTATTCCCTGAGCAAAGCGAAGCCGTCCTCACGGACGTACAGCGAGCCGTCTTCGCGTTTTAGAATGAGCTCTTCACCTACGAACGGCGGCACCGGGGGTTGCGGAATTTCATTCTCGTCCGGGTCGTAGGCTTCGATGTCGTCTTCCGAGATGCGATTGAACTTGAAGGTGATGCGACCATTCACAAGGTCGATCTTCGTCCCGGGCTGGATCTCAATCACATCATCCTGCAGGCCGGACACGAAAGGATACTGGACCCTGACCCACCGCTCACCGAGCGCACGAAGTCCCGAAAGCCCAGTAGAGAACGAGCCCGTCAACGATGGGTTCAGCCGCTGCATGGCACGGTAGCCAAGGCGGCTTGCTTGGGAATTCGTTTGCGTCCACTTCAGGTCGAGCGTCTGCGCGCGGACAACGCCAGAAGCCGTAATCGCACCTTCATCCTGGAGCGGCTCGAGCTGCACCTGTACATAGTTTTGGTTCGGGTCCGTATAGGAGATGTCCAACTAGTTTACAGCCTGCTCGTCCGGCTGGCCGTAACTCAAGCTGAAGTCAAAAATCTCGTTCTGAGTAAGCGTGACAGTCGGTTCGCGGTACACGCCGACCTTGACGGCAAGCGTTCCGTCACCCGCCTCGGCAAGCCACCCGTCGCATGTCGCCAAGATCGCGTTGATAACGTCCTTTGGCTCGTTATCGAACTGATACCAGCCGTTCGAGGTGTAGCGCGGCTCAGTCCCTCCGCTCGCGGTTGCAACGCGCTCATCGCATAAGTCAGCCTCGGCCATCCATGCGTTAAGCACCGGCTCAATTACGGTTTCGTATTCGAGCCCGAGACCTCCGTCAGGCTCAGTGATGTAGTCGATCAGATGGAGAATAGGGTTGTAACTGATCTGCCACGTCGACGGGTTTGCGCGCGATTGAGCCGGATCGCGCGGGTCCCAGACCGGAGCGCAATCAGCAACAACGGACAGCACAGGCAGACCTCGCGGGTAAACCTGCGTTATTTGCTGTGCGGAGAACCCGGTTCCTTCGCAGTACAGCGACGCCCACGCGATCCCATTGCCCCGATGTGTCGCGCCGTCAAATAGTCCTGGAGGTCCGCCGTCGTGGAAAAACACCGGATCGGATACCGGCACGTCTCCGAAGCCAAAGCGAACTCGAACGTTTCCTGCGGGGGCATATCGACCGTCATCGATGTACGCAGACAGTCACTCGTCAAGTTCGATGCTCCGCTCTGCGAAACTGTCGTCGACACGCCGAAGCCGCAAGGGGCTGAGGTGCTGGTGCGGATCGAGCGCTGCGGCCTCTGCCATTCCGATCTGCACATCCAGGACGGCTACGCGGACCTCGGCGGCGGCAAGCGCCTCGACACCACGCGCGGCATGACCCTGCCCTTCACCCTCGGCCACGAGATCGCCGGCGTCGTCGACGAGGTCGGTCCCGACGCGCCGAAGGACATC
The DNA here is from genome assembly GCF_000516555.1 of Afipia sp. P52-10. Taxonomy (NCBI): domain Bacteria; kingdom Pseudomonadati; phylum Pseudomonadota; class Alphaproteobacteria; order Hyphomicrobiales; family Nitrobacteraceae; genus Afipia; species Afipia sp. P52-10. The sequence goes on along the minus strand of NZ_AZSJ01000007.1, from coordinate 243,170 downwards.
ATCGGCAAGAAGAAGGCGGTGTTCCCGTGGATCGGCTGCGGCAAATGCCGCGACTGCCTCGCCGGCGACGAGAACCTGTGCGCGCGCAACCGCTTCCTCGGCGTATCGATCGACGGCGGCTTCGCCACCCACGTCCTGGTGCCGGACGCGAAATATCTGCTCGACTACGATCCAGTGCCGGTGGACACGACGTTGATGTGCTCAGGCATCACCGCCTACGGCGCGCTGAAGCGGCTGGTCGACCGGTCGCGCCAGCGCAACCTCCTGCTGATAGGCCTCGGCGGCGTCGGCATGATGGGCCTGTCGCTGGCCCAGGCGATGTTCAAGCAGCCGATCACCGTCGCCGACCTCAATCCGGCGGCGCGCGAGAGCGCGCTGAAGAATGGCGCAGCGGTGGCCTACGATCCGTCCGAGCCTGACGTGATCAAGCGCATCCTCAAGGAGACCGACGGCGGCTTCGACGGCGTGGTCGATTTCGCCGGCAACGACAAATCGATGGGCTTTGCGGTGTCCACGGTCGCGCGCGGCGGCAAGATCGTCGTCTCCGGCTTGATGGGCGGCAACTTCAGCCTGCCGATGGTGCAATGGATCTACAAGCGCATGACCATCGAGGGCTTCATGACCGGCACGCTGGAAGAAGCCAAGGAGCTGATGGCGCTCGCCCGCGCCGGCAAGGTGAAGCCGACGCCGATGCAGGAAAGGCCGATGGGTGAGACGCAGAAGTGGATCGACGAACTGCGCGCCGGCCACGTCGTTGGCCGCATCATGCTGACGAACTGAGCCGGACAGGCTGCGAGTTCTGCCCGCACATACTGTTCAAACAAAGGCCAAGATATAAAGCGAGAGAAACGGGCAGGCTCGTCCCCTGCCCGTTTTGTCTTCATCATGCCGCGTAATAGCCGCCGTCGATGATGTGCGACGCGCCGGTCATGAACGAGGCTTTCTCCGAGCACATCCACACCACCGCCTCGGCGATCTCCTCCGGCACGCCGAGCCGGTTCATCGGCACCTTGGCCATGATCGCATCGTAGCGGGTCTTCATCGTCTCGTCGGTCATCGGCGTCTTGATGTAACCGGGATTGACGCAGTTCACGCGGATTCCATCCGGCGCATATTCCATCGCCGCCGTCTTCGTCAGCCCGACGACGCCATGCTTGGCCGACACGTAGTGCGAGGCTTTCGGCAGTCCAACTAGACCGGCGATCGAGGCCGTGTTGACGATCGCACCGCCGCCGCCCTGCTTCAGCATCTGCGCGACTTCGTGCTTCAGGCAGAGAAAGACGCCGGTCAGGTTGACCGCCAGCATGCCGTTGAATGACGCTTCGCTCAATTCGTGCGTGCGCTGACCGACCGGTCCGACCGCACTGCCGGCGATGCCGGCATTGTTGAAGGCGCAGTCGATCCGGCCGAAGGCAGCCACCGTGCGAGCGACCATCGCCGCGACGTCGGCCTCGCTCGTCACATCGCCGCCAATGGCAACCGCCTGGCCGCCGGCGGCGTTGATCAGCGCGACCGTCGCTGCCGCGCCCTCTTCCGTCCGGTCCGCCACCGCGACGCGCGCTCCTTCGCGGCTCATCGCCAGCGACGTCGCCCGACCGATGCCGGACGCACCGCCGGTGACCAGCGCCGCCTTGCCCTCGAGAATTCCTGCCATGATGCCCTCTTCTTGTTGGTCCGACCGGTACAGCCGCGCGCGGCGGACGACACGGCCGGATCAGGACATCCTAGGAGTTCGGGCAGAGCGTGCAAGCAGCGGTAGCGCTACGTCTCGAGCTGTTTCTGCAGGCCGCGCACGAAGGCAGTCAGCCCGACGCGCCGCTCCCGCTTCAGCCGCTCGGCCTGCAGGATCGATTTCACCTCGGCAAACGCTTCATCTACCGCATGGTTGATGACGATGTAGTCGTACTCGGCCCAGTGGCTCATCTCGTGGCTGGCGCGGCTCATGCGGCCGCGGATCACCTCATCCGAATCCTGCGCGCGGCTATGCAGCCGCTTCTCCAGGTCGGCGGCCGAGGGCGGCAGGATGAAAACGCTGACGACGTCGGCCCGCGCCTTCTCGCGCAGTTGCTGAGTGCCCTGCCAGTCGATGTCGAACAGCACGTCCTTGCCTGCGGACAACGCCGCCTCAACCGGCGCGCGCGGCGTGCCATAGAAATGATCGAACACCGGCGCATGCTCGAGCAGCTCGTTGTTCTTCACCATTGCATCGAAGCGCTGCTTGTCGATGAAGTCGTAGTCCTTACCGGGGACCTCGCCCGGCCGCATCGGCCGGGTCGTCACCGACACCGACATCTGCAGCCCCGGCACATTGCGCATCAGCTCGCGCGCCAGCGTCGTCTTGCCCGCGCCCGATGGCGACGACAGCACGAACATCAACCCGCGCCGTTCCACTCCGTCGCCTGCCATGACCCTGCTCACTCCAGATTCTGAACCTGCTCGCGGAACTGCTCGACCACGGTCTTCAGTTCAAGACCGATGTTCGTCAGTTCGACGTCGTTGGACTTCGAGCAAGTGGTGTTCACTTCGCGGTTGAATTCCTGCGCGAGGAAATCGAGCCTGCGGCCGACCGCCCCGCCCTTGCCGATCAGCTCGCGCGCCTGCGCCACATGCGAACCGATACGATCGAGCTCCTCGCGGATGTCGGCGCGGGTTGCGATCATCAGCGCCTCCTGATGCAGCCGGTCCGCATCGAACCGCTCACTCGCCTCCAGCAGTGTCGCGATCTGTTCTGCGAGCCGCGCCTTGATCGCCTCCGGTTGCCGCCCGGGCGCGGTGTCGGCCCGCTTGGCCAGGACCGCGATCTCGTCCAGCCGTGCCGACAGGATCGCCTGCAGCGATGCGCCCTCGCGATGGCGCATCTCGATCAGCCCGGCGAGCGCTGTGCCGAAGGCCGCCAGCACCGCCGCCTCCGCCGCGCTGCGCTCATCGTCCGTCTCGTCCGGCTCTGACACCTCCAGCACGCCCTTGATCGCCAGGATGCCGTCCACGGTCGGGGGCGGAGCCTTCAGCTTTGCCGACAGCGCGGCTGCGACCTGCATCACCGAGCCGAGCACCTCCTCGTTGACGCGGATCACCGGCGCCGCGTCGGCGCGTTTCACCGTGAGATTGGCGTAGACCGTGCCGCGCGCCAGCCGCTCCGCTGCGCTCTTACGCACCGGCGCCTCGATTGCGTCGAAACCGGATGGCAGCCGCAGCCGCAGGTCGAAACCCTTGGCATTGACCGAGCGCAGCTCCCATTCGAACGTATAGGCGCCGTACGCCCCGTGGCTCCGTGCAAAGCCGGTCATGCTCGACAGTGCCATCAATGCGTACCCCGTGTGCGTATTGCGAAACACCGGCGGGTCGCGCCTGCGCACGAACCGATCCGCGCGCACCGCCTCGTCTTCTGGCACGAACCGCCGCACACGGTTTGCACGGCCGCAGCGGCCGGGTCAACGGCCGGCGGTCAGCGCTGGACGGTCGGCGAAGAACTTGTGGAATTCTGCGCTGTCGGTGGCGTTCTCGCAGCTCCGCCATTGCGCTTCTTCGCGGCAGCCGGCGCTGGCTTCGCGCCGGGATCGGCCTGCGGCGCGGCATCGGCAGCCGACGCATCGTCCGCCGGCTCGACCGTATCGACTGGCTGCTGCTGTTGCTGCTTTTCCAGCGCCCGCAGCTTGCCGACGTTGCGCTGGTGCGCGTCATAGGTCTCGGTAAAGGTGTGGCCGCCAGTTCCGTCCGCCACGAAGTACAGTTCGCGGGTGCGCGCCGGGTTGGCGGTGGCCTCCAGCGAGGCTCGTCCCGGATTGGCGATCGGGCCCGGCGGCAAACCCTCGATGACATAGGTGTTGTAGGGCGTCGGCTGCTGGATCTCGCTGCGCTTGATCTGACGGCCAAGCGTGCCTTTGCCGCCGACCAGGCCGTAGATGATGGTCGGGTCGGATTGCAGCTTCATCTTCTGCCGCAGACGATTGGCGAACACGGCGGCGACGCGGCTACGCTCGTCGGCGCGGCCGGTTTCCTTCTCCACGATCGACGCCAGCGTCACGAGCTGCTCGACCGAGCGCACGGGGACGTCCGGGCTGCGGCGCTCCCAGATTTCGGTGAGCGCACGCCGCTGCGCCTGATGCATGCGCTGCAGCACCTGCTCGCGCGAGGTGCCGCGCTCGAACTTGTAGGTTTCCGGCAGCAGCGTGCCTTCGCGAGGGATTTCCTTCACCTGCCCCGACAACACGTCGCTCTCCATCAGCCGGCCGACGATCTGCTCCGAGGTCAGCCCCTCCGGAATCGTCAGCGTATGCTGGACCACCTTGCCGGAGACCAGCGTATCGATGACGTCGCGCAGGTTGGCGCGCTTCTGGAACTGGTACTCGCCCGCCTTCAGCTCGGAGCGTGCCTTCATCGCCACGACGCTGCCGAGGAACGCCCAGCGGTTGACGTCGATCACACCCTCGCGCTGCAGGATGTCGGCGATATCGCCGGTGCCGGCGGTGCGCGGAATGTTGACGATCTTGTCTGCGGTCAGCGGCCCTGGCGCTTCGAGCGCCTGCTTGCCGTAATAGTAGGTGCCGCCTGCCCCGAGCATCAGCAGCAGGATGATCGTGAAGATGGCGTTGCCGGCAACCACCAGCGGATTGCGCGCCCCACGCGACCGTTTCGGCGGCGGCGGCAACTGTTCGGGCTCAAGCGCCGCGCGCGGGCTGCGTGGCGATATCGGCGGCCTCTCAGTCATCCTTGACCTGACCCTGATTTCATCTGCGCGGCAGGCGCCATATTCGACGCACCCCCACCACTCAGTCCTGAGCGACGTTATCCCGGAATATGGCGAAAGGGTGAAATTCCCGCCATTTCAGGGATTTACCAGACTTAATGCTCGATTCGCTTGACGATCAGCGAGGCGTTGGTGCCGCCAAACCCGAACGAGTTCGACAGCGCCACGTTGATCGGCCGCTGCCGCGCCTTGTGCGGCACGAGGTCGATCGCCGTTTCGACGGACGGATTGTCCAGATTCAGGGTCGGCGGGGCGACGTTGTCGCGCATCGCAAGGATTGAAAAGATCGCCTCGATCGCGCCCGCCGCACCCAGCAGATGTCCGGTGGACGATTTGGTCGAGGACATCGAAATTTTCGAGGCCGCGTTGCCGACCAACCGCTCGACCGCGCCGAGCTCGATCTCGTCGCCGAGCGGCGTCGAGGTGCCGTGCGCGTTGATGTAGTCGAGGTCGGAGGCGGCAAGGCCCGCGCGCTTTAAAGCAGCGCTCATGCTGCGGAACGCGCCGTCGCCATTCTCGGCCGGTGCGGTGATGTGGTAGGCGTCGCCCGACATTCCGTAGCCGACGACCTCGGCGTAAATCTTGGCGCCGCGCTTCTTGGCGTGCTCGTACTCTTCCAGCACGACAACGCCGGCGCCCTCGCCCATCACGAAGCCGTCGCGGTCCTTGTCGTAGGGACGCGAGGCCTTCTCGGGCGTATCGTTGAAGCTCGTGGACATCGCGCGCAACGCGCAGAATCCTGCGAACGAAATCCTGTTCAGCGGCGATTCGGTGCCGCCTGCCACCATCACGTCGGCGTCGCCGAGCGCGATCAGGCGCGATGCATCGCCGATCGCGTGTGCGCCGGTCGAGCATGCGGTGACGACCGCGTGGTTCGGGCCCTTCAGCCCATGCGCGATCGAGACATATCCTGAGGCGAGATTGATCAGACTGCCGGGAATGAAGAACGGCGACACCCGCCGCGGGCCGCGTTCCTTCAAGGTGATCGCCGTGTCGGCGATGCCCTCGATACCGCCAATGCCGGAGCCGATCATGGTGCCGGTGGCAAACTGCTCTTCGTCAGTCTTGGGATGCCAGTCCGCATCGTCGAGCGCCTGCTTGGCCGCGCACATCGCAAACACGATGAACTCGTCGACCTTGCGCTGGTCCTTCGGATCCATCCACTGGTCGGCGTTGTAGGTGCCGTTGCTGCCGTCACCACGGGGGATGACGCAACCGACCTTGGTCGGCATGTCGGAGACATCGAACGATTCGATTTTCGTCGCTCCGCTCTCGCCGTTGATCAGGCGCTTCCACGCATGCTCAACACCGCAGCCGAGCGGCGAAACCATGCCGAGGCCTGTGACGACAACCCGCCTCATCTTTGGCACTCCGACTGGACGCTGTCAGAGCTCGGAACAGCAAACCGGTTCGTGCCCAAGAGGCCGAACCGACTGCCGAGCTCCGACGACCGAGCGTCAGCTCTTTGCGTTCTTCTCGAGGAATTTCGTTGCGTCGCCGACGGTGAGGATCGTCTCGGCCGCGTCGTCCGGAATCTCGCAGCCGAACTCTTCTTCAAAGGCCATCACGAGCTCGACCGTGTCGAGGCTGTCCGCGCCGAGATCGTCGATGAAGCTTGCGCCCTCGACCACCTTCTCGGGCTCGACACCAAGGTGCTCGACCACGATCTTCTTAACCCGCTCGCCAATGTCACTCATCGTCTCAACCTCTAGTTCTTTAATGACCCGATCGTGAAGCGATGCGAGCCTTCGTGGTGGTAGTCTGGCGCGATCCCGTTTCCGGTTCTCGCGCATGCCTGTTTAACTGCGTCTCACTGTCCAGGTTGCGTCGACCAAGGAATGGCAAACAAGCGTGACAGACGGCGGGAGCCGGCCCGGAAATATACGGGCTCGTTCGATCCCGCAATCCCGTCTTTTGCCCGCCCACTGGTGGGTTCGGTTATCATACTTCCCCAGCCTTGACCAGCAGGCGCCAACGCGGTTTCCCGACGCAGTAACAACCTCTATCCTTCTCAAATCATTGCCATTCCGCCGTTTACATGCAGCGTCTGGCCGGTCACATAAGCGGCCTCGTTGGAGGCGAGGTAAACCGCCGCAGCCGCAATATCATCCGCCGTTCCGAGCTTGCCCGCAGGAACCTTCTCAAGAATCGCCGCGCGCTGCTTCTCGTTCAGCACGTCAGTCATGGCGGTGGCGATGAAGCCCGGCGCGATGCAGTTCGCGGTGACGTTGCGCTTGGCGTACTCCTGGGCGATCGACTTGAACATGCCGATCATGCCGGCCTTGGTCGCCGCGTAGTTGCTCTGCCCCGCATTGCCGGTGATGCCGACCACCGAGGTAATGCCGATCAGGCGGCCGAAGCGCTTGCGCATCATCAGCTTGGTCGCTGCGCGGGCAAGACGGAAAGTCGCCGCGAGGTTGACGTTGATGACCTGCTCCCACTCCTCGTCGCGCATCTGCACGAACAGATTGTCGCGCGTCACGCCCGCGTTGCAGACGAGAATGTCGAGCTGCCCCATCGCCTTCTCGGCATCCGGAACCAATGCCTCGACCTCTTCGGTGCTGGACAGGTTGCACGGCAGCACATGCACGCGGTCCTTCAGCGCGCCGGCGAGCTGGTCCAGCACCTCGCGCCGCGTACCGGATAGCGCGACGGTCGCACCCTGCTGGTGAAACGCACGGGCGATCGCACCGCCGATACCGCCAGTGGCTCCGGTGACCAGCGCGGTCTTGCCTGTCAGGTCGAACATGACGCCCCCTGTGGTGATTTGAGCATGATCCAGACCGGAACGGCCGCATTGGCACGAAGCGGGAACCGGCTCTCCGGAAAGATCATGCGCGACTTGAATGATGGAATCGAGACCGGATTTACCCCAATCCGATCCCGCGCGATGAGATCAGCCGGCAGCCTTCGCATCCTTCGCCGCAGCGATATCGGCAGGCGAACCGATCGACACGCCGGTCGCGCCGTCGGCAATCCGCTTGACGAGGCCGGTCAGCACCTTGCCAGCGCCGATCTCATAGAACTTGGTTACGCCCTCACCCGCCATGTAGGCGATCGACTCGCGCCAGCGCACGGTACCGGTCACCTGCTCGATCAGCCGCTTGCGGATTTCGTCCGGATCGCTGATCGCCGACGCCAGCACGTTGGAGACGAGCGGCACCACCGGCTTATTGATGGCCACGCCCTGCAGCGCTTCGGCCATCGCGTCGGCCGCGGGTTGCATCAGGCGGCAGTGGAATGGTGCGGACACCGGCAGCAGCATCGCGCGCTTGGCGCCCTTGCCCTTGGCGATCTCGACCGCGCGATCGACCGCCTCCTTGTTACCGGAAACGACGACCTGGCCGCCGCCATTGTCGTTGGCGGGATCGCAAACCTGGCCCTGCGCCGCTTCGGCGGCGGTCGCAACGGCTGCGTCATAGTCGAGGCCGAGCAGCGCCGCCATCGCGCCGACGCCCACCGGCACCGCCTTCTGCATCGCGCGGCCGCGCGCGCGCAGCAACTTGGCGGTATCCGACAGCGAGAACGCCCCCGCGGCCGCGAGCGCCGAGTATTCGCCGAGCGAATGGCCGGCGACGAATTTCGCATCCCTCACCGACAGGCCGGCTTCCGCTTCCAGCACACGCTGGGTGGCGATCGATACCGCCATCAGCGCCGGCTGCGCGTTCTCGGTCAGCGTCAGCGTGTCAGCGGGACCGTTCCAGATGATGTCGGTGAGCTTTTCGCCCAGCGCCGCATCGACCTCGTCGAACACGGCCTTAGCGACCGGAAACGCATCGGCGAGAGCCTTGCCCATGCCGACGGCCTGCGAGCCCTGCCCCGGAAAAGTAAACGCAATTGCCATGGTTTGCCGCCGCCCCCAGAAGCCGCTCTTCACTGTGCGGGGGTAATCACCGTCTGGCCTGCAGATGTCAAGCGGGGCTGGGGATGGGCCGGTTCCAGACTGGGACAATTACGCCTTTGCGATGGAGGCTTATCGCCTCACGCCACCGCGGCCTGGAGCCGGTCGCAACCTCAAGCGATGACACTTCGGCAAGCGCGTTTCAGGGTGTCATCGCCATATCGCTTGTCCTCGGTTCAGGCGTCGGCGATGCGCGAAGGGGCGGATCGATACGGCGGTCGCGCATCGGCCGGCCCGCATGCCGTAGAGACCGATTGCGCCCACGTTAGCGGCGCCGGGGGCCCGGGACATCGAGGCTCATGATCTCGTGTCCATGCAGCTCTTCCGCGAGCGCTGCGTGGCCCCTCTCCTTGCTAAATTTCCGAAGCTCCTGGGTCATGTCGTGCGCCAACGCCCGGTATCGAGATGCGAGCCACTCGAAGGCTTCTCGCTTGGGCTTATCGACCGCAAGTCTGGCAATGAGCTCGCATTCGGCGGCCTCCGCTTCGAGCTTTTCGATTTGTCGCTTGAAGTCCATCATGAGCGCAGTCGCTCCGTTCGGCCGCCGCGTGTCACTGGCGAGCGTTTCACGGCTTAGGGGCCGGGATCAATCAATGATCCTGACACTCTCGGTGTCTGACTGCTGCCGAGCCGTTGAAACCGTTACGCGAATCCGTGCGGCATCGTCGTTTGTAGATGCAGCTATGCGCGATCGTGCTCTTCGTCTGAGGCAACGTGCGGCACCCCGCCACGTCTCGGAGACGTCTCCGCTAGAAGCTCAGAGTGCTGCAGCTCAGAACCCCGCGGCCGCCTGGTCGCTGCCGACCGCGGCTCCGTCTCCTGCACCCTCACGCACGCGGCGCGCGTTGTTGACGATCTTACCTGGACGATCCTCGCTGTCGGCCTTGGCCATCGCCAGCCGCAGCACCGCTGCGTAGCTCGGCTGCACCTCCATCCGGCCGGCATAGGTGCGCCCCAGGATCTCGTGAACGCGCGGCAGGTTGTAGCACGGCACATAGAACAGCAGGTGATGCTCGAGGTGATAGTTCACATAATACGGCGCGATGAACAGCCGCTCGAAAACGTTGGCGCGGGTCGTGCGGGTGTTGCGCAGTGGATCGTCGCTGTCCGGCACCACCGCGTGCTCGGCGATGTTGCGGATGCGGGTGATCACCATGTGCCAGGTGAGCAGCGGCAGCAGCCAGAGCAGCGGATAGGCCCACCAGACACCGGCGGCGGCGAGGCTAACGAACATGATCGCATTAACCAGCAGCTGCCTGCCGAGCTTGTCCCAGAAATGCTTCGCGCGCTGCCGCAGCGGCCAGTCGCGCGGACCAAGTGCGTTGAGCAGTTGTGCCTTGCGCTGCTGATAGCCGGTTTGCCCTGAGATATCGCGCCAGAACTTGCGGCGGTAGCTGGCACGCGTGATCGGAAACGGCGCCGATAGTACGAGATCGGGATCATCGGCCTGCTGCGTGTGCGCGTGATGCTTCAGATGATAACGGCGATAGGCGCGCGTTTCGGCGAACACCGGATAGGCGCAGAACCACTGGCTGAGAAACAGATTCAGTTTCTCGCCATTGGCGAGGCTGCCGTGCGCGCCGTCATGCATCAGGATCGCAAGCCCGAGTTGGCGCGAGCCGATGATCGCCACGGCCAGCAGAAACGTGATCGGATTCGGCCACCACGCGACCAGCGCGATCGCGCCGATGATCATCGCCCACGCATGCACGATCAGCGCGATGCCCTTCCAGGTCGTGCGCGTCCGCACCTCGGCAAGCTGTTCCATGCTCATGAAATCGCGGGCGAGGACGCGGGTCGCGGTCATGACGAGGTCTCCTTGTTGGAGGGATCGACGCTCGAGAGAGCGGCACGTCGTGCCCGGCTGTCGCGGCCGGCAACAACCCTCAGCCGCCGCTCCGGTCTTGCCGTATCGGCCTGGGCGTCCAGCACGCGCAGCATCTCGGCGGCCATCTCGTCGGCCGAGCGGCCGGTGGCATAGCCTTCCAGCGCGACGCCAAGCGCGATCGCCCNGAACCGCCGCGCCGACGTCGCCGGATCGAGCCTGGAGCGCCAGCCATGGGCGGCCACCTGCCCGGCATAGGCGCGCAGGCCCTCGCCATGCAGCCGTTCGATGGTGCGCTCCACCAATGGCGCGAGATCCTGCCGCCGCCGAGTCAGCGTCAGAGCCTCGATGAAGAACATCAGCGCGTCGGCCTGCATGACGCTGTCGGTCAGCGCCTTGGTGTACGCGCGCGGCGTCGCCGCATCGGCTGCCGCCTCCTCCGCCGCTTGGCCCGCATACAGCACGTCGCGGCAGGCGGCCTCGACGAACAGCGCCTCCTTGGTGCGGAAGTAATAGGTGATCTGGCTCGGAAACGCGTCGGCAGCCGTGGCGATATCGGCGATCGATGCGCCGCCGAGCCCCTTCTCCTTGAACAGGTCGCTGGCGGCATCGAGCAGCCGCGAGCGCATCTGCCGCCCCGCACTGCGGGTGGCCCTGACCGCGTGCTTGGGCCGGGCGTGACCGGGCTGTTCTTGCTCAGGCCCCGTAAATCCGGATTCGGCCTGTCCGACGTCCTCCGAGGCAATGCCTGCCGACCTGGTTTCACCCTGCCCGCTTTCGGGGATGGTTTTGGCCATCGTTTCCTCCGGAAGATATTTGTATGCTATACAAACAAATACAGCAAGGCAAAATTGATGGAGGCGATGGATGCCGGATACGTTCTGGCGCAACGGCCTCGGAATTGAAATCCTCTGTCCGGCTCAGCTTTTCCGGCAGCTTTAGGCCCGCTCCCGTCGCCTATTCGCGCCGTTTCCTGGCCAATTCCCTTGCCAACCGGGCAAAAACCCTTATAAGCGCGCCATTCGTTGCTTCCGGCCGGGAGCTGAACGGACGGTCTCACCAATCCACGTTGATTGTTGCGGCAGGGCCAGTCGGCCCGTCGTCCCGTGCTTCCGCCTTCTGAGCATTCGAGCCTTTCCAGAAGGGTTCGAGGGGCTTGCCGTCGGGAGCAGCGCCAACAAGGAAAGGACTGTCATGCCGCTTTACGAGCATGTGATTCTCGCGCGCCAGGACGCGAGCCCCCAGCAGGTCGAAGACCTGACCAACCAGATCAAGGGCGTGATCGAGCAACTCGGCGGCAAGGTCACCAAGACCGAGTCGTGGGGCATCCGCTCCCTCACCTACCGCATCAACAAGAACCGCAAAGCGCACTTCACGCTGCTCAACATCGATGGCCCGGCCGCCATCATTGCCGAGATCGAGCGCCAGGAGCGCATCAACGAAGACGTCATCCGCTATCTCACCGTGCGCGTCGACGAACTCGAGGAAGGTCCGTCGGCGATGATGCGCAAGTCCGAGCGCGACCGTGACGACCGTCCGGGCGGCTTCGGTGGCGGTGGCTTCCGTGGCGACCGCGAAGGCGGTTTCCGCGGTGATCGCGGCCCGCGCCGCCCGCGTGAAGAAGAAGCCCCCGCTCAAGCGACCCAGGAGTAAGACCGATGGCCATGGCTGCAAACACTCAGCGCCGCCCGTTCTTCCGCCGCCGCAAGACCTGCCCGTTCACGGGCGCGAATGCGCCGAAGATCGACTACAAGGACGCGAAGCTGCTCGTCCGCTACGTCTCCGAGCGTGGCAAGATCGTGCCGAGCCGCATCACCGCCGTTTCGGCAAAGAAGCAGCGTGAACTCGCCCGCGCCATCAAGCGCGCGCGCTTCCTCGGTCTGCTGCCTTACGTCATTCGCTGACGCCAATCCTCAACGCGCGGACGCCGCGCGTTGAGACATCTTGCTAAGACTTTGCCGGCATCCGCTTGAAAGGCTGAGATCTTTCCTCTCGTGCCGGCGTTCTGAAATTCATAAGGCTGCGGGAATCCGCCCGCGGCTGATGGTTGAGGCGGACGGCAACGCTCCGCTTCTAACCGCTCGAAGGGAGCGGGACAGCTGATGATGATGTTGAACATTCTCATTGCGCTTGCGGCCGGCGGTGCGTCGGCGCTGATGTTCGCGTCGATCATTTCCGGCGCGTTGATTTCGCTCGTCTTGTTCTATCTCGCGCCGTTGCCACTGTTGGTGGCAGCGCTCGGCTGGGGACCTGTCAGCGCGCTGATCGGCGCGGTCGCCGCGGGCGCCGGCCTTGGCCTCGCCTTCGGCCTTACTTATTTCCTCGCCTTCGTCGTCACCGTGGGCCTGCCCGCCTTCTGGCTCGGGCACCTGACACTCCTGGCCAAACCCGCTGCGACCTCAGACGGCGTCGCGCCGGCCGATCCCGACGCGCTCGACTGGTATCCACCCGGCCGCCTGCTGCTGTGGGTCGCGGTGTTCGCCGCATTGATTACCATGAGCGCGCTGTTCACGCTCGGCAGCGACGCCGAGACGATCAGTGCCGAACTCCGCCGCGGCCTCGCCCGCATCATCGGCGCCCGCGACGGCACCGCGCCGAACACCGATACCGACCGCATGCTCGACATGGTGACCCAGGTTGCGCCGGCCGCAGCCACATTGGTGGCGATGATTACCCTGACGTTGAACCTGTGGCTATCGGGCAAGATCGTCGCGATGTCGGGTCGCCTGCGCCGACCGTGGCCCTATCTGCCGGCCGTCGAGCTGCCGCCGCTGACACTAATGGCACTCGCCGTCGCGCTGGCGCTGTCGTTTGCGAGCGGCATCGCCGCGATGCTGGCGCAGGTCGTCTCGACGGCGTTGCTGATGGCCTACATGTTCGTCGGCTTCGCGGTGCTGCATGTGGCGGCAAGCGTCTCCGCCGGGCGCTGGTGGTGGCTGCTCGCCGCCTACGGCGCGGTATTCATCTTCGGCTGGCCGTCGCTGATCGTGGCGATGCTCGGCCTGCTCGACAGCGCGATCGGCCTTCGCCGCCGCCTGTCCAATCGGGCAAAACCGCCCACCCCTTCAACCTGACACCGCAGACATCTGAACAACGGAGATCGATCATGGAAGTCATTCTTTTGGAACGCGTCGCCAAGCTCGGCCAAATGGGCGAAGTCGTCCGCGTCAAGGACGGTTACGCCCGCAACTTCCTGCTGCCGCGTGGTAAGGCGCTGCGCGCCACCAAGGACAACCGCGAAAAGTTCGAGGGCATGAAGGCCGAGCTCGAGGCGCGCAACCTCAAGGCCAAGGGCGAGGCGGAGAAGACCGCAGCCCGCATCGACGGCCGTGACGTGGTGGTGCTGCGCCAGGCGTCCGACGCAGGCCAGCTCTATGGCTCGGTGTCGAGCCGCGACCTCGTCGGCCTGTTCGAGGCCGAGGGCATCCGCGTGACGCGCGGCCAGATCCTGCTCGACGCCCCGATCAAGACGATCGGCCAGCACAAGATCGAGATCGCCGTGCACCCGGAGGTCGAGGTGGCCGTCACCGTCACCGTCGCCCGCAACGCGGATGAGGCCGAGCGCATCAAGCGCGGGGAAGACGTCACCGTCCGCCGCGAGGAGGAAGACGAGGCCGCCGAAGCGCTCGCGGCCGCCGAGGAGTTCTTCGAGGAGAAGACCGAGGCCGAGGGCGAAGCCGCCGAGACGGAAGGCGAGCAGGCCTGATCCGTCTTCGCTATCGGCGACAACGAGGCGCTGGCCAAGGCCGGCGCCTTTTTCGTTGTGCGATCGTCTGCGTAGGTATTCCCGCTCTCACATGCCGCCTCTCCTCAACAGACGCGGTCACGCTCGTCGTATCGCCTAGACCCGTCAGGTTTTTCCCCGCCCGCGGCAAAAGATTCCGCCCCGCGCCTCGGCAGAGGCTGTGCCGGCGCGCGATAAGCCTGCATTCGCAATCACCTGCACGCTGGCACGGCGCTTGCTGACATCTCTTCAACGCAAGCCGTCTTGCTACAGCATGTGAGAGCCAGCGATGTCGTCGATCCTCGGCACCAGCCTGTCGTTATACACGTCGGCCCAAACCGCCGCCGCAACCAGCGGCACGACGACCGCAACCGCGCCGAACCTCGCCGCACTGCTGACCGCGCAGGAGCAGGACGGCAGCAGCGTGAGCGAGCCGACCACCGTGACCCTGTCGGATCAGGCGAAGGCCTATCTGGCGCAGAGCGCGGACAGCGCCGGCAAGGACCAACCGTCCACAGCAACGCTCGCGGCCAACGCGCGTCGCTGGCTCGACGATCAGTACAAGACGCTCGGCATCACCTCGGCAATGATCAACGGTCAGACCGCGATCGATCTCTCGGGACAGAGCCGTGCGACCCTGTCAGTCATCGCCGCCAACGTCGACAAGCAGTTCAGCAAGGACGAAGTGACCGCTGCGGCCAACGCGCTGACGCAGCGCTTCGATACCGCGATGACCCCCTACACGGTGATTGCGCGCCATACCGGCAACTATGCAGGCCTCTATGAGGCGGCGATCGGCTACATGGACGAGGCCGATCCCGCCGAACGCGCTACCGACAGATGGACGACGCAGCGGCAAGCGCTAGCGGATGGGCTCAGCGCTGCGCGGCGGAGTTACGGCAAGGCGCCGGACACCGGCAATCCCGACGACACCGTGCGCGCCCTGCTCGACAAGCCGACGGCAGGCGGCGCGACCGGTTCGGACACCAGCAGCGCCGGAGTGGCAAGCCGCGCCCGCGCAATGCTCGACGATCAGGCCAACAGCGCCAAGGACAAGGGCCTGCAGCTCGTGTTCGACCGCGGCCGCAAGACCACCGGCCAGCAGGCCGACTTCTCCAATTTCGACAACCGCACCCTCGCCGCCGTTGCCGTCAATCAGGATCAAAAATTCTCGGTCGAGGAGGTCCGCGCCGCGAAAAGCGAGCTCGACCTGCGTACACGCAGGAGCATTCTCGCTTCGCTCGATCCCTCCACCAACGGCGGCGGTACCGCGAATGCGAGCCTTGCCCTGATCAAGCAGTATTCGACCATGAGCGCCGAGGAGAAATCCGCGCTCGGCGTCACGGATGCGGTGATGGGGCGGCTGGTCGATAACTATCGCCGCTCGCTATCGATCCAAAGCGCGTTCAGCGGAGGATCGAACGGAGCGATGAGCCTCGGCGCCTATCTGTAGAGTGCGATTGCGATCAGGCGAAGCCACTTGATCCGCGTTCGGGCCTACTTCTTCTGCCCGGCCCGTGCGGCCGGGGCGTCTTCCCGCATGATGTCGAGCTTAGTGTCACTCGACGAGGAGTCACGCTTCGGCGCGTCGGCAGGTGGTGCGGCCGCTGGCGGTGCCTCCGCCGGGGCGGCAGCCGGTGCTGCCGGAGCCGCAGGATCGGGCTCGACCACCGGCGGCGGGAAGCCCGGCAGGCTCAATCCCGTCGGTTGCCGCGGCGCCACAGGCTGCGCCGGCGCCACCGGAGCGGGCTTAGCCTCTGTGGCAGGCGCTTCGTGAGGGGCTTGGCTGGGCTCGGCCGTCGCGGGCTTCGACTCGCCCGCAGGCTGGGTAGCGGGCTCGCCCTCAGGCTTCGTTTCAGATGGCGTCGGCTTGCCGGCCTCGGGTTTAGCAGCGTCTTCCTTGTCCGTCTCGGCTGCGCCTTTAGCGGAGTCGGATTTGGCAGCATCATGCTTGGCGGCTTCCGCCGGATCGGCCTTGCCCTTCTTGGCGGCGCGATGCCTCGGCTCGCGCTTCGGCAGCTCCTTGCCGTCTGCGGCCGGAGCTCGGGTCGCGGTTTCGCCCGCGCCCTCGCCACCTCTGGCCCGCTGCTTCGGCTCACGCTTGGGCGGCTCAGCGACGCGGTCGGTACCGCCGCTGCCCAGCACGTAGGCGGCCATGATACCCGCCATCTCCGCGCCGGTGGTGTAATGCTGGCGCAAAAAGCCCGGCAGTGAACCGGGTGGCACCGTCTTGACGAGACCGCGCGGCGAGCGGTGGCAGACCGCGCAGGTGCTGGAGAAGATCTGGCTCGGCGGCTTGCCGGCATCGAGCTGCTGTGCCTGCGCCGGCTGCGGAGCGACTGCAACAATCCCGCTGAGGCCGACGAGAAACGCCAAAGCCGCCAAACAGAGCGCTCGGCTCCTCATTCAAACCTCCGGTCGCGCAAGCTTAAGTTTCGGTTGGACGCCACCTTCTAACCGATTGCCGCGCGAATGGAAGTCCGCAAACGCCGCGATCAAACGGCCGTGACTGGATAACCCCGGAGATCGCCGGGCCGGGCTCCGCCGGGCCAGGACTGACGGTTTGCGGCATTCGTCAGCCGCTCGCCTGATTTGCATTGCGTACGCACCGGAAACTTTTGCGGGCTGATAAACATATGTTGGTACGGAGATGTGCGTAGCGGCTTGGGGATGATCTACATGGATCGCTTGCTGCGTTTTTTACTGACCACCAATGTCCGCCGTGGCTCGATCACGATCGCCACGGCCTCGGGGACGGTTTTCCGGTGCGGGGACGGGACAGGGCCGCCGCTCCGCGTCCGCTTCACCACAAATTCCGCCGTCCGCCGCCTAATCCTCGATCCGGAACTGGCGCTGGGTGAACTCTACACCGAGGGCGAACTCGTTCTCGAACAGGGCAGCATCGACGAGCTGCTGGCGGTCGTCATGGAACAGCCCGACGCCGCCACACCGCGCTGGGCCATGGGCCAGGCATTCGCCCGCAAGCTCTTGCGCCGCATCGCTCAATTCAACTGGCGCGGCCGCTCGCGCCGCAACGTCGCCCATCACTACGACCTCGATGGACGGCTGTACGCGCTGTTCCTGGATTCCGACCGGCAATATAGCTGCGCCTACTTCGAGAGCCCGGACCAGTGCCTCGACGACGCCCAGCTCGCCAAGAAGCGCCACATCACCGCAAAGCTATTGGCTGGCCCCGGTCAGCGGGTGCTGGACATCGGCTCCGGCTGGGGGGGGCTTGCCCTCTATATCGGCGAGACGTGCGGCGCCTCGGTCACCGGCATCACCCTCTCCGACGAACAGCTTCGTTACGCCGAGAACCGACTGATCGAAAAGCCCGTCCCCGGGGTCGCCTTCAAGCTGCAGGACTACCGCGACGTGCCGGGCCCGTTCGACCGCATCGTCTCGGTCGGCATGTTCGAGCACGTCGGCGTCGCCTATTACGACACGTTCTTCCGCCGCTGCGCCGAACTGCTCACCGACGACGGCGTGATGCTGCTGCATTCGATCGGCCGCTCGGAGGGCCCGGCGGCGACCAATCCATGGATCGCCAAATACATCTTTCCTGGCGGATACATCCCGGCGCTGTCGGAGATCCTGCCGTCCATCGAACGCGCCGGTCTGCTCGTCAACGACATCGAGATCCTGCGGCTGCATTACGCGGAAACGCTGAAGGCATGGCGGGAACGGTTCCTGGCCCGGCGAGAGGAAGCCGAACGGCTCTACAACGACAAGTTTGTGCGGATGTGGGAGTTCTATCTGGCCGCCTCGGAGATGTCGTTCCGCAAGCAGGCGATGATGAATGTGCAGATTCAGATCACCAAGCGGCAGGGGATCGTTCCGATGACCCGCGACTACATTGCCGATGCGGAGAACCGGTTGCGCCGCGCCGAGCAGCGGCAGCCGAACCTACAGCTCGCTGGCGAATAGAACCGTATCGCCTGCGTCGGCTGACCGCTCTGCGCGCGAGCGAACCATCGGCGCGCGCAGAATTCGATTGAGCATCGCCGCCGAAGTCCTTAAGTCCTCAGGCGCACGGGCTGCGCCCTGAGTCGTCAAGCAGTTTCCGCATCGCCGCCTGCGCCTTTCGGCTGGGTGTGGAAAGCGGGGTATGACGGGTCGCGGGACTCGCCAACGCCAGGGCCTTGCGCCATCTCTTTGCCAGAAACCGCACCGTCACTTGAACTGATGCCCATCAACGATTCGACCGCCCTGAAGCTGGCGCCCGACGCCGGCACCCCGGCCTATCGCACGGCTCCGCACAACATCGAGGCCGAGCAAAGCCTGTTGGGCGCCATCCTCGTCAACAACGATGCGTTTTATCGCGTCTCCGACTTCCTGGAGCCGAAGCACTTCTTCGAACCGATCCATCAGCACCTGTTCGAGATCGCCGGCAGCCTGATCCGGATGAACAAGATCGCGACGCCGGTGACGCTGAAGACGTTCGTTCCGGCCGACACCGACATCGGCGGGCTGACGGTCGCGCAGTATCTCGCCCGCCTCGCCGCCGAAGCGACCACCATCATCAACGCGCAGGACTACGGCCAGACCATCTACGATCTGGCGCTACGCCGCGACCTGATCCGCATCGGCGAGGACATGGTCAACGTCGCCTACGACGCGCCGGTGGACTTCGCCCCCCGTGCGCAGATCGAGGATGCGGAACGGCGTCTGTTCGAGATCGCCGAAACCGGCCGCTACGACGGTGGCTTCCAGCGCTTCGCCAACGCGCTCACCACCGCTGTCGACATGGCGGCAAACGCCTATCAGCGCGACGGCGGCCTCTCCGGCCTCGCCTGCGGCTTGCGGGCGATGGACGCGAAGATGGGCGGCCTGCAGCCGTCCGACCTGATCATTCTCGCCGGCCGCCCCGCCATGGGCAAGTCGTCGCTCGCCACCAACATCGCCTACAACGTCGCCCGCGCCTATCGCGGCGAGGTGCAGGCGGACGGCCACATGAAGACGGTCGATGGCGGCGTCGTCGGCTTCTTCTCGCTGGAAATGTCCGCCGAGCAGCTCGCGACCCGTATCATCGCCGAGCGCACCGGCATCTCGTCGTCCAGCATCCGCCGCGGCGGCATCTCGGAGGCCGATTTCGACAAGATCCGCGATCAGGCGATCGAGATGCAGTCGATCCCGTTCTACATCGACGAGACCGGCGGCATCTCCATCGCCCAGCTTGCCGCGCGCGCACGGCGGCTGAAGCGGCAGAAGGGTCTCGATCTTTTGATCATCGACTACCTGCAGCTGCTCACCGGCTCCGGCAAGCGCTCCGACAACCGCGTGCAGGAAATCACCGAAATCACCACCGGCCTGAAAGCGCTGGCGAAGGAGCTGAACGTTCCGATCATCGCTCTGTCGCAGCTTTCGCGTCAGGTCGAGGCGCGCGACGACAAGCGCCCGCAACTCGCCGACCTGCGTGAATCCGGCTCGATCGAACAGGATGCCGACGTGGTGCTGTTCGTCTACCGCGAGGAATACTACCTGCAGAGCAAGGAGCCGCGCCCCGGCACGCCCGAGCACGAGAAATGGCAGACCGAGATGGATCTCGCCCACGGCAAGGCCGAGGTGATCATCGGCAAGCAGCGTCACGGCCCGACCGGCACCGTCAATCTGCAGTTCGACGCCAGCGTCACCCGCTTCTCCGACCTCGCCGACGAACAGCACCTGCCGGAGCGGACGTACTGACATCCGACTACGGCTGGTCCGCAAGCGGCTGCGGTTGACGCGTCATCGTTGCGGCGTAATCTGCCGCACATGTGGTGCTGGCGCGAAGCGATTTGGATGAATCATCCTCGCGCTTGAGTTCATTGTTTAAGCACGATCTTTGTTTAAGCGTGAGCTATCCGGAAAACTGGTTCTGACGGTTCCGGATGATGCTTTGGAGAGTGCGCGCAACGTGAAAGTGTGGACGACGTGACAGACGGACCGGCGGAAGCCATGGCGCAGACGGTGATCTCCGTACCGAGCGGCATGACGGCATCGGGCGAAGCCCGTTTTGCGGATGCGGCTTCGAATGGCGTATTGACCGTCGATCTCGACGCGATCGTCGCCAACTGGCGCAAGCTGGAGAGCCGCAGCGTGCCGGCCGAATGCGCCGCCGTGATCAAGGCCAACGCCTATGGCTGCGGCATCGAGCCAGTGGCACGGGCGCTCACCAAGGCCGGCTGCAAGACCTTCTTCGTCGCCACGCTTGATGAGGCACGCCGCGCGCGGCACGCAGCCGCCAACGCTACAATCTATGTGCTCAACGGTTTCTTCGCCGCCACCGGCCCCCTCTACGCCGACTTGAACTGCCGCCCGGTGATTGGCGACATGGGCGAACTCGCCGAGTGGGATACGTTCTGCAAGGTCAATCATCACGCCGGCGGCGCCGCACTCCACATCGACACCGGCATGAACCGGCTCGGCATCAGCCTCGCCGAAGCGCAGGCGCTGGCGCCGCGCATCGCCCAGGGCAACCACGGCATTATGCTGGTCATGAGCCATCTCGCTTGCGCGGAAGATCTGCACAATTCGATGAACGGTCGCCAGCTTGCGGCGTTCCGCGAGATCATCGGCCAATTTCCCGATGTGCCCGCCTCCCTGTCGAATTCGTCCGGTATCTTCCTCGGCGCGCCCTACCAGTTTGATCTCGTGCGGCCGGGAGCGGCGCTGTACGGCGTCAACCCGACGCCGGAAGCCGACAACCCGATGCAGCCGGTAGTCGAGGTGAAGGCGCGCATCGTGCAGGTGCGCACGGTCGAGAAAGGTGAGACGGTCGGCTACGGCGCGACCTGGACCGCGCGGCGGCCGACCAGGATCGCCGTTGTCGCGACGGGTTATGCCGACGGCTATTTCCGCAGTGCCGGTGGCGCCGATGGCATTCGCGCGGCGGAGGCCGTGATCAAGGGCCAGCGCTGTCCGCTGGCCGGACGCATCTCGATGGATTTAACCGCGATCGACGTTACCGACCTGCCCGCCCCGCCGCGGCGCGGACAGATGGTGACATTGCTCGGCGACGGGGTCACCGTCGATGAGCTGGCGCACCATTTCGGCACCATCGGCTATGAGGTGCTGACCAGCCTCGGCGATCGCTACCAGCGGGTGTATCGCGGCGGCACCTGAGGAACAGGCGACGCGGATGGCGCAATGGCGGCTTCCGACTAGCGTCCGTCGCGGCCGCACCAAAGCCTAATCGGTCGGGCTTCGCACGCCTGTCAGCCGCTCGATGCTCGGCGCACTCGCCCCGCGCATCTGCTCGACGAACTTCAACAGATAGATCGCGACGAAGCACGCGACCAGCACACCAATGCCCAGCATCAAAGCCTGAGAAGCTGCAGTCATGACGTCCTCCTGTCGAGGAAGCAAAGTCCACGCGCCGATCATAGGCCCGCGCGAGGACGGCCGTCGATCGCATCAAGTGTCGCGGAGCCGGCGGCAAAACGACGCCGGGCGCATGCGATCAGCCGCAGCGGCAATGCGGCTTACGGCGCCCCGCCCTCGGCCTGCCGGAGGTCGCCCGGCGTCATGCGATAGGCTTGACGGAAGGCGCGGTAGAATGTCGCCAGACTGTCGAAGCCGCATGCGAAGGCGATCTCGGCGACATGCTTGCGCGGTTCAAGCGTCAGGCGCCGGCGCGTTTCCGCGAGCCGCATACTCATCAGCGTACGCGAGAAGCTGAGACCAGTCGGCTCGAACAGCAGGTGCAGCTTGCGCACCGAGATGCCGAGCGCCCGCGCCACCAGCAGCGGTGACAGATCGGCGCGATGCATGTGCGAGGCGAGCAGCCGGTTCGCCACATGCAGATAGCTCGCGCGCAGCACGTTGCGGCTTTCCTCCGGAGCCGGCGTCACGCGACCGTTCGCCAGCAAGGCGAGCTGTGCGATCTGCCGCGCCACCTCGCGGGCGCCACTCAACGGTACCGTCCGCATCGCCAGCGTATCCTGCACCGCATCGATCAGTTGCGTGACGAAATCCGCGCCGAAAGCAGCTTCGGGCGTCGGCGCCACGCTGTACGGATGCGCCGCGGCAAAGGGCGTCGCCGTGCGCTCATGCAAGCCGGCGCCCCGGCCAGGCGCGCGATGCGGCAGCTCGGTGTGCATACTTGCCGTCCGCCCATCGTTGTCGATCGAAAACCCCATGGGTCACGCGCCTCGCCCAACGCCCGCAGGTCAGTCATCACTCGCCTGCCTGCCTCCAGCCCTTCCCATATTTCTCATATATGGATATTTTGTGCAATAGAGATTTGATCGCTTAATGAAATCGCCACCGGCTGACGCACGTTGTCCCGGTGCCAAGCCGATGCCGCACCATGCGAGCCAGCGCGGCGCCCTTGGCGCGGAGGGTCACGCGCGATGGTGCTCGTGGGTGGCTGCGCGTCTGCAGCTCAAGGGATATCAGCGCCGGACGAGCCATCGCCGCGGCGCCGCCAGTTTTACCACCGGTAGCGGACGGTGCCCCGGCCGGCGTAGCTTTCGACGTTGCGGGAGAACTCGCCGTCGAAGGAGGCGGCGAGTGCGAAGCCGCTGCGCCAGGCCATCTCGGCCCCGGCGGAGACCAGCGCCGCATCGCGCGCCGGTGTGGCGCCGCTGACGACGAAGGCGGACGCCGGCAGCGACTGGAAGTTCACACTGACGCTGCGGCTCATATCGAAGTTGTGCGCCCACGCCGCACGGCCGCGTAAGGTCACGCGGGCATCATTGAGCACGAACGACGTGTCCGCGCGCAGGCCGAGTTCACTGCGCGAGGCGGTCACATCCTTCGACTGATAGCTAAGTGCAAACAGGTTGCCGCCCGCGACCACCTCCTCCGCATAGCCCGGCAGGAACAGCGTTGTGAACTGCCCCGCTACATAGGGCGTCAGGCCCAGGTCCTGTCCCATGCTTTGCCAGGCGAAGCGATAGCCGCTCTCGATCCGCCCCGACAACGCGTTGGCATCGAAGCGGGCGCGGTAACGGTTCAGGAACACGCTACGATCGGTGGTGATGTCCTGCCAGCCATAGGCGAGCGCGGCCGCGACATATGCCGCGCCGATCGCGTGCCGGCCATAGATGCCCGCCTGGAACGCCTCCGAGCGGCCACTGCCGAGCCCCTTGGCGAAGCCGTAATTGGAGCCAGCGCCACCCAGCGCGAAGCCGATCGTCGTGTCTGGCGAGAGCCGATAATCGGCACCGGCCACAGCGCCGTAGATGCGCACGGTGGTGTCGGCCGAGCCGACGCTGGCGTTGCCGGCTGTGGTCTGCGCGCCGCCGAAGCCCGACGCCCACACGCTCCACCGGTTAAAGGCATCGGCGAGGCGCGGCGGTGCTTTATAAACAGCGTTGTACGCCTCGCGCTCGCTCGCATTGCGGCCCTGCCGCGGCGATGCATAGGCCAGCGCCTCGTCCGCGTAAGGCATCGCGCCACCCTGCCCGGTCTCGCCACGGCCGGCCGCGAACGGATCGAGCATCGCGCCCAAAAACTGCGACATCATGTTGAACGTCGCCTGCTGCGTTCCGGTCGCCGCCTCGCCCGACACCTGCGTCAGGCCCTGCGGCGTCAGCGCGCCGAACGCCAGCGGAATGCCGCCCGCGGTGTTGAACGAGTTCACCAGCGCATTGGCGACGCTGCTCTGATTCAGGTTCAGTCCATTGCCGTAGTCGGGGCTGGTCGGCGGCTCCGGATCCGGCGGCACGAAGTTCAGCGTCAGGTTCAGGTAGGCATTGTTGGTGTCATAGGACAGCGACGGCGCGAAGTTCGCCGGCAGGTTGGTGTTGACCAGCGACGCGAATGTGCCGCTGACACCGCCCGCCGCATTGAGGACGGTGTACTGCCGCGTCACATACGCGCCTGGCGCGTAGATCGCCGCCACCGTCGCACCGCCGAGTGTTGCCATGCCGGTGACGTTGGTGCGGTCGCTCGCCGCCGGATCAACCTCGACCCGATAGGTCGACGCCGCCGTTAAGCTGAGGCTGCCCTGTATGGTGAGCGTGCCGATCGAGTTGCCTGGCGACAGCGTGCCACCATCGATTGCCGTGGTGCCGACGATGCCATTGCCGCCAAGCATGCCGCCCGTATTGACCGTCATCGTTCCCAGCGACGATCCGTTGCTGACGAAGCGACCGCCATTCACTGTTACGTCCGAGACAATGCTGCCGCCCGCCGCAACCTCCAGCACGCCTGCATTGACCGCCGTCGCGCCGGTGTAGGTGTTGGTACCGAGCATCTGCGTCGTGCCGCCGCTCACGGCGACGCTGGCACTGCCACCGAGCCCGTTGATCACGCCGCCGCTCGACGTCAGCGCGCCGGTCAACGACCCGTTGCGGATCGTGCCGCCGTTCTGCAAGGACACGCCGCCGTTCTGGGTCTGCGATGTGCCGCCAAGATCGAGCACTGCTGTCGCGCCATTGACGGCGGTGGCATTCGCCGTGTCGCCGAGCGTGCCCGCACCGCTCAACGCCAGCACGCCGGCGTTGATGGTGGTGCCGCCAGTGTAGGTATTCGCGCTGCTTAGTATGAAGGTGCCCGTGCCCTGCTTAATCAGCCCGCCGCTGCCGCTGATCTCGCCCGAATAGCTGGTCGAGGCGTTATCTGCACCGGTCGTCAGGGTGCCGCTGCCGAGCGTTACCCGGCCCGCACCTGCGAGCGATCCGATCGTCTGGTTGAGGCCATTGAGATCGAGGACCGCGCCGCTCGCCACCGTATAGGCGGAGAACGGCGAGAACACGTTCGCGGCGCCCGCCTGCAGCGTCCCCGCGCCGACGAACGTCGCGCCGGTGTAGGTCCCTGCGCTGCCGAGCGTCAGAGTACCTGCGCCGATCTTGGTCAGCGACCCGGCGCCGGAGATCGGGCCGTTCAGCGTCGCATCGACGCCGTTGGTGTCGATGATGCCACCCTGCGACATCAGGATGATCGGCTGCGCGCTGCTGATGCCGGTGTTGATGAAGCGCAGCGTGCCGCCGGTGAACACCGCACTCGTGCCGGTGCAGCCAAGCGCATTGCCTTGTCCAGCCGAGAACGTACGCCCCGCCGCAAGCAGCGCATTGCCATTGCCGCAGGTGCTCATCGACCAACTAAACGGCTCGGAGAATAGTGGCTGGATGACGCCGGTTGTCAGATCGACGACTGAGAATGTGTTGTCGGAATTCGAGAGATAGACGCGCTTGCCATCGTGGCTCAGTACCAAGCCTGACGAGCCCATGGCAGTGGTGAAGGTCTCGATCACTGCATTGGTTGCAGTATCGATGACTGAGAGGCCGGTCGAGCCTGACACATAGGAGCGGCTCCCGTCCTGCGAGAGCACCACTTGGCGAGCGAATGGAATGGGAATGTTACCGACAACCGTGTTGGTACCGCTGTCGATGACTGACACGGTCCCGGATTGGCCGGCCACGTAAACGCGTCTCCCATCTGGACTGATTGCGACCCCGAGCGGCCCCCCTGCCACAGCAACGGTGGCAATCAACGTGAGGCTTTGTGTGTCGATCACCGATACGGACGATGCGATGACGTTTGTGACATAAGCACGCCCGCCATCAGGACTGACCACGACGTGGATCGGGGTGCTTCCAACCGGCACGACGCCGACCACGGTGTTGCTGGCGGTGTCGATGATCGACACGCTGTTGGATTGGCCGTTGGTAACATAAAGCCGGGTATTGTCTGGGCTAAGCGCCACACCATCGGGTCCCCCGGCAACAGGAATGATCTGGATCACGGCATTGGTGCGCGTATCGATCACCGACACGGTGTTATCATAGGAGTTGCTCACATAGATCAGCGACTGGTCGCCCCGCACGGCGACACCACGCGGGAATCCGGTGGGTACCGAACCAGCCGAGTTGCCTGTGTTCATGTCGATGATCGTGATCTCGTCATTGTTCGAATTGGGCTTGTACACGAACTGCGCCGAAGCAGGGTTGGCCCCCACCAGGATCGCGAAAAGCGCCGTGCTCGCCAGCAGCGCCCCGCGTGAGCCACCGCGCACGAATGACGTCGTCGAAACCATTGCCCAGAATCCCCAACCCGATACCGGCGGCACTATAATGGCCATGCTCCGGTTGCGCATCCGGTTACCTTCCGGAGAACTGCAAAACTCTCCTGTGGTTTGATGAAGCAGCCGTGATCTCAAGACAGCGCCGGCGCTCCTGGCGATCGCCCACGCGCACGGCCACTGTGGGATGCCCGTCCGGCAGGTTGCTGAAGTTGCAAAATTATCCATCAACATCAAATCGTTGCACGCAACCTTGCAGGTTCAGCGCCAGCGTGCGGCATGCTATGCCTGCACGCATCAGATCGATTCCCGTTGCGGCCGGCCGCGTTCGCCGCCCATTCCGGACACCATGGCCAAGAACACGCTCTCCTTCGTCTGCCAGAACTGCGGCGCCGCCTATAACCGCTGGCAGGGCAAGTGCGAGTCCTGCGGCGAGTGGAATACGCTCGCCGAGGAGGACGTGAGCGGCAACGCCTCGGTGCCGCTCAGCGTGCGCGCCAAGCGCAAGGGGCGGCTGTTCAACCTTGAATCGCTGACCGGCGAGAGCCGGGACGCGCCGCGTATCATCTCCGGCATGAGCGAGCTCGATCGCGTCACCGGCGGCGGGTTTGTGCGCGGCTCCGTCATCCTGCTCGGCGGCGATCCCGGCATTGGCAAGTCGACATTGCTGACGCAGGCCGCCAGCATGCTGGCGAAAGCCAAGCATCGCGCGGTTTACATTTCAGGTGAAGAAGCGGTCGCCCAGGTCCGGCTGCGCGCCGAGCGGCTGGGGCTGGCGACAGCGCCAGTGCAGCTCGCGTCTGAGACTTCGGTTGAAGACATCATCGCAACCCTATCGGAGGGCACCCCGCCCCGCCTGGTCATCATCGATTCCATCCAGACCATGTGGACCGACACCGTGGAGTCCGCGCCCGGCACGGTGACGCAGGTGCGTGCCTCGGCGCAGGCGCTCATTCGTTTCGCCAAGAAGTCCGGCACCGCCCTCATTCTCGTCGGCCACGTCACCAAGGACGGGCAGATCGCCGGGCCCCGTGTGGTCGAGCACATGGTGGACGCCGTGCTGTCGTTCGAGGGCGAAGGCAGCCAGCAGTTCCGTATCCTGCGCGCGGTGAAGAACCGGTTCGGGCCGACCGACGAGATCGGCGTGTTCGAGATGACCGGCTTGGGCCTGCGCGAGGTGACCAATCCATCCGAACTGTTCCTGTCCGAGCGCGACCTTGGCACGCCGGGCACCGCCGTCTTCGCCGGCGTCGAGGGCACGCGGCCGGTGCTGGTGGAGTTGCAGGCGCTGGTGGCGCCGACCTCGCTCGGTACCCCGCGCCGCGCTGTGGTCGGCTGGGACCCGAGCCGGCTGTCGATGGTGCTGGCGGTGCTGGAGGCCCATTGCGGCATCAAACTGTCGGGTCATGACGTCTATCTCAATGTCGCCGGCGGTCTGCGCATCCAGGAGCCGGCCGCCGACCTCGCTGCCGCCGCCGCCCTGGTCTCCTCGCTCGCCAATGCGCCGCTGCCGGTGGATGCGGTCTATTTCGGCGAGATCTCGCTTTCCGGCGCGGTCCGGCCGGTGGCGCAAACCTCGGCGCGGCTGAAGGAGGCGACGAAGCTCGGCTTCGCCCGCGCGATCCTGCCTGAAAGCAGCTCAGCCGACAGCTCAGGCACCACCCTCGCCCTGCATCCGTCCAGTTCGCTGGTCGGCGTGGTGTCGGAGATCGCCGCCCGCGGCAAACGGCGCGGGCCTGCGCCCCCGCCACAAAACCGCGACGACGGCTAATCTCCACTCAGGACGCTTCGGGCCGGGACTGAACACTAAAACCCACGCGCCTATCGGGGCGAGCGGCGGCGCTGCGGCCGCGCTTCGTCCGGACGCAACGTCAACACGCGCACGCCGTCCCGCGTCACCGCAACCGTGTGCTCGAACTGCGCGGAGAGCTTGCCGTCCGCTGTGACGACGGTCCATCCGTCGTCCTCGGTGCGCACCGAGCTGCGCCCCTGGTTCAGCATCGGCTCGATCGTGAAGACCATGCCCTCGCGTAGCGTCAGACCCGTCCCCGGCTTGCCGAAATGCAGCACCTGCGGGTCTTCGTGCATCTGGCGGCCGATGCCATGGCCGCAATAGTCGCGCACGATCGAATAGCCGTTCTGCTTGGCGTGGCGTTCGATGGCGTAGCCGATATCGCCGAGCGTTGCGCCCGGCTGGACGCTGCGGATGCCCTTCCACATCGCCTCGTAGGCGGTGCGAACGAGTCGCTTGGCCGCAGGCGTCACATCGCCAATGAGAAACGTCTTGCTGGAGTCCGCGATGTAACCCTGCTTCTCCAGCGTGATGTCGAAATTGACGATATCGCCGTCCTGCAGAACCTCGTCCTTCGACGGCACGCCGTGGCAGACGACTGCGTTGCGCGAACTGTTCAGCACGAAGCCATAGCCATACTGGCCCTTGCTGGCGGGCCGCGCGCCGAGCTGACCGACGATGAAATCCTCGACAAGATCGTTGACCTGCAGGGTGCTCAATCCTGCGAGCGGCTGCGCATCCAGATGCGCGAACACCGACGCGAGCAGACGCCCGGCCTCCGCCAGCAGCTCGACTTCGGCCGGCGTCTTCGTCATGGGGCCGCCGCAGCAAGATCGCGGGCATCGACACCCGCCGCCTTCAGCTCGCGCGCCACAAGCTCCTGGAAGGTGAGGCCCGGATTCAGCTCGCAAAGCATGCCGATCTTGATCCAGAACGCCGCCTGGGCGTTGATCGATCGAAAGGACGCCTTGCTCGCCCGGCGCAGCTGCTCGTGCAGCTCATCCTCGATGTTGACGATACCCATTAAAAATAACCCCGAATGTATGATTCATATACGATCTATATATTTAGAGACGGAGCGGAGCAAGCGAACCGCAAGAGGGCCGAGGTGCGCGCTGGATGAATGGCCTTGTGATGGCCACGAGTCCAAAGCCATGCGGCTCGCGACGGACCGCAACCAGCCGAAGGCCAGCTCGGTCCGCGCTTGTTGCTGCAGTGTGTCCGCGCGATCACGGCGCGCCAGGAAAATCGCCGGAAAGGACAGCAATCACCGCTATTTGCGCCGAAACGGGTGACGTGTCGGACACTGCCAGCTATACCCCGGCATGCGCAGGGCTCCCGCATACCGGACGTTAATGCTCTGGAACCATGGTGGACGGCCTTGCGGGAAGCGAAATTGCATCGTCACTAAGAGGCGCACGCTTCGCAGCGATTCGCCCGACCTGACGACAGGATCGATACGACGGACCGACCACACGATGCCTATTACCCTCCTCGATATCATCGTGCTGGCCGTGATGCTGCTGTCGGGCCTGCTGGCAATGATCCGCGGCTTCATGCGGGAAATCCTGTCGATTGCCGCCTGGGCCGCCGCCGCCGTTACCACCCTCTACGCCTTCCCGCGCCTGCTGCCTCAGGCCAAGGCCTACTTCAACAACGACACCGTCGCCGCCATCGCCGTGATCGCCGGCGTGTTCATCGGGACCTTGGTCGTCGCCACCATTATCACCTCGCGCATCTCCGACATGGTGCTGGATTCCCGCATCGGCGCGCTCGATCGGACCCTCGGCTTCCTGTTCGGCCTTGGTCGCGGGCTTTTGATCGTGGTCGTCGCTTTCATGTTCTTTGCCTGGCTGGTTCCTGATAAGCAGCAGCCGGACTGGGTGCGCTCGGCAAAGTCGCTTAGCGTGTTGCAATCGACCGGAAATTGGCTGATGACCCTGTTGCCGGACGACCCCGAGACCACCATCTTAAAGAGACTGAAGCGCGACAAGGACGAGCAGACCGACGCAACGCCGGAGCGGCCCGCCAATGCGGCCGTGGCGAGTGACGCGGGCGGCTATTCCAAGAACCAGCGCGAAGGCCTTCGCCAGTTGATCGAAGGCAGATCGATGACGGGGCGCTGAGCCAGGCCACCGGGCGGGAACTCAGGCTCAGACGGCAAACGATGCGTACGGGGCGTTCTGGTCCCCTAACCGAGCGAGAGGCGTGATGGACAGGACCCACAAGGCTTCCGGCGATACTGCTATTGCCGATCACCTCGACCTCGACATCGATGGAAACGGCGACCGGTTACGCGAGGAGTGCGGCGTGTTCGGCATCTTCGGCCACCCGGACGCCGCAGCGATCACCGCCCTCGGCCTGCACGCCCTGCAGCACCGCGGCCAGGAGGCCGCTGGCATCGTCTCCTTCGACGGTAAGCGGTTCCACTCGGAGCGCCGCCTCGGCCTGGTCGGCGACACCTTCTCCCGCCGCGACGTGATCGACCATCTGCCCGGCTCCAGCGCCGTGGGCCACGTCCGCTATTCCACCACCGGCGAAACCATCCTGCGCAACGTGCAACCGCTGTTCGCCGAATTGAACGCCGGCGGCTTCGCCGTCGGCCACAACGGCAATCTCACCAATGGCCTGACGCTGCGCCGCGAACTGGTGCGCAACGGCGCGATGATGCAGTCCACCACCGATACTGAGGTGATCCTGCACCTGGTCGCCCAGTCAAAGCGCAACCGCTTCATCGAGCGCTTCATCGACGCGCTGCGCACGATCGAGGGTGCCTACTCGCTGGTGGCGCTCACCAACAAGAAGCTGATCGGTGCACGCGATCCGCTCGGCATCCGTCCGCTGGTGCTCGGCGAACTCGACGGCTGTCCGATCCTGGCGTCTGAGACCTGCGCGCTCGACATCATCGGCGCGAAGTACATCCGCGATATCGAGAACGGCGAGGTCGTCGTGTTCGACGAGAACGGCGCGCACAGTCACAAGCCATTCCCACCGATGGACCCGCGTCCCTGCATCTTCGAGTACATCTACTTCTCGCGTCCCGACTCCGTCGTCGGCGGCCGCCCGGTCTACGATATCCGTAAGGCCATGGGCGCCGAACTCGCGCGCGAGAGCCACGTTCCCTCCGACGTGGTCGTGCCGGTGCCGGACTCCGGCGTGCCCGCAGCGGTCGGCTACAGCCAGACCTCGGGTGTGCCGTTCGAGCTCGGCATCATCCGCAACCACTATGTCGGCCGCACCTTCATCCAGCCGACCCAGAGCGTGCGCGAGCTCGGCGTCCGCATGAAGCATTCGGCCAATCGCGCCGCGATCGCAGGCAAGCGCATCATCCTGATCGACGACAGCCTGGTGCGCGGCACCACCTCGCGCAAGATCGTCAAGATGATGCGCGACGCCGGCGCCAAGGAAGTGCACTTCCGCCTCGCCTCGCCGCCGATCACCCACCCCGATTACTACGGCATCGACACGCCGGACCGCGACGGGCTGCTTGCCGCCCGCCACAACCTTGAGGAGATGCGGCAGCTGATCGGCGCCGATACGCTGGCTTTCCTCTCGGTGGACGGCATCTACCGCGCGATGGGCGAACCGGGCCGTGATCCGGCGCGGCCGAAGTTCACCGACCACTGCTTCACCGGTGACTATCCGACCCCGCTCACCGACCAGACCCAGACCGAGCCGCAGCCTCGGCAGCTTTCGCTACTGGCGGAAGCAAGCTGACAAGCGGGGCGCAAATCGTCCCGCTATCCCGTGAACCGCGCTTCGACAAGGCGATGATCCGTGACCGATCGCTCGATCACCATCGCGCTCACCGCCGACGACTACGCCACCGCCAACAAGCTGTTCGTGCTGAACTCGCTCCGCAGCCCTGCGGCGGTCGTCGGATGGGTGCTGTTCGCGTTGGCCGGGGTGATTTTCCTCGGGCTCTCGCTCGGCGAGCACAGACCTCAGGACAAAGCGGTTTACGGCGGCGTCGCGGCCTCGTGCCTGGTGCTGCTCGTCGCACTACCGCTGCTCAATTACTTCGTTCTCGCTCCGCTCTATGCACGCAGGACCTACGCCAAGCAGAAAACGCTGCACTATCCCATCATCTTCAGCTGGTCCGAGGCTGGACTGAAGACTGAAAACGAGAATGGCAGCTGGACGGTGGCCTGGACCGACTACCTGAAGTGGTCCGAGAATAGCCAGGTGATCCTGCTGTACCAGGCGCCGCGTCTGTTCCAGATGCTGCCGAAACGCGTGCTCACGGTTGAGCAGCAGGCGGATATCCGCCGTTGCGCCGTTTCGGTCCGCCGCTGAGCCGAGATCGGGACCGGCGACAATCCGGGCTTGACCTGTCCCCCTCCTCATGGTGAGGAGCGATCCAGCCACGACTTGTCGTCCCCGCGAGGGCGGGGACCCAGTAATCCGGGACGTCACCGATCGCTTCGAAGCGCACGGCGTACTGGATGCCCGCCTCGCGGGCATGACGATGTGGTTGGACACCAAACCACTCTCTGTTTTTCCCAAGTCTGGGAAAGCAGCCGGAAGATTTCAGGCCACCAACCATGACCCAACCCCTCGCCTCCCGTATCGCCCTCGTCACCGGCGCCTCGCGCGGCATCGGCTATGCCACAGCGCTCGCGCTTGCGCAGGCGGGAGCCCATGTGATCGCGGTGGCGCGTACGGTCGGCGGACTGGAGGAGCTGGACGACGCGATCAAGGCGATCGGCGGCAGCGCAACGCTGGTGCCGCTCGATCTCACCGACTTCGACGGTGTCGCCCGGCTCGGCGCCGCCCTGCACGAGCGTCATGGCAAGCTCGACGTGCTGGTCGGCAACGCGGCAACGCTCGGCCCGGTCTCGCCGCTCGGCCATATCGACATGAAGTCCTGGACCGACGCTATGGCGATCAACGTCAACGCCAACTTCCAACTCGTGCGTTGCATGGAACCGCTGCTGAAGCCGTCCGACGCCGGACGCGCCGTGTTCATCTCGTCCAGCGCCGCCAGCAAGGCCGGCGCCTATATGGGGCCATACGTCGCCTCGAAGGCGGCGCTTGAAGGATTGGTCCGCGTCTGGGCCAACGAGACCGCCAGCTCCGCTCTGCGCGTGAACCTGTTCAATCCGGGGCCGATCCGTACCCGCATGCGCGCGATCCTGATGCCGGGCGAAGACCCGCTCACCCTCGACACGCCCGAGCAGGTGGCGCAGGCGATCGTACCCTTATGCCTGCCGTCCTGGACCGAGACCGGCAAGCTCCACGATTACAAGGCCGGGCGGACATTGAGCTTCCAGGCTCCGGCTTAACGCCGGACATCGCGCTCTCAGATTGCTGGCAGGTTCCCGAAACCCAGCGTATGGTTCCACCGTCCGCCAGCGGACAGTGCCCGACGGTGCGCGTCCGCGGCGACCGGCCTTCCGCAAGGCCGACCGTATCTGTTTGGGAGCCATCGCATGATCCTCGGAATGGACGTCCTCACCTTCGTTCACACGCTGCTCAGCCTGATCGGCATCGTCGCCGGTTTCGTGGTGCTGGCGGGCTTCTTCGACAGCACGCGGCGCGAGAGCTGGACCGCATTGTTCCTGATCACCACCATCGCCACCAGTGTCACCGGCTTCGCCTTTCCGTTCACCAAGCTGCTGCCGTCACATATCGTCGGCCTGATCTCGCTGGCCGTGCTCGCCTGTGCCTGCGCCGCGCGTTACGGTTTCCGCATGCAGGGCGCATGGCGCTGGATCTACGTCGTCAGCGCGCTCGCAGCGCTTTATCTCAACGTGTTCGTGCTGGTGGCGCAGGCGTTCGCGAAGGTGCACGCATTGAAGGCGTTGGCGCCAACCCAGTCGGAGCCGCCGTTCCTGATCGCGCAGACGATCGTACTGGCGTTGTTTGTCTATCTCGGCACGCGCGCCGCCATGCGCTACCGCCCGCCGACGATGCTGGCCGCCTGAAGGCTTCGCTCATCTGATGCCGCTGATGCTGTGCTAGCTGCGCGGCAGCCATGTCATTACCTGCATCGCGATCGCGAGTGTTACGAGCATCAAGAGCGCCGCAAGATAGAACGGCGCCCCGGGCAGATCGTGCCCGTGAGCGATGAAGGTGGCGAAAGTCAACGTGAACAGGCCCGGCCCCAGCAATTGCGCGACGCTCTGCACACTGCTGTTCGCGCCCTGCAACTGTCCCTGCTTCGTCGGATCGACGAGCCGCGTCATCAGCCCCTGCGTCGCAGGACTAGCAAGTCCCCATAACGCCAGCAGCGGAATGCCGAGCCAGGAGAGACGGCCGGTGGGAGCAACGGCGGTGACCAGGAAGCCGAGCATGCCGAACGTTAGTCCAATCAGCAGTGTGGTGCGTTCACCGAAGCGCTTGATCGCCGGCGCGATCGCTCCGCCCTGCACGATCATCGAACACACGCCGACCAGCGCCAATGTCAAGCCGACAGTCTTCTCGTCCCAGCCATAGCGATAGCTCGCATAGATGACGTAGGTGCTTGGCAGCACGACATGCGCAAGCTGGCCGATGAAGTTCACCGCCGACAGGCCGACCAGCGCGCGTTGCGACGCCAGCAGGCGTAACGCGCCGACCGGATTTGCGCTGCGCCAACGAAACGGCGCGCGGCGCTCCGGCGGCAGCGACTCCGGCAACACGAACAGGCCGTATAGCGCGTTGGCAAAGCTCAACCCCGCCGCAACCCAGAACGGCAGGCGCGGGTCCATGCCGCCAAGCAATCCGCCGATCGCGGGGCCAAGAATGAAGCCCGCCCCGAACGCTGCGCCGATCAAGCCGAATGCTTGCGGGCGCTTTTCAGGAGCGGTGACGTCGGCAATGTAGGCGAAGGCGGTCGACACGCTTGCCGAGGTGATGCCGGAGATCACCCGGCCAACGAACAGCCACACCAGCGTCGGCGCCCAGGCCATCAGCACATAGTCGAGCGCGAGGCCGAAGTTCGACATCAGCACCACCGGCCGGCGACCGAAGCGATCCGACATTGCGCCGAGCACCGGCGCGAAGAAGAACTGCATCAGCGCCCAGGCCGTACCGAAAAGACCGAGATAGCGCGCAGCCGTCGCCGTATCGTGACCGACGAAACTTTCGACCAGCTTCGGCAGCACCGGCATGATGACGCCGAGCGCCAGCATATCGAGCAGCACGGTGACGAAGATGAAGGCGAATGCCGCGCGGCCGTGCCGAGAAGTCTGCGCTTGCCCGTCCGGCGCCGCTTCCTCCGCCTCGCTTTGGACCACACCGCTCATCGCATCTTCTTGCGCTTGTGCTCGAACGGGTTGGCCTTCTCGCGCAGGATGATGCGAACCGGCGTGCCCGGCATGTCGAACGCCTCGCGCAGGCTGTTGACGAGGTAGCGCTTGTAGCTGTCCGGCACCGCGTCCGCGCGCGAGCAGAACAGCACGAAACTCGGCGGCCGCGCCTTCGGCTGAGTGATGTAGTTCAGCTTCAGGCGGCGGCCAGACACCGCAGGCGGCGGGTTTGCGTTGATCGCATGCTCGAACCAGCGGTTCAGCGCACTGGTCGGTGCGCGCTTGTTCCAGACCGCATAGGCCTCCTGCACCGCCTTCATCAGCCGGTCGAGCCCCTCACCGCTGATGCCGGACACGGCGACCAGCGGCACACCGCGCACCTGCGGCAGGAACCGCTCGGCATCTTCGCGCAGCGTTGCGATCTCGCCGCCCTTGCGCTCCACCAGATCCCACTTGTTGACAGCGATCACCAACGCCCGCCCTTCGCGCTCGACCAGATCGGCGATGCGCAGATCCTGCTCCTCGAACCGGTTCTGCGAATCCATCAGCAGTACCACCACTTCGGCGAAGCGAATGGCGCGCAAGGTGTCGGCGACCGACAGCTTCTCCAGCTTCTCCTCGATGCGCGAGCGGCGGCGCAAACCGGCAGTGTCGAACACGCGGAAGTCGCGGCCCTGGCGCTGCACATCGACGGCGATCGAGTCGCGGGTGGTCCCGGCCTCCGGGCTCGTCAGCAGGCGTTCTTCGCCGAGCAACTGGTTGATCAGCGTGGACTTGCCGGCATTGGGGCGGCCGACGATGGCGACGCGGATCGGTCGCGTAGCCTCGTCGCCCGCTTCCGGCGCCCCATCCGCCTCGTCGCCCTCATCGACCGGCTCCGGCATCAGCGCCGCGAGTGCGTCATACAGATCGCTCAGGCCTTCGCCATGTTCGGCGGAGATCGGCACCGGGTCGCCGAGCCCGAGCGCGAACGCTTCCGCCGTGCCCGCCTCGCCGTGCTTGCCCTCGCTCTTGTTGGCGATCAGCACCACCGGCTTGTCGGCCTTGCGCGCGAGGTCGGCGAACATCTTGTCCTGTGGCGTCACGCCGGCACGGGCATCGACGATGAACATCAGCGCGTCGGCATCGGCGATTGCCTTGGCGGTCTGCGCGCGCATGCGCTGGGTCAGCGATCCCTTGGCTCCCTCGTCGAGCCCTGCGGTGTCGATGATGGTGAAGCGCAGGTCGCCGAGTCTGGCGTCGCCTTCGCGGCGATCGCGCGTCACGCCGGGTTGGTCATCGACCAGCGCCAGCTTCTGTCCGACCAGACGGTTGAACAGCGTCGACTTGCCGACGTTCGGACGCCCGATCAATGCAATCGTGAAGGCCATCTGCCGCACTACCCAATGACTCCGCCTCATCGTGAGGAGGCCGCAACGCGGCCGTCTCGAACGATGGCGGCCGGCTGCTCTATGACTTGTCTATGACCTGAAATCTTTAGCGTGGCCACATGCTTCGAGGCGGTCCTGCGGACCTCCTCAGCATGAAGGTCGAGACGCAACGATACAGTTCAGCGTGGCAGCGGCGCCGGGAACGACGACGGGCTCTGCGGTTGTTCGCCGACATTGACGTCGTCGGGAGCGATCTCGACCGGCGCTTCGCGGTGCTGCGCGGCGGGCCTGCTGCTGCGCTTGGCGGTGCGGGTGCGCTTGGCCGGAGGCGGATGCTGCTCGGCGGCGGGCGCTGGCGCCGGCTGCGCCTCGGTCGGCGGCGGCGCATTGCCGGCGAATGACGCCTCCGCCGCGTTCGCCTCGGGGCTGCCCTTGATCAGTTCCCGCGGCACGCCTTGCGCGAGGCCCGGTACGCCCTCCGGAAACACCGGCTTGCGCACGCCCGGCACCGGCTTCTTGGTGTCGAGGAAGTCCATCAGATCGGTCGGGTCCCACGATGGCGTGCTGCTGCAGCCGCCTAGCACGCCGACGAAAGCCAGCGTCACAGCCGTTGCGATCAGTCGGGACTTGGTCGTCATGCTCAGCCCTTCGCCACCGGCGGCAACAGCGCCTGCAGCGCCTCCATGCGCGAACGCAGCGTCTGCGGCGACTGCGCGTCCGTGGTGATCTGATCGACCCATTGCCGGGCCGCGGTCATGTCCTTGTTGCGCCAGGCCGACACTGCGAGCAGTTCGCGCGCGCTGTGGCGATAGGCGCGGTCAGCACCGGTCAACGGCTCCAGCCGCTGCTTGATCTCCGCATAAGGTGCGGTATCGACCAGCAGGCTTCCCGCGCGCAGCGCCGCAAGATCCTGCTCCATCTGACCGGCATTGCGGTCGGCGGCAACCTCGTCATAGAGCTTCACCGCGCCGGCGACGTCGCGGGTGCCGAGTTCGGCGGCCGCACGCAGTTTCGCTAAGGTACGGTAGCCTTGCGGCGCCTCGGCCGCGAGCTTCAGGAACGCGGCTTCCGCCTCCGCTCCCTTCTTCTGCTCGACGAGTTGGGCGGCAGCCTCGAACTGCGATCCCGCATCGGCGGCCTTCTTGCCCTCCCAATAGAGGTAGCCGCGCCAGCCGCCGACGCCAGCGACGATCAGAAACGCCACGGTGATGATCAGCGTGCCGTAACGCTCCCACAGCTTGCGAAGCTGTTCGCGGCGCACCTCTTCCTGGACTTCGTCAAATATCTCAGACACTTAAGATAAATCCATGCAACGCCGGGCGAGAAGTCCGGCGGATCTTGATCCAACAGCCAGCGTGCAGATTCCCTGCCCAACCGGAACGCGGTTACCCTACCGGTATGGCAAGGGCAAGGCAAAGCGTGTGGTTTCAAAGTGTTAACAGGTTCGCCTGATGCCGGACCGGGCTGGCATCAGACCGTGCACGAACTCGTTCAGGCGACACACGAAGCCGCTCGGTCGCCCGTGCCCGCCCTCAGCCGCGCTTGCCGCCGACCGAGACGAAGGCCATCAGGCAGGGCTCCGGCAGCGGATTGCGCCAGCGATGCCTGGTGCCGTTCTGCACGATGCAATCGCCCTGCTTCAGATGCACCATCTGTCCGTCGTCCAATTCCAGCGTCATCTCGCCGCGCACCACCACCCCATAATCGATGGTGTCCGACGTGTGCATGCCCGGCGCGCTGCGATCGAAGTAGTCGCCCATGCGCGGGACCTTGTCCGACATCTCCTGCAGGCCGCTTTCGAAGGTGACACCGGGCGGCGGCTTGTAGCCTTCGGGGCGTTTCGGCGGATAGGAGATCAATCGAAACATCGTTCCGCCGGGTCCGGGGAAGGCGATGGTGCCCTTGAGCATCGGGTCGGGCTCAAGACCGGTCAGCTGCGGCACCCCTTCGGTCCTGTAGAGCTCGTAGAAAGTCAGCCCCGGATTGGCGTCGATCTCGACCACCTTGGACGTCACGTCGAACGACTTGAACACCGACTTGCCGGCGTCGTTGCGGCCGGTCAGTGCCCGTTTCGGCGGCGGCAGATTGCTGGAGTCTTTTGCGCGGGTAGTGTCCGGCATCGCAGCCAGCGCAGTGCCGCCGACAAACGCGCTCAACGCCTGGAGGAGATGGCGCCGGTTGCCACCACCGGATCGTTGCACTGGCAGGTCCATGCCGTTCGATGCGTCGCGTGTGCCTCGTGACCATCGGCGCCAAAGGAGCCTGTGCCAAGCGAACCCCTGCCAAGCGAGCGCGCGCATCCGATATCCTTCCCTCAGTTGGCTTCGTTGCCCGTCCCTATCGTGTCTTGTCGTTGAAACCGCCGCGGCCGTACCGACGTGCATGCCGTTTGAGGTGCAAGGTGCGCTGAACGAGTCCGGCGCCGCAACTAGACCTTAGCTGCAGCGTGGCGCTCCATCGCATCCGACTAAAGCTCAATGGTGCGGAAACGAGCTGCGGGCGGATACTGCGGCCGGCCGCAGCCGAAAGGCCTTGGCCCGGATAAAACAATCCGGAAAGAGCAGTCCGGAACAACAAGCAAGGACGATCGCATGACGCGCGATGGCTTCGCCCTAGCAGCCACCATCATCCTGCTCGTGCCGATGTTTTACTTCGCGATGTCGTCGCTCACCTTTCTGCTGGTGAGGCTCGACGTCCCGACGGTCACGCGGCTGCTGCGTGGTCTGTTCAACGCCTATTTCCTGATCGTCGGCATTTCCGGCATCATCGGCACGATCGCCTTCACGGTGGATGGTCGCCCGGCGATCGCCGTCGCCTTCGGCTGCATCACCGCCTTCGCGGTGTGGGCACGCCGCTGGTTTCTGCAGCAGATGGACACCCAGATCAGTGCCAGGGATGCCGGCGACGGCCATGCGGTGCGCCGGCTGCGGTACCTGCATTGGGGCGGCATGGCATGCAATGCGGCCCAGCTTGCCGTCGTCCTCTACGCCATTCCTTACGTCACGATCACGCCGACATAGTCGGAGTTAGCAAACGGCGGCCCGTAGAAGACCTCAAGTCAAACGGGTCTGATCCAGACTTCCGGATCGGACCCGTTGTCGTTCTCGCGCGTAAAACGCGTTCATTCAGTCGTTCGAGGCGACGACCTTCGGCTTGATCATGCCATAGACGTGCTCCGGTCCCGGGAAGGCGCGGCTACGCACGTCCTTGGCGTAGGATTCGATCGCCTCCTGGATTGCCGGACCGAGATCGCCGTAGCGCTTGACGAATTTTGGCGTCCACGGCGACAGGCCCAGCATGTCCTCCAGCACCAGCACCTGCCCGTCGCAGGCCGAACTTGCGCCGATGCCGATGGTGGGCACGTCGATGCTGGCGGTGATCTTCTTGGCGAGCGGCTCGGCCACCGCCTCCACCACCATGGCGAACGCGCCGGCTTCCGCCACCGCCTTAGCGTCTTCCTCGATCGGCGCCCAGGCCGCTTCGCTGCGGCCCTGCGCTCGGAAGCTGCCGAGCGTGTTGATCGACTGCGGCGTCAGGCCGATATGGCCCATCACCGGGATGCCGCGCTGGGTCAGGAAGGCGATGGTCTCGGCCATGCGCTTGCCGCCCTCGAGCTTGACCGCGCCGCAATGGGTCTCCTTCAGGATTCGCGCGGCGGAGTGGAACGCCTGCTCCTTCGATGCTTCGTAAGAGCCGAACGGCATATCGACCACCACGAGAGCATGCTTGGAGCCGCGCATCACCGCGTGCCCCTGCAGGATCATCATGTCGAGCGTCACCGGCACGGTGGTCTCGAAGCCGT
This sequence comes from Afipia sp. P52-10, assembly GCF_000516555.1. NCBI lineage: Bacteria > Pseudomonadati > Pseudomonadota > Alphaproteobacteria > Hyphomicrobiales > Nitrobacteraceae > Afipia > Afipia sp. P52-10. The sequence goes on along the minus strand of NZ_AZSJ01000007.1, from coordinate 202,827 downwards.
GCATGACGTTGCCGAGCGAGTCACCGACCAGGATGACGTCGCAATAGCGATCGACCAGGCTGGCGGTATGAGCGTGATACGACGTCAGCATCACGATCGGTTCGCCATTCTTGCGGGCGCGGATATCGGGTGCGGTGACACGCTTAACTGCGGTTTGCACGGACATGGCTCAGACTCCGACGACAGGAACGCCGATTACGGCGGGGTGGAACGCAAACACAAGGGCAGCATAGACGACGAGACCGACCACCACGGCCAGCACGTCGTTGCGGGCACCGCCGAACGGGATCGGCGGGCCGCCGTCATCCGCGCGCGACTTCAACGTGATGCGGTCGAACACCGCCCAGGCCAGGATCGAGCCGAACAGGATGATCGACCCAAGATCGCCGTTGGCGAGCAGATGCGCGAACGCCCACAGCTTCACCGCCGCGAGCATCGGATGTTTCAGAAAGCGCCAGATATGACCGCGCAGGTAGGCCGCGGCCAGGAAGACAGTCGCCGGCAGCATCAAGGCCAGCGCCAGATGGCGCATGCCGGTCGGCGGCTCCCAGACCGGGATCATGCCGGCGGCGCGGTACTTGGCAAAACCATAGATGATGAGGACGAGGCCGAGCGCCGACAGTACGCTGTAGCCGGCCTTGTAGCCGCTCTCACTGAGACGACCGATCAGCGCCGCGCGCAAGTCGCGCTGCGTGGTCACGGCATGCACGCCAAGAAAAATGGCGAGCCCGGCGATCATCACGATCAGCCCCACGATGTCCTCCGCACGCGATAGCGCCTATCGCAGCCTTGTCGCCCGCCCAATCGCCGCCGATATTGCCGGGTCGCATCCGCATCGCGGCATGCCCGGCCGGACCAGCAAATCTTTTCACCCGCTCGTGTCCCGAATTCGAAGTTCGCTTTACTTTGCAGCACGCTCAGAGCGAACTTCGGATTCGATAAGGACACCAGCAAATCTACGATTCTGGTGTCGTGGATCAGAAATTCGCACAATGGACGCCCGGAAACGATGGTGCGAATTTCTGATCCACGACACCAGCCGGCGCTGATATGGTTCGCGCCGGCCGCCCCGCAAGGGGCGAAACCGGTTATCATTTTTGGCCCTGCGCGTGCAATGCCGCAAAAGCACGCACGCAATGCCGAAACGCGGTGCGCTGCACTGCAATGCGCCTCATTGGAACGGCGTGACGGCTAAAAGCATGCGCGGCATCGCCGAGATGCCACAGAGAGGACGCTGACGCGAGATGAGACTGACAATCGCCCTGACTGCCGCCGCCGCGCTGGCTGCCATCACCACCGCCGCGCCGGCGCAGCAGGCGGAGAAGATCTTGCCAACCAGCCCTTCGCCAACCAGCACCTGGCCGACCAAGCCAGTGAAGCTGATCGTGCCGTTCGCGGCTGGCTCCTCGCCCGACATCATTGGCCGGCTGATCGCCGAGGATATCCAGAACCGCCATCCCGGCGTGCCGGTGATCGTCGATAACAAGGCGGGTGCCGGTGGGAACACTGGCACGGACGCAGTGGCCAAGGCCGCGCCGGACGGCACCACCATCGGCATCTCGCTCGGCGGGCCGCTCGCCATCAACGTCAACCTGTTCTCCAAGCTGCCCTACGATCCGGAGAAGGACCTCTCGCCGGTGACCATGCTCACCACGCTGCCGAGCGCGCTGGTGGTGCCCGCCTCACTCGGCGTCAGCACCGTGGCCGAGTTCGTCGCTCTCCTGAAGAAAGACCCATCGAAGATCGCCTACGGGTCGATCGGCGCCGGCTCGTTGTCGCACCTGACCATGGAAGCGATCGGTCTGAAGGCCGGCGCGAAGATGGTACATGTGCCGTTCGGCGGCTCGCCGCAGGCGATGACGGCACTGATCCGCGGCGACGTGCAGGTCGGCTGCCTGCCCGCGGTCGCGGTTGCGCCATTCATCGGCGAAGGCAACATCAAGGTGCTGGCGGTCTCCACTGCCAAGCGCTCGCCCTACCTGCCGGACGTGCCGACGCTGAAGGAAAGTGGGATCGACGTCGAGTCGGACGCATGGAACGCGCTGATCGCGCCGGGTGGCACGCCACCGGAACTAGTCGCGCAGATCAACGCCGAGGTGCGCAAAGCGCTCGACAATCCGTCGGTCAAGGAGAAGCTGCGCACGCAGCTGATCGATCCTGCCCCCTCCACGCCGGAAGAACTCCGCGCCCGCATCGCCGCCGAGAAGAAGCTCTGGGGCGAGGTCATCAAAGCCGCTGACATCAAGGTGAACTGACATGAACGCCGCGCCTGCCACCTTCCCGTTCGAGCACAGGAACGACATCGTTATTGCCGCGCCTGCGGAAGCGATCTTCGATTACGTCACCAACCCGAAGTCGTGGCCGGAATGGCTGCCGTCGTCGCATGAGATCAGATGCGACAACCGGCCGATGCGGTTTGGCGACATCTTCCATGAGCACTGGAGCACCCGCTCCGGCCCGGTCAATCTCGACTGGGTGGTGATCGCCTGCGAGCGGCCGCGGCTGTGGATCGGCCTCACCTTCACGCCGTTCCTCGGGCTGATCGTCGTGCAGTACGATCTTGAAGCGGTGAACGGCGGCACCCGCTTCATCCGCACGGTGCGTAACCCGCAGCGACCAAAGGCCGTTTCCGCCGAGCAGCTTGCCAACTTCGACGCCGAGGCAAAACTCGGCTTGGGCAACATCAAGGCGAAGGTGGAAAAGACGACGTAGCGAGGCCACGCATACGAGTCCGGGCGCACCCACTGCCGTCATTCCGGGGCGCGAGCAACGGCGTCCGGCGCGAACAGCCGCGTTAAGACTGCGCGCCTTACGTATCCTTGCCGCTCTTGCTGGTCTGGCGGTCTTTGTCGCGATCGTCGATGACGCGGATGCTGATCGGCCGTCCGGCGATCGCTCCGCCGAGGCCCTTGCTCAGCGACAGCGGCGTGCAGTTTTGCAACGATTGCGCCAGAGCCTGACGATAGGTCTCGCGCGTGTCTTTCGACACATCGCGCGTCGCGTACGTTACCTGCGGCGTGCCCATCAGCTTGCCGTCGCGGTTCAAGGCAAACCGCATCGACATTTGCATGCCGCGATGGGCACTCTCGGCCGCCGGCGGTTTCCAGCAGGCGCGCAATGCGGCGAACAAGTCGCGCAGCGTGTCGAGATGGCCGTCGGGCGCTTTGGCATCGGCAGCAGCCGACGTTCCGAGCGTCAGCCGCAAGTCCTCGCCCAAACCATATTCGATATCCGGCACGCACGCGGCTTTGTCATGCGTGTCGCAAGCGCGTTGAGCATGCGCTTCGAGGGCAAGCACCATGATACCCGCCGCGGCAAGACCATAGGCAACGAAACCAGGAAGGATGAAACCAGGAGTGATCGGCATCGGCGCCTCCAGACGACGCAATGATGCCAAAGTTTACGCGGCCTCACGCCACGAGAAAAGGCGCGCTAACGGACCTTCCGCTTCACGTCCTTAACATTTGCGAAATCGATGCCCTCGGCGCGCTCACGCGTGTAGTCGAGATAGAACTGGTTCCGCGCCAGGAAAACCGGATCGCCATCAACATCATCGGCGACGCCGGAGCCATTGGCGGCAATGAAGGCATCGAGTTTTTTGCCGTCTTCGGCCGAGATCCAGCGCGCGAGCTGGAACTCGCTCTGTTCGAAATCGACCGGCAGGCCGTATTCGGCATCGAGCCGCGCCTTCAGCACGTCGAGCTGGAGCTGGCCGACGACACCAACCAGCGCAGGCGCGCCATCGCGCGGGCGGAACACCTGCACGACGCCCTCTTCCGACATCTGCTGCAGCGCTTCCTTCAGCTTCTTCGCCTTCATCGCGTCGGTCAGCCGCACGCGGCGCAGGATTTCTGGCGCAAAACTCGGAACGCCGACGAACACGATGTCCTCGCCCTCAGTCAGCGTGTCGCCGATGCGCAGCGTACCATGGTTCGGGATGCCGACCACGTCGCCGGCGAACGCTTCGTCGGCGACCGAGCGATCCTGGGCGAAGAAGAACTGCGGCGCCGACAGTGGCATCGGCTTGCCAGTGCGCACCAGCTTCGCCTTCATGCCGCGCGCAAGCTTGCCTGAGCACAGCCGCGCGAAGGCGATACGGTCGCGGTGGTTCGGGTCCATGTTCGCCTGGATCTTGAACACGAATGCCGTCATCTTCGGTTCGGCCGCCTCGATCCGGCGGACGTTGGAATCCTGGGCGCGCGGTGGCGGCGCGTGACGACCGAGACCTTCGAGCAGATCGCCGACGCCGAAATTGCGAAGCGCCGAGCCGAAGAACACCGGCGTCAGATGCCCCTCGCGAAAGGCCGCGAGGTCGAACGGCTTGCAGGCTTCCGAGACCAGTTCGAGTTCATCCTTGATCGCCTGCGCGTCGAGATTCGGATTTTTCGCGGCCAGGTCTTCGATGGCGATCTGCTGCGCAGCACCGGTCTTGGTGTCGGAGTCAAGCAGCCGTACGCCGCCGGTGGCGATGTCGTAAGTGCCGGCGAAATCGCGACCGCGGCCGATCGGCCATGTCACGGGCGCGGTGTCGAGGGCCAGCGTCTTCTCGATCTCGTCGAGCAGCTCGAACGGATCGCGGGTCTCGCGGTCCATCTTGTTGATGAAGGTGATGATCGGGATGTCGCGCAGGCGGCAGACCTCGAACAGCTTGCGCGTGCGCGCCTCGATGCCCTTGGCCGCGTCGATCACCATCACCGCGCTATCGACCGCGGTCAGCGTGCGGTAGGTGTCTTCCGAGAAGTCCTCGTGACCCGGCGTGTCGAGCAGGTTGAAGACCAGCCCGTCGAACTCGAACGTCATCACCGAGGTCACGACCGAGATGCCGCGCTCGCGCTCGATCTTCATCCAGTCGGAACGGGTGTTGCGCCGCTCGCCCTTGGCCTTCACCTGCCCCGCGAGATTGATGGCGCCGCCGAACAGCAGCAGCTTTTCCGTCAGCGTGGTCTTGCCCGCGTCCGGGTGCGAGATGATCGCGAAGGTGCGGCGACGCGCGACCTCGCCCGCCAGCGCGTTCGCGGACGGGGCGGCGTGGTCCTTCAGAATCTCAGGAGCGGTTGTGTCGCGCATGACGGCTGCCGTGTGACAGCAAAACGCGCCAGGATCAAGAGCCGCCCTGCGCATTCGCCGGAACAGGGTCGAATTTGCGGCGCCAGACCTTCACATTTGCTCACGTTTGCGCGGGTGCCCCTTCGATGCACTTGCATCCTTTCCAACGATCGCCATATTTCACGTCGCGGGGACGGCCTCGCCCGGATTCGCGTCATGCAGGGACGACCCTGCTATCAGCGAGCGTCATCATCGGGATGACGCCGCGGCAGGAGGTTGTCATGGCGTGGGCGATTTTGGTCGTTGCCGGTCTGTTGGAGATCGGCTGGGCGATCGGCCTGAAATACACCGATGGTTTCACCAAGCTGGTTCCCACCGTGCTCACGGTCGGCAGCATGACAGCAAGCGTTGCCTTGCTCGGCTTGGCGTTGAAGTGGCTGCCGGTCGGCACCGCCTACGCGGTATGGACCGGAATCGGCACAGTCGGCGTCGCCATTCTTGGTATCTTCCTATTCGGCGAGACCGCGAGCGCGCTGCGGCTGGGCTGCATCGCCTTGATCGTCATCGGCATCGCCGGATTGAAGGCGGTCGCCTAAGCCGGCGGCGGTCTCATCCGCACATCATCACTTCAACGCGGAAACGATCCAGTACGCGACGGCGGCGATCGCCGCCGACGCAGGGATCGTGATCACCCAGGCGGTGACGATCGAGCTGGCGATGTTCCAGCGCACGGCGGACACGCGGCGCGCCGCGCCGACGCCGACGATCGCGCCGGTGATGGTGTGCGTGGTCGAGACCGGGACGCCGAGTGCGGTGGCGGCGAACAACGTCGCCGCGCCACCGGTCTCGGCGCAGAAGCCCTGCATCGGCGTCAGCCGCGTGATGCGCGAACCCATCGTCTTGACGATGCGCCAGCCACCCATCAGCGTGCCAAGGCCCATCATCGCCTGACAGGTGATCACCACCCAGAACGGCACATAGAACGTATCGCCGAGGTGCCCCTGCGAGAACAGCAGCACCGCGATGATGCCCATCGTCTTCTGCGCGTCGTTGCCGCCATGGCCGAGCGAGTACAGCGAGGCCGAACCGAACTGCAGCACGCGGAAGGCACGATCGACCACGAACGGAGTCGAGCGCACCGACAGCCACGAGACGATCGCCACCAGAATCAGTGCCAGGAAGAAACCGACCAACGGTGACAGCACGATCGCCGCCAGCGTCTTGGTCAACCCGGTCCAGACCATCGCCGACAGTCCGGCCTTGGCGAAACCGCCACCGACCAGACCGCCGATCAGCGCGTGGGAACTCGACGACGGGATGCCGAGCCACCAGGTCAGCAAGTTCCAGACGATGGCCCCCATCAGCGCGGCAAAGATTACCTGCGGATCGACTATTCCCGGATCGATGATCCCGGTGCCGAGCGTCTCGGCGACGTGCAGGCCGAAAAACAGGAAGGCGATGAAGTTGAAGAACGCCGCCCAAGCGACCGCATATTGCGGCCGCAGCACGCGGGTCGAAACGATCGTCGCGATCGAGTTGGCCGCGTCATGCAGGCCGTTGAGGAAGTCGAAGATCAGCGCCACCGCGATCAGGGTGACGAGAATCGGAAAAGCAAGGTGAGCGTCCACAGCGCCGGTCCTCGATCACCGTCTCGCCTGGCGTACGCGAACCGCGCACGGCGCAAGCATGGCCTGCGCCCGGACCGGCGCGACGTGTACGGGACTCATGCCTCAGACCTGCTCGATCATGATGCTGTTGATCTCATTGGCAACGTCGTCGAACCGATCGGCCACTTTCTCCAGATGGTCGTAGATCTCGACGCCGACGATGAAATCCATCGCATTGGCGTGACGATGCTTCAGGAACAGCTCCTTCAGACCGATGTCGTGCAGGTCGTCGACGCGGCCTTCGAGCTTGGTCAGTTCCTCAGTGATCGCGGTGATGGTCGAGACGTTCTGACCGATCGATTCCAGCAGCGGCAGCGCGCGCACCACGAGGTTGGCACAATCGGCGATGATCGCCCCCATCTCGCGCATCGGCTGCTCGAACTCGGTGACCTCGAACAGCATCACCGCCTTGGCGGTCTGTTCCATCTGGTCAATGGCGTCGTCCATCGAGGTGATCAGGTTCTTGATATCGACGCGGTCGAACGGGGTGATGAAGGTGCGCCGGACCGCCGTCAGCACCTGGCGGGTGATGGCGTCGGCCTCGCTCTCGTGCTGGGTTACCAGTTGGCAGTACTTCTGAATTTCATCCCCGCCGCGCAGCATGCCCTGCAACGCCGCCGCGCCCGCGACCAGCGTCTGCGCATGCTGGTTGAACAGCTCGAAAAACCGCTCTTCACGCGGCAAAATGGCTCTAAACCAGCGCAAAATCATAACTTTTCCCCGATGCGCACGGCCGCGCCCGTCACAAATCTGTCATACAGCTGGCCGGGGAAAACAAGTCCGTTTGCGACATGGCAGCGTCCGTCATCCACCGCTTTGTGCAGAGCGGAAATAGCGTTGCCGGCACGCGCCGCTCAGAGTGAGCGACGGGTATAATGGGCGATCTCGCCGACGATGCCGCGGCGGAAGGCCAGCACGCAGACGACGAAAATCACGCCCTGGATCACCAGCACCCACTGACCGAAGGGCGCAAGGTACTGCTGCATCGCGATGATGATGAAGGCACCCACCACCGGGCCGAACACGGTACCGAGCCCGCCCAGCAACACCATCAGCACCACCTCGCCTGACATCGTCCAGTGCACGTCGGTCAGCGAGGCGTTCTGGGCGACGATCGCCTTGGTCGCGCCCGCCAGCCCCGATAGCGCGCCGGACAGGATAAAGGCCAGCAGCTTGTATTGGTCCGCTCGATAGCCGAGCGAGACCGCCCGCTGCTCATTCTCGCGGATCGACTTCAGCACCTCGCCGAACGGAGAATTGATCGCGCGATAGATGACGAGGAATCCGAACAGGAAAATCGCCAGCACCACATAGTAGAGCACCATCGCCTGCGACAGGTCGAGAAAACCGAGGAACTTCCCTTGCGGAATGCTCTGGATGCCGTCCTCGCCATGGGTAAACGCCGCCTGCACATAGATGAAGTACATGAGCTGCGACAGCGCCAGCGTGATCATCGCGAAGTAGATGCCCTGGCGGCGGATGGCGATGAAGCCTGTGACCACCGCGAGCACAGTTGAAGCTGCAGTACCGAGCAGAATAGCAATCTCCGGCGGAACGCCCCACACCTTCGCAGCGTGACCGCTGATGTATCCCGCGGTGCCGAGAAACATCGCATGGCCGAACGACAGCAGTCCGCCATAGCCGATCAGGAGGTTGAAGGCGCAGGCAAACAGCGCAAAGCATAGCGCCTGCATCACGAAGTAAGGATAGATGCCAGTCCATGGCAGCACAGCAAACAGCAGCGTCATGCCCGCAAGCGCGATCATCTGATCGGTGCCGGAGCGGGCGACGGCGCGCGGATCGGCGTTTTCGGTAATGCTAGTCATCTGTCAGGCCGCCCTGCCCGTGAGTCCCGTCGGCTTGATCAGCAACACCAGCACCATGAAGATGAAGACCACGGTGTTGGAAGCCTCCGGATAGAAATACTTGGTGAGCCCTTCGAGAATGCCGAGCATAAAGCCGGTCACGATCGAGCCCATGATCGAGCCCATGCCGCCGATCACGACCACGGCGAACACGACGATGATGAGGTCCGCGCCCATCAGCGGCCGCACCTGGTTGATCGGCGCCGACAGCACGCCGGCGAGCCCGGCCAGCGCGACGCCGAGGCCATAGGTCAGCGTGATCATCAGTGGCACGTTGATGCCGAACGCGCGCACCAGCGTCGGGTTTTCTGTCGCGGCGCGGAGATAGGCGCCAAGCCGCGTCTTCTCGATCAGGAACCAGGTGGCTAGGCATACGGCGAGCGAGAACACGACGACCCATGCGCGATAGGTCGGCAGGAACATGAAGCCGAGGTTGGTACCGCCCTTCAACAGATCGGGGATGTCGTATGGCAGACCGGAGGAGCCGAAATAGGCGAGGAAGATGCCCTGGATGATCAGCACCAGGCCAAACGTCAGCAGCAGACCATAAAGGTGGTCGAGCCCGCTCAGCCACTGCAGCATCGTGCGCTCGATGACGATGCCGACCAGGCCGACCGCAAGCGGCGCGAGGATCAGCGCCCACCAGTAGCCGATGCCGAAGATGTTCAGCAGGAAATAGGCACAGAACGCGCCGAGCATATAGAGCGCGCCATGGGCGAAATTGATGATGTTGAGCATGCCGAAGATGACGGCAAGGCCGAGACTAAGCAGCGCGTAGAACGAGCCGTTGATCAGACCGACCAAGAGCTGCGCCATCAGGGCCTGGGTGTTAATCGCCATATCAGAGCCGATCCGTCGCGCGAAAACCAAACAGGCAAGAACCGATCAAGCGTGCATCCGGCGGAACGGTGCCGCCGGATGCACCTTGCGTCACTTCTTGACCAGCGGGCAGACGCTCTTGTCGAGCGGGATGAACGCCTCATCCGCCGGGATGGTCGCAACCAGCTTGTAGTAATCCCACGGGTACTTGGATTCCGACGGCTTCTTCACCTCGAACAGGTAAGCGGGATGGATTTTGCGGCCGTCGACGCGGATGGAGCCCTTGCCGAACAGCGGGTCGTCGGTCGGCATCTCCTTCATCTTAGCAACCACCTTGGCGCCGTCATGCGGGTTGCCGCCAAGCGCCTCCAGCGCCTTCAGATAATGCAGCACGGACGAATAGACACCGGCATGGACCATGGTCGGCGGCGACTTCTTGTGGCGCTCGTTGAAGCGCTTGGTGAAGGCGCGGGTATCGTCGTTCATGTCCCAGTAGAACGTTTCGGTGAAGTTCAGCCCCTGCGCCACATTCAGGCCGAGCGCATGGACGTCGGTGATGAACATCAGCAGCGCCGCGAGCTTCTGGCCACCGGAGACGATGCCGAACTCCGCCGCCTGCTTGATGGCGTTGGTGGTGTCGCCGCCGGCGTTGGCCAAGCCGATGATTTTCGCCTTCGAGGATTGTGCCTGCAGCAGGAACGAGGAGAAATCCGAGGTGTTCAGCGGGTGGCGCACTGCGCCGAGCACCTTGCCGCCAGCCGCCTTGACCACGTCGCCGGTGTCGCGCTCGAGCGCATGGCCGAATGCGTAGTCGGCGGTCAGGAAGAACCAGCTGTCCCCGCCTGCCTTCACCAGCGCCTTGCCGGTGCCGTTGGCGAGCATGTAGGTGTCGTAAACCCAGTGGATCGTATTCGGCGAACATTGCGCGCCGGTCAGGTCAGAGGCAGCCGAGCCGGAGTTCATGTTGACGACGTTCTTCTCCTTGGCGACGGCGGCGACCGCGAGACCGACGCCGGAGCTCGCCAGATCGACGAACGCATCGACCTTTTCGACGTCGATCCATTGCCTGGCAATGTTGGCGCCGACGTCGGGCTTGTTCTGATGGTCGGCGGAGATGACAGTGATATTCCAACCCTTCTTGTTCAGGCCGGAATCATCGATCGCCATCTGCGCAGCAACGATCGATCCGGCACCGCCGATATCGGCATAGATACCCGCCTGGTCGCCCAGGCTGCCGATCTTCACGTTCTTGTCCAGGGTCTGCGCAAACGCGCTGCCTGCGAACACCAGCGCGCTGGTGACCACAAGCATGGAGAGAGACTTCCTCATGTGTGCTCCTTGGTGCTTCCTGTTTGTTATCGTGGTTCAGACGCCGAGATAGTTGTGCAGCTTCTCCATGTTGGCCTGGAGTTCGCTGTTGGCGAAGGTATCAATAATTTTTCCATGCTCCATGACGTAGAACCTGTCGGCGAGCGTGGAGGCGAAACGAAAGTTCTGTTCGACCAGTAGAATGGTGAAGCCCTGCTGCTTTAAACGGGCGATGGTCTTGCCGATCTGCTGGATGATCACCGGCGCGAGTCCCTCGGTGGGCTCGTCGAGCATCAGGAAGCGCGCGCCGGTGCGCAGGATACGCGCGATCGCCAGCATCTGCTGCTCGCCGCCGGACAGCTTGGTGCCCTGGCTCGATAGCCGCTCCTTGATGTTCGGAAATAACTCGAAGATCTGTTCCAAAGACAGTCCGCCCGGACGCACCTGCGGCGGCAGCATCAAATTCTCGCGCACGTCGAGGGAGGCAAAGATGCCGCGCTCCTCCGGACAGAACGCGATGCCGCGGCGGGCGATCTTGTCGGAGGCGGTGCGGATGATCTCCTTGCCCTCGAACACGACCGAGCCGCGCCGCTTCGCAAGGATGCCCATGATCGCCTTCAGCGTCGTGGTCTTGCCAGCGCCATTGCGACCAAGCAGCGTCACCACTTCGCCGGGTCTCACGTCGAAGGTGACACCGTGCAGGATGTGCGATTCACCGTACCAGGCTTCGAGGTTTTCCACCCGTAGCACCGCATGCGCCGACGGCGCGGCCTGCGGCGGCGGACTGTTCGGTGCAAGAGTGCGGGCAGCCGACTGACTAACCATGACCTGCTCCGAGATAGGCTTCCTTCACGCGCTCGTCCTTGGCCAGATCAGCGTAGTTGCCCTCAGCCAGGACGCGGCCGCGGGTCAATACGGTGATGACGTTCGAGAGGCTGGAGACCACGCTGAGATTGTGCTCGACCATCAAGATCGTGTGGTTCTTGGCGATGCGCTGGATCAGCGCCGCGATCTTATCGATGTCTTCGTGGCCCATGCCGGCCATCGGCTCGTCCAGCAGCATCATCTCCGGATCGAGCGCGAGGGTGGTCGCAATCTCAAGCGCGCGCTTGCGGCCATACGGCATCTCGACCGCCACAACGTTGGCGAAGGCATCGAGACCGACATCGTTCAACAGCGCGTGCGCACGCGCGTTGAAACGGTCGAGCACCGCTTTCGAGCGCCAGAAATCGAAGGAATTGCCGTGCTGCCGCTGAAGGGCGACGCGAACGTTTTCCAACGCCGTGAGGTGCGGAAACACCGCTGATATCTGAAACGACCGCACCAGGCCGAGCCGCGCGATATCGGCCGGCTTCAGCGTGGTGATATCTTCGCCGTTATAGAGGATTTCGCCGCGCGACGGCTGCAGAAACTTCGACAGCAGATTGAAGCATGTCGTCTTGCCTGCGCCGTTTGGGCCGATCAGCGCATGGATATGGCCCCTGCGCACGCGAAGATTGACATCGTGAACCGCCACGAAGCCGGCGAATTCCTTCGTCAGCCCGCGGGTTTCGAGAATAAACTCGCCGCTCAATCAGCATTCCCCTTGCAACCTCGCGGCCCAGCGTCGAGCCGGAAGAGGTTCCTTAAACGCACATCCCTTCACCGCATCCCGTCTTGCGCGGGGGTGGAGCTTTGGCTCTCGGTCGAACGCGGCTGGCGAAATATGCGTTGAATATCAACCGCACTGCAAGCCGTATTGCTGGGCAAGATTCACCCTTTGTCGTCCTCCATTAGTGGTAGACGGTTCCGCCCTGAGCGTTTCATCACGCAAAAACAATCGTTTGGTGCATGAAATCGGGCGAATGCCTGTCCTTGTGGCGACGGCCTCAAGCGACGGGGATCAGGCTTCCGGCAGCCCTGCGTGCATCCCGCCGAATTGACTGCGAATGCCGGTCGCATGCGCCAGCCGTCGCCGCCGCAGAGTACGCACGGGCACGGTTCCGCGCGTTTGTCGCGGCGAATGGCCTCGCCGCACTCGATCAATTTTCTCGGCCTGACTTCTGTCCATCGTCAACTGAATCGACTAAGCACAGCTGCTCTCATCTTTCAGTCATTTCAAAGCGGCCTTCGCGTCGCTCAAATGGTTTTGTCATCATGCATTTTGAAAGTGCCACGCCATCTATCGTGCGATCGATTCGTCAGCGTGATTTTCTGAACGAGTGGATTCGTCTCTATATGCGGACGCAGCAGCTTCCGGTTCGCAATGCATTCCTGCCCGCCCGGATCGAAGATGAGATGCCCGAGCTGGTGTTCTATGATGTCGAGACGGTCGACGGCGTGCCGCATTATCGCATCACCCATGAAGGCGACCGACTGATCGACTCCTACGGCGTCTCAGGAATCGACCGCGTGCTCCAGGAGACGATCGACCCTGCCGTGTGGTTCTATCTGGAGCCGATCTATCAAACCTGCATCGCGACCCGTCTGCCGATCTATACGATCTTCAATGTCGACGACATCGAAGGCCGCCGCGTCGACTATGAGCGTCTGCTCCTGCCGTTCGGCGAAGCAGGCAGGGTCATCAACATGATCGCATCGCTGAAATCGATCTCGTCGGAAGGCCGCTTCGTCAACAAGGACCTGATGCGACCGGCCGATCACGATCCGCAATACACCCTGCGCGCGGTAATCGACCGCGATCTCGTGCATCGGATGCCGCCGCGACGCGGCGGCGACGACAACGTGATCGACATGTGATCAAAACGACGCAGGCAACCAACGCAAGCTGGACACGCGAAAGGCCCGAGCCGGCATCACCGGATCGGGCCTTCGCTATCATTATCTGGCACGTAGCAGCGTCGTGTCGCCGGTTCAGACGACCGACGACATGCCACCATCGACGTTGGTGGCAGTGCCGGCGATGAACCCGCCCTGCTCGGATGCCAGGAAGCAGGCGATGTTGGCGAATTCCTCCGCCTTGCCGGGCCGGCCGAGCGGGATCGTCTTCGCGCGCTGCGCCATGTACTCGTCGATCGGGATGTTGGCGCGCTTGGCCGACTGCACATGCTGATCCGCCTCGATGATACCCACCAACAAGGCATTGACCAGCACGTTATGCGGCGCGCCCTCGCCTGCCAGCACCTTCGTCAGCGCCATGCCGGCGGCCCGCGTCACCGAGGTCGGCGCGCTGGCCGCCCGCGGTGCCTTGGCGCCGATATTGAGCACGTTGATGACGCGGCCCCATCGCCGCTCCTTCATCTGCGGCCAGACCAGCCGTGTCATGCGGATCGCTGCAAACAGTTTCTGGTCGAGATCCTCCTGCATGCGCTCGTCGGTGAGCGTCTCGAACGCCCCGGCGCGCGAGACGCCCGCATTGTTGACCAGGATGTCGACCTTGCCGAAGGTCTTCATCGCCTCGTCATAGATGCGCTTCACCTCGTCAGCCTTCGACACGTCGCCAGCGACACCTGCGATCTTGCCGCGCGCATTGCCGCCCTTAGTGGACGCGGCACCTGCGGCGATCGATGCCACCGCCGCGTCGAGCGCCTCGCGGCCGCGGGCGCAGATCATCACATCTGCGCCCGAGTTCACGAACCGCGTCGCGATCGCATAGCCAAGTCCCTTGCTGCCGCCGGTGACGATGGCCGTACGGCCTGCGAGAGAAATTTCCATGACGTTCCTCCAGGATTGACGGGGTTATGCGGCAGCAACTTCGGCAAGCGGCGGGGCGCTTAGCACCTTGCAGTCCGCGGCGAAGGTCAGCGGAGCGTCGGTGCGCGCCTGCAGCTCGTCGCGGGACAGCCCTTCGGCAATCTCGCGCACCAGCACGCCGGACGCATTGATCTCCATTACCGCCAGATCGGTATAGATGCGCTTGACGCAGCGCTGGGCCGTCAGCGGCAGCGTACACTTCTTGACGATGCGGGCACCGCCGGAGCGCGTGTTGTGCTCCATGATGACCCACACAGACTTCGCGGCTGCGGCAAGATCCATCGCGCCGCCGACCAGCGGTCCTTTGTTCGGGATCTTCATGTCCCAGTTAGCGAGGTCGCCATTCGCCGCTACCTCGAACGCGCCGAGCACCGTCACGTCGATATGGCCGCCGCGGATCATCGAGAACGACCACGGCGAATCGACGATCGCAGCACCCCGCCGCAACGTGATCTGCCGGCTGCCCGCATCGACGAGGTCACTGTCGGCAGCCTCCGGCGAAGCAAGCGGGCCGACGCCGATGACGCCGTTCTCTGACTGGAAGAACACGTCGAGTCCGGCCGGAACGTAATCGGCGACCGAGACCGGCAGGCCGAGACCGAGATTGACGAGCGATCCGTCGGTGATGTCCTGCGCAGCGCGCCATGCCATCTGGCTACGATTGAGCGGCTTCATTTACTTGGCCTCCGGCGCAACGAAAACACGATCCACATAAACACCCGGGAGCTGCACGCGCTCGTGCGGCGTTGGCTCGCTGCGGAATTCACGCACCTCCGCGACCGTCAGCTTCGCCGCAGTCGCCATCGCCGCGCCGAAGTTCATCTGCGCGAAACGGAAGGTGAGGTTGCCATAAGTGTCGGCGGTGTCCGCTCGGATGATAGCGAGGTCGGCGGTGATCGCCTGCTCCAGCACGTATTCACGATCCCCGAATACGCGCACCTCCTTGCCTTTCGTCAGGTCGGTGCCGACGCCGACCGGCGTGAAGAACGCCGGAATGCCAGCGCCGCCAGCGCGAATCGCTTCTGCGAAGGTGCCTTGTGGCAGGCACTGCAACTCGATCTTGCCTTCCTTCCAGAGCTTCTCGAACGGCGACAGCTCCTTGCCCGGACCGCGCGCGGCGCTGCAGATCACCTTGCGCACGAGGCCTGCCTCGATCAGCTCATGGGTGAACGACAACCGATGGGTCGCCGAGTTCACCACCAGCGTCAAGTTCTTCGGCGCGCGCTTGACCAGTTCGCGGATCAAGACGTTCGGAAATCCGGCGCCGCCGAAACCCGAAATCATCACGGTCGAACCGTCGCGGACATCCGCCAGCGCTTCTTGCGCGGAGCCGACATGTTTATTGATAGGCATAGTTCTCCAAGCCTTTGGCGTCGAGCCGCGTCCCGCTCAGTGAATCCGGTCAGCGTAGGGACGAGGCTCCCGCGTCGTTTTTCGCATCGCGCTCTGATCGCAAAACCGGTTCACACTTTTGCGGAGCGCACGCTCAGTTGTTTTTCATTCGCCGTTGAGAGCTCCAGCCGGTCGGCCGGTCACGAGGCGTGTCGCGAAAAGACATTAGGACATTGCACTCCATCGGCACAAGACAAGCCGCGTTCCGCGCAAAGGACTACTGCGACAACCAGGCACTTCTCTTGCCGCCTGACGGCACGAAACGCCGTTGCGCGCGCCGATGCATCGCTCGCATGCAGGGCTTCATCACGCCTTGGCTTTTCGGACGTCGACTTCGGCCTTGTAAAGTTCGGGCTTGAAACCGACCAGCAGCTTGCCGCCAAGATCGAGCACCGGACGCTTGATCATCGACGGTTGTTCCAACATCAGCGCGATCGCCTTCGTCGCGGTGAGCCCTTCCTTCTGCGCATCAGACAGTTTGCGGAAGGTGGTGCCAGCGCGGTTCAAGAGCGCCTCCCAGCCAAGCTGCTTGACCCAGTTCTCCAGCCGCTTTTTGTCGATGCCGGCGGTCTTGTAGTCGTGGAAGTCGTAGGCCACGCGATGGCTGTCGAGCCAGGCACGTGCCTTCTTCATCGTATCGCAGTTCTTGATGCCGTAGATCGTCGTCATGCCATCGTTTCCTGTTGCGCGATGATGTCGCGCTGAGCTCGTGGTTTGCTTCCAACATGGGACATCTGGCGCAGCAAGCCGACCTGCACATGGCGGAATCAACGAACCTTCAGCAGCATATAACGGCGTGGCGTTTGGGATGTGATCCGCTCCGCTCGATTTACACCGCCGTTCTGTCCACAGGCACCTTGCCGCCCCAGCACGAACCAATCGCGACAGCTTGACAGTCAAAGAGCGGCTTCTTAGATAACTTTACGGTTATATAAAAGGCTCAGCTTCCATGACTCCGTCCGAGCGCCTCGACCTGACCTTCGCCGCCCTCGCCGACCCGACGCGGCGCGCCATCATCGCCCGCCTCGCCTCGGGCGAAGCGTCGGTGAGCGAACTCGCCCAACCGTTCGCGATGAGCCAGCCGGCGATCTCGAAACACCTCAAGGTGCTCGAACATGCGGGCCTGATCTCGCGCAGCCGCGAGGCGCAGAAGCGTCCCTGCAAAATCGAAGCCGCCCGGCTGCAGGAAGCCAACCAATGGCTTGAACGCTACAGCGCGTTCTGGAATGCAAGCCTCGACCGGCTCGAACTGATGCTCGGCGAAGACGCCGCAAGGCCTGCCGCACCGAAGCGCGCGCCGCGCAAACCGAAACGCTGAACCCCGCAATCGCCGCACGCACCCATCAGCAGTCCTGCAGCGGCCAGCGGCCAAGTTCAATGTAGCGCGTCTGCCCTTGCAGGCTGTGGATCAGAACGAACTCCCGCACGGTCCATCGCATCGTTTCGATTTCGTGCTCGGGTACCAGCACCCGGTCGTATAGAAGCGTCATGTGCGGCGTGAAGTGGGAGTTCACCCGCGAAAGCCCGCTGCGCGTCAGGGCCAGTCCCAATGTGCGATGGAACGCACTCAGCGCAACCACATCACCACCGGCGCGTAAGACGAACGGACGCCTCGGCCGCTTGGTCCAGAAACTCACGGCCCGATCGAACACCACGTCAAAGACCGGAGCCGAGATCGAAGCCGCCGCGGTTCTGGCCATGGCGACGACGTCACCCGGCAGGCCGGAATAGGGACCGAAACCATGCAGCGAAACGTGAAATCGGTCCGGCGCGAATACCGCGCCCCGCAAACCGAGATCGGCACGACAGCGCTTCGCGAGTTCGATGATCGCCGGACAGCTCTCGCGCGGCGGCAGCAGCGCGAAGAATACGAAATCGTCAGCGAGCGGATGCTCAAAGGCCAAAGGCAATTGCAGCGGCGAATTACGCATGAATACAGCCATCCTCCAAAAGAACATACCATGAACAAAATTGTCACGCAAAGACGGAGCTGAACCTTTCGCGTCCTCTCAATACTTAGGTATTGACCTAAGTATTGATTTGATGGATAAGCGCTGCACTCAGGAGCTGATCATCGTGACGCCGCAAGCCAGCGCATCCGCCCCCAACCCGCAGCAGATCGACGGCGTGTTCCGCGCTCTGTCCGATCCGACCCGGCGCCATGTGCTGGAGCGGCTGAGTCAGAGTTCGGCGTCTGTCAGCGAGCTCGCCGCCCCATTCGAAATGGCGCTGCCGTCCTTCCTGCAGCACCTGAAGATCCTGGAAAGCAGCGGCCTCGTCCGTTCGACCAAGACCGGCCGTGTCCGCACCTACGCGCTCGCAGCCGAGCAACTGAAGCTCGCCGAGGACTGGCTGACCCGGCAGCGCCGGTTCTGGGAACGCCGCCTCGATCAGCTCGACGCCTACCTCCTCGAACTCAAGGAAAAGGAACAACCATGACCCTCCCCTTCAAGATCGACCCGAAGCTGGACCTCGTGCTGGAGCGGGAGATCGACGTGCCGCGCGAACTCATCTGGAAGGCGTGGACCACACCGGAACACCTGAAACAGTGGTTCTGCCCGAAGCCGTGGATCACCACCCACTGCGAGATCGATCTGCGTCCCGGCGGTATCTTCTCGACGGTGATGCGCTCGCCGGAAGGCCAGGAGTTTCCAAACCTCGGCTGCTACTTGGAGATCGTTCCGAACGAGCGGCTGGTGTTCACCGACACCCTGCTGCCAGGTTACCGCCCTTCGCCGAAGCCATTCTTTACGGCCGTGCTCCATCTGGAGCCGAAGGGCTCAGGCACGCGCTACACCGCAATCGCGATCCACGGCAACGAGGAGACGCGTAAGAACCACGAGCAGATGGGCTTCTACGATGGCTGGGGTACGGTGGTCGATCAGATGGTGGCCATCCTCAAGCAGGAGCAAGGACGCGCCTGAACGGATACGCTTGCAGCACCGCTTTCGGCAACCGGCGTCACCTCGCCGGTTGCACGAGAGCAACGCGCGGTCGGAGCACGACGGACTATTCAGAAAACCGCTGCCACTGTTCGCTTGCGCCTTCCTTACCCGACCAGTTCGCGAACCATTTTGCGCGGAGCACCGCTGGCCTGACCGGATAGCGCTCGTCGAGAAAGTCGGCCCGCCGGATACGGTCCATGCGGAAGGAGCGAAACTCCTGACGCAGTTCGCACCAGCCGACCAGCAGCCGCGACGCGTCAAAGTAAGCGATCACCGTCGGCCAGATCACTCGCTCGGTCTCCCGGTCTTGGTTGTCGCGATAGACCAGGGCGATCTTGCGCCCGGCCTTCACCCAGGCGCGCGCTTGCGCGACGTCGATCGCGTCAGGCGGGATCCGCCAGCCCGGCGGCGTACGCGCCGTCGCGTCGAGAATCAGCGGCCGCAGATTCTCCGGGATCGCCACCGCGATCTTCGCGATCAGGTCGCGCGCGGCACGGGCGAGCGCGACGTCGCCGTGGCCCGCCACCCACTGCGCGCCGAGCACCGCCGCCTCTATCTCGTCCGATGTCAGCATCAGCGGCGGCAGGTCGAAGCCGCCCTCCAGCACGTAGCCGATGCCCGCTTCGCCGCGGATCGGCAGCCGCTGGCCGATCAGCGCGGCGATGTCGCGATAGACGGAGCGTTTCGAAGTCTCCAGCTCCTCGGCGATGGCGGCAGCCGTCACCGGCCGGCCGGAGCGGCGGAGAATTTGAATGATCTGGAACAGGCGGTCAGCGCGTCTCATGAAGCGACCCTAGCAGTGGCATGCTGACAGCATGGTGGCAACAGTCCTTCAGTAGGGTGGCGACAGTGAACAAACCATGGACCCAACAATGCTGAAGACTTACACGGGTAGCTGTCATTGCGGCGCGGTCCGCTACGAGGCGGACATCGATCTCGCGACCGGCACCGGCCGCTGCAACTGCTCGATCTGCAAGAAGACCCGGAACTGGGCGACGATCGTCAAGCCAGACGCCTTCCGCCTGCTGACGGACGAAGACGCCCTCGCCGATTATCAATTCGGCTCCAAGAGCGCGCACCACCTGTTCTGCAAACATTGCGGCGTCCGCCCGTTCGGACGCGGCGACATCCCCGAGATCGGCGGCGCCTATGTCGCGATCCAGGTGGCGACCCTCGACAACGCCGAACCGGACGAGCTGATCGAGGCCCCGCTCAAATACTTCAACGGCCGCGACAACGACTGGTGGTCCGAGCCCGACGAAACGAGGCACCTGTGAGCACGCTGACGAACATTTTTGAAGCGACGCTCGGGCTATTCGCCAAGCTGCTTCACAAACAGGATCGTGGTCAGACCACTATTCCATTCCTCATCGGGATAGCGGCCTGCCTCCGCGTAACCGCGAGCGGCATAGAAAGCACGGCTTCCTTCATTGAACGTGTCTGTTTCCAGCCGCACGGCAGGAAATCCGGCGCGCGCGATCGCTCGCTCGGCGACATCCATCAGCCGCCCGCCGATCCCCCGGCGGGCGAAACGCGGACGGACATGCAGCGCCTCGATGAAATCGTCGTCCCAATGCACAAACCCTGCGACCTCGCCCGCAAGCTCGGCGAGCCAGAAGGCAAGTCCATGCCGCGCGACATACGTGTCTCCGTGCGCCGCACGGAGATACGCCTCTGCAGCAGCCACTGAGATGTTCGGGCGCCAGGTGCTCTCGAACGTCTCCTGCAGCACTTGGCTCAGCGCTGCGCGATCGGTCGGACCCGCCTGGCGAATGACGATCGGAATCGTCATGGCTTGCGCTCTCCTCAGCGCGGTCTGATGTCAGTGCGGCGATCGCGAGTATTGCGTTCCCGGCCGGATATCAGCCTCAGCCACGGACCAAGGTGGAAAGCGCTCATCAACACATACATCGTCATCATTCCGTTCAACATGGATGCATCCTGTCCGTTCGAGCAGAGCAGATCGGGCTGGTCGCCGCCATAGGTCGCCACCGCCATGACGGCGAAGGCCGGCGCGGCGGCGAGATGCAGCCAGCGCGTTGCCGTTTTCAGGACGGCAACGTCGCGGCTTTCCGCCCCAGCCGCATCAGACCGCGCGCTTGCAGATGGCATGGCCCCTCACCCGTTGCCGTACTCGTCATGGCGGCGCCACCAGATGCCTGCCTCGTTGCGCCCCTTGGGAGCGCGATCGAGCCAGGCATACGCGCCCCAAATGCCATCCACACCGCGCGCGTAAGCCGAGTAGCAATGGTAGATGACATCATCCTCGCGCACGAACGCACTCATGCCCGGACGATCACGGCTGTAGGCGGCGACATCTGTTCCGCAGGAGGCCGCGAGCTTCTCCTCGGCCTCTATGCCGCCGCCCGGCTGGCCGGCACGCCACTCGCGTTCCGGCTCGCGCCGATAGTTGTATTCGATCGCGCCCTGGCGCTGCTGCTCCTCGGAGAACCAGACGTTGAAGTCGGGATTGAAATCGCTGCCCGCCGACGATGCCCAGGGAAACGTCCATCCCATCCGCCGCTTGTAAGCCTGCAGTTTCTCGAGCGGGGCGCGCGACACCGCCCACAGCATGACGTCGTGATTGGCCAGATGCACCGCGAAGCCGTTGAAGCCGTCCGCAATCATCGAGCATGAGGGACAGCCCGCGGCCCAGTCCGGCCCAAACATGAAGTGATAGACGATCAACTGCGACCGCCCCTTGAACAGGCCTGCCAGCGATACGCTGCCCTCCTCGGTATCGAAGTGGTATGGCTTGTCGATTCGCACCCACGGCAGCGCCTGACGGCGCCGCGCCAGCTCGTCGCTGCGCCGCGTCAGTTCCTTCTCGGCATCGAGCAGCGCGAGCCGTTCCGACAACCACTGCTCTCGTGTTCCCGTCGTGTGTTTCATACCTTCACTCCTTGCCATGTAGCCTTCGCCGTTCGTTCGCGATACGACGTGACGTGCTGTCATGTGGTCAGGCTAGCGCCGGCCTGCGGACCGGCGAGAGTGACAAGTGTGACGGGATTTCGATGGACTCGATGATCACGGCCGCTGCGCGCGCGCTCGCCGCAGGCGATCCGATCGGCGCCTTGAAGCGGGTCGCGCTGCGCGACGACGCGCCGGCGCTGGCCCTGCGAGGCATCGCCATGGCGCAGCTCGGCGATTTGGTGCGCGCGCGAGCGCTGCTGCGCCGGGCCGCCCGCGCCTTCGGCGCGAGGGAGGCCGTCGCCCGCGCCAGATGCGTCGTTGCCGAAGCGGAAATTGCACTGGTCTCGCGTGATCTGGACTGGCCAGCCAAGATGCTCGAAGCGGCCCGCATGACTCTCGAAGCGCACGACGACCAGCTGAACGCTGCCCATGCCCGGCATCTCGAGATTCGCCGGCTGCTTTTGATCGGACGCCTCGACGAGGCGGAGCAAGCGCTTGCCGGAGTGGCTTCGGCATCCCTGCCGCCGGCGCTGAGGGCTGCGCAGGAGCTGATCGTTGCGGGGATCGCGATCCGCCGCCTCCGGGCCAAGACCGCTCGCGCAGCCCTGACGCGGGCTCAGCGCGCGGCACGCAACGCCCGGATTCCCGCGCTGAGCGCGGAGATCGATACCGCAACCCTCGCCCTGAACACGCCCGCCGCCCGTCTGATCGCAAAGCGCCGCGAACGATTGCTGCTGCTTGGGGATGTCGAAACGCTGCTGGCGTCCAACGCGCTGATCATCGACGCCTGCCGCCATGCCGTCCGCAATGGAGGCACGATGATCCCGCTTGCGCGGCGGCCGGTGCTGTTTGCGCTCGCTCGCGCGCTGGCGGAATCCTGGCCCGACGACATCTCACGCGAGGCGCTGCTCGCGCGCACATTCCGCGCCAAGCATGCCGACGAGTCGCACCGCGCCCGGCTGCGGGTCGAGATCGGACGCCTGCGCGCGGTGCTGCGGCCGCTCGCCGGTGTCAGCGCCACCAAGCAGGGATTCATCCTGGTGCCGCGACGGGTCCGCGAGGTGGTCGTGCTGGCGCGGCCTGTCGAGGACGAGCACGCGGCGGTGCTCGCCTTTCTTGCGGACGGAGAGTCATGGTCGAGCTCGGCGCTGGCGCTCGCTCTCGGCGCCAGCCAGCGCACTGTGCAACGCGCACTCGATCAGCTCGCCGCGGCAGGCAAGGTGCAACCCTTCGGCCGTGGGCGCGCACGGCGATGGATGACCCCGCCGGTGCCTGGATTCACGTCCGCATTGTTACTCCCTGCACCGCTGCCGGGTGGCTAGGATCGTTTCAGGCAACAGACAACAGGGATGCCCTCTATGAAACGATCAGCAGCCGATATCATCCAAGAATACGGTCCCTTTCCAAGCTCCGATCAGGTGCATGGCGTAACGTTCGATGGCCAGCACGTTTGGTTCGCGTCCGGAGACCGGCTCAATGCCCTCGATCCGGCGAGCGGAAAGACGGTACGCGCGATCGAAGTCGCCGCGCATGCAGGCACGGCCTTCGACGGCCGCCATCTGTTCCAGATCGCCGAAGAACGGATCCAGAAAATCGACCCGAAAACCGGCCGCGTGCTTGCTACCATCCCGGCGCCGGGTGGCGGCGGCGATTCAGGCCTCGCATGGGCTGAAGGCACGCTCTGGGTCGGTCAATATCGCGAGCGGAAGATCCATCAGATCGATCCCGATACCGGCAACATCCTGCGCACCATCCCCTGCAGCCGCTACGTCACCGGCGTCACCTGGATCGATGGCGAACTCTGGCACGGCACCTGGGAAGGCGATGAAAGCGATGTGCGGCGCATCGACCCGCACACCGGCGACGTGCTCGAACGGCTCGACATGCCGCCCGGTGCCGGCGTATCCGGCCTCGAGTCGAACGGCACCGACCAGTTCTTTTGCGGCGGCGGCAACAGCGGCAAAGTACGCGTCGTGCGCAAGCCGAAGCGCTGACTGGCGACATCCGCCTGGACCGGGATGCAAGGCCATCGCGCCTTCAACGGATGGCCGCGCATCCTCGAAAATACATGCTGGCAAGGCCGTTCGTGCCTGACTTCAGCGGCAACAGCACGGCCACGTCATGCCGACGGCCCCCACGCGATCGCTTGCGCCAACATGCCCGAGCAAAGGCCGCATCAGCCTTGACAGGCATCTGGCCAAATGTTCTCATTATGTTCTTTTCGGAGGCCTGACGAAGAAGGTCAGGCGAATACATGTATTTCGAGCACTATGGGGGATTGCAATGGGGCTGCCAGGATTGCGGCGCGTAGGGTTGGCTGCAATGATTGTCGTGGCGATAGTTGCGACGTTTATCTCTTTCAGCACCAGCGGCTTTACGCAAACCCCGCCGGGCCGGATCGACGAGGCGTTGCAGAATATCACGACCTTGGTCCGGCCAGGCAAGGTTGGCTACGCGACCTTCTGGGACGGCAACAAGTACGTGCAGTGCCGTCGCCTGCCGAGCCGGGAAATGCGTTGCGAAGCAGCCGGCACCGTCATGCAGCCCTCGCTCGCGAGTGTGTTGCGCGGTGACAAGCTGACAGGGCTGACGGCGCTGGGGTGGACCCTCGATCCGAGCTTCGGCAATTACGCGCGTGCATTTCCGGCGGATATGCCCACCGCAGAGATGACGGCTCATATCTTACGGACGTTGACGGAGGTCTATGATGCCGACGGCGCGAGCGTGGAGGTCAACACGCACTGGGTGGCCGACGTGCCCTGCCCGCCACGCAACGGGTTCACGCAAAATCTCGCAGGGATGGTGAGTGACGCGCCCTCGATGCAAGCAACCGCAATCCACGCGTGCTTCTACAAATCAACCGAAACGACGCCGCAGATCGCCAAATCCGCGGCAGATGTGGTCGCCGTGTATGGTCAGCGGGCTGCTGCCGAAATCCAGCGGCTGCGCGTCAATGCAACGCGCCGCATCTTCGTCGTCTTCGATGCCGGTATCGGATACGTGCAATGCGCCCCGGAAACTGCACCGCTGGCGGTCTACTGCGAGGCGCAATCTGCAGAGAGCTGGCCGGCGCTTGCCAGCGTCCTGACGCCGAACGGCTCGCGAAATTGAAGGGCGCAGGCTACGCCGATCCCGGCCGCGCGCCCAACTACTGGAAGAGCTATCCCGGCGACACGTTCACCAATGCAGCCATCGCCGCCGAGCTTTTGACCATCCTGCACGAGGTGTACGGCTACAACGGTGCGATGCAGCTTAAGATCGAGACGGAGTAGCACAGCCTGGCGGCGGCCTTTGCGTGAAGCCATCTTCTTCTCCAAACGAAGAAGCAAGGAGTGGCGCTAAAGCGATGAGATTGAGGTGAATTATCTCGCGCTTCAACACATTGTTGAAGCGTGATCCTCGGGCCGGCCGCGAGGACCAGCCTTTCCGAAAAGCCGCTGCACGCTTTGCGCTGACGCGGCCGTTCCGGTCTGGATCATGCTATCCCTCCCGCCCCGATCATCTCCACCCGCGCGGCATGCCGGCCGCCCTCGAACTGGGCGGTCAGGAACGCATCCACAATATCGAGTGCCAGTCCTTCACCCACCACGCGCGCGCCAAGCGACAGCATGTTGGCATCGTTGTGCTGGCGGATCATGCGGGCGGAAAATGTGTCAGCGCAGACACCGCAACGAATACCCTTGATCTTGTTCGCCGCCATCGTGATGCCCTGGCCGGTGCCGCATAGAATGACGCCAAAGCGGCAATCGCCGGAGGCGACGAGCCTCGCCGCCGCTTCACCGTGCTGAGGATAGTGCGTGCTCTCCGGCGTCGTCGGCCCGATATCGACGACCACCAGCCGCGTGCCGCAATATGCGCGGCAAGAACCTGCCGGAGCGGAATGGCGGCGTGGTCGCTGGAGAGAACGATGCGGTTGCTGGCTGTCATGGAAAAGTCATCTCCTCACCCAAATCACGTTGGCAAACTTACAGGGTGAGCAGCAGCGGACGGTGATCCGACACCTCGGGCTGCTCCACCACATCGAATCCCAGAACATCGACCCGGTCGTTCACCAACATGTAGTCAGCGTAGCGTCCGGATTTGCGATAATGCGAGGTGCGGGTGTCCGTGAACCCCCGTCCGGTGACGAGATCGCGCAGGCCGATCCTCGCGAAAACCTCAAACATCCGGCTCGAAGGTTCGATGTTGAAATCGCCGCAGACGACGAGCGGGTCATCCGCATCGGCAACCTTCTGAATCAGGTGAACGAACCGCTCAGCCTGAGCCAGCCGCTCGGGAGTATCCATTTTTCCGGCGAGATCTCGCAGCCCGTGCATGTGAGCGATCACGATCGGTTTATCGCGCTCGATATCGTAGAGCTTGAAGACATGAGCGTTCCGCGACCGCGGATGATCCCCATAGCCGTGCGCGGAGAAGTTTTTGTGCACGAAACCTTGCGCCTTGCCGATGATCGGAAGGTCCGACCGCACGAAGGTCGCCAGCCCCCATTGGGATGGAATGGCTTTGTCCTCGTCCCAAAGCACACCTTGAGCTGCCGGGAAGAAGTACGCTGCATGATCCGGGAGGACCTCGCACACGTCACGGAAAAAGTTGGCGCGTTGTGGAAGCTTATGGTCTCCGTCGCGATAAGTCAGCCAGGGCTTGTTCGAAGCCGGACTGTGAACAACCTCCTGGAGGCACAGGACGTCCGGACGCACCTGTTGGAGATAAGCCTGAACGGCTTCGAACAGAGCGCCGCCCCAGCCGTTCAAGCACATGATCTGCACCGTCAACCTCATGGGATGTGGCCGGTGGCGGCCAGCGGATTTCGCATTGAGCTCGAACGAACGGCTCTCGCCTCTTGCGGCTCGGGAGCTTTTGGCCGTGGCGCGCTGATTAACCGGCCATACGGTAGGGCCATTCAGAAATCGACCAGCACCGCATGCCCGCGCAACGTTCCGCCGCTCCGACCGAAACTGCTCCCCTCACTCCCTCGATTGCGCTAAATTTAGGTAAGACATTGACATATATAGGTTTTTTCGTTGTCGCACAGAAAGCCGGCCCATGGGCCGTCAAAACCGTTACAGTTTTGATTTCAAAAGAAAAATTCGCACGAAAATTTTTATGCGGTTTCGGCATCTATCGAAGCCGATCGCCTTTCCAGACCCACTGATCGGCCAAAGACGTCCCTCAGGAAGCGGAGGCCCCGCAGGCGGTAGCGGCGGAATAGTCAGAGCCAGCGGCGAACCTCGGTCTTGTAGCGGAGGTATTCGTCGCCGAACTTCGCTTCGAGATAGCGCTCCTCGCGGGCGATCACCTGCGTCTGGATTGCGATCAGCACCAACGGGAGCAAAGCGAAGGCGATCGGCCCGTCGAAGCCGATCGCGACGCCCCCATAGATGAGCGCCATGCCGAGATACATGGGATTGCGGGTCCACCGATAAGGACCGGTCGTTGCGATGAGGGTCGTTGGCTGCGACGGCCCAACGTTGGTGCCCAACCGCCGGAACAGCCCCGCCGCCGCAAGCATCACCGCCGCGCCGGCAACGAACAGCAGCGCGCCTGCCGCGATCAGCAACCGCCAGTCGATGCCGAAAGAGCGCAGGGTGACGAACCGCTCCGCCGCCAGCCCCAACAGTAGCGCTCCCAGATAGATGAAGGGCGGAGGCAAGCGCACACCCGCGCTGTCCGGTTCGACGGCCATGTTCATCTCCAATCTGTGCTCTCAAACCAGCATCGACTGCTGGGCGAAGATGCCCGCCATCGCGCCTTGCCATGATGCCGTGGTGACCGAGGGCATTCCGGGGTTGGCGAGGTCGCCGGCGGCGTAGATGCCGGGCATGCTGGTCTCGCGGCGCTCGTCGACCTTGAGGGCGATGCCGGTTGGCGTATCGACAGTGGCGAGGCCCAGTGAGTCATGCAGAGTTGCGGATGGCTTGTTGCGCGGATGCGCGAACAGGATGTCGACCGCGATATCGGGGCCGGTATCGAGCTTGATGATGGCGCCATGGCCTCCGGGACGGGCGATCCCGGCGATCCCGCCGTCGACGACAGGTATGTTGCGACGCGCGAGATCGGCCCGGATATCCGGCGGAATGTCGTGACGATCAGCGAAGAGCGTCAACCTGTCGGTCCAATCGTGGAACAGCCTAGCCTGATTGTGCGATTGCCGACCGGACCAGACGAGGCCCCAATGTTGGCCGGCGACTTCAAAGCCGTCGCAATAGGGACAAGGCACGATGGAGGTGCCCCAGGCTTCGGCAAAGCCCGGAACATCAGGCATCTGGTCGACGATGCCATAGCTCAGGATCAGGCGGCGCGCCTTAAGGTTTTCGCCATCGCTCGTGCGGACGGAGAAATCGTCGATGGCACCGGAGACGCTGTCGGCCCGGGCATTGACCAGCCTGATCGTGGGGTAGCGGTTCAGCTGCTGCCGCGCCTCGGCCAGGATGTCCAGCGGTGGTTTGTGATCATGGCCGAGCAGACCATGCGAATGGCCGGCGAAGCGATTGCGCGGCAGGCCGGTATCGAGAACGGTGACCTTGCGGCGGGCACGGCCGAGCTGCAGCGCGGCGGCGAGACCGGCAAAGCTGCCGCCGATGATGATGACGTCATCCATGGTGACAGGCTCCTTGTTGTGGATGGATGAGGATGGGCCGGACCTGGCGGTGGCCGGGGTGCGGGCGATGCCGATGGCGGAAAGCACAGCGGCCAGCTTCAGCAGGGTTCGTCGTTGCATGGCTCTCTCGTGTTTCAGTCCGGCGATCGTCCGACGCACGCGCTTGCATATTTCAGAAACTGCATGGTATCGTAATTCTCGAATTACGATACTGTCAAGGACCATAATTTTCGTGACCGAAAATCGCCAAGGCCGGCGCGGCCGGCCCCCAAACCAAGCGCTTGGCCAAGCGATCGTCGGCGCCGCGAGCGAACTCTTTGTGGAATTGGGTTTTCAAGCGACGACCCTGGACAAGGTCGCCCAGCGAGCGAAAATCTCGAAGCTCAGCATCTATCGGCACTTCGAGAACAAGGAGGCACTGTTCGGCGCGGCCATCGCGGCCCATTGCCATCAGTTTGCACCTCTGGCCCTTGTTGAAGGGGTCGAGGGATCGGCCGAAGATCAGCTCATGGCGGTGGGAGCATCCCTGCTTCGCGCGCTGCTGAGCCCGGACGTCCGCAGTGTCGAGGCCATGATCATGGCCGACAAGACGAACCAAAAGTCGCTAAGCAAACTCCTTTACGAGGCCGGCGCCGCCCATGTTATCGCCCAAATCGAGGCCCTGTTGCGTCAGATGCATGCGAAGGCAGTATTAAAGGTGCCCGATCCTCACCAGTCCGCCCGCTTGTTTGCCGCGCTTTTCAAAGGATCCGATCTCCTGATGATCGCACGCTTCGATGAGGCGAGAGCAGAGGACGACAACGAAATCGAAGCCTATTGCCGATCGGCCGTCGCCATGTTCATTGCCGCGCACGGTGGCAACGACCACGCGGGCGGATAAGCATCTGACTGCTCCGGACAGCTTGGCCGGGACCGTGGTCCAGGCGCTTCGCCATGTTGGGCCGGCGCGTGCGGCCGAGCTTGCACAGATCGCGGCACCTCATCTTTCCGCCCACGACAAAAAGGCGCTCGCACCTACCGCGGTTCAAGCTCCCGCCTGGATGCGGTCGACACTTCTCTCCATCGCAAATCCAGCAACAGTTGGGACGACATCTGACAGGTGATACGAGGTGCCATCCGTTGACATGCGATCGGGTCGGAACGTCGACCGGTCCGCAGTCACAGCCGGAACTATGTTATGTTGATAACTAAAGTACCGTCAGCGCAGAAACGTCATACGGCGGGCAATTTTCGCCGTATACTTCAGCGTGTTGATCCGCAAAGTACCGTCAGATCCTAAAAACACATGACGGTACTTTTCAGAATGCCCTGTCGAATACGAAAAGCACCGTCAGAAGTACCGTCAAATTGGCCCGCTACAAGCGACGCGCCGCGCGAGATACCCTAAAAACCATAACCATTTCAATGGCTTAATAGGATTGTCATTTTCGTCGACAATGCGCCCGAGGTAGCAGCTTACCCGACCCGCAAATCATTGTATTTTCTATGAAATTCTGCGCCAAGGCCGCCGGTTACCGCCGCGTCCCTCACTCCCACTCGATTGTTTTGGTCCATATTAACCATATGAAATCATTGAAGAAAATATTTTCGCACTCAAATACTACCGGCTCAGGACCCGTCGGGAATCTAAACTGCTGATATCGTTGAGGAATTTCTGCCGATCTCCACAGCCATCTATCGACTACTATCGGCTCTTTGCGTGCTGTTCCAGCTCTGACGCCCGGACTCGGATCGCGGCAAAAAGTACCGTCAGCGTCGTCGGATTCCGGCGCCTACGCGAACGGGCAAAGTCTGGCCTGCATCAGGGCTCCTCCACACTGGAGGATGGACATGACCAAGACCAAGCCACGTGCGCGTTCTGATGATGCCGTATCGGCGGTATGCACCCATTCGATGCTGGGCATCTTTCCGATCGGCGGCCGGAATCCGATCTTCCGCTCAACCCCGCGCCTTTTTCCCTTCCCGGCCTTGCTCTTCGTGCCGAACTGAGCGTCCTTGCCAGGACCGATGGCAGCAATCGGCAGTGCAGCCTCTGCGCCGAACCCATCGATCAGTTGCGGGACTTCGTCGGGTGAGCGCGACCAGAGTTGGCCCTGATGCTCAATCACCACATCGCCCGGATGCACCCGTGCCGTGCCAACCAGTGTAACTATGAGAAAGGTGCCGTTGGATGCGATTTCGCCGGACATCTGTATCCGCACCCAGTCTGGGATCGAGGCCCCATCGTTGATCCAGCTGCGTACATCGCCGACTTGGCAGGAAGTTTGTTGGAGTATCATGCTACGTCTCCTGAAAGGCTCGCGAGCATCGTGCCGGCGAGCGATCAGGACGTGCCTTCCGAACGTGCAATCTGGATGGCTTTGCGCCGCCTCCGGCCCGAAGAGCGTTCGCCAGAAGGGCGACCTGAAGAGGCAGCGCTGGAATTCTCAGGCCGATTGCTCTATATGACTATCTACATGGTCAGGAGCGTGACATGGACGCAATCAATCTGGCGGACGCCAAAGCCCATCTGAGCGAACTGGTCGACCGGGTCGAAGCGGGCGATTCGATCGACATCACCCGTCGCGGCAAGCCGGTCGCCCGGCTCACCGCCGTGGCCAGGCCGCGCAAACCGATCGATGCCGCGCTGCTCCAGTCGCTGACGGCAGCGATGCCACCACAGTCCCAGAGCGCTGCCAATCTCGTGCGATCGATGCGGGATGGCGATCGCTACTGATGCTCTATCTCGACACGTCGCTGATCGTCGCGGCGCTCTCCAACGAAGCGATGACGCCGCGCGTTCAGGCCTGGCTGGCCGAGCAGGACCCCGCGCAGCTTCTGATCAGCGACTGGACAGTCACCGAGATGTCGTCCGCGATGGCGATCAAGCTACGGACCGGGCAGATCAGCCTCGAGCAGCGCGCGGCGGCGCTTGCCATGTTCAACAAGCTGGTCGCCGAGAGCTTCACGGTGCTGCCCGTGACAGGTGGGCAGTTTCGGGCGGCGGCAAGGTTTGCCGACCAGCACACCTTGGGACTTCGCGCCGGTGACGCCCTGCATCTCGCTGTCGCGTCGGAGCATGGCGCCACGGTGCATACGCTCGACCAGCGGCTCGCCGACGCCGGCCCGGTGCTCGGTGTGCCGGCACTGTTGCTTGCATGATCCGGACTTCTTCCATTTTGGTTGGCCCGCTCGGGAGTCGCCATGGCCGGTGACTGGTCCGATGAGCAGAACGATGCGATCGTCGCGGATTATTTCGCGATGCTTGGCGATGACATCGCCGGGCGGCCCTACAGCAAGGCCGAGCATACCCGCCTGCTGCAGGCGGTGATCGATCGGCCACGCGGCTCGATCGAATATAAGCATCAGAACATCAGCGCCGTACTTAAGGGGCTCGGTGAGGACTGGATCCCAGGCTACAAGCTGGCCTTCAATTTCCAGGCCTCGCTCGTCGATGCGGTGGTGCGCTGGCTCCAGCGTCATCCGGATTGGCTCGCACCAGCCGCGCGGATGGCGATGGAGCCGTTGCCGTCAGCGCTTGGGGAAGAAGCGATGCTGTGGATCGGCCCGCCACCGACGCACAGCAATGCGCCGCCGCCCGGCGAACTTGAGCAGATGACGTTCATCGCTCGGAAATACGATGTGGCCGAACGCGATGCTCGTAATCGCGCGTTGGGTCGTGCGGGCGAAGAGCGCGTCCTAGCCCATGAGCGTGCCAGTCTGCTCGCCGCCGGCCGGATCGATCTCGCTGAGCGTATCCGCTGGGTATCGCATGTCGATGGCGATGGTGCCGGCTTCGACATCCTGAGCTTCGACACCGACGGCCGCGATCGGCTGATCGAGGTGAAGACGACCAATGGCTGGGAGCGCACGCCGTTTCACATCACGCGCAATGAGATGGCCGTCGCCGAGGAGCGGCGCAGCGATTGGCGGCTGGTGCGGTTGTGGAATTTTGCGCGGAAGCCAAAGGCGTTCGAGCTGCGTCCACCGCTGGAAGCGCATGTGTCGCTGATGGCGACCAGCTATCAGGCAAGCTTCCCGTAGCGGCTGCCACCTTGCGGGGGCGAAAATACCCGATAGACGACGTGCCGGGCCGAGCGCCTGCCTCCCGAAAGCAGACGTCCATTCAGATAACGCTGTGCGGCGGAAACTGGCGCGGTGTCGAAGTGGCAGCTAATGTGGTCGGAGGTGGCAACCCTGACCCTCCGCAGTCAACAACGTTGCGGATGTTGTCAGTTCCAACAATATCTTCGACGCCATGTCTTTAGGGAGATGCAATTGGCTAGCGAAACTCCACCGACATCTAGAATGAACGCCGGTGGGCGCGCGACGGAAGCCGGGATGGCCTTCCAGGCCGAGGTCGGGACCTGGCTGGCCGCCCATCTGCTGGCGCGCATGCCGGTCGGCGGACACTTCGGTCTCGCCAATGTGGCGTTGCCGACGACGATCCAGCTCGAAACCGGCGACGGGCTCGACGACATCCGGCTGGACCAGGACGATGCCAGCCGCATCGACCTGCAGAGCAAGACTAGTGCTGGCCTCGCAAAGAGCGCCAAGAGCCCGCTTGGCAAAACCATCGGTCAACTTGCGCGGCTGATGGTCGATGCACGCAGTGCCGGCGTCGAGATCGATTCAAAGAAGGCGCGCGCGGTACTGGCTGTCGCGGCGGACGCGCCGCGCACGCTCGATGCGCTCGAACGCGGCTGCCGTGCCTTCGACCTGGGTGGCCACTGGAGTACCACTAAGGCGGGACGATCGAAGGAGGAGCGAGAGGCGCTCGATCTGTTTGAGGCACACGCCCGAACCGCATTGGCGTCGATGTCCGCGCCGCCACCGACCGACGATGATCTGGTAATGATGGCACGCGTGTTCCGCGTCTCGCGTTTCTCGATGAACGAGGGCGAGGACAATTGGCGTGAGGCATCGCGGCTGCTCGGCGCGAGGCTCTACGGTTCAGAAACCGCCGGCGAGGCGCCGCTGCGCGACCTGAAGGGCATTATCCGCGGCATGATCGGCAGCGGCGCGCCCGCGGATCGCGCCGGATTGCTGCGCGAGCTTCGCCGGCTCGGCCATAATGACGTGGGCGCGGCTGACTATACCACCGATCTCGGGCGATTGTCGGAGGCGACTGACGCCGAGCTAAACCGTCTCGCCGGTCATAGGCGCCTGCCGATCGCCGGCGGCATACCTATCGCGCGAGTAAGCGATAGCCCCCTTAGCGCAGCGGTTGATTCCGGCTCGCTCATCGTCATCGGCGAACCTGGCGCGGGCAAGACCGGTGCCCTGGTCGCATTCGCCGAGGCGCGCCGCGCGGTCGGCGATACGGTTGTGTTCCTCTCGGTTGACCGCTTCCCCGGTGTTGCCATCGCTGCAAATCTCCAGTCGGAGCTGGGGCTAGAGCACCCGCTGGTCGAAGTGCTGGATGCTGCGCCGGGTTCAGGCGCCAAGCTGATCATCATCGATGCGCTCGATGCCGCGCGCGGTGGTCCGGCTGAAGGCGTGTTCGCCCAGCTGATCGAAACCCTTAGTGCGTCTGGCACGAACTGGACCGTCATTGCGTCAATCCGCACCTTCGATCTGCGCAATGGGCGACGGTTCCGCGACGCCATGCCGGGATCGCCGCCCGATCCGGCCTTCGCCGACGCAGGTTTGGCGAATGTACGGCATTTTCAGGTGCCGCGGCTGGCAGACAAAGATCTCGACACTGTGGGTGCCGCTGCAGCAGATCTCGGCAGTTTGCTCGCCGCCGCACCCGGCAAGTTGCGCGACCTGCTGCGTAACGTCTTTAACCTCTCGCTCGCAGCGCAATTGCTCGCCGATGGCGCCAGCCCCGACAGCATCCGCACGGTTGCCACGCAATCCGACCTCATCGATGCCTATGAGGATCGCCGGCTCACTAGCACTGCCCTGCATCAGGCGACGGCAATGACGGTCGGCGCGATGGTGACCCGGCGAAGGCTCGCGGTGCGCAAGGTCGTGGTTGAACATAGTCAGCTTGACGCAGTTATTCAGACTGGCGTTCTGACGGAATCCGGCGATCTTGTCAGCTTTGCTCATCATGTTCTGTTCGACCATGTCGCCGGTCGTTTTTTCCTCGAATGGGATGACCCGGTCCGACTGATTGGCCAGCTCGGCGGCGACAGCTCGATTGCGCTGATGCTGGCGCCGGCCCTGCGCTTCGCGATCGAGCGGCTATGGCGCCAAGACACCGACGGCAAGGCGCAGGTCTGGCAGCTCGTCGCCGATATCTACGCTGACCCGGCGGTCGATCCAGTGCTTGCCAATGTCGCGCTGCGCACCGCGATCGAGCGCGTTGCAACGTCCGCCGACGTCGCGGGCTTGGTCGCATTGATTGCAGCCCGCCCGAGTGAGGAAGCGCTGGCGACGATGCTTTCGCGACTGGCCCGCTTTGTCGGGCTTGCGGTCGACACAGCCGGCAGCGTTGTGGCGAGCGAGGCGGTCGCTTGGGCACGGGTCGCCGATGCAGCGATCGCGACCGGTTCGCGCGACCTTTCAGACGCGACGCGGTTCCTGCTCCACACACTATTCGACAAGGGTGACCTTGCTGAGGCGGAGCTGCTCGATGTCTTCGGCCGCGCGGCACGGGCGCTGCTCGCCTTTGCCTGGGCCACCGAGCCGCCCATGCAGCAGACCGCGACCAACGCCATCCGCTTCGTCGGCAAGAGCTTCGCCTCCGATCCCGCGGCATCTCGCGCGCTGCTCGACCGCATGCTGCGCGATCCGCATTTCTCAGCCTATGCCGACAAGGAAGCGACCTGGCTTTCCGAACAGATCATGCCGATCGCGCGAGCCGACGCCGATTTCGCAATCGAGATCTACAGCGTCCTTTACTCGCGCGACATCACCGATAACAGCACCTCGTTCATGGGCGGGCAGGCAAGCCGGATCATGCCACTCTCGTCCAACCGCAGTCAGGATTACCGTCACTGCCGCTACAATCTGGGCCGGCAGGTCACGCGCCTCCTTGAGTTGTCGGTGCCACTCGGCACGCGCGCGATCGTCGAGGCATCGCTCGGTGATACCAATCGCGCGATGCCCTTGGGCGACGATCGCGAACAAGTCGTCGTGCCGGGCCGCGCGCCGTTCGATCTGCTCGGCCACGATCATGAGTATAGAGCCTGGGACGACACCGAAGAACGTCACGGCACGCAGGACGACGATGTGCTCGCACAGTTCGTCGCGCATCTGCGCGGCTGCTCGCCCGCCGCCTTTGCCGAGACGGTCGGTGCGGCGGCGGCGGGCTATGCCGGGCCGGCAGTATGGACGCGGATCCTCGGCGTCGGCGCCGAGCGCGTCGGCGAGGTCGCAGACCTGCTGTGGCCGTTCGCATGCAACATCACGATCCTGGCCCATGGCGACATCGTCCGCGACGCGGTCCGCCTTCTGGCCGCGGTCTATCCGTCGCGTCCGCGTTCCGAGCGGGCGGCATTCGAGGCCGAAGCGCTGCGGCCCGATCTGTTTACCGACGAGGCCGAGCAGCGCTGGTGGCGCCGCACACTAAGCCGCTTCCTGTCGCTGATCGATGCCGACGCGATCGCGACCGATCCCATGCGTGCGCTGCGCGAGGAACTGGTCGCAGCGAACGAGCTGGCCGGCAATCCGCCGACACGCTCGGGGTCGATCTGCTGGGGATCGTCGCGCGGAGTAACGCGCCGCCTGCTCGCCGGCGAAGGCGTCGATACCGAGGAAGGAGTGGACGCGCAGATGCTGTCGCAGTCCGAGGCGCTCTACGACCTCGTGCAGACGACACCCCCAGCCAGCAACGCGGCTGCGCTTGGCGCCTTGTGGACGGCAACGCTCGCGACGATCGGCATGTACGACGCCAATGCGGCCGCACTTCACGAAAAGGTCGAGCAGCCCGTCTGGGGGCATATAAGCAATGCCGTCGAGCGCATCGTCGATGCCGACGCTTATGTGCCCGGCACCGAGGGCCTGCCGTCGCTGGACGAGTTGCTGGGCATTCTCGAGCGCTTGTGGGCCAGCCGCTTTCCCGAACCCAGGCAGAAGGACGAGGATGCAAGCCTTAGCTGGGGCAATTGGGAAGTCCGCGTCTATGCCGCCTAGACCTATGTCGAACTGGCCCGGCGCTTCGGCGAAACGCATGGCGAACTTGTCGGCAAGTTCGATGTGATGCTCGCCGATCCAGCGCCCCAGGTCCGCCTCCAAGCCGCGCAACGCTTGTTGGTGCTATGGCATGTCGCACGGGAAAAGCTGTGGGACCTCGCCGAGCAGGTGGCGCGTGACGAGCCGCACACCGAAGTGTTGGCGTCTTTCCTTCACTATGTCGTGCCGCGCGTCACCTGGCAGGACGTCGAGAAATGCAAGGCGATCATCGAGATCGTCCGCGCCCGCCGCGAGGCAATCGAGCGCGACGACAAGCCCGGCCGCGACAAGGTCGCCGAACAGCTCGGCGGCCTGACCGCGCAGCTCTGGTGCTGGCAGGAAGAGGCCATCGCGCTCGAATGGCTCAAGGCTTGGGTCGGTGACCCCGCCGCGCACCGCGAGTTCTTCACCTCCTTCCTGTCGATGCTACGCGGCGCCTTCTTCGCCCGCTATGCGAGCGGTGAGGAGCGCGATGCGGGGCTTGCTGAATCGCTCACAGCAAGCGGCAATGGTCATTCTGGAGGCGTGCTCGGCAGCTGCGGACGCCAGCCATGCCGCGGTCATGGGCGAAACGGTTGAGGGCGCCGAACGCGAGGCCGCCATCGCCACCTACAAGGCGGCGGAATCGGTGATCGGCCACCTGATGAACCAGGTCTATTTCGGCTCGGGCGCGCATGCCGACAATCGCGAGGCGAAGGTCGGGCTCACGTCCCCCGACACCATACACCGGTTCCTTGTCGATTATCGCCCGATGCTCGCTCTGCTGGCGACCTCACACGAACCTTCGACACACCATCATCTCGTCGAACTCTACGAGTTTCTGATCCCCGGCGATCCGGCCGGCGTGTTCGACGCGCTCCATGCGCTGCTGACAGGCCCGGCCGCACGCGAGGGCTATCATCACGAAGGCCTTGCCGCGCCGGTCATCGTACGGATGATCACCCGCTATATCGCTGACCACCGCTCGATCTTCGAGAATAACACACGCCGCGCCGCGCTCGTCGAGATCCTGCGCCTGTTTTCGGACGTTGGTTGGTCAGACGCGCTAAAGCTGCTCTACGAACTTCCCGACCTGCTTCGCTGACGATGACCCGACGTCCCAAATGCCGACGCGGGCGCTCGTAGCGCCGCGCGAGCGACTGATGCCAGGTCATCACACTGGACACGGACCGCCGACGAAGGGACGACGTAGGCCATCGGCGACTCGGCCCCCGACACCTGGGGGCGCCGCCTCATGCAGCGCGCCGAGCGGCGCCTCGCGAGCGCGAAGACCGCGCGGTTCGAACCCTCGCCGAAAGCGACTATCTTCTTGGCGTCGCCGATGAGACCCCCCTTGGCGCGCTCCGGTTCCGCTGGGCCGGCGATGACGTGTTTCAAGCGCCGCTCCGCGAGGGCGTGCCCGCCCTGATCGAGCTCGGACGTCTCCTCGCCGTGACGGAGCGTGTCATGCGCGACGAGGAGACGGACGAAGATCTCCAACTCATCTTCGCGCCCGGATCGTCGCTTGGAGGTTCGCGCCCCAAGGCGTCGATCATCGATCAGCATGGCCACCTCTCCATCGCGAAGTTCCCCAAGGAAACCGACGACTACAGCTTGGAAACCTGGGAGGAGATTGCCTTGCGCCTGGCGGCGCGGGCCGGCATCGCCACGCCCTCCCACGAATTGCTGCGGGTCGACGGAAAGGCGGTGCTTCTATCTCGCCGCTTCGATAGGAACGGTGCCATTCGTATCCCGTTCCTCTCCGCCATGGCGATGACGGGGTCGAAGGACGGCGAGCGCGGCAGCTATCCCGAAATCGTCGATGCGTTGACGCGGCACGGGGCGCAAGCGAAGACCGACGCGCAGGCGCTGTACCGTCGTGTCGCCCTCAACGTGCTGATCTCGAACGTGGATGATCACCTGCGCAACCACGGCTTCCTGTGGCTCGGCAAGGCGGTTGGTCGCTCTCCCCCGTCTATGATCTCAACCCAGTCCCTACCGACCTCAAGGCCCGGGTGCTGACGACGAACATCGATCTGGACGAAGGCACCTGCTCGATCGATCTCCTCGAGGCGGCCTCCGAGTACTTCGGCCTCGGCCTCGCGCCAGCGCGCGCCATCATCAAGGAAGTCGCGGTCGTGACGGCGACCTGGCGGGAGACCGCGAAAGAAGCCGGCGCCCGGCCCGCTAAGATCACCCGCATGGCCAGCGCTTTTGAGCACGACGATCTCAAGCGGGCGTTGGCGCTGTGACGCGGACCTTTGTCCACACTTCGATCCTGCATCGAGAGCGCGTACCGGCACGCGATTGTTTGATTTTATTGCCGCTGCCGTAGCTCAACTACGACAACTCGCGCTCTCTCAAATGGAAAAGACCGTCAACGCGGTGCACTCTGACTGACGGTCTTTTGGTTTCGGCTGGCGTGCCTTTCAGAAAAGACCGTCAGAAAGACCGTCAACTTATCCGGCTTCTAACGCGATAAACTGATCAGCGCCTTACAAATTCTGTTTTCAATAAGCTATGGGATTGCTGGGTGGAACTGACGATGTACGGCCGATCACCCTTCAAGCCAAATAAGCCATTGAATTAAAAAGGAAATTTTTTAGGGCGACCACCCCTCATCCCACTCAATTATTTCAGCCATGGTAACGCGTTGAATTGTCAGCCCCATTTTTCCGCACACGCTCAAGCACCGTATGCCCGATCCGTCAGAAATTCGCGCTCTTGATTTGAAACGTAAATTTCGATGATCCGAGGTTTGCTCGGTTTCAGGGACTATCGACATCGATTGGTCGAATTTTCTGCTCGCCCCTGGTCGAGTGCAAGTTACACCCTCATAGAAAATACCGTCATGCCTATCGCAGGCCCCCTTGGGGCGCGCCACGCTCCAGGTCTCCGTCTTCGCGTGGTTATGGATAGCTTACGAGGTTACGACGGCGGAGGCGGAGACAAACTCATGAGTCCGCCGTGGACGATGATCACGTTTCGCTGTTCTTCGCCGTCGGCTGCGCCAGCGTCAGCTCACGTATGCAGTTCAGGTGTTTCTTCGCCAACTGCACAAAGTTAATTCCGATGTCGCGCGTCTTTGGTGAGAAAACGAGCGCAGTCATTTGCCCTTCCCGCTTCCCCGGGGCGATTAGCGCGCCGGCAAATGCTTCACCACCTGGTATTTCATCCATCACGTAGTACAGCGGATCACCACCGCGCTGCCACTGGAGGTAACCATTGATCGTGACAGAATCGATGCGACAGATACCGTTTCCAGTATCCACGTACACATCATCACCCTGTACATCTAAGGTGTGCGTATGCGGCCATGCCGGACCGGCTCGCACAATGCCATCTGGCGCAGAATGAGGGATAGGAAACGTCCGCAAAACCGTCGCCGCAGGTCCTAACGGAAAAAGTATCTCCGTCGATCGAAACAACAACTCGTTTTGATAGTCGCCGAATGTTTTATGCTTCGCATGTTTCTTCCCCGAAGAGTCAAATAGCCCGTCGTTAGACTGAACCGAGAATGGCCCTGTCGCTTCCCGGGCAACTATCGCAAACTGTTCGTCAATCCAGCAGAGCAGTAACTGACTCATCGGGAAGCATTCTTGAGCAGTGCCTTGCATCGTCAGACTGGGAAACTGTTCCTGCAACGGTCGCGTCCACGGACGAAGTTCGTAAAGAGTGATGCCGTGCCGGATTGCTTTATCCCGAGCACTTGTTGTGAATCCCGATGCTGAAACGATGGCCTTGTGGGTGACCGACGGCATGTCCAAGAGCTTGAGACACAGTTGTTCGACCTCGGCGACGTCCAACGGCTTGCTCTCGTGCTTTACCTCATATGCCTTGAACGTGTGAGTGACATGACCGGATTGTGAGATTGTAACAGTGACGTCGACATCTCGTGGCTTGCCGGCTGCGGTGTCCAGCACCATGTCGCCCAAGACCACATCAACCGCGTCCGGGTGCCACCGTAGACAGCATAAGCCAACAAGATACTGTACGAGCATCGGCGAAAGAGCGAGCTTGGACACTTAAGTGACTCTCACTCCCACTCGATTGTCCCGGGCGGCTTGCTGGTCACATCGTAGACGACGCGGTTAACGCCCTTGACCTCGTTGATGATGCGGGTTGCGGTCGCGCCGAGGAAGCGCATGTCGAACGGATAAAAGTCCGCGGTCATTCCGTCGGTCGATGTCACTGCGCGCAGGCCCACCACGTAATCATAGGTGCGGCCATCACCCATTACGCCGACGGTCTTCACCGGCAGCAGCACCGCGAAGGCCTGCCAGATCGCGTTGTAGAGACCCGCGCGGCGGATCTCCTCGATGTAGATCGCATCCGCCTGACGAAGGATGTCGAGCTTGTCCACCGTGATGTCGCCCGGACAGCGGATGGCGAGCCCCGGCCCCGGAAACGGGTGACGGTCGACGAACACGTCGGGCAAGCCGAGCTCGCGGCCCAGCACGCGGACCTCGTCCTTGAACAGCTCGCGCAAGGGTTCCACGAGCTTCATGTTCATGCGCTCGGGCAGACCGCCGACATTGTGGTGCGACTTGATCGTCACCGAGGGGCCGCCGGTGAACGAGACGCTCTCGATCACGTCGGGATAAAGCGTACCTTGCGCCAGGAACTCCGCACCGCCGATCTTCTTTGCCTCGGCTTCGAACACATCGATGAACAGCCGGCCGATCGTCTTGCGCTTCTGCTCCGGATCGGTGACGCCCTTCAGCTCGCCGAGAAACTGCTCGGATGCATCCACATGCACGAGCGGAATGTTGTAGTGGTTGCGGAACAGGTTCACGACCGTCTCGGCTTCGGCGAGCCGCAACAGGCCATGGTCGACGAACACGCAGGTCAACTGGCTGCCGATCGCCTCATGGATCAGCACCGCCGCCACCGCCGAGTCGACACCGCCCGATAGTCCGCAAATCACGCGGCCGGAGCCGACCTGCGCACGAATTTTCTCGATCGCCTCCTCGCGGAAGGCACGCATCGTCCAGTCGCCCTTGAGACCCGCCACCTTGCGCACGAAGTTGCGCAGGAGCTTCGCGCCGTCCGGCGTGTGCACCACCT
The DNA here is from genome assembly GCF_000516555.1 of Afipia sp. P52-10. Taxonomy (NCBI): domain Bacteria; kingdom Pseudomonadati; phylum Pseudomonadota; class Alphaproteobacteria; order Hyphomicrobiales; family Nitrobacteraceae; genus Afipia; species Afipia sp. P52-10. Next base: position 161,432 of record NZ_AZSJ01000007.1, on the reverse strand, counting down.
CCGGATGGAACTGCATCGCATAGAACTTGCGCTTGTCGTCGGCGATCACCGAGATCGGCGAGCCCGGGGCCTTGGCGACAGCGCGAAAACCGTCTGGCAGCTGCGTCACGCGATCGCCATGGCTCATCCAGACGTCGTATTTGCCGCCCTTCTCCCACACGCCGTCGAACAGGGTGCAATCGTCGGTCACTTCGATGGTCGCGCGGCCGAATTCGCGATGATGACCGCCCTCGACCTTGCCGCCGAGCTGCTGGGCCATGGTCTGCTCGCCATAGCAGATGCCGAGCACCGGCACGCCCGCGGTGTAGATGCTTGCGGGCGCGGACGGCGCGTTCGCCTCCAGCACCGAAGCCGGCCCGCCGGACAGGATCACCGCCTTCGGCTGCATTTCCCGAAAAGCCGCCTCGGCCTTCTGGAACGGCACGATCTCCGAATAGACCCCCTCCTCGCGGACGCGCCGCGCAATGAGCTGGGTCACCTGACTGCCGAAATCGACGATCAGAATCTTGTCATGCGCCGGGGCCTTCAGGGGCGCCGACTCACGCTGCGTATGAGCTGGGGTCATGGAGAGCCATTACGCGGATCGGTGCCGCACGGCAACATCTGCGAAGACCGATGGCGACATTCCACATCCGCTCTGAACTTGGATATTATGTCAGTAATACTGACCTATTATAAGTCATGGATGGAAATCCTGGCAAGCGAATATCCTCGTTTTCACCCTGCCCTGAACCAGAGGCGGTATTCTCGTCTGGGGACTCTCCCGAGCCCAAAAACAATTTCAGGGCTGGAGATCGACCAGATGACCTAGCGGATCATCTGGTTGGATGCGCACCTCGTAGCACAAGCCGCCTTGGGATCAGTGTCAAGACGCGTCAGGCGCCGATGCGGACCGACGCAGACATGGACAGTTCACCGATCAGCGGGTCGATGCTGGCCTGATCGTGCAGAACTCAGCCAACGCTTTCCAGCGAAGGCCGGTTGACGTTAGCTGCCAATGCTCGGCTACCCGGCCCAGACCGGGATAGCCTCATTGATTGGTGATTGGATGAAAGACGGGAAGAAAATCAGCCTCAGACGCCGTTGTCCTTCAGGACCTTCTGGCAGGCCTGAGAGATCTTCGGGCGGTGTTGCTGCAGGCAGGCGAGAATGGTCAGGTCGCTCTCGTTGATCACCGCCTTGCAATAACGGGACACATCGCGGCCGCAGGCCTTCTCTTCGTATTCGCGGCTGCGCGGTTGCGCCTGTTGCGCGAAAGCCTCAGTCGCGAAAGAACCTGCAACCAGCGTCAAAAGCAGAACCTTCTTCAACATCGTCTTCCTTTCAAGGCAAATCGCGCGCCATCCGTGTCTGTCTCAACCAGTCAGGACAGCCTGCCTATTGCGGTCTTTTCAAGACGGAAACGAAGAAGCCATCGGTCCCCGTCCGCCTTGGCGTCATCAACAAACCATCTTCGGATAGCATCGCCGCCTGTTGAAACGCAACGGCGCGTTCTCCCAGCGGCTCTATCACTTTTGTCGGGCTGATCGTTTCAAAATTGGGATGTCGCGCAACGAAAGCACGAATTTGCTCGCCGTTTTCCTGTGGAAGAACCGAACAGGTGATGTAGGCGATACGGCCGCCGGGTTTGACCAGCGCGGCCGCGCGATCAAGCACCTCGGCCTGATCCTTCACGCGCTGTTCCAAGGCGCCCCGTCGCATCCGCCACTTCGCATCCGGATTGCGCCGCCAGGTTCCCGTTCCGGTGCATGGCGCATCAATGACGACGAGATCCGATTGACCTGCAAGACCGGCAAGCGGATCACCCTCTTTGGGCGTTCGCACGTCAGCATTATGAACTCCGGCTCGCGACAGCCGCTCATGAATCGGCGCGAGCTGGCGTTTATCGCGATCGGTAGCAATCAACCGCCCGCGTCCCTCCATCATGGCCGCGAGCGCCAGCGTCTTGCCGCCCGCACCCGCGCAAAGATCGATCACCTGCTCGCCGGGCTTCGCGCCGGTAAACAGCGCCGCAAGCTGCGAGCCCTCGTCCTGCACCTCGACGACGCCTTTCAGGAAATCCGGTTCGGCCTGAATGCCGGGGCTGCGCGCATCGGCATCGAGCACAATGCGCAGGCCCAGCGGCGACCACGGTGTTGCCGCCGCACCAAGATGACGCAACGAAGCGAGCGCCTTTGCTAGCTGCCCGCGCAACGTGTTGACGCGAAGATCGAGCGGCGCCCGCCGTGCCATCGCGGCAGCTTCGTCCTTGCGCGCATCGCCGAATGCCGTTGCAAGCTCCGCGTCCAGCCACTCGGGATAATCGCCCGCGACCGCCGCCGGCGCATCGTCCAAGGTGCGCGACCTCAATGCAGCCCTCTCCGCCTCGCTAAGAGGTTCGGGCGCAAAGCGCGCGCCGTCGCAAAGGAGCGCGATCCGCTCCGCATCGAAGCCGCGCTCCAGCTTCAACATGCCGAGAACGCGCGCACGCGGCGTATCTTCTCCCATCAGCCACGCCGAAGACGAGCGGCGGCGGAGCACATCGTAGACGAGCCCCGCGATCGCGGCACGGTCACCGGACCCGGCAAAGCGATGCGCGACACCCCATTCCTTCAACGCATTCGCCGCGGGAATACGCTGGTTCTCGATGATGGCGATCACCTCGATCGCGGCGGACAGGCGAGCGGCAGGGGTCATGACGACAAACTTTACTCGATCGAGCGTTCAGACGACGCGCAGAATTTTGACGGCAAAGACGGCCCACATGACCAGCAGCACCAAGACACCGGCAGAGAACGCCAGCGAACGCTGTTTGACATTGTTGGACGTCACGAAGATTCCCGCATGCACATAACGGGTGACGACGAACACCCACGACAACAGGACGAACAGCAGGTCCGCCTGGCGCAGCGGCAACGCCAGCGCCACGAGGACATAGAACAGGACCGGGAACTCAAATTGGTTCTTCAGGCAGTTACCAAGCTGGGTCGCATGCCGCGGCCAATTCGGCTCGTCGAGGGCAATATCCTTCATCTGCACCTCGCGAGCGGCCAAGGCGGTGGTTCGCTCCTTTCCCATCCAGAACAGAAGGATGAAAACGAGCAGAACCTGGGCAAACACCGGCAGCAGGACTTCCGTAACGGACATGGCAAGCCTCCTTGGCACCATTTCCCGGTACCCGCGCTTCGCTATATCGAGGCCAATCCCATGTGACAATCGCGAGACATTGCCAAACTGTTCAGCTGCCCGTTCATGAGTGGCCGAAGACTGGGCTATAAAGCTGGTGTACGCTTCGCCAAATAAAAGGCCGGGGCGAGCCCGGCCTTTTTCTCTTCCGTGCGTTTGCCTCAAGCCTTGTCCGGCCCGACCCGCACAAGCTGCTTGCCGAAGTTCTCGCCGCGCAGCATGCCCATGAAGGCGCGCGGCGCATTGGCCAGCCCTTCTTCCACCGTCTCACGATGCTTGATCTTGCCCTCGCTGAACCACTTCGTCGCGTCGGCGATGAAGTCATTGTAGCGAGCGGCAAAATCGCTGACGATGAATCCGCGAATGGTCAGCCGCTTGGTCAGCACGCTGCGCATCAGGAACGACATGGCCTTACCGCCCTTCTCCTCCTCGAACGCGTTATACTGCGCGATCAGACCGCAAACGGGAATGCGCGCGAACGGATTGAGCAGCGGCAGCACCGCCTCGAACACCTTGCCGCCGACGTTCTCGAAATAGACGTCGATGCCCTTCGGACACGCCGCCTTCAGCTTGGTCGCCATATCCGGATCGCGATGGTCGATGCAGTCATCGAAGCCGAGCACGTCCTTCACATACTTGCACTTGTCAGGGCCGCCGGCGATGCCGATCGCCCGCGCGCCCTTGATCTTGGCGATTTGCCCGACCACGGAGCCCACAGCACCGGACGCAGCCGCAACGACGACGGTCTCGCCCTGCTGCGGTTTGCCGATATCGAGCAGGCCCGTGTAGGCGGTCATGCCCGGCATGCCGAGGACACCGAGCGCAGTCGAGGTCGGCGCCGCCTTCGCATCGATCTTGCGCAGCCCCTTGCCGTCAGACACGAAGTGGGTCTGCCAGCCCGCGCGGCTGAGCACGACGTCGCCAACCTTGAAGTCCGGGTTGTTGGAGGCCACCACCTCGCTCACCGTGCCGCCCTCCATCACCTGATCGATCTGCACCGGTGCGGCATAGGACGGCGCATCGCTCATTCGGCCGCGCATATACGGATCGAGCGACAGCCAGATCGTCCGCAACAGCACCTGCCCCTGTCCGGGCACCGGCACTGGACTCTCTTCCAGCCGGAAATTCTCCGGCTTCGGCTCGCCGACGGGACGCGAAGCCAGAACGATACGTTGGGCAGTAGCCATGGACATCTTCCTCCAGTTGTCAGGTGACGCGATCCGTCAGGCGACGGAATTCCGCGACGCGAAATATTGCCAGGCGGTCGCGAGCAGCAGCGCTAACGCCATCAGCGAATAAGTGGGTGCATAGCCGAGCGATGCAACGCCGACGGTGCCAAGAAATGCGCCGCCGGCAAGTCCCACGTCGGTCCAGGTCGAATAGGACGCAAGCGCAGCGATCCGGTCGGTGGAGCGCTCGGCGGCAAGCACCGGTCCCACCGTTTGCAGCAATCCGCGCGCGAAGATGACGATAATGGCGCCGGCATAGACATAGCCTGCGGCGATGATGCACAGCCCCGCAATGACGACGAGCGTGCAAGGCAGCAGCAGATGGCGGGCGCCGATCCGGTCCGTCACCGGTCCACTGGCGAACGCAAGCACGATTCCCACCAGCCGCTGGAAGGCAATGATGAGACCGGCGCCGATGATCGCCTGCGACGCCGGCATGAAGCCGGACAGCAGCACCGAAATCGTCGTCCCGAGCACACCGTCAGCCGCGAAGGCCAACCCGAAGAACAGCACATTCAAAGGCGTCGGCACCCAGCGACGCACCGTCCGGGTCTCATCCTTCGGTGCCGCCCGCATCGGCGGCAGCAGGAATGCGAGCGGAACGGCGGCGAAGCTCAACAGCCCGTACAACACGAACATCTTGTGCGGACCGATCGCGACGCACAACGGCCCGACCGCCAGCAATGCCGCAAACGGACCGGCGATGCTGGCGGCGCGGGCGACACCGATGCGCTTGCCCGCGCCCTGCCCGTCTCCATAGGCATAGGCTGTCATGAGAAGGTTGAGAATGCCCCACGCTCCACCCCACACGCAGCGGGCCAGGAAGAACAGCGCGAAGGTCGATGCCAGTCCATAACCCACGGTGGTCAGCGCAGCAGCAAGGCAGGCTGCAGCCGTCAACACGTTCGCACCGAACCTGCGCGCCAGCGGCGCCACCCAGCCGTAACCGAGGATCCGCACCACGCGGTTCACGGACAGCAGCACGCCGACGAGAAACGCGTCGAGGCCAAACGCCGCCGCATACAGCGGAAGCACGATATAGATAACGGAATCGCCGAACCAGGCGATGCTCAGACACGCGCCGGAAACGATGGTGTTGCGGTAGCCCTGTTCGCTCGGTGCAGCCTGCTCCGGCTCGTCGTTTCTTTCCTGTACCGCCACCCGCCCATCGCTCCCGGACAACCCGGCACGCTCGGTCGCGTGCTCTCGTCGTTGCTTTAATTGAGCGATCATCCATCGCGGACCAAGCGATGGCAAGCGGCAACTCGCCGCCGTCACGCGCGGGCGTCATGCGTCCAATCGAGGAGCGCCGGCCTTATACACCGCCGGGGTAGTTCGGCGCTTCGCGCGTGATGGTCACGTCATGGACGTGGCTCTCGCGCAGACCAGCGCCGGTGATGCGTACGAACTCGGCCTTCTCGTGGAATTCGTCCAGGTTCTTGGCGCCGACGTACCCCATCGCCGCGCGGAGACCGCCGACGAGTTGATGCACGACGTTACCGACGGGGCCCTTATAGGGAACCTGTCCTTCGATGCCCTCGGGCACGAGCTTCAACGAATCCTTGATGTCTTGCTGGAAGTAGCGATCGGCGGAGCCGCGCGCCATCGCGCCCACCGACCCCATGCCGCGATAGGCCTTGTAGGAGCGGCCCTGCCAGAGGAACACCTCACCCGGGGTCTCGTCAGTGCCTGCGAGCAGCGAGCCGACCATGACGATGTCCGCGCCAGCAGCAAGCGCCTTGGCGAGATCGCCCGAATACTTGATGCCGCCGTCGGCGATCACCGGCACGCCGGCCTTCTTTGCCGCCTCCACCGCATCCATGATCGCAGTGAGCTGCGGCACGCCGACGCCCGCCACAATACGCGTCGTGCAGATCGAACCCGGACCGATGCCGACCTTGATCGCATCCGCGCCGGAATCGATCAGCGCCTGCGCACCTTCGGTCGTCGCGACATTGCCCGCGACCACCTGAACAGCATTCGACAGCCGCTTGATTCGATTGACCGCCTCCAGCACCCGCGAGGAATGGCCGTGCGCCGTATCCACCACGACCACATCGACACCCGCGTCGATCAACCGTTCTGTCCGCTCGAAGCCAGTGTCGCCAACCGTGGTCGCGGCCGCCACGCGCAGACGTCCCTGCTCGTCTTTGCTCGCATTCGGGTAAGCGACAGCCTTCTCGATATCCTTCACCGTGATGAGACCGACGCAACGATACTGGTCGTCAACGACGAGCAGCTTCTCGATCCGATGGTGGTGCAGGAGCCGCTTCGCCTCGCTCTGGCCGACGCCTTCACGCACCGTGACGAGGTTTTCCTTCGTCATCAATTCGGAGACCCGCTGCTCCGGATCGGTGGCGAAGCGCACGTCGCGGTTGGTCAGAATGCCCACCAGCTTGCCGGGCCGACTGCCGCCGCCGGTCACCACGGGAATTCCGGAGATGCCGTGATCCTTCATCAACGTCAGCGCATCGACGAGCTTCTCGTCGGGGCCGATGGTCACCGGGTTCACCACCATGCCCGACTCGTACTTCTTGACCTGCCGCACCTGGGCGGCCTGACCTTCGACATCGAAGTTGCGGTGAATGACGCCGATGCCGCCGGCCTGCGCCATGGCGATCGCCATACGCGCTTCGGTGACGGTATCCATCGCCGACGCCATGACCGGAATGTTGAGGGGAACGGCGCGCGTCAATCGCGAGCGGACATCGGCTTCCGATGGGAGGATGTCGGAGAGTCCCGGCTTGAGGAGGACATCGTCGAAGGTGAAAGCCTCGCGGATGCCGTTACGCCAGTTCTGTACAGTGTTCATTGCCATATCCCTCCGGCTTCGCGCCCGGTCGCGAAAACGATGATAGGTCCTCACCCGGCCTGCGGCTCGCCCGCAACCGAATCGAGAACCCCTCGTTTGGATTGGCGCTGGTCGTTAGCACGTCGGTTCCGAAAAGCCTAGCGTCACGAACGCAAGAACGCGAAATTGAACGGATTTTCCGCCGTTTTTGCAGGATAGGAGGGTTGCAGGACCCGCCGATGACAGGGTTGCGCCAAGCGCCTAGGAGAAGGGCGCGGTCGATCATTTCACCCTGCCCATGCAAAAAGAAAGAATTATTCCCCTCATTGTCGCGGCGGCGCTGTTCATGGAGAACATGGACGCGACGGTCATTGCGACCTCGCTGCCGGCGATCGCGGCCGATATCGGCACAAGCCCGCTGACGTTGAAACTCGCGATTACCTCCTACCTGCTGGCGCTGGCGGTGTTCATCCCGGCCAGCGGCTGGGTGGCGGACCGCTTTGGCGCGCGGCGGGTGTTCACCTCGGCGATCGTCGTCTTCATGCTCGGCTCGATCGGCTGCGCCCTCGCTCAATCGATCAATCATTTCGTGATCGCACGCACGATCGAGGGGATCGGTGGCGCCATGATGACGCCAGTCGGCCGGCTGGTACTGCTGCGCTCCATCGACAAGCGCATGCTGGTCTCGGCGATGTCGTGGGTGACGGCACCGGCGCTGATCGGCCCGGTGGTCGGTCCGGCGCTGGGCGGCTTCATCACCACCTACTTCTCCTGGCATTACATCTTCCTGATCAATATCCCGATCGGCATCCTCGGCATCTATATGGCGCAGCGCTATATCGATCCGATCAAGAGCGACGACATCCAGCCGTTCGACTTCAAGGGCTTCTTCCTCGCCGCCATCGGCCTTGGAGGCATCGCCTTCGGCCTGTCGGTGGCCGGCCTCAACATCCTGCCCTGGCCGACCGTGGTCGCATTCGTCGTCGCCGGTGCGGTTTCGATGACGCTGTACGTGCTGCACTACAAGAAGGTCGCCTTCCCCGTTCTCGACTTCTCGCTGCTGCGGCTGAAGACCATGCGCGCCAGCATTCTCGGCGGCTTCCTGTTCCGCCTCGGCATCGGCGCACTGCCGTTCCTGCTGCCGCTGCTGCTGCAGGTCGGCTTCGGCCTGACACCATTCCAGTCAGGCATGGTCACCTTCGGCTCCGCGGTCGGCGCGCTCGGCATGAAGACGCTGGCCGCGCGAATGATCAGTACGTTCGGCTTTCGCAACATCATGGTGATCGATGCCATCATCAGCGCTGCATTTCTGGGAGTGTGCGCCCTGTTCACGCCGACGACGCCCCTCTCGTTGATCCTGGTGCTGCTGATCGTCGGCGGCTTCTTCCGTTCGCTGCAGTTCACGGCGATCAACACCATCGCCTATGCGGAAGTCGATGCCCCGCGCATGAGCCGCGCAACCACTCTGGTCAGCGTCACCCAGCAACTGGCGATCTCGGCCGGTGTGGCGGTCGGGGCCTTCTCCGTCGAGATGACGCTGCTGATGCGCAAGGGCGGCGAGCTGACCGCTTTCGACTTCGGACCGGCCTTTGTCGTCGTCGCGCTGATCTCCGCCTCCTCGGCCATCGTCTTCTTCCTGATGCCGTCGGACGCGGGCCATCAGGTCTCCGGCCGCCGCGCTAAGGAGATTTCCAGCCGAAAGGAAAAGGCGAAGGCGGACGAGAAGGCGGCCATCGAGGAAACCGAGGATGCCCGCGACCAGCGCCTCGGCTGACCGTAACAGCAGGTGAGCGAAGAGACCGTCGCACGCGGCTAACAATCGCCGAGAAGCGCGGCTTCATACGCTACCAGATCGAACTGACCGGACGGAGCCGCTATTCGTTGCGGCCGCGAAAGCCCGTCGCCAGCAGGTAGCGCTCGGAGGAATCCTGTCGGCTCGCGGCGGGCTTGACGTGGCGGATGGTCGCGTAATCCCGCTTGAGTTCGGCGAGCAGCGCCGCATCGGCGCCACTCTGGAAAACCTTGGCAAGAAAGGTGCCGCCCGGCTTCAGCACCTCTGCCGCAAATGCTGCCGCCGTTTCCACCAGGCCGACGATGCGGAGTTGGTCGGTCTTGCGATGCCCGGTGGTGTTGGCAGCCATATCCGACATCACGAGATCGGCGCCGCCACTCAGCATTTCGCGCAGTTTCGCGGGCGCGCTGTCGTCGAGAAAATCGAGCTGGGCGAACAAGACGCCGGGAATATCCGGCATCTCCAGAAGATCGATGGCAACAACCTTGCCCTTGCCGTCGATCGAACCGACCTTTGTCGCTGCAATCTGGCTCCAACCGCCAGGCGCCGCGCCCAGATCGACCACGGCCATGCCGGGCTTCAGCAGCTTGTACTTGTCGTCGATCTCCTTCAGTTTGAACGCCGCCCGCGAGCGATAGCCTTCGCGCTTGGCCCGCAACACATAAGGATCGTTGAGCTGCCGCTCGAGCCAGAGCTTGGAGGAAAGTTTACGCTTGCCAGCGCTCTTGACGGTGACATGCAGCCGCCCGGTCTTGTCCTTGGCCATGTTACGACGTCCGCATCAGGCCGTCTTCGCGCATCATCTGCACCAGCATGCCTTCACGCAGGCCGCGGTCAGCGATGCGTAGGCGTGGACAGGGAAACGCCATGCGGATCGCATCAAGGATCGCACAGCCCGCGAGAACGAGGTCGCCGCGTTCTGTTCCGATGCAGGCGTTATGGACACGCTCCTGATAGCTCATCGCCAGCAGCCGATCGACCGTATGGGTTACGTCGGCATCGCTCATCCAGAGCCCATCGACCCGCCTGCGGTCGTAACGCGGCAGATCGAGAAAAATGCCGGCGACCGTGGTGACCGTGCCCGAGGTACCGAGCAGGTGCATCCCGCCGAGATCGCGGCCGTGCGTCAGGGCAAATGGTGCCAGCATCTCGGCCACTTCGCTGACCATCGCCGCATAGGCTTGCGGCGTCACATCGACGCCACCGCGTCGCTCGGCCAGGGTGACGACGCCAACCGGCAACGAGACCCAACCGCTGATCTTCGGCGTCGCGTCCGGAAGCCCTGGGATGCGATCCAGCCGCACCAGTTCCGACGAACCGCCGCCGATATCGAACAGAATGGCGCCGCTTGCGCCCGGATCGAGCAAGGGCAGGCATCCGGTCACCGCCAGCATCGCCTCGGTCTCGCGATCGATCACCTCCAGCCGGATGCCGAGTTCGCGGTCTACCCGCTCGCGGAAACGGTCGGTATTGGCCGCGGTGCGGCAGGCCTCGGTCGCGATCAACCGGGTTCGCGTCGCTCGCTTGGCGACGATCTTGTCACGGCAGACCCGCAAGGCAGACAGCGCCCGCTCGATGGCGAGTTCGGAGATCCGCCCGGTTTGGGCCAAACCCTCCCCTAGCCGGATGATCCGCGAAAACGAATCGACGATACGGAAGTTGTTCGCAGTCGGACGCGCGATCAGAAGGCGGCAGTTGTTGGTGCCGAGATCGAGAGCGGCATAGGCGGTATCGGACAAACGGGTCCGTACCGGCACGGCTTGGCGCGGCGAGATATGTTCGTGCGTATCAACTCGCGGCTCCGCGGCATAGCGCGGCCACGACTCGTGTTCCATCTCAAATTCCTGCCGCCGCGGACAAGGCCCTACAGCTCGACTGTTTCCGATTCAAACGAAGAATAGCAGTGACGCCAACCGGCGCAACAGGGCGGCTGCTCCAATTGCTCCGCCTCACGGTCCAACAGCACCGCGAAACGGCCGGCTCGCGCCTGTCCGCAACCTGAGCACGGGGGTCATGCCGCAATCGTCGTTGTGGCCCGCACCTCATTTCGGTAGCCTTTCTCCGTGCATTTGCCGCACCTTCAGCAGCTTCAAAGCCCTTTCCGTCGATTGGATTTCGCCATGCAAGACCATCTGTCCGCCCGGTCCATCGAAAATGCTATCGCAGCGCAAAAATACGGTATCGGCCAGCCTGTCCCCCGCAAGGAAGACGACACGCTGGTCCGCGGCAAAGGCAACTACACCGACGATCTCAATCTGCCGGGACAGGCTCACGCGGTGATCGTCCGATCGACCCACCCGCATGGCGTGCTCAAATCCGTCGATATCACCGAGGCGAAGGCGATGCCGGGCGTGCTCGGCATCTGGACCGGCGAGGACATGGTTGCAGCCGGCTACGGCAACTTCGTCAGCCGCATGCCGCTGAAGAGCAAGGACGGCTCGCCACTGCTGCAATCCAACAAGCCGATCCTGGCGGTCGGCAAGGTGCGCTTCGTCGGTGATCCGATCGCCATCGTCGTCGCCGAAACGCTTGCGCAGGCGAAGGACGCAGCCGAAGCTGTGTCGCTCGACATCGAGCCGCTGCCTGCCGTGACCCGCGCTTCCGAGGCGATCAAGCCCGGCGCGCCGCAGCTCTATGACAGCGTGCCGAACAACATGGTGCTGGATTTCCACTATGGCGACACCGCAAAGGTCGATGAAGCCTTTGCCAAGGCCGCGCATGTCACCAAGCTCGATCTCGAGAACACACGCGTCGTCGTTGCTGCAATGGAGCCACGCTCGGGTATCGGGGTCTATGATCCGAAACGCGACTTCTACACGTTGCATGTGCCGACCCAGGGCGTCGCCGGCAACCGCGTCCTGCTCGCCACACTGCTCAAGGTGAAGGCCGACCAGATCCGCATCCTGACCGGTAATGTCGGCGGCTCGTTCGGCATGAAGTCGGTCAACTATCCTGAGTACACATGCCTCCTGCACGCGGCCAAGCAACTCGGCCGGCCGGTCAAATGGACCGACGAGCGTTCGGGCAGCTTTCTGTCCGACAGCCATGGCCGCGCGAGCGAGGTTCACGCCGAACTCGCGCTCGACAAGGACGGTAACTTCCTCGCAGTGCGCATCACCGGCTACGGCAATGTCGGCGGCTATCTCGCCGGCGTGATGCCGAGCCCGCTCTCACTCGGCATCGCCAAGAACATCGCAAGCGTCTACAAGACGCAGCAAATCGAAGTGAGCATCAAGTGCGTGCTGACCAATACCTCAGTGATGGGCGCCTATCGCGGTGCCGGTCGCCCCGAGGCCAACTACTTCATGGAGCGGCTGATCGAGCGGGCGGCCGACGAAATGGGCATCGACCGGATCGCGCTGCGCAAGAAGAACCTGATCAAGAGCGCGCAGATGCCATTCATGGCCTCGTCCGGCATGCAATATGACAGCGGCGATTTTCCTGCGGTGATGGCCAATGCGCTGAAGACTGCCGATTATCCCGGCTTCGCCAAGCGCAAGAAGGAAAGCCGCAAGGCTGGAAAGCTGCGCGGCATCGCTGTCGGCGCCTATCTCGAGGTCACGGCACCGCCGAGCAAGGAGCTCGGCAAGATTGTCTTCGACAAGGACGGCGGCGTGACCTTCATTACCGGCACGCTCGATTACGGCCAGGGCCACGCCTCACCCTACTCGCAGGTTCTCTCCGACCGGCTCGGCGTGCCGTTCGACAAGATCCGCCTGGTTCAGGGCGACAGCGACATCGTCCATTCGGGCAACGGCACTGGTGGCTCGCGCTCGATCACGGCCAGCGGTCAGGCCATCGTCGAAGCCTCCAATCTCGTCATCGAAAAGGGCAAGGAGGCCGCAGCACATGTGCTGGAGGCATCCTCCGCGGATATCGAATTCGCAGGCGGTCAGTTCAGGATCGCCGGCACCGACCGTGGCATCAACATCCTGGATCTCGCCAAGATGCTGCAGGAAGGCAAGGGCAATGGCGGGCCGGCCTCGCTTGACGTCGATCATATGACGAGCGACGTGCAGGCCACCTTCCCGAACGGCTGCCATGTGGCGGAGGTCGAGGTCGATCCCGAGACAGGCACGATCGCCATCGTCAAATACACCGGCGTCAACGACTTCGGCGTCGAGGTGAATCCGTTGATGGTCGCGGGCCAGGTCCACGGCGGCGTCGCTCAGGGCATCGGACAGGCTTTGATGGAGTGTGTCAGCTATGATGGCGACGGCCAGCCGATCACCGGCTCGTTCATGGACTATGCGATGCCGCGCGCAGGCGACGTGCCGAGCATCACCCTCGACAGCCATCCCTCGCCTGCGACCTCTAATCCGCTCGGCACCAAAGGCTGCGGCGAAGCCGGCTGTGCCGGAAGCCTTTCCACCGTCGTCAATGCGGTCATCAATGCATTGTCCGAACTCGGCGTCGAGCACATCGACATGCCGCTGACGCCCGAGCGTGTGTGGACGGCAATCCAGCAGGCCAAGCAGTCTACCAAGGCCGCGTAGCACGAAGACTGCAAGGAAAGCCTCGATGGACCCAGAAACCGTGAGCGATGTCGTCGCCGGCGCAAAGCCAAGTGCCGCGATGCGCGAGGTGGTGGCCATCGAAGCCAGGTTGCGCGAAGGTCATCCCATTCCCGACGGCATGGCCGCAGAGCGCGCGTTGCGCGCGCAGATCTGCGGCTATTGGATCGAGGGTGCGCCAGTGCCGTACCAGATGACGGACGTCCGCATCCCCGGTGAAACGGGCGCAGTGCGAGCCCGCGTCTATCGGCCGACGGCAACGACCGCAGCCCCCATGCTGCTGCTGATCCACGGCGGCGGCTGGGCGTTCGGCAGCATCGAGGAGACCGAGCCGCTCGCCCGCCACCTCGCCGCGCAGACCGGCATGGTGGTCGTCTCCACCAGCTACCGGCTGGCGCCGGAGCATCCGTTCCCCGCCGGCCTACACGATTGCGAAGCCGCGCTGCGCTGGATCAAGTCCGAAGGTAGGAACTACGGCGGAAATCCCGCCCGCCTTGCGATCAGCGGCGCATCGGCGGGCGCCAATCTCGCGGCCGCCGTTGCCCTGCGCGCCCCCGCCGCGACTTTCGCGGCCCAGCTGCTGTTTTATGGCGTGCTCGGCAATGACTTCGACACGCCTTCCTATCTGCATTTCGGCGACGGCCGCTTCGGCCTTTCGCGCGATCGCATGCAGATGTTCTTTAATCTCTACGCGCCGGCGGGAAAGACAGACGATCCGGCGATCACGCCGATGAACGGCAACCTCGCGGCATCACCGCCTGCGTGGATCTGCGCAGCCGAATGCGATGTGCTGCGCGATGACTCGGTGCAGTTCTATGACAAGCTGCGCGCGTTACGCAGCGGCGATCAGTTCGTCCTGGCGAAGGGTGCCAATCACGGTTTCATCAACCGCGTGCGGCACCTGCCGGTCGCGCAGGAGATGATCGACAGCGCGACCACGTTCCTGAAGGCCCGGCTGCTTTAACGTCTATCCTGACGCGCTTGCATCATGCGAACGGGCATCCGCCTGTCACTGTCACCGCCGCCGGCGGAAAGGCGCCGCGCCAGCTTTCGCTTTATGCCGCCCGCGCCTGCCGCGGCTCGTAGATCGCCGCATGCGCGACGCGCGCAATCGGCGTCTTGCCGTTGGCAATGACCAGCGCATCGAGCTCGACGATCTTGTGGCCCTTGTTCTCGAAATTCTTGGCCACCTTCGCACGCACCGAAATCTCATCGCCAACGCGACCAAGCCCCAGCTGCTGAATCGTGCTGCCGACGTGAATCCACGGTCCCATCTTGGCGTTATGGGTCAGCGCCCAGTTGCATGCCCGCAGGATCGTGCCAGAGTGGATGATCCCCTCTTTCGCATAGATCGGATCGGCCTCGCAAATATCCTTCAGATACTGCGCCTGCTGCTCCGGCGAAAAGCTGAAGGTATGAATGCTCAGCCATGAGCCGACCTTGTAACTCACCTCATCTGCCGGCGGACGCTGCTCGTGCGCGGGCGGATTGCCGGTTTTGAAATCGCCAAGCGCGACGGGTGGCGACGACGCAGGCAGCGTGGCGCGGCCAGTGCCGCAAACCACGCCACGACTCTCGATCTGCACATCCAGGCCGCCGTCGCGCTCGATCGCGGTCACCGTCGCCGTCTCACCATCGTAGATCGGCTTGCCGAAGCGGCCTTCCATGTGGCCGCGTTCGAGGAACGCGCGCCCCCAGAGCGTCAAGGGCGCGTGGCTCATATAGGCGAAGACATCGACGCCGGGAACGAGGCCGCCCGTAAAGCCGAATTTCTTCGCCACCGTGTCATCGTGCATCTTGTTCTCGGACAGCTTCGCCGCATTGAATGCCACGATGCTGTAAGGTTCGAACTGCTTGGTCATGGCTGGGACCTCCGTGCTCAAGATGCCTGTCTGATGATCCTCACTCGTCGCTCGGTGCCAGCCCTCCGGCGTCCGACAACAGCTCCATGTGATGATCAAGATCGCCGAACTGGGTCTGGATCGAGATCAGCCTGCGGAAATAGTGGCCGGCCTTGTATTCCATGGTCATGGCGATCCCGCCATGCAACTGAATGGCCTGTTCGCCGACGTAGCGCGACGCCTTGCTCAGATGCACCTTGGCCGCCGAAATCGACTTGCGGCGCTCACTGTTGTCGGACTGATCCGACATCATGGTCGCCAGCATCGACATGCTGCGTGCCTGCTCGACATTCATCAGCATGTCGACAGCGCGATGCTGCAGCGCCTGGAACGTGCCGATCGGCCGGCCGAACTGTTCACGCGTCTTCAGATATTCGGTGGTCGTTGCGAGAAGCTCGTCCATGCAGCCGATCGATTCCGAGATCGTCGCCGCGATCGCGCGATCGACGACCCGCTCGATCAGCGGATAAGCCCTGCCCGGCTCGCCGATCACATCCTCGGCGCTGACCTTGACGCCCTTTAGAAAGATATCGGCGCCCTGGTGGCTGTCGGCGAGCTTCATCGGCTTGCGCGTCAAGCCGGCTGCCTTGCCATCAACGATGAAGATGCCGATCCCGTCCTTGTCCCGCTGGTTGCCGGAGACGCGCGCAGTGACGAAAATCTTGTCCGCGCTGTCGCCATGCCAGACCAGCGCCTTCTCGCCATCCAGCACCCAGCCATTGCCATCCTTGCGGGCCGTGGTCTTGATGTCGGCGAGATCGAAACGCGAGTGACGCTCGGTGTAAGCGAACGCCAGCAGCAGCTTGCCATTCGCAATGGCGGGCAGCATCTCCTGCTTCTGCTTGTCGGTGCCGCCGGCCTGAATGAAACCGCCGCCGATCACGACGGTCGGAACATAAGGCTCCAGCGCGATCGAGCGGCCAAGCGCTTCCATGACAATCGAGGTTTCGATCGGACCGCCGCCGATGCCGCCATGCTCCTCACTGAAGGCGACGCCCAGCAGGCCGAGCTCCGCATACTGGTCCCACATCTCGCGGCTCCAGCCGAGCTTGCTCTCCGCGATCTTCTGGCGCGTATTGAAATCGTATTTCTCGGCCAGCAGCCGGTCGACGCTGTCCTTGAGCAGCTTCTGTTCGTCGTTGAGCCCGAAATCCATTTCCTACCCTCACGCCATGGCATGCCCGTCGCGGGCCGCCGGCAAGTCTGATTGTCTTATTGTCGCCGAAGCGAAACGGCGCGGGCAACGTGATCGCCCGCGCCGACAGCACGTCAGATCAATCCGGAGCAAAGGCCGGAATCGGCGGGCCTTCCTTGGCCGGCTTGAACACAACATGCACCTTCTGGCCGATCTCGAGCTTGTCGAAATCGCAGTCGACGATGTTGGTCAACATCTTCGGGCCTTCTTCCAACGTCACGTAAGCGAGCGCATAAGGCTCCGGAACGCGGCGCATGGTCGAGTGCGAATAGATCACGCCCTTACCCGATGCTTCCTTCAACTCGGTGTTGTCGCTGGCGCAGAACGGGCAAATCGAACGCGGGTAGAAGTAGTTCTTCTTGCAGCTCTTGCAATGTCCGAACAGGAGTTTGCCCTTGGCGGCAGCATCCCAGTACGCTTGGCTTTCTGGATTGACGATCGCCGCCGGGAATTGGCGTTCTTTGGTTTCCGCCATCACACGCGCTCCATAATCAGAGTTGCACTGCCGTGGCGGACGCCGAGCGAGCCGCCCGTACCATGCGCCAGAGCGATATCGCAGTTCTTCACCTGCACCTTCGGGTGGGCCTCACCACGAAGCTGCCGCACCGCCTCGATCACCTTGGTAATGCCGCCACGGTTGGCCGGGTGGTTGTTGCAGAGACCGCCGCCATCGGTGTTGAACGGCAGCTTGCCGACGCCCGAGATCAGGTTGCCGTCCGCAACGAACTTGCCACCCTGGCCCTTCTCACAGAAACCGAGATCCTCGAGCTGCATCAGCACCGTGATGGTGAAGCTGTCATAGATCGAGGCGTACTTGATATCCGCGTGCTTGACGCCCGCTTCCGCGAACGCGATCGGACCCGACCAGCGCGCGCCCGAGAACGTCAGATCGGTGTCGCCACCGTTCTGTCCCTTCGGCGACTCGCCCGCGCCCATGACGCGCACCAGCGGCCGCTTCAGGCTCTTGGCGACTTCCGGGCTGGTGACGATCAGCGCGCCGCCGCCATCGGTGATGACGCAGCAGTCGAGCCGGTGCAGCGGATTGGAAATCATCGGCGAATTGACGACTTCCTCGACCGTGACGACGTTCCGCAGGAACGCATGCTCGTTGTACTGTGCGTGATGCGACGCCGCGACTTTGATCCACGCGAGCTGTTCGCTGGTCGTGCCGTATTCGTACATGTGGCGCGCGGCGCACATGCCGTACGAGTTGGCAACCACGATGCCGTACGGCGATTCATACGATGCGTCGGGGGCGAGCGGAATGGTCGCGCGCGGTACTGGCGCCGTGAGCGGCTTGCCGGCAAGCGTGATCAGCGCCACCGAGCACTTGCCCGCGGCGATCGCCTCGGCCGCATGCGCGACGTGCAGGATGTAGGACGAACCGCCGACATCGGTCGAATCGACGTGCTTCACCTTCAGGCCCATGTAGTCGACCATGCTGAGCGGGCCGAGGCCTGGCGCGTCGCCCGCGCAGAAGTAACCGTCGACGTCGTCCTTGGTGAGGCCTGCGTCCTTCAACGCACCGATCGCTGCCTCATGATGAATTTGAGGGACGGACTTGTCCGGCGCCTTGCGCGTGGGGTGCTCGTAAGCCCCCATGATGTATGCTTTGCCCTTAATACTCATTCAGGTGTGTCCTGCCTTTTGTAGAAACGCTGACGCGTGATCTAAACACGACGCCAACGCCGCGCGCAAATTGTCACAGTTACGCTGCGAGGTTGACCCCAGGTCGAGCCAATCAGGTTCTCAAGTCGCGGGCTTAAGACTTAGTCACGAGCTTAAGGCTGGGCGGCGTTCGTCCCCAGCAACATTTGTCATGGGTGTCTGCGCAGGGACGAGAGCAATATTTGCCTTAGGGTCGTGCAAAAAAGGAATGGCTAACGGATTGGCCGGCGGTGGCCGCGTGGCGCGTGGCGTGTATAGTTACGTGCGTTGTTCGCAATAGGACTCGAGCGACGCGCAGAGTTTTGTGCAGAGCAACGAACGGCAGCCGGTCATCCCGACGAGATCGTTCCAAAATATGTAACGCCGCCGCGAGGCTGGTATCGGGAGAGAACACGATGGATATGAGCTTCACCGCCGAAGAGCTGGCGTTTCGCGACGAGGTACGCGCCTGGATCAAGCAGAACCTCCCCGCCGAACTGAAGCAAAAGCTGATCGATGGCGTGGTGCCGAACAAGGAAGACACGGTGAACTGGCACCGCAAGCTCAATGCGCAAGGCTGGGCCGTGCCGCACTGGCCAGTGGAATGGGGCGGTCAGAATTGGTCGGTGACCAAGCGCTTCATCCTGCGCGAGGAACTTGAGAACGCCCCTGCCCCGCTACCGAACGGCATGAACACCAACCTTTGCGGTCCGGTCGTCGCTCATTTCGGCACGGAGGAGCAAAAGAAGCGCTTTCTGCCGCGGATGGCCAATCTGGATGATTGGTGGTGCCAGGGTTTCTCGGAGCCCGGCTCGGGATCTGACCTCGCCTCGCTGCGCACCAGCGCCCGGCGCGAAGGCGATTACTACATCGTCAACGGCTCGAAGATGTGGACCACCAACGCGCAGTATGCCGACTGGATGTTCTGCCTCGTCCGCACCGATCCGAAGGCCAAAAAGCAGGAAGGCATCTCGTTCCTGCTGATCGACATGCGGACCCCGGGCGTATCCGTCCGTCCCGTCCACACCATGGAGGGCGGTGCCGAGGTCAACCAATGCTTCTTCGAGGACGTCAAGGTTCCTGTCGAGAACCTGGTCGGCAAGGAGAACAAGGGCTGGGACTGCGCCAAATTCCTGCTCGGCAACGAACGCACCGGTGCCGCACGCGTCGGCGCGATGCGCGAACGGCTGCGTCACCTGCGCAAGCTCGCCATGGAAGAAACCAAGAACGGCAAGCCGATCATCGAGGACCCCGCGTTCCGCAGCCGCCTGCTGGCGCTGGAGGTCGAAGCCAAGGCGCACGAGATCACCACCATGCGCGTGCTCGACGCCGATCAGAAGCGGACAGGCGACGCGCCGAACCCGCTCTCATCCTTGCTGAAACTGCGGTCCAGTGAACTGCGGCAGGAACTGACGCATCTCTACATGGAGGTGGCAGGCCCGTTCGCCCAGCGCCTCGCACTCGAGGCCGAGAGCGATGACGATGCGATCGGTCCCGATTGGGCCGGCGTCGCCACCGGCGTCTACCTCAACAACCGCAAAGTGACGATCTACGGCGGCACCAGCGAGGTGCAGCACAACATTCTCGCCAAGGCCGTTCTCGGCCTTTGACCAGACTTGACCGGCCCGCTATCCGGCGGGCCGGTGCCGTTATCAACCAACGCGCTTCTGGTGCGAACAACACCGCGCATTGCGGGAACGCTGGCGAATGTCTGACCTTCCTCTCGATGGATTACGGGTTGTCGAAATCGGTACCGGCGACGCACTGAGCTTCTGCGGCAAGCTGTTCTCCGATTTCGGAGCGGAGGTCATCAAAGTCGAACCGCCGGGCGGCGATCCGGACCGGTCTTGCGAACCGCTCGTCGATATCGGCGGCGGCAAACGCGAGAGCGCCTACTTCGCCTGGGGTAACACCAACAAGCAGAGCATCACTGCCGACCTGGCCGATGCGAAGGATGTCGCGCGAGTCCGCGCCCTGCTCGGCACAGCCGACCTCCTGCTCGACAGCCGCCATGCCGACGAGATCAACGCCTCGGCGCTTTCGCACGAAGCCTTGCGCAAGGCCGATCCCGCACTGGCGATCACCGCCATCGCCTGGTTCAGCGAGCACGGCCCCTACCGCAATTATCAAGCCACCGAGGCGACGATCCGCAGCCTCGCCGGGCTCGTCAAACAGGTCGGCCCGGTCGAAGGCCCGCCGACACTGCCGCGCGACGGCCAGACCGCCGTCATCACCGGCCTCACCGCCTTCATCCCGACGCTCGCCGGACTGCTCAGCCGCGAACGCGGTGCCCGACGTTACGCGGTCAACGCCCATGAAGCGCTGCTGCAAATCTCCGAATACGATCTCACGCTCGCGCTCGATGCGGGCTTCACGCGGTTGCGCAGCGGCGTAAACAGCTTCGGTCGCAACTTTCCAGGCGGCGCCTACCGCACCAAGCAAGGCTGGCTCGGCGTCACCGTGGTCACGATCCAGCAATGGCGCGCCTTCTGCGTGATGATGGACAGGCCCGAGCTGGGCGGAAAGCCGGAATACGCAACCGGCCCCTTGCGCGCCGTGCACACGACGGCTCTCAACGCGATCTTCGAACCGATCCTGATGCAGAAGACGGCAGCCGAGTGGTTCGAGCGCGCGATCAAGTTGCGCCTGCCTGTGGTCGTCATCCCGACGATGAAAGAGCTGTTCGAGCAGACCGTGCAGCGCGAGCGCGGCGCGTTCGGGGAGGTCCGCATCGGATCGGCAATATTCGAAGGGCCGGCGATTCCGCATCACCTCAAGGCATCGCTGCCGAAGCGCAACGGCACCGCGCCGCTTGCGGGCGCACACAACACCATCAGCATCGCGCCGCGCAAGCGCGTCGCCTCGGGCGCGGCGAATCCGGACGGGCCACTGCCGCTTGCAGGGTTGCGGGTTATCGATTGCACGATGGGCTGGGCGGGCCCGAGCTGCACGCGCCAGCTCGCGGATCTCGGCGCCGACGTCATCAAGGTGGAATCGATCGAGTACGCCGATTGGTTCCGTGGCACCGACCAGCGCCCGCCCTACCACGAAGAGCAGACCTACGAGAAGCAATCGAAATTCTCGATCATGAACCGCGGCAAGCGCGGCGTGACGCTCGATCTGACCGCGCCCAAGGGCATCGCCCTCTTCCATCGCCTGCTTACCGATGCGCACGCAGTCATCGACAGCTACTCCGCCGATGTGATGCCGCGTCTCGGGCTCGGCGCCGAGGCGTTGTTGAGGATCAACCCGAAGCTGCTGGTCGTAACGATGCCGGCTTTCGGCATGAGCGGCCCCTGGAGCAGCGTCCGCGCCTACGGCTCCACCCTGGAGCATGGCGCGGGCATCCCGACCGTCACCGGCCGTGAACAGGACCCGCCGACCATGAACCACGCCGTGTTCGGCGATCCAATTGGAGGTCTCAATGGTGCGGTGGCCGCGATCCTCGGCTTCATGTACCAGAAGAAGACCGGCAAGGGCCAGCACATCGATCTATCGCAGGTGCAGGGGCTGCTGCCGCTGACTGCGAAATACGCGGTCGAGCAATCGGCGACCGGCAAGCTGCGGTCCCGCCCCGGCAACCGGCACCACGACTACGTTCCGCATGGCTGCTTCCCCTGCGTCGGCGAAGATCGCTGGCTCACCATCGCTGTCCGGAACGACAGGGAATGGCAAGGCCTTTGCCGTGTCATGCGCCGCCCGGATCTTGCCGCCGATCCGGCACTTGCGACCGCCGAGGGCCGCCGCAAGAACGAGGACATGATCGAGAGCGCGATCCACGCATGGTCGCGCATGACGATGGTCGATCCAGCAATGGTGGCACTGCAGGCCGAAGGCGTGCCGGCAGCCGTGGCACGCGTGCCGATGGACCTCTTGTCCGACCCGCAATTGATGACGATCGGTCACTGGCAACCGATGGAGCGAGCCTTCCTCGGACCGCACTTGATGCCGACCGTCGCCTACCGCGAGGATGGTGCCGTGCTGCCGCGCAGGATTACGATGGCCGCGCCCACGCTTGGTCAACACAACAAGGAGATCCTTGGCGGAATCCTTGGCCTCAGCGACCGCGAACTCGCCAGCCTCGCCGAGGAAGGAATCATCGGCACTGTCGCCACGCCGCCGAAACCGAAGGAAGCGCCTCGCAAAGCGGCCGTCAACGAGTAGCCACCCATGCGCGCAGCGATCCAAGAGGCCCGTTCATGACAAAACTGCCCCTGACCGGATTGCGAATCGTAGAACTCGGGACCAACGAAGCCGCCGCCTATTGCGGCAAACAATTCGCCGATTTCGGCGCCGAGGTCATCAAGATCGAACCGCCGGGCGGCGATCCCGCCCGCGCCTATGAACCGCTCGTCGATATCGGCAACGGCAGACGTGAGAACGGTCACTTCGCCTGGCTGAACACCAACAAGCAAAGCATCATCGCCGACCTTGCCAATACGGACGATGTCGTCCGGATCCGCGCGCTGTTGCGGACCGCCGACCTGCTGCTCGACGGACGCCACCCCGGTGCGGTGAAGGCTTCACTGCTGACCCACGACGATCTGCGTAAGTCCGATCCAGGGCTCGGCATCACCGCGATCTCCTGGTTTTCCGACACCGGGCCTTACAGCGCATATCAGCCGACCGAAGCCGTCGTCCGCAGCCTCGCTGGCATGGTGAAGCTGATCGGCGCCGTCGAAGGCCCGCCGATGCTCGGCCGCGACGGACAGGCCGCCGTGTTCGGCGGGCTGACGGCGTTCATCCCGAGCGTTGCCGCGCTCTACAACCGCGAGAACGGAGCGCGGCGTTACCGCACCAACATCTACGAAGCGCTGCTGCAGGTGTCCGAATTCGATACCGGCATTGCCCTCGAGCTCGGCTCCTCGCGGCTTCGCTCCGGTATCAACATTTTCGGCCGTGGCTATCCATCCGGAACCTGGGAGACCAAGGACGGCATTCTCGGCGTCACGGTTGCGACGCCGGCGCAATGGGTGGGCTGGTGCCAGATCATCGGCCGCCCTGAACTGGCTCGTGACATGAAGTACTCGAAAGGCATCGACCGTTTCGTCCATGCCGCCGAGCTTCGGCAAATCTTTGCGCCGATCCTGTTGACCCGCACGGCCGTCGAATGGTTCGAGCTCGGCATCGAATACCGCGTGCCGCTTGCCATCGTCCCGACCATGGGCGAGTTGCTGGCACAGCCCTTCCATCGCGAACGCGGTTCATTCGGTACCGTGACGATCGGCACGGCTGCGTTCGAAGGTCCGGTCCTTCCGCAGACCCTGCTTAGGACACCACCGAAGCCGAACGGCCCCGCTCCGCTCGCCGGCCAGCACGATCTCTCCTCTGTTCCGCCGCGCGCGCGCATCGCGAAAGGAGCCGTTCCGCCAGATGCTGCCCTGCCGCTCACGGGCGTGCGGGTCATCGATCTCACCATGGGCTGGGCCGGTCCGTCGGCCACGCGACAGCTCGCCGATCTCGGCGCCGACGTCATCAAGGTGGAGTCGATCCAATATCCGGACTGGTTCCGAGGCACCGACACGCGGCCGCCCTATCACGAGGAACAAACCTACGAGAAAACGTACTGGATCCAGATGATGAACCGCAACAAGCGCGGCATCACGCTGGACCTGACTTCGGAAGAAGGTCGCACGCTTCTGAAGCGCCTGCTGCAGACGGCGAACGCCGTCATCGACAATTATGCCGCCGACGTGCTGCCGCGACTCGGCCTCGATGCGGAAGCAATGCTTGCAATCAATCCGAAGCTGGTGGTCGTGACCATGCCGGCTTTCGGCACCAAGGGAGCTTGGACCAACGGCCGCGCCTATGGCTCCACGCTCGAACAGGCGTCAGGCCTGCCGACCGTGCAGGGCTTCGAGGGCGATCCACCCTCCATGAGCCATATCGCTTTCGGCGACCCGATCGGCGGGCTGAACGGCGCAACCGCGCTGATGCTCGGCCTCATGCATCAGCGTAACACCGGCGAAGGCCAGCACATCGATCTGGCACAGGTGCAATGCATGCTGCCGATGGCCGCCCCGGCAATCATCGAGCAGTCGGCGCGTGGCACTGTCGGTCCACGGCTCGGCAATCGCCACCCCCACCATGTCCCGCAGGGATGCTTCCGCGCCCTCGGCGAGGATCAGTGGATCAC
The DNA here is from genome assembly GCF_000516555.1 of Afipia sp. P52-10. Lineage (NCBI taxonomy): Bacteria > Pseudomonadati > Pseudomonadota > Alphaproteobacteria > Hyphomicrobiales > Nitrobacteraceae > Afipia > Afipia sp. P52-10. Next base: position 137,062 of record NZ_AZSJ01000007.1, on the reverse strand, counting down.
GATCTCGGTCCGCGACGACGAGGACTGGCAGGCACTGTGCCGCGCCATGCGCCGGCCCGACCTCGCCGCCGATCCGCAGCTCAAGACCGCACACGACCGTCGCCAGCACGAGGACATGATCGAAGCCGAAATCGAGAAATGGACCAGCATCGTCCGCCCGGATTCGGCGATGGTGAAATTGCAGGCAGCGGGCGTCCCCGCCGGCATCGCCAAGCTACCGATGGACCTGGCGGCTGATCCGCACCTGTGGGCCGTCGGCCATTGGCAGCCGGTGGACAAAGCCTTTGTCGGCCCGCACCTGCTGCCGCTCAACGCCTACCGCGAGGAGAGTGCGGAAAGGCCGCCGCTGGCGCGCTCCCTGGCTCCGACCCTCGGACGCGACAACCATGAGGTGTTACGCGAGGTCCTCGGCTTGACGGAGGCGGAACTCACAGCTCTGGAAGAAAATGACGTGATCGGCACCTTGGCGCTTCCGCCACGACCGAAGCCAGCCAAGAAGGCCGCACAGGACGCGGCTGAGTAGCACCACCCCTAGAATGTTCCCAAATACCGGCACCAGCATTGCGCTAACGCAGTCCTCCGGCTCTGGACCATGCTCCAGAACCCTTTCTGAACCCGTCGACATGATCTAGACGGGCGGCACGCAATCGTCCCGCAAGAAGGAGACCAATGTGTCCAAAGGACTGTTCGAAGGGTTGAAGGTCATCGACTGCGCGAGCTACATCGCCGCTCCGGCGGCCGCGACGGTGATGTCCGACTTCGGCGCAGAAGTCATCAAGATCGAGCCGCTGACCGGCGACCCCTACCGTAACCGGGGCCAGCCGCCGAGCGTGCAGCTCTCGCCTGAGAACCCGAACTGGCTGGTGGATTCGCGCAACAAGAAGAGCCTCGCACTCAATCTCGCTTCCAAGGCCGGTCTCGACATCCTCTATAAACTCACCGCCGGCGCGGACGTGTTCATCACGAACTTTCCGCCGAAGGTCCGCAAGAAGCTGCGCCTGACCTACAACGACATCGCACCACTCAACCCGCGGCTGATCTATGCCTCCTTCACCGGCTTCGGCGAAACCGGTCCGGACGCCGACAAGCCGGGTTTCGACGCGACGGTGTGGTGGGCACGGGCCGGCATCATGGACCTCGTGCGCGCAGGCGACGCACCGCCGGTCCGTTCGCCGCCGGGCATGGGCGATCACCCCTCCGCCATGGGCTTCTATTCGGCGATCATCACTGCGCTCTATAAGCGCGAGCGCACCGGCCAGGGCAGCCACGTCGGCTCCTCGCTGCTGATGAATGGCATCTGGGCCAACGCCTGCTCGGTGCAAACCGCGATCGTCGGCGAAGAAGTGGAGCGCATGCCGGAGCGCAGCCAGCACCCGATGCCCTGGCGAAACAGCTACCAGTGCAAAGACGGCCGCTGGCTGGTGCTCTCGATCGTTCATAACGATGGGCGCTGGGAGGTTTTCCGCAACGCGCTGCAGTCGCCGCTGATGGACGATCCGCGCTTCCAATCGGTTGCAGGGCGCAAGGAGCATGCGGTTGCCGTGACCGCCACCCTCGACAAGATCTTCGCGACCAAGACCCTGGAGGAGTGGAGCGAGATTCTCGACAAGCACGGCGTCGTGTTCGGCGCTGTGACACCGGTCGCGGACGTGCCTCATGACGAACAGGCCAAGATCGCCGGCGCCCTGGTGCCGACCGAGGACGGATCGATGCTGACCGTGTCGAGCCCGTTCTGGATCGAGGGTGAGGAAAAGAAGAAGGCCAAGCGTGCTCCAACCATCGGCCAGCACAGCGACGAGGTGCTGGCGGCGGCGGGCTTCAGCCCCGACGAGCTGAAGAAGCTTCGCAGCGAAGGCATCATCGGCTGACGCAGCCAGCCGCCATCGAAGGCAGAAGCAAAAAGCAAAGGCCGGGCTGCTGCCCGGCCTTTCTCTTTGAAACGCATGGCTCGTCAAGCGAGCACGCCGATCAGGCTTCCATGATCACGATCTCGGAGAGCTTGCCGCCCTTCGCCGCCGTCGCCTTCAGCAATTCCGAAGGCTTCCAGCGCGCGCCGAGTTCGTTATGCCAACGCACGATCTGCTCGTAGATTTCCTTCGAGCCGATGGTGTCGGCCCAGAACATCAACCCGCCGCGGTAGCGCGGGAAGCCGAAGCCATAGAGCCACATGATGTCGACGTCGCTGGCGCGGCGGGCCTTTCTCTCTTCCAGGATCTTGCATGCCTCGTTCACCGAGGCGAACAGCAGGCGGCGCAGGATTTCATCGTCCGTAAAGCTGCGCTGCTTGATGCCGAGGCTGGAGGTGACCTCTTTGATCACCTGGGCGACCACCGGATCGGGATGCGGCGTCCGATCGCCCTTCTCGTAGCGATACCAGCCGGCGCCAGTCTTCTGGCCGAAGCGGCCCATCTCGCAGAGCTTGTCGGCGATCGGATTCTTGCGAAAGTTCGGATCCTCAGCTGCCTTGCGCTTGCGCACCGCCCAGCCGATGTCGAGACCCGCAAGGTCGCCCACGGCGAACGGCCCCATGGGATAGCCGAAGTCGACGAGCGCCTTGTCCACCTGCTCGGGCAGCGCGCCATCTTCGAGCAAGATGCTGGCCTCCGCCGTGAACGGCGCACGGCTGCGGTTGGCGACGAAGCCATCGGTGTTGCCGGCCCAAGCGCTGACCTTACCGATCTGCTTGCCGAGTTGCATGGTGGCAGCGATCGTCTCCGGCGAGCTCTTCGAGCCTTCGACAACCTCCAACAGCCGCATCACGTTCGCTGGGCTGAAGAAGTGCGCACCGGCGACATCACCCTTACGCTCCTTCACTCCCTCGCCGATCTTATCGATATCGATGGTCGACGTGTTGGAGAGCATCAGCGCGTCGGGCTTCATCACCGCATCGAGCTTTTTGAAGACTTCCTGCTTGACACTGAGTTCTTCGAACACCGCCTCGATGACGACGTCCGCCTGTCCGATCGCTTCATAGCTCAATACCGGCTCGATCAGCTTCAGCCGCTCGTCCATCTGCGCCTGGGTGATGCTGCCGCGCTTGACGGCGACCGCATAATTGTCCTTAACGCGCTTCATACCGCGGTCGAGCGCTTCCTGCGTCGAATCCAGGATCTTCACCGGATAGCCGAAGTCAGCGAAGCTCATGGCGATGCCGCCACCCATCGTCCCGGCACCGATCACGGCACCGGTCTTGATGGTCTTCGCCTTGGCGCCAGCCGGCAGGCTCGGCAGACGGCCCGCCTGCCGTTCGGCAAAGAACGCATAGCGCAGGCCCTTCGAGGCGTCTGAGTTTTCGAGCGGCGCGAACAGCTCGCGCTCCCGCACGATGCCCTGCTCGTAGGGCAGCGTGACCGCCGCTTCCACCGCAGAGATATTGGCTTCGATGGCCGGCTGCCCCTTGGCCTTCTTGGCGAGGCTCTTGCGCATCGCGTCGAACATGCCCGGATCATTCTTGTACTCGTCGAACTTGGTCGTCATCTTGCTGACGATCGGCATCGGCCGCTTGTCGGCGATGCTCTTGGCGAACTTGATCGCCTCCGCACGCAAGTCTGCCTTATCGTCGATCAGCGCATCGAGGATGCCATACCCCTTCGCTTCCTCTGCGGGAACGTGGCGGCCGGACGTGATCATCTCCAGCGCGATCTTCGGTCCGACCAGGCGCGGCAGACGCTGCGTTCCGGCGCCACCCGGCAATAGGCCGATCAGCACCTCCGGCAGTCCCACCTTGGTCGATACTTTGGCGATGCGATAGTTGCAGGCCATGGCAGTCTCAAGTCCGCCGCCGAGCGCAAAACCATGGATCGCAGCGACGATCGGCTTTTCGCTTTTCTCCAGAACGTCCACTGGACGCTCGCCGAGGCCGAGGCGCTTCGCACCCTTGCCGAACTGGCGAATATCGGCGCCCGCAATGAAGCTGCGGCCAGCGCCCATCAGCACCATCGCCTTGACGTTCGGATCCTTGTTGCCCTTGGCAACGGACTCGAGAATGCCTTCCGGTACGCCAGGGCTGAGTGCATTCACTGGCGGATTATCCACCGTGATCACACCGATGCCGTCTTCGACTTCAAATCGTACAAGCTGTCCACTCACGACGCTTCCTCGCTTCTATGCCGGACATGCCGGCTACCACCTTTGGCGGCGACCTTGACCGCACGCCTGTTCCTCCGCAAGGGCCGAAATTGGCGCACGCCCCTGTGACGCAGGAATGCCTTGGTCGCATGCAGTCGACAGCAGTTCCATGCTCCACCGCGCTGCTCTACAACGGAGTTGCTTGAAAGAACCCCAGGGAGGCAAGGATGGACCAGAACAGCATCAATGCGGCAGCTCAGCTCCTGGTCGAAGCCCGCCGTCTGCACCAGGGCCGGCCGCCGCTGCCCGAGGAGCTGCAACCGAAGACCATCGACGACGGCCACGCGATTCAAGATGCAACCGTCGCTCTGCTGAAACAAACCGTCGGCGGCTGGAAGGTCGGCCTCGACAAGGACGGCATCATGTCGCGGGCGCCGATTTTCAAAGACGTGATCCTGGCCAATCCGGCAAACGTCGCGGCAAGTTCGATGCCACTGCTCGGCATCGAATCCGAGATCGCATTCCGCTTTCTCACCGATCTCCCTGCCCGCGGCACGGACTACTCCCGCGCCGAGGTCGCGGATGCGATCGAGGCTTTTCCGGCCATCGAACTCCTGAACTCGCGCTACGCCGAACCGGCGAAACGCTCGACGCTGGAGAAGCTCGCCGATTGCATCACTCAGGGCGGCATCGTTTGCGGCAGGCCGCGCGCGGACTGGCGCGCGATCGATTTCTCAAAGGTCGAGGTGACGCTCACGGTCGACGGCAAGGAGATCGCACGCCGCACCGGCTCACATCCGACCGGCGATCCGGTGCCTCCGGTGGTGGCGCTGGTCAATGCGTTGTGCAAGACCGACGGCATCAAGGCCGGGATCCTCGTTACCGCCGGCACATGGACCGGCGTCAACTACGCCTCACCCACCAGCCTTGCGGTTGCGGCTTTCGACGGCTTCGAGCCTGTATCGGTGCAATTCACCGCTTGAGCGAAGGCCGGCTCAAGCCGCTTGCGATAAGATATCTACCGCAGCGATGACCACGAGATGTCCCGAAGCGCAGCATGCAGACGGAGAGCGTATTGTATCCCGATGCTGCGGTCCGGGCGAGCCAATGTTCGCTGGCAGGCGCAAGCGCGCTGCTTGCGCATGAGATTGTAGCAAAAACATTGCCGTACTGGTGCGGTTTCGTGACACCGGCCTTTGAAATCGCACACTTCAATGCGAGCCGGGCTTTGCGGAACCGCACCATGAACCTTATATGGTGTTTTGCGACAAACGGAGGCGCGAGGGGACCTTGGCCACGCGGAATTACGAGCCCGACGGCTCCGGACTGCGGAACCGACACTTCAGCGCGCCTAAGCTGCTCGAATCTGTCCTGACAGGTTCGCATCCCATATTGGATCAATCACCAACGACGGTATCCAACATATGACCACGTCCGCTTCTTCCTTCCGGCAGGTGCCGGGCCGCGCCCTGCTCTTCGCAGCTTTCATGCTGGTGGCCTCTCCCGCGTTCGCCCAGTCCGGACCATTCGCGGGCATGGAAGGAAACTGGACCGGAACGGGACACATCTTGATCAAAGACGGCGGTAGCGAGCGCATTCGATGCCGGGCCTCCTACAAGGTCGAATCTGCAGGGGCCGGTCTCCACCAAATCCTGCGTTGCGCCAGCGACAGCTATCGCTTCGACCTGACGACGAACGTCACCGCCTCGGGAAATTCGATCTCCGGTAGCTGGAGCGAGACCAGCCGCAACATCAACGGCACGGTCGGTGGCCGGGTCAGCGGAAGCGACATCAATGCATTGGTGGAAGCCAACGGTTTCTCGGCAACCTTTGCGATGCAGACGCGCGGCAACCGGCAGACCGTCGCCATCCGCTCGCAGAATACCGACTTGCGCGGCCTCGACATCACGTTGTCACGCTAAGGCCAGCGCCGATCGAACACTCGAACGATTTGTGAACCGCCGGGACCAGCCCGGCGGTTTCTTTTTGGCCTGGCACCACGGCATCCGGTACCAGGAAGATCCTAACCTTCCCGCTTTTCGATCTTGACGTTGGGCGCGGTCTCGGGGTGGCGACGGATATTTACGCCCGCCATCAGGTCAGACGCTTCGGCAACCACCTCTGCAGCAGTTTTCCAATCGGCGATCCGCAGGATGTCTTGTTCCCCCGTACCGACCACATAGCCATCGCTATTCCCCGTGATCGAATAATATTTCATTCGGCGTAATTCCCAATCAGATTGGCGAAAGAACACGCCTGAAATCGCGCTGACGGACCTCTGGGTCAACGCAACGAACGCACGAGCAATGCTATGGTTGATCGATCGTTAACGCGCGCGCCGACAGAAACGAGATCGGTCGTCCCTCGCTGCAGCTAGGCGGATGCCTGCGGATCAAGCCCTGTGTACAATTTTTCGGGGTTCGGACAGGCTTTCGGCGGCCGAGCCTAGAGAGCGACCTTTCTGCCGCGAATCCGCTCAGCGATTCGGATCAGGAACATCGCCGTGGGGCGAAGGATGAACAGGTCGGCGATCAGTGCCGCGACCATGGAGAAGGCGCTGAGCCAACCGAAGAGGCGCAGCGACGGCAGATCGGAGAACACCGTCACCACAAGCCCGCACGCAAGGACCACGGTGGTCAGGATCAGGGCGGGCCCGACCAGCACCGTCGCGCGTTCGACGGCGGCTTCCGCCGTGGTGTCCGGCGTGTTCTCGAGGCGCAACCGGTTGAGGAAGTGAATCGTCGCACTTAGTCCGAGGCCGAACGATACGATAAGCGCTACGACACTCGCAAACTGCAAACCTTCTCCGATCAACCAGAGAACCGTACCGGACAGGACCACGGGGAAAATTCCGGGAAGGATGCTGACGAGCATCACGACGAACGATCGGAAGGCGAGACCGATGAAAGCGGCGACCAGCAGGAACTCCACCGTCAAGGCGGCATTCAGCTTGCCGATCATGTCCGCACTGTTGCGCGCAGCGATAGCCGACAGGCCGGTAACGGCGATCTCATAGCCCGGATGCTCCTTGCGGATCGCTTCCAGCGCCGCATCCAGTTTCTCGACGACAGGGAGAATGTCGCTTGAGTCGAGGTCAGGGACGCGTCCGGACACCACCACCGCATCCATCTTCTCGGAGACGAACCGGCGAACCAGATAGGCGGGCAACAGATCGACATATTCCTTCAGCGTGGCGACGTCGGAGCGACCGACTTTCTCCGACAACCAGCGCCGCAGCGTCTCTACCGACCAGACATTGCCGACCCCCGCCTGCTTCTCGATCAGCGCATGCACCTCGGCGATCGTTTGGAGGGCATCAGGCGCATAGAGCGTGGTCCCTTGCGGAAACTCGATCAGGACATCAATTGGGTTGGCCCCGGTCAGCTTGGCATCCAGCCGCCCGCTGGCTTCGACAGCCTGTTTCTTGTCAGGGACCTGATCGGCAAGGCGGTAGCGCGGCTCAAGGTGAGCGTAGATCGTCATCAGACCGGCGACGACCAGCAAGGCGATCAGGCTCCAGAGTGCCGGCCTGCGGGTCATGCGCACCGCGATCCAGGCACAGAAGGCGCGCAGCGCGTTGACGCCCCAATCCGCGGCCTTGATCTTCTGCGCAAAGACCTGCTCGCGCCGGACCAGAAGCACGCCGAACAGCGGCACCAGCGAGAGCACCGCTACAAGAGCGATCACGGTCGCGGTCAAACCGGCCTCGCCGAAGGTTCGGATCAGCTCCGAGTTGGAGAACATCAGCGCAATGAACGACAAACCGGCCGTGCAGTGCGTGAGTACGCAGGCCGGGCCGACGACCAGGACGGCATTGCGGAACGCCGAATACTTGTCCTCGCCGGCGATCAGCCGATCACGCGCCGCGAATGTCAGCTGCATCGAGTCGGAAAAACTGATAACCATGATCAGCGGGGTCATCACGTTGAGGAACATGTTGAGGCTGAAATTGAACCAGCCGAGCGTACCGAGCGAAAGCAGGATGGCGAGGATCGGTGGGAACGCCGCAATAATCATGAAGGAGATGCGGCGGAAAAAGATGATAGCGATCAAACACCCCGCCAGCACGCCCGCGACATTATAGATAATGCCGTCCCGTGCGACTGCATTGCGGATCTCGAGCTGCATGATCGGCACGCCCGATAGCTGCCCGACCAGATCCGTCCCTTGCACCGTCGTATTTAAAAGCTGACGGATTTCGCCAACCACGTCGCCCAATTTGCTTGACGACACCACCGAAGGGTCGAGCGACAGAACGATCAGGGCAAGCGTACCGTCGTCCGAGAGCAGCTTGCCGCGCAGAATCTCGTTGCTTTTGACCGTCTCAATGAACTTATCATAGGCGGGCCCTTCCGGAAGCTTGTCCGGGAAGAGCGCCGCCGGCAGCCTGCCCGGCTCCGGCGCCTGCCGTGCGGAGAACAGCGAGATGATACCGCGCGTCCCATCGATCAACTGGAGATCGGTCACCAAGTCGCGCAGCCTCTCAAGCGAGTCGCGGGCCAGCAGCGACTTCCCCTCGACGACGACCAGGACGTCAAACTCGGTGGAGGGAAAACGCTTGGTTACCTCCTCGTACTGCCTGAACTCCTTGGTGTCGGAGCGAAAGAGCTGGCTCAAGGAATCGTCGATCTTGATCCGCTCGAGGCCGAATGCGGCGAGAACGCAGAGAAGCAGCAGCACCAGCACCGACAGGATCGGTGTCCGCATCGCGATCAGACCGAGCCGTTCGGCGCCAAAGGCAATGCTGGGCGGCTTGCGCGACGCTGTTTTGGCGTCCGCGGTATCCGTCGTCTGATCAAGCATTCCTGATCCGCTTCCGAGTAGGAGTCCGATTCGAACCGGGGACGGATCGGGTCCATGGCCCCGATTCCGCACCTGCACAGGAAAGCTCTAGCATGTTTTTTGGAACGCTCCAGCGATACTCCGGCCGGCGCCTGCCGCCCCGGTCGAAAAAGACAATTTCACATCTAGATACAATAAGTTGAGAGATGCGGCGAAATTGCGCGCGGCCACTATTCGGCCGCAACAGCCTCGCGCAGGCGCGTAGAGTAGTTCGATGCGTTCTGCTGTCCGCCGGAGGCCGCGCGCGAGAACATGATCAGATGGTGGGAGACGAGCGCCACAGCGATCAACCCTTCCAGGTCGCCACGGATCAGCCGGCCGACCGCGAACTTCCAGAACACGCTCTTGTAATCGCCGGCAAGCCCGACTTTGCCGACAATGCGCGCGAGGATCGTCATGCCGCGTTTGACCTGTCGCCAAGTCACCTTGCGGTCTCGCCAAGAGAGCTGAAGCCGGTTCGGGAACGTATGCTCCACCTGATGCTGGAAACGCCTGAACAGTTTCTCGGGCTGGTAGGCGCTCCGCATGCAATTCCGCCAACTCGTCACGACATGCTCGTACGGCAGGCGGAATTGCACGTTGGAATCGCGCTCTTCGTCTTCGACCAGGCGTCCTTCCCGCTTGAGCCGATCCCATAGTGGCGTCTTGGGCAACGCCTGTAGAAGGTTGATGGTCAACAGTGGAATTTGCGACTCCTCGATGAAGTGCAACAGGTGCTGCCCAGTTTCGGGCGTATCGGTGTCCAGCCCAAGGATGATCCCCGACACGACCTCCAGGCCGTAACCGTTCAAGGTCTTGATGGCGTCCATGATCGGCACCATCATGTTGTGGTCCTTGGAGATCGCCTTCAAGGCATCCGGGTTCGGCGTCTCGATGCCGCAGAATACCGTGATGAAATAGGCCTCGCGCATCAGTTCGAGGATTTCTGGACGCTTGGCGATGTTGAGCGTCGCCTCACAGGACAGACGGATCTGAAAGCCGGTCCGCTTCTGCCATTCGACCAGATGCGGCAGCAGTTCCAGCGCGGCCTTGCGGTTGCCAATGAAATTGTCGTCGACGAAATAGACCGAACCGGCGACACCGCATTCCAGCAGCTTGTCCAGTTCGGCAACAACCTGCTCCGGCGTCTTCAGCCGCGGGTTGCGGCCATACAGACCGGGAATGTCGCAGAATTCGCATTGATAGGGGCAGCCACTCGAATACTGAACACTGCCGAGGAAATACCGATCGATCTCCGCCAGTTCGTAGGCCGGGATCGGAAACTTGGCCATCTCGACCCGTTCTTTGGTCTTCAGCACCACCTGCTGCGGCGGCCTGCCGACATCGCGAGCCAAGCGGGCGATCAGATCATCGGTCGCGTCGCCCAATTCGCCGAGATGCAGGTAATCGAACGACGGGTAATAGTCCGGGCACGCGCTGACCGAGGGGCCGCCGAGAGCCACCGGACGATCGAATGCGTGCGCCCTGCGACAGATATCGTTCATCTGCTGCCGCTGGATATGCATGCCGCTGACGAAAACTGCGTCGGCCCACGCGAAATCTGCGTCCGTTGCCGGCCTCATGTTTTCGTCGACGAAACGGACCTGCCAGTCGGCCGGGATGTAGGCGGCGATTACCAGCAGCCCCTGCGGCGGCATGAACGCGCGTACGCCGTCCGTTAGCGGATAGGCATACTCAAACGTACCGAACGAGGAGGTGTAACGCGGGAATACGCAGAGAATCTTGCGCTGGCCAAAACTGCCGCCGCCTCTCATTCGCACTCCTTGATGCCTCATCCATCACACTCGCCATTGTGAACGCGCGCTTCGGTCACAGGTTCCAATCATCATCGAATGGATGAAGCATGCCTGCGCAAGACCACCCGCCGCAAGCCTGCAAGGTGCCCCGATTCCCTGCCAGTCTGTTGACGGAAAGCGGCAAAAAAGCGCCACCAGGACCGCCCGCGTTCTATTCTGGTATGACCCGCTCGCCGCGCGAGCGGATTTAACGGTTCGCTCCCGCTTTTTCTGACAGATACCACGGCAATTTGTCTTTGACGTAACGTCACGTCTATTCTCCGTGGAGAGGATCACGCTCAAGGACACCCCCATGACCCCGCTCGACCGGATCAAAAACTTTCCCCTGCCGTTTTCATCGCTGATGGGCATCACCTTCGTCGAAGCTGAGAAGGACCGTGTCGTTGCGACGTTGCTCGTGCGTGAAGATTTGTGCACTGCAGGCCATACGGTCCACGGGGGAGCGCTGATGGCGTTCGCCGACACTGTCGGCGCTGCAGCCACCGTCATCAACCTCCCAGAAGACGCAAAGGGCACGACCACTCTGGAGAGCAAGACCAATTTCGTCAGTGGTGCTCCAGCGGGAACGACCATTACCGCAACCGCCACGCCCATTCACCGTGGCCGCCGCACCCAGGTCTGGCAGACGCGAATCGAAACCGCCGAGAAGAAACTCGTCGCGCTGGTCACCCAAACGCAAATGGTCCTTTAGAGGACTGGTTGCGCCGCACACCGGCGGACGATCAGCGCCCACGCCGATCCGCCTCTGTTTCCGCAAGTCCGCCATGCAGCGGTCCGTTCCCATGGTATCGCATTGACACTGCTGCCGTTGCGGGGCGATGATTTGCGCAGCTTCACAAGGCAGGAATTCGGACGATGAATCATCCCCGACCGCTCGATCTGGCCCAACGCGATCTCGCCTACATCGTCCACCCGTATACGAACTTCAAGACCAACGAAGCCAACGGCCCTTTCATCATCGACCGCGGCGAAGGCATCTACGTCTACGATGCCGACGGCCGGCGTTATATCGAGGGGATGGCGGGCCTGTGGTCAACCTCGCTCGGCTTCTCTGAGCCGCGGCTCGCGGAAGCCGCCGCCAAGCAATTTGCTCGCCTGCCTTATTCGCAGATTTTCGGCGGACGTTCGCATGAACCGGGCATCCAGCTCGCCGAAGAGTTGGTGAAGATCACGCCCGACGGCTTGAATCATGTCCTGTTCGCCAACTCGGGTTCGGAGGCGAACGACGCGGCGTGCAAGATCGTCTGGTACTACAACAACCAGATCGGCCGGAAAGCGAAGAAGAAACTGGTTGGCCGCTACTTCGGCTATCACGGCATCACGGTCGCCTCCGGCAGCCTGACCGGGCTCGCGCCGGTGCATGCGGATTTCGACCTGCCACTTGACCGCATGGTCCATACCGATGCGCCGAGCTACTATCACTTCGCCAAGGGCGATGAGACCGTCGAACAATTCGTCGATCGCCTCGCCGGCAATCTCGAAGCGCTGATCCAGAAAGAAGGCGCCGAAAACATCGGTGCGTTCATCGCCGAACCGGTGATGGGCGCAGGTGGCGTCATCGTGCCACCGCCGGGCTACTTCAAGCGCATCCAGGAAATCTTGCGCAAGCACGACATCCTGTTCATCGTCGATGAGGTCATCACCGGCTTCGCCCGCACCGGCGAACTGTTCGCGTCCTATACCTACGACCTCAAGCCGGACATGATGACGATGGCCAAAGCCCTGTCATCGTCCTACCTGCCGATTTCAGCGCTGATGATGACCGACAAGATCTATCAGGCGATCTCCGACGGCAGCGCCAAGAACGGGGCATTCGCGCACGGAGTCACCTACGCCGCCCATCCCGTCTGCGCCGCTGTCGCATTGGAGACGCTGGCGATCTATAAGGAGCGCAACATCGTCGACCATGTGAAGAAGGTCGCACCGCGCCTGCAGTCGGGCTTACGGGAACTGCAAAATCATCCGCTGGTCGGAGAATCCCGTGGCGTCGGACTGATCGGCGCGGTCGAACTCACTCGCAGCAAGAAGGACAAGACCGCCTTCGACAGCAAGCTCGGCCTCGGTGCCTTCGTCCAGTCCCGCGCCGCTCACCATGGCGTCATCCTGCGCAATGTCCGTGACGCGATTGCGGTCTGCCCACCACTGATCATCACCGAGGACGAGATCGAGGAGTTGCTGCAGGGCCTGCATCGCGCACTTGACGACGGTCTCGATCACGCCCGCAAGAACGGCTGGGTCTGACCCAGCCTACATCGTGTTTGCCGGCGCGAGCGGTCTCCACAGATCCTCGCGCCAGCGCACTGCGATCAGCAGCGTAAATGACAGCCCGATTGCCGCATAAAGGGTTGCAGTCGGCATGAAGCCCATCAACTCGATCAGCGGCCCAGCCACCAACAGCCCGACCGGCAGGCTGTAGATCGCCATCATACGCACCCCCATGACCCGCCCGCGAAATCGCTCGCTTGCGGTTCGCATCAGAATGACGGCCAGCGCGATCATGCTGAGGCTCTGAGCAAAACCGGTCAGCATCAGGCAGGCGATCGCCGTCGGCAGCGATTGCGCCTGGGCGAACACCATCAGCATCGCGTACCAGGCGGCGGTGGCAATGATCATCACACGCGCCAGCTTTACCCCGCTTAGATGGCTCAGAACCATAGAGGCTGCCAACGCGCCCAACGCAAAGCTCGCGGAAAGATAGCCGAGGCCGGTCTGGTCGGTCTGATGCACCTCGCGCGCGATATAGGGCAGCAGATTGCTGGTGAAAGGATATGCCGTCAGGTTGACAAGAAATGCGATCCACATCGCGGCCTGCAGCCGCGGCGTGTTCCAGATATATGCGATCCCGTCCGACAGATCGCGCCAAGGGGACGAACTGGCGTAAGCGGCGCCGGCCTCGTCCGGCGAACGCGTCTCCGACGACGGCGAGATGCAGAGCGTCAGGATCGTGCTCGCCACGTAAAGGCTCGCGATAACGATATAAGCGGGCCCCATGCCGAGGGCGGCAAACATCCCCGCCCCGGTCAGCGCTCCGGCAATGCGCGCGGAATCCATCGTCGTCCGCGAGACGCTCATGGCGCTGACGAGATAGGCCGGAGGCATCGTGCTCGCTACCAGGGCACCGCGCACGCCGAGATCGGATGGCCGGATGGTCCCGAAGATTGCGGCAATGACGAAGACGTAAAGCGGATTGATCAGACCGGTCAGCGCCAGCGTCATCATCGTCGTCGCCAACAACGCGTAGGCCGCCCGCATGCCGGCCAGCAGGTTACGATGGCCGATCCGGTCGCCGAACACGCCGAACATCGGCGCGACCAGCGTACCGAGATACATCAGCGAGCCGAACAGGGTGAGCATGACGACGGAGCCGGTCTCGACCAGGATGTACCAGCCGAGAATCAGGAATTCCATCTCGAACGCCCACGACGTCAAAACATCGGCAGGCCACTGAAATCGGTAGCTGCGAATCCTGAATGGTGCGAGTGCGGAGGACCGCTCGGTCACGGTCAGACTGTCAGGCCGCGATGCATCGCGTGCCACCCCTCGTTGCGTTTGGCTTCGTTGTCGTTACGCTGTCGCGTTTCTTCCCTGCGTTCGTTCTAGCCCCCCAGAACAGTGGCAACCACCCCTATCGCCGCGTGACGCTTATAAGAGGCCGGCATAGCTGCGTAACAATCGGTAAGAATGCGAGAGCCGACGAGAGCATGGCCCACCCAAATCCCGTGATGGCGTGCGACACTACCCTCGCGCATCCTGCAGGATCATGTCGCTCGCCTTCTCGGCGATCATGACGATTGGTGCGTTGGTGTTGCCCGACACGAGATCCGGCATCACCGATCCGTCGATCACCCGCAACCGTTCGACGCCGCGCACACGCAATTGCTGGTCAACCACAGCAAGGGGATCGTTGCCCATGCGGCAGGTGGATGTCGGATGGTAGATGGTGCCTCCGCGCTGCCGGCAATACGTCAGCAAATCCGCATCGCTCATGATCGACGGTCCGGGTTCGACCTCCGCCTCGACGAACGGCTTCATCGCCGGCGCGTGAAGAATCTTACGCAGGATCTTCAAGCCCTCGACATTGGTGGTACGATCGGTCTCGGTCGCGAGATAGTTGATGCGGATTTCCGGCGGGATCGATGGATCGGCGCTCCTGATCTTCACGCTGCCCCGGCTCTCGGGGCGCAACTGGCAGATCGAGGCCGTAAACCCGGAGAATGTGTGCAGGTTCTCCCCCATCTTGTCGGTCGAGAACGGAATGAAGTGAACCTGCACGTCGGGCGTCGCAAGCCGCGGATGGGTCTTGAAGAAGGCCCCTGCATATCCGGCCGCGATCGTCAGCGGGCCCTTGCGGAACATCGCGTAGCGCATCACCATCCACGCACTGCGTCGCAAGCTCTTCACATCGTCGTTCAACGTGATTGGCCGCGAGCAACGCATCACCATTCGAACCTGCAAATGATCCTGTAAACTCGCCCCGACGCCTTGCGCATCATGAACGACGCCGATGCCGTACTGACGCAGTAGCTCACCGGGGCCGACGCCCGACAGTTGCAAGAGCTGCGGTGAATTGAACGCACCGCTGCAGATGAGCACCTCCCGCTCCGCCCGCGCCGACCGCAACACACCGTTCTGCCGCCAGACGACGCCGACGGCCCGCTTGCCTTCGAACAAGATGCGCTGCGCCCAGGCGTTCGTCTCGACCCTCAGGTTCGGCCGGATATGAGCCGACCGGAGATAGCTGCGCGCGGTGCTGCCGCGACGGCCATTGCGCGTGGTGGTCTGATAGTAGCCTGCCCCCTCCTGCGTCGCGCCGTTGAAATCCGGATTTGTCGGAATGCCGTTCTCGGCGGCGGCCTTGATGAAGGCTTCGCACAGCGGGTCCGACTGCCGCGGATCGGATACCGACAGCGGCCCGCCTGTGCCATGGAAATCGTCGGCACCGCGCTGCTGGTTCTCCGCCTTCTTGAAATAAGGCAGCACGTCATCGTAGCCCCAGCCGGTGTTGCCGAGCTGGCGCCAGCGATCGTAGTCGGCACGCTGACCGCGAATGTAGATCAGTCCGTTGATGGAGCTCGAGCCGCCCATCACCTTGCCGCGCGGCTGAAAGATCGAACGGCCTTCGAGCTCCGGCTCGGCCTCCGTCTGATACATCCAGTTGACATCGCTGTTCTTGAACAGCTTCGCATAGCCGATCGGGATATGGATCCAGATGTTGCGATCGCGCGGCCCGGCTTCGAGCAACAGCACCGAATGCTTGCCGCCCGCACTCAAGCGGCTCGCCAGCACGCATCCGGCCGAGCCCGCTCCGACCACGATGAAATCGAACTGCCCCGCGTCCCCCGTTCCCTGCCCCGCGGCCATTCGAAGTCCTCCTTGAGCTTCTTGTTCGTATTTGACCATGCCGCCCGTGCCCGATTAAAGCAATCGGGCACGCCCATGGGAGCACGTTCGCCGATGTCGTCCAATCCTTTGTTTCAGCCGTTCAGCTACAAATCTTTGACCCTCGCCAATCGCGTCGTGATGGCGCCCATGACCCGCTCCCGCAGCCCGAACGGCACGCCGGGTGAAGACGTCGCCGCCTATTATCGGCGCCGCGCAGAAGGCGGCGTCGGCCTGATCGTCACCGAAGGCACCACGATCGATCGCGCCGGCGCATCGGGCGATCCGAAGATTCCGAATTTCTATCAGCCTGCTAGCCTCGAAGGCTGGAAACGCGTCGTGAAGGAGGTCCACGCCGCAGGCGGCAAGATCGCGCCGCAGCTTTGGCATCAGGGCATGGTGCGTCGCCCCGGCACGGGCCCGCACCCCGAGGGCAAATCCGACGGTCCGTCCGGCTTGTCCGGGACGGGCAAACTCGTCGGTGAACCGATGACCGAGGAAGACATCGCCGACACCATCGAAGCCTTCGCCAAGGCCGCGGCGGCCGCCAAGGACATCGGCTTCGACTGCGTCGAACTGCATGGCGCCCACGGCTATTTGATCGATCAGTTCTTCTGGGAAGGCTCGAACAAACGCAACGACGCTTGGGGCGGAGACCTCGTCAAGCGCACGCGTTTCGCCGCCGAGATCGTCAAGGCGGTGCGCGAGCGCGTCGGGCCGGACTACGTGATCATCCAGCGCTTCTCCCAGTGGAAGCAGCAGGACTACGCGGCAAAGCTCGCCCTGACGCCGGATGAATTGGCAACATTCCTGGAGCCGCTCGTCGATGCCGGTGTCGATATCTTCCATGCGTCCACCCGGCGCTTCTGGGAGCCCGAGTTCGCAGGCTCCGACCTGAACCTGGCCGGCTGGACCAAGAAGCTCACGGGATTGCCCGCTATCACCGTCGGCTCGGTTGGGTTGAAAGGCGTCGACTTCGTTCACTCGCTGCGCAATCCGGACATATCCGAGGTGAGTGAGTTGGGCGAACTGGAGGCGCGCCTCTCCAAGGGCGAGTTCGATCTGGTCGCGGTGGGGCGCGCGCTGATCAGCGATCCGCACTGGACCGCCAAAGTGCGCGACGGACGCACCCAGGAACTGCAGCCGTTCTCGCCCGCAGCGCTGAAGGAATTCGCCTGACCCAGAACTATACCGTCACCCGCCCGCAATCCGCCGGCAATGGTCAAGCGCAGCGGCAATCAGATTGTCGCTCGCTTCCGGCGTACGGAAGGCCGAATGCGCGGAGAGCGTGACGTTCGGCATCGTCTTCAGAACATGATCGTCGGGCAGCGGCTCGACCATGAAAACGTCCAATCCGGCATGGCGCAAGTGACCTGATCTCAACGCGTCGATCATCGCTTCCTCATCCACCAGCCCTGCCCGCGCCGTGTTGATGAGGATGGCGCCCGGCCTCATCGCCGCGATCCTGTCGCGTGACAGGAATCCGCGCGTCTCATCGTTCAGCAACAGGTGCATCGATACGACGTCGCTTTCCCGTAAGAGCGTCTCGATATCGACGAAGCTTACTCCGGCTTGCGCCTTTGGCGTCCGGTTCCAGGCCAGCACACGCATGCCGGTGCCGCCAGCCATCCGCGCAACCTCGGCACCGATACCGCCAACGCCGATCAACCCGATCGTCTTGCCCGTGAGCTGCATACCCTCGGTTCGCAGCCAAATCCCGTTGCGCATCTCGCGATCCATCCGGGCGATGCCGCGCGCGGCCTCCCACATCAGCGCGATCGTGCTCTCCGCAACAGCCGTATCGCCGTAGCCCTTGATGATGTGTACGGCGATTCCCAATCCGGCGAGTTCCTCCGGATTCATATAGCTGCGCGCACCCGTACCCAGGAACACGACATCCGTCAGCCCCTTGCAGCGCTTGGCCACCTCGGTCGGCAGATAGCTATGGTCGATGATGGCAATGGACGCATCGCCGAGGATGTCCGGGATCGCATTGGACGACAGGTCCGGATCAGGGTGGACATGAACTGGCGGATCGCCAGACTTGGCGAGACGTTTGAAGATGTCGGCCGATACCGGATCGCCGTCGACAAACACCGCGCGCATTGCAAGCTCTCCCGCAGCCGACAGTCCATCCATAGGCTATCGTCTCTGCGACACAATTACGAGGGCGCAGCCGATCGATTGCCGAACCCGCCGGATCGCGGCAGACTATCGCCAAGACGAAAAGCCGCAACGAGGAAACCGCCATGAGCGAATACGAAACCATCGTCTATCAACATCCCGCGCCCGGCGTCGCCCGAATCGTCATGAACCGGCCGGACGCGCGGAACGCCCAGAACCTGCAGATGACCTACGATCTCAACGCCGCGTTCGATCGTGCGGTGCAGGATGATGCGATCAAGGTGATCGTATTGGCGGGCGCCGATCCGCATTTCTCCGCCGGTCACGACCTGCGCGCGACCGGCAAGACGAAGGCCGGGATCGACTTTCCCGCAGTGAACTGGTGGGGCGGCTTCAACGAGCCCAATGCCCACGGCCGGTTCGCGCGCGAACAGGAGATCTATCTGCAAATCACCCGCCGCTGGCGCAATCTCGCCAAGCCCACCATCGCCGAGGTGCAAGGCCGCTGCATCGCCGGCGGTCTCATGCTCGCATGGGCCTGCGACCTGATCGTCGCCAGCGACGACGCCGAGTTCTGCGATCCCGTCGTCGCCATGGGCGTCTGCGGCGTCGAATGGTTCGTCCATCCGTTCGAACTCGGCCCTCGCAAGGCCAAGGAGTTGCTGTTCACCGCCGATCGTTGGACCGCACAGGAGGCGCATCGCCTTGGCATGGTCAACCATGTCGTTCCGCGCCACCAGCTCTCGAATTTCGTGCTCGATCTCGCATCACGGATCACATCCAAGCCGTCGTTCGCGCTCAAGATGACAAAGGAAGCGGTCAACCGCGCGATGGATGCGACCGGCCAGCAAACCGCGATCGATCAGGCGTTCGCGCTGCATCAGCTCTGCCATGCCCACAATCTGCAAGAGTTCGGCATGGTCGTCGATCCCGGAGGACTGCATCCGTCGGTCAGGAAAACCGCCGCGGAATAAGCACGCCGAAACTCCGCCTATCCGCGATCGCGATGGCTGCGATCGCAAGCCGCGGTGAAACCCGTTTCGTGCAGCGGACTGGAAATACAGTTGACAGTGAACGCGGTTATCGCGAACCTTCCGCGTAAGGTTGCGCGGTTTCCGCTTCGCTCGACACCGCCGATAACCAGCCAGTCCGGGCAAAAATCCCAACAATCGGACGGCACCGCAGGGTCACGGAGGATCGCACAATGAAGTTCGGCATCTTTTACGAGCTGCAACTGCCTCGTCCCTGGACTGCGGATAGCGAATACCAGCTCTTCCAGGATGCGCTAAGCCAGTTCGAGCTTGCCGACAAGCTGGGCTACGACCACGCCTGGGTGGTGGAACATCACTTCCTGGAAGAATACTCGCACTCCTCCGCTCCGGAAGTGTTTCTCGGCGCCGCGAGCCAGCGCACCAAGAACATCCGGCTCGGCCACGGCGTCATTCAGATCACGACCAATCAGCCGCAGCGCGTCGCGGAGAAAGTCTCGACCCTCGACCTTCTGTCCGGCGGGCGCGTCGAGCTCGGTATGGGTGAAGCAACCGGCCCCGCCGAGTTGCATCCGTTCGGCACCCGCGTCCGCGACAAGCGCGAGCGCTGGGAGGAAGCGGTGCGCGCGATCCTGCCGATGTTCACCAAGGAAGACTGGGAATTCCACGGCCAGTTCCACGATTTCCCGGCTCGCAACGTGATTCCGAAGTCGCGTCAGAAGCCGCACCCGCCGCTATGGGTCGCCTGCTCGAACATCCAGACGATCGCGAAGGCAGGCGAATGGGGTATGGGCGCACTTGGCTTCTCGTTCGTCTCGCCGGAAGCCGCACGGGCTTGGGTGCACCGCTATTACAACAACTTCCTGCACAATCGGAATCGTCTCACCGAATACAAGGACAACCCCAACATCGCGGTGGTGTCCGGATTCATGTGCGCGCCGACCGACGAGGAAGCGCGCGAACTCGCCGCCGGGTGGACGTTCTTCATTTTCGCGTTGCAGTACTATGGCCGCGCGGGCGTCGATGCACCGGGCAAGAGCGACCTCTGGAGCGCCTATCAGGATTGGCGCAAGACCGAGAAGGCGCAAGCTGCTCTGAATGCGGGTCTGATCGGTTCGCCCGAGACGCTCCGCAAGAAACTGCATCAGTTCGCCGATTCCCACGTCGATCAGGTCATCCTGCTCAATCAGGCCGGGAAGACCACGCACAAGGCGATCTGCGACAGCCTCGAACTCTTTGCCAAGGAGGTGATGCCAGAGTTTCACGCGCTGGAGCCCTCCCATGCGAAGTGGAAGGAGGACGTACTCTCCGGACGAACTGTACTGGAGAACCTCGCCACCGACGGCTACGACATCTATGCGCACCAGAATCCAGGCGAGGAACGCATCTCGCCGGAAGCTCTGAAGAAGCGGATGGAAGAAAAAGAAAAAGCGAAGGCCGCCGCAAAATAATGTGCGGCCGTAAAACGCCCAAGGAAACACTTCATGCCTATCGTTCAAGCCGATCGCCTGACCCACATCGGCGCAGCACTGTTGCGCGCGGCCGGCGCCTCAAAGGATGAGGCCGACGCCGTCGCCGTTGGCTGCATCAACGCCAATCTCGCCGGCCACGACTCCCACGGCATCATCGCCATCCCGACCTACATCGACCGCATCAAGGTCGGGCATATCGTCCCCGGCGAAAAATGGACCATCGTGCAGGAGTCGCCAGCCACCACTGTCATCGACGGACATTGGGGATTTGGCTTCTACGTCAACGCCAAGGCGATGCAACTCACCATCGAGAAAGCGAAGAAGACAAACGTCGCCGCATGCACCGTGTTTCGCCAGAGCCATGTCGGCCGCCTCGCGGCCTATCCCTTGATGGCGGCGAAAGCGGGGATGATCGGCATCGCGACAGCCGATTCGGGACGATCGACCAAGGTCGTGGCCCCCTTCGGCGGACGCGAGGCGCGCCTCGGCACCAACCCGATCTCGATCGCCGTGCCTTCGGACCTCGATGGCCCGATCTATCTCGACATGGCGACGTCTGCGGTTGCGGCCGGCAAGGTCGCGCTTGCGGCGGCGCGCGGCGAGGACATTCCGAAGGGCTGGGTGGTCGGCAAAGACGGCAAGCTGACGACCGACCCGAAGCAGCTCCGCCAGGGCGGCGCCCTGCTGCCGCTCGGCGGCACCGAAGGCTACAAGGGGTCCGGGCTCGCGGCCATGGTCGAGATCCTGTGCGGCCTGTTGACCGGCCTCGGCTTCGGTGTCGAGCCGACCGGCCGGCATAACGACGGTACGTTCATGGCGGTTTTCAACGTCGAGGCGTTCCGCCCGCTGAAGGATTTCAAGAAGGAAGTCGCCGAGTTCGCTCGCTACCTCAACGCGACGCCGCCGTCCGAAGGTTCCACCGGCGTTCTCTATCCCGGCGAGATCGAACATCGCACCGAGCAGGAACGCCGCAAATCAGGCATCGGGGTCGAAGACGATACCTGGAACAAACTCCGCAAACTCGCGGCCGACTACAACCTGGCTGCAGAGCTCGACTTGAAATAGGCGCAGCGTAAACAACAACAGCAACAAGCAAGAACAACCATCAAGGGAGGGGAAGCATGACGCGACAGATGGTGATGGTCGGCTTCCTCCAGGCGCAGAACTGCACCAACCTGCCCTCCTCCTGGCGGCATCCGCTGTCTCGCGACGACTCCATGTCGGCGGATTACTACCAGGAGATCGCCCGCATTCTCGAAGCCGGCAAATTTCATATCGCGTTCTTCGATGACCGGCTGGCGATGCCCGATCGCTTCGGCAACGATCACGCACATACGGTCGAATACGGCATCCGCTGCGTGAAAATGGACCCGATCGTCGTCCTGACCACGATGGGCATGGTCACGACCAAACTCGGCCTCGCCTCCACCTGCTCAACCACCTACTTCGAGCCCTTCGATGTCGCGCGCCGCTTTGCGACCCTCGACCTGATGACCAATGGCCGCGTTGGTTGGAATGTCGTCACCTCCGTCAATGACGGCGAAGCGCAGAACATGGGTCGTGACGAGCACATGGAGCACGACCTGCGCTACGATCGCGCCGACGAATTCATGGAGGTCGTGCTCGGCCATTGGGACGCATGGGACGACGGCGCCCTCATCATCGACAAGAAAACCGGCCGCTTTGCCGATCCGGCAAAGGTCAAACGCCTCGACTACAACGGAAAGTTCTTCAAGTCGCGCGGCCCGTTCACGGTCCCGCGCTCGGCGCAAGGCCATCCCGTCATCATCCAGGCAGGAGCCAGCGGCCGGGGCCAGCGTTTCGCCGGCCGCTGGGGCGAAGTGATCTTCGCTGCCGGCCGCAACACCGATATCGCCAAGGAAGGCTATGACGCCGTTAAAGGTGAAGCCGCCCGTCTCGGCCGCAATCCGGACCACATCTTCATCTGCAACATGCTGCTGACGGTGGCCGGGGCGACCAAGGCTGAGGCCGAAGACAAGATGGCGCTGATCTCGAAACTGCCCACCGAGATGGACGCGCTGTCGCTGCTCGCCGAAGGGCTCAACTTCGATTTCGCCGCAAAGCCGCTCGACGAGCCGCTGACCGACGAAGAACTGGCCAGCATGTCGGGTATCATCGGCATCCGCGATGGTGTCATCCGCAAGAGCGGCATCAAGAATCCGTCCGCGCGGGATTTCGTCGTCCATAGCGGCCGCGGTCAGGTCGAAGGCGCCGTCGTCGGCGGACCCAAGGAAATCGCAGACTACATGGAGGAGATGTTCGTCTCCCGCGGATGCGATGGCTTTGTCGTAGCCGCCACCTACGTTCCCGGCGCCTACGGTGACTTCGTCAAGCATGTGGTGCCGGAGCTGCAACGGCGCGGACTTTATCACAAGGACTACGCTGGCGTGACCCTGCGTGAGAATCTCGGCCTGCCGGTGCCGCCGGTGGGATCATGGAAGTTGCAGCCGAAGCAGGCTGCCGAATAGGACTTGAACGATGCGTTTTGCGAAGATGACTGCGAAGGGCAAGACCAGCTGGGCGCTGATCGAAGGCGACCGGGCGATCGAGATCTCCGGCGAGCCTTTCGGCGAATGGCAAAAGACGGCGACAAAGCACGATCTCGCCGATGTGAAGATCGAAATCCCGCTGATCCCACGCACGTTCTATTGCGCCGGCCTCAACTACGTGAAGCATCTGACCGAAGCCGCGAACCGTCGCGGCGAAGTGCCGAACGTGCCGGATCGCGCCGAAATCGGCTATCGCGCCCAGAACGCGTTAATCGCCCACGACGAGGACGTGATTATTCCCGCCGACGCCACCGGTAAGGTGCATTACGAGGGCGAGCTGGTCGCCGTCATCGGCAAGAAGGCGAAGCACCTGAGCGAAGCCGACGCGATGTCGTGCGTGTTCGGCTACACGATCGGCAACGACGTCAGCGAACGCACCTGGCAGAAGGCCGATCGCGGGCTCTGGCGCGCCAAGAACGCCGACACCTTCAAGCCGATGGGCCCATGGATCGAAACCGACGTCGATCTCGACGCGATGGAAACGACCGTCCGTCTGAACGGGAAAGTCAGCAACCATTTTAAGACCAACGACATGGTCTTTAGCATTCCGCAGTTCATCGCCGAGATGACGAAATACTTCACGCTGTGGCCCGGCGACGTAATCTGGATGGGGACCGACGGCTCGTCACCGGATTTGAAGGCGGGCGACGTCGTCGAGATCGACATCACTGGGATCGGCACCTTACGGAATAAGTTCGTCGCCGAAACACGATGAGCCTTTGAAGCACGATACGAAACACAGGACGGCCTCGTCCGCGGCAAGCCGGCAGGTGAACGGGTTTCATCGTCAAAACTGGCGGGAGGCTCTGTCGCGATGAGCGCATCGGCACAACAGCCTCCTCTCGGCAAAGACACATCGCGCGCGATGAGCGTCGCGGCCCTCTGCCTTGGAACGCTCGCCGTACAATTCGATTCGGCCGTCAATGTCGCCTTTCCCGATCTCGTGCATGCATTCGCCCTGCCGATCGCCGATATCCAATGGATCGTCATCGCCTACACGCTCACCTATGCCGCGCTGATGCTGGTGTTCGGAAGAACCGGCGACATCTTCGGACATCGGCTCGTATTCCTGCTCGGAGCGGCAGGCAGCGCCCTCGCCTTCGCACTCTGCATGCTGTCCACGAGCTACGGTACCCTACTTGCGGCGCGTGTGTTGCAGGGCGTTGGCGCCGCGCTTGTCCTGAGCTGCGGCCCCGCACTGCTCACCGGCCTTTATAGCGAGACGCATCGGCCTCGCCTACTGGGCCTCTACACGCTCCTGATCGGCCTCGGTGGTGCCGCAGGCCCGATCGTCGGCGGACTGCTGGTTGAGCGCTGGGGCTGGCCCGCGGTCTTCGCGTTTCGATTGCCCTTTGCACTGGCCGCTCTCGTTGCGGGCTTCGCTCTGCCCGCGGCACCGAGCAGCCCGTCGCGCGAGCGCTTTGATGCGGGCGGTGCGACGTTGCTTGTGCTGGCGATTTCGAGCGCTCTGCTGGGCCTCAACCAACTGCAGCCATCCGGCAACACGGCGATGGGCATCTTGCTGCTCGGGGTATCCGGATTGCTCTGCACAGCATTCGCTTGGCACGAGGCGCGCACCAAACAACCGGTGATCGACGTGACGCTGTTTCGTGATCCGGATTTCGCACTGCTCAATGTCGCCCATGCCCTTCTGAACCTGGCGGGCTTCGCTCTGCTTCTCCTTGCTCCGTTTTATCTGGTTGCGATCGGTGGCCTCGCTGCGTCCGCCGCCGGCATGGTGCTGTCCGCCTCACCCGTCGGTGTCATCGTGGCCGCACCGCTCGCCAACCGCCTCGCATCGAGCCTCCATCCGCGCCGGATGGCCCTGTTGGGAGCTCTCCTGTCGGCCTGCAGCCTCACCGTCATCAGCATGCTGGGCAGCCCCTCGGTGCATGCGCTCGGCCTTCAGGCGACCCTTCCTGTCCTCATCCTCGCGGCATTCGCCCAAGGGCTGGGTGTAGGCCTGTTCCAGGTCGCCTATTTCGATATTGCGACTGCCAGCCTGCCGAAGCAGAACCGCGGCGTCGCGGGCAGCCTGGTCCTGATGACGCGCACGCTCGGCCTCGTGATCGGAGCAAATCTCCTGATGCTTGCTTTCAGTGCCTTCAGTGGCATCGCGAATGGCGACCCCGACGATACACCGGCTCTGCTCCTCGGCTTCAAGGGCGCCTTCACCCTTGCCGCCCTGATCTCTTTCACCGTGGTCGCACTGGCCCTGCTGCGCGGCTGGATGCGCACGGTCCGTCCGGACCGTGCCGCCGCTTAGTTCGCCATCGCGAGCGGTGGCGCATCGCTGGAACGCCTCCCTGTTTCAACCGCCTTTCTTCCCTGCTAAACCGCCGGCCATGAGCTATAAGGTCGCTGCCCTCTATCAATTCCTGCCCCTGCCCGATTTCCGCGATCTGCGCGAGCCGCTGAGAGCCCGCTGCGATGCGTTGGGTATCAAGGGAACGATCCTACTCGCCGGAGAAGGCATCAATGGCACGGTCGCAGGTCCCTCCGACGCCATCGATCGCCTGATCGACGAGCTGCGGAACGGACCGTTTTTCGGGCGCCGCCTCGACAACTTGGAATTGAAGTTCTCCGGCGCGGCTGCAATGCCGTTCGGGCGGATGAAGGTCAGGCTAAAGAAGGAAATCGTCACGCTCGGCGATCCGGCGACCGACCCGAACGCACGCGTCGGCACGTATGTCGATCCAGCCGCGTGGAATGCGTTGATCGAGGACCGCGAGACCCTGGTGATCGACACGCGCAATGCGTTCGAAGTGGAAATGGGCACATTCGAGCGCGCCGTGGACCCGAAGCTGACCCGTTTCAGCCAGTTTCGCGATTTCGTCAAGCGAGAGCTCGACCCGGCCAAGCACCGCAAAATCGCAATGTTCTGCACCGGCGGCATCCGCTGCGAAAAAGCGAGCTCCTATCTGCTCGCACGCGGGTTCGGCGAGGTCTATCACCTCAAGGGCGGCATTTTGAAGTACCTTGAGCTGGTCCCCAAATCGCAAAGCCGCTGGAAGGGCGACTGCTTCGTCTTCGATGAGCGGGTGGCGCTGGGGCATGGACTGTCGGAACGGCCGAGCGGCTCTTCGCAAGCGTCCGAGACCGGTGCGACCTGTGCGGGTGAAACCTCTCTCCGGTCAGCTTCTGCCGCCGAAGATGTCGCAAGGGGGTAGACCCGGAGCGCTGACGGCTCTATATGAGGCGCCGGACCTCGTGATTTCGCGGAATCAGCAGCCCTTAGAGGGTTGTTGTTTCAGGGAAATTTCCCTGAATGACGCGAGCCCGGTGGGGAATCGTCTAATGGTAGGACTGCAGACTCTGACTCTGCCTGTCTAGGTTCGAATCCTAGTTCCCCAGCCAGCCCTCCTGTCCCGCTCTTCGCCCCTCGAGCAGACGAAGGGTCAGGCCCTGCGAACCTACATCTGCGCCAGCACCATCAGTGGCGCACCATTGACGCCGATCAATGTCAGCTTGCGGCGGGCGCTATCGATCCGCCAGGCGCGGACATCGCGCAACGCCAGGAGGAACCTCTGCTCCTGTCTCATCACGGCCGGGCTGCACGCCATCTTGGTGGAGGCAATCGCGCCGAATGCAATCGCATCGCCATTGATCGTTGCCTTGCCGCGGATACGATTGCAACCACCGGTCCCCGATACCGTGCCGTCGGGAGCGATCGTCAGGATCGTCTGAAGGCGATCGATCACGCCACCACCCCGGATATCCTCGGCAAGCCACTGTCCAGACGGCGTGGAAAGCGCCGCCGCCTGCGGTGGCGCTGGCGCCGTGGCGGCGACCGGCTCGACCCGTATATCGGTGTTGTTGGCCCCTCCCGCAAACACCGCGTGACGCACGGTATTGATAAACAACAGCTGGTCGCCATCGGTGATGCGCGCCCGCAAGGCATAACTGCGCCGCGACAGAATCCGCGCGCGGTCGAAGCGCAGCGAGTAGCGGATCACAGTCCGTGCTCCGACCGGGATGCGGGTCTCGGCAATGGTTCGCGCCGGTGCGTCGGCCAGTGACACGTCGAGAAGCTTGACCTCGACCACAGCGCTCGGCGGCAACGCGAGCCGCTCGCGATAGGAGACGGTTCCGCGCAGGGTCATGGTCGCGGCATCAGCGGCGTTCGCAGGGATCAAAACCAACCCGCCCAGCACGGCCATAAGCCCACGCCTGGAAACATTCGTGATGTCAGCCATAAATCGTCGATTCCGTCTCGTCATTACATCCCGTCTCGCAGCTATGCACCACAAGGGGCTGCCATCAAGCACATTGAGACGCCCCTCGATGCCGACCAGCCCGCCGGACCGTCCCCCTACCGGCGGAGATCCTTTGCAAAGCGCGATGCCCATTGATGCAACAGCGTGGTCCCACGGCGACACGCCGATATCTTGCTTCTGCATCCACGCGCCCCGACATCGAGGTTAGGACGGCGCTAACCAACCGCTCAGACCTGTTACCGATCTTTAAAAAGTATCAAGACATTCCAGGAAATCGTGCGCATCTTGTAAAGCAAATGGAGGCGTTGATGTTCGCCGCATTGTGCATTGGCGTTGCTCTGGTCGCCCTCAGCCTGTGCTCGCTCGTCCACTCATGCGATGCCCCACGCTCGCACTTCTCGCGCCACTGACATAGCGCATTAGCCATTCATTAACCATGTTCTGGAACCACCCTTATAGGGCATGGTGGTGGAAACATGGCTATGCAGAGTGGCCAAGATTCATTGAAGCTCTTCTCGCTTCCCATTGTCTCGCTTCCCATTGTGATGGCTTGCTTTCTTCTCGTCGCTTCGCAGATTGGTGGCTTCGTCCTCCGGAGTGGGGCTTCCAGTGTGGAGGCCTTTGGGCCGCCATCGAGCTCTGTAATTAAGGTACCCGCCTGATCCGCAACGGGAACCGGCTGACCCGACCGGTCAACACAGGTACCCAAAAACTGGCGAGTATCCGCGGTTTAACAGTTTGTGCAGCAAGGACTGCGCATAGTTCAGGCGTAGCCTAAGCCTCGAACCACTGCACCGTATGTTGACTTCGCCCCCGCCGCCATTTGGACAGGTCATATCCGTCAAAGGATCCCTGGCGCGAATTGGCATTCTCGCCTCTCAGCAGTTCGGCCCCGCCGAAGCGCGCGCGACCGTCGGCAGGTTCGTCTCGATACGCTGCAATTCGTCGAACGTTATCGCCATGATCACCGAGGTCTCGTGTGAAGGCCTGGCCGCATCCGATCGGGATCGATATGTCGCCACCGCATCGGTCGACCTGCTCGGCGAAATCACCGGCGGAGTTTCGGGATCGCGCTTCCAGCGCGGCGTGACGATCTATCCGGCGATCAACGACGCCGTGAATCCGATCAGCAATCAAGAGCTGCGAACGGTCTACGCCCCCGCCCACAAGGACGCGATCCATGTCGGCCACCTGCAGCAGGACCCCAGCGTCGGCGCCTATGTCGATATCGACGAGATGCTCAGCAAGCATTTCGCTGTGCTCGGTTCAACCGGCGTCGGAAAATCGAGTGGCGTGTCGCTGCTGTTGAACGAAATTCTGCAGACGAGGCCCAACCTCCGGCTGTTCCTGCTCGACGTTCACAACGAATATGGCCGCTGCTTCGGCGAACGCGCGCTGGTGCTTAACCCGCGCAATCTTAAGCTGCCGTTCTGGTTGTTCAACTTCGAGGAATTCGTCGACGTCATCTTCGGCGGACGCCCCGGTGTGCCGGAAGAACTCGAAGTTCTGTCCGAAGTGCTGCCCTACGCCAAGGCGATGTATACCCAATACCAGGCATCGGATCGCAACGGCCTCAGGCGGACCGACCCGAAGACCTCCGGTTACACGGTCGATACCCCGGTGCCTTATCGGCTGGTGGACCTGGTATCGCTGATCGACGAGCGCATGGGGAAGCTGGAAAATCGCTCCTCGCGGGTGGTCTACAGCAAGCTGCTCTCGCGCATTGAAGTGGTCCGCAACGATCCGCGCTACGCGTTCATGTTCGAGAACGCCAATGTCGGCGGCGACACGATGGCGGAGGTCATCAGCCATCTCTACCGCATGCCGGCCAATGGCCGGCCCATGACGGTGATGCAGCTCGCGGGATTTCCGGTCGAGGTGGTCGATTCCGTGGTGTCGGTGATCTGCCGCATGGCCTTCGATTTCGGCCTGTGGAGCGATGGGGCTTCGCCGCTGCTGTTCGTATGCGAAGAGGCGCACCGCTATGCCTCGGCCGACCGCAGCATCGGCTTCGGCCCGACGCGGAAGGCGATCTCGCGCATTGCCAAGGAAGGCCGCAAGTACGGCGTCTTTCTCGGCCTGGTGACGCAGCGGCCCGCGGAACTGGATGCGACCATCATTTCCCAATGCAGCACCCTGTTCACGATGCGGCTCGCCAACGATCGTGACCAGACGCTGCTGCGCTCGGCCGTCTCCGACGCAGCCGCCAATCTGCTGTCATTCGTGCCCTCGCTCGGCACGCGGGAAGTGCTGGCGTTTGGCGAAGGCGTCGCCTTGCCGACCCGGCTGCGGTTCAAGGAGTTGCCGCCCCACCAGCTACCGCGTAGCGAAGCGACCCTGCTCGCCAACGCATCCTCCCATTCTTCGCATGACACAGCCTTTGTCAGCTCGGTGCTGGCGCGCTGGCGCAGCGCCACGACCCACCGCGAACCATCAACAACCGACTCCGCCAACGCGGAGAGGCCGCTGCCGCGAACATCCGACTCGCCATTGCTGCAACCCTCTCTCGGGCTCGACCCGGACCGCTTCTCGCTCCTGAAAAAGCCGTTGCGCTGATCCGGCCGCGGTATCGCACCGTTCTCGTGTCGACTTTTCGCGACGCCCGCGATCCAATAGGTTAGTGCACCATCTGCAACGAGGATCGCAATGACCGCTCCCATCAGTCGATTTCCTGTTCCCTCCCTCACGTCGTTGCCGAGCGACATCCGCGAACGCATTGTCGCGGTTCAGGAAAAGTCCGGTTTTGTTCCTAACGTTTTTCTTGTGCTCGCGCAGCGGCCGGACGAATTCCGCGCGTTCTTCGCCTACCATGACGCGCTAATGGAGAAGGACAGCGGGTTGACCAAGGCCGAACGCGAGATGATCGTCGTCGCCACCAGCGCCGCCAATCAATGTCACTATTGCGTGGTCGCCCATGGTGCCATCCTCCGAATCCGGGCGAAGAACCCCCTGATCGCTGACCAGATCGCGATCAATTACCGCAAGGCGGATATTACCCCGCGGCAGAAGGCGATGCTCGATCTCGCGTTGAAGATCAGCAGTTCGGCGCAGACGGTGACCGACGACGATCTGGAAGAGGCTAGAAAGCACGGCTTCACTGACGACGACATCTGGGACATCACGGCGATTACCGCGTTCTTTGGTCTGTCGAACCGGATGGCGAACATCACCAACATGCGGCCGAACGATGAGTTCTACATGATGGGGCGCCTGTCAAAAGAAGCATGAACGGAGCGCCCCATGCCGGCAGCAGAAGGGCTGCCGGCGCGGCTGCCAAGGCCACGTTCCGGCGCAATCGAGCCATGCTTGCGCCACCTGTGCCGGATAACGACAGCGTGGTAGTGTATTCCCTCGAAGGTTCTCGTCATTGTTGCAATGCGTTCTGTTCTAGCGGAGCGCTTCTAAGTCGAGATAGGTTTGGCTGTTGGGCCCTGCCGGGACAGCGTCGATGACCAAGGAATCGAAGATCGCCGACGACGATCATGTCGTCATCAAGTTCCGCCCGCGAACGGCCGCCGAGACCGCGAAGCACCGCGCAGAGCCCACGGCTGCTCCGCCTCAAACCCAGCCCTCGGACCTTTCCCGCTATAAGCGGGCCAGCGAGCCAGACGATTACCGCCACCGCATGCGCATGAACATTGCCGCGGGTCTCTTCACCGTCGCGCTGATCGGCTTCGGTGTCTGGCTCGCCATGAGTATCGCCGACCTGCGACGGACCCAGGACTGCATTCTCTACGGACGGCGCGATTGCGCGGTGATTCCCCAGCCCACCGGCAAATAGGCCAGACGCCCAGCCTCTCGTCAGATTGCCCTCCTCACGACGCCTCCCCAAGGAGCGACAATAACCCTTGCGGGAGAAGACAGTAGGCCGGTCTAATGGAGCCCTGCGACCATTGAACTCGATGCGTCGCTCCGATATACGGGCAGACGACTCCCATGCAGGGCAAAGGCGCCGACCCGGGCTCGACCCCTTAGCACCTTCGCGACCCAAATCGCGGAACTATTGAAATAAATCAAAGGCTTACGATGTCGACCTTCGATCAAGTTGCCAACATTATCGCCGAGACCTGCGATATTCCGCGCGATACCATCAAGCCGGAAAGCCACGCCATCGATGATCTCGGCATCGACAGCCTCGACTTCCTGGATATCGCCTTCGCCATCGACAAGGCTTTCGGCATCAAGCTGCCGCTGGAAAAGTGGACGCAGGAGGTCAACGACGGCAAGGCCACGACGGAACAGTATTTCGTTCTCAGCAATCTCAGCGCGCGGATCGACGAGCTGGTCGCAGCCAAGGGCGCGTAAACCCGCGCCCGCATCATGAATCTCGAATATTTTCAGCTCATCGACCGGATCA
Organism: Afipia sp. P52-10; assembly: GCF_000516555.1. Lineage (NCBI taxonomy): Bacteria > Pseudomonadati > Pseudomonadota > Alphaproteobacteria > Hyphomicrobiales > Nitrobacteraceae > Afipia > Afipia sp. P52-10. Next base: position 105,248 of record NZ_AZSJ01000007.1, on the reverse strand, counting down.
CGGCGATCGATCTCGCCCAACGGACGATTGCGGTCGAAGCCGACGTCCCTCAGACCGGAACGATCTTCGAGGGCCACTTTCCGGGACGTCCGCTGATGCCGGGCGTGCTGCTGATCGAAGCCATGGCCCAAACGTCGGGTTGGCTGCTGATCGCAATGATGAACATCCAGCGGATGCCATTCCTGGCGGCCGTGAAAGAAGCCAAGATGCGCAGCTTCGTGCCGCCCGGCGAGAAGCTCGCCATCACCGCACGGCTGGTCCACGAAGGCTCCGGCTTTGCGATGACCAGCGCGGAGATCTCGATTGGCGGCAAGAAGACCTGCAACGCCACGCTGACCTTCAGCCACGTTCCGTTTCCCAATGAGGAATTCCGCCAGCACATGATTGTGGTGGCAAAGCGCGTAGGTCTGCCGCACCTGTCCACCGCACACGATTGAGGGGTAAACCGTGTCCGACGTCGAAGCCTGGATCACCGGCATCGGTCTCGTCTCTTCGCTCGGCGAAGGGCTCGATAGCCACTGGGATGCACTGCAGAACGGCACGATCCGCGCGGACGATAAGACATTCGCGCCGTACGTCGTCCATCCCCTCGCCTCACTGAACTTCGATCAGCAGATTCCGAAGAAGGGCGACCAGCGCCAGATGGAAGCCTGGCAGCGGATCGGAACCTATGCCGCCGGTCTCGCCCTCGATTCCGCAGGCATCAAGGGCAACGCTGACATCCTCGGCCGCACCGATATGATCGTCGCGGCCGGCGGCGGTGAGCGCGATCTCGCCGTCGATAGTGCGATCCTGACCGCAAAGGTCCAGGGCAACGCAGCACCAGGTTTCCTCAACGAGCGGTTGATGGGCGATCTGCGTCCGACGCTCTTCCTTGCCCAGCTATCCAACCTGCTCGCGGGCAACATCTCGATCGTCCACGGCGTCACCGGTTCATCCCGCACCTTCATGGGGGAAGAAGCCGCAGGTATCGACGCGATCCGCATCGCGCTCGCACGGATCGCCTCGGGACAAAGCGACATCGCCCTTGTCGGCGCCGCACACAACGGCGAACGCAAAGATTTGCTGATGCTCTATGAGTTCGGCGACTTCAACCTGAAGGACCAGTTCGCGCCGGTGTGGTCGCGCGGTCCGAATGGCGGCTTCGCGCTGGGTTCCGGCGGCGCATTCCTGGTGATCGAATCGCGCCGCCACGCTGAGGCGCGCGGCGCCAAACCCTATGCCAAACTGGCCAAGGTCGTTGCCGATCGAGCCCGCCGCGGCACAAGCGGCAACATTCGCGAGACGCTGGAGACGCTGTGGACGCAGGTTGGGGCCGATCCGTCCCGCAGCGCGATTATCACCGGCGCAACCGGCGCTGAACCCGCCACCGGTGAAGAGCGCACTTTTCTTGCAAACCACGCGGGCACTGCGGTCCGCGCCACGGCAACCCGCTTCGGCCACACGATGGAGGCGCAGTTCCCGCTCGGGGTCGCGCTGGCGGCGCTATCGCTGTCCCGAGGCGCACTGTTTCCGCCAAGCGATCCGTCCGGGACGGAGATTGCGCACCCCTCCTCTCCAACCCAAATTGTGGTGGTCGGAACCGGTCACTGGCGCGGCGAAGGCATGGCGCTGGTCGAAGCCGTTAAATAACGGGGAGGCAGATGGCGAACGTACGAGATCACGCGGGCCGGCCAGTCGTTGTTGTCACAGGGATGGGCATCGTGACCTCCCTTGGCGCCGGCAAAGCTGACAACTGGTCCAAACTGACCGCAGGGGAATCCGGCATCCGGACCATCACCCGCTTTCCAACCGACGGGCTGAAGACAACGATGGCTGGCGCCATCGATTTCCTCACCACCGAACGGAACACAGCGACCGATCTTTCGGATCTGTTTGCCGATCTCGCTACGGAAGAAGCGGTCGCAGAGGCTGGGATCGGGACGAAGGGAAATTTCCCCGGCCCCTTGTTTCTGGCGGTCGCACCGGTCGAGATGGACTGGCAGATGCGCGACGAGATCGCCTCGGCGCTCGGTCCCAAGACTGCGATCGATTACGACGCGATGCTGCGGCTTTCCGGCGGCGGCAAATACCGCGACGCGCATCGGCGTTTCCTGTTCGGAACGGCCGCCGACCGGCTTGCTGACAAATACGGCACCAAGGGTTCGCCGATCTCGATCTCGACAGCCTGCGCATCCGGCGTCAGTGCCATCCAGCTCGGCGTGGAAGCGATCCGTCGCGGCGAGACCGATGCCGCACTGTGTGTTGCGACTGACTCCTCCGTGAACGCCGAAGCCTTGATCCGCTTCTCGCTGCTGTCGGCGCTGTCCACACAGAACGAAACCCCGCATCAGGCCTCGAAGCCGTTCTCGAAGAATCGCGACGGGTTTGTGCTCGCCGAGGGTGCCGGCGCATTGGTGCTGGAGAGCCTGGAAGCCGCGGTCGCGCGCGGCGCGAAGATTCTCGGCGTGATCGCCGGCTGCGGCGAGCTTGCGGATTCCTTCCATCGCACGCGTTCGAGCCCGGACGGCAAGCCGATCATCGGCTGCGTACGCAACGCGCTGAGCGACGCCGGCATGACGCCGGAGCAAATCGACTACATCAACGCGCACGGCACATCGACGCCGGAGAACGACAAGATGGAGTATCTCGGAATCTCCACCGTGTTCGGAGAGCGCGCAAGGCAGATTCCAGTGTCGTCGAACAAGTCGATGATCGGCCACACGCTGTCCGCCGCCGGCGCTGTGGAAGCCATCTTCTCGCTGCTAACGCTTGAGCATCAGCGGATTCCGCCAACCATCAATTACGATGTCCCGGACCCTGCAATTCCGTTCGACGTCGTTCCGAACAAGGCCCGCGATGCGCGTGTGACCGCCGCCATGTCGAATTCGTTCGGCTTCGGTGGTCAGAATGCCTCGATGATCATGACCCGCGAACCGGTCTGATTGCCGGTTTGCGGGTGCCTCCAGGTTGACCCTCGCCCGAACCGGCGATAGCACCACCCGTCCCCTCAACGTAGATGCGAGCCGATGCGCGCCCTCACCCTTGTCAAGGAACGCCAGCTCGAAGTGCTGGAAGTCCCGCCGCCTCCCGCCCCGCAGGCAGGAGAGGTCCAAATCCGCGTCCGTGCCGTAGCGCTCAACCACATCGACGTCTGGGGCTATCGCGGCATGGCTTTCGCCAAGCGCAAGCTGCCGCTCGTGGTCGGCGCAGAGGCTTCCGGTGAGATCGCCAGCGTCGGACCAGGCGTGACCCGTTTCAAGGTCGGTCAGCCGGTCGTGATGTATGGCGCGCTGACCTGCGGCACCTGCCCCGCGTGTCGTGAAGGCCGCGACAATCTCTGCGAAAACGTCGGCGGGATCATGGGCTTCCACATTGACGGCTTCGCCCGCGAACTTCTCAACATGTCCGAGCGGCTGGTGATCCCGGTGCCCGAAGGGGTCAGCGCCCGCGACGCCGCCTGTGCGCCGATCGCGTTCTCGACCGTCCAGCACATGCTGTTCGACAACGCCAAGCTTCAGCCCGGCGAGAGCATTCTCGTGCATGCGGGCGGTTCGGGTATCGGCACCGTCGCGATCATGATGGCGAAGGCGATCGGCTGCACCGTGATCACCACGGTCGGCGATGATTCCAAGATCGAGCGCGTGAAGGCGCTGGGCGCGGATCATGCAATCAACTACCGCAAGGACCGTTTCGAAGGCGAAGTCCGCAAGCTGACCAAGAAGAAGGGCGTCGATGTCGTTTTCGAACATGTTGGCGCGGACACGTTCAACGGCTCTCTGCTCGTGCTGAAGCGTGGCGGCCGGCTGGTTACCTGCGGCTCCACCTCTGGCCCGACGACGACGATCAACCTGATGCAGTTGTTCCAGCAGCAGTATCGGATATTCGGTTCGTTCGGCGCCAGCATCAGGAACATTGCCGAAAGCCTGGACAAAATGGCAGCCGGCATGAAGCCGATCATCGACACCGAAACCCCGATCTCCAACGTGGCGGCCGCACTCGCGCGTATGGAAAGCCGGCAGATCTTCGGCAAGATCATCGTCAGCTTCTGATGCCTCGTCCGTTGCGCCGAGCAGGCTCCCGCCTGGAAAGAACGCTGAAGCCCGTCACCGATGCGGTGCTCGGCACAGCAGCGGTATTGGCGCTGCGCGCGCTGCGCTGGTTCGATCCCGACAAGACCGCTCATCTCCTGGCTCGCTGCGCGCGCGTCATTGGCCCCTATTTGCCCGAACACAAGGTCGGCCGTGCCAATCTGCGCGCGGCCTTTCCCGACAAATCACCGGAAGAGATCGAGAGCATCCTGCTTGCCGTCTGGGAAAATCTCGGCCGCTTCGCCGCGGAGTTCGCGCACCTCGATCGCATCTGGGATTTCGACCCGAACCGACCAGGCACTGGCCGCATCGAGATCGCACCGAATGCCCAGCCACTGTTCGAGAAGCTCATGAACGACGGCAAGGGTGCACTGGTGTTTGCAGCCCATCTCGGAAACTGGGAGCTGCCTGCGCTTGCCGCACCGGCTTATGGCCTCGACTCCGCCGTGCTGTTTCGCCGCCCCAACATCGCTGCCGTTGATCGCGCCGTGCAGGATATCCGCTCGCTCAACATGGGCGAGACGATCCCGACCGCCCTCGATGCTCCCGTGCGGCTCGCCGACGCGCTGCAAAACGGCGCCCATGTCGGCATGCTGGTGGACCAGCACTATTCCAAGGGCGTCGATATCACCTTCTTCGGCCGACCTGCCAAGGCCAACCCCCTGCTTGCGCGCTTGGCGCGGCAGATCGACTGCCCCATCCATGGCGTTCGTATCGTCCGTCTTCCGAACCAGCGTTTCTATGCCGAGTTGACGGAGGAGATCGAACCGGTTCGGGATTCAAGCGGCGCGATCGATATCCAGGGGACCACACAGAAGATCAACACCGTCATCGAAGGATGGATCCGCGAGCATCCCTCGCAATGGCTATGGCTCCACCGCCGCTGGCGGTGATCAGCGGCCCGTCTTGACCTTGGTCCAGACCCGGTTGATCACACGCTGAGCCGCCTGATCGCGGGCGACGATCACATAGAACCGCTTCATGGTGGCTTCGTCCGGATAGATGGTCTTGTCGCTGATGATCTTGGCGCTGATCAGCTTCTGGCTGGCCAAGTTGCCGTTGGCGTAGGACAGGAAATCGGAATTCCTGGCAGCGACCTCAGGACGGTACAGGAAATTGATCAGCTCGTGCGCCTCGTTGACGTTCTTCGCATCGGCGGGAATCGCCAGATTGTCGAAGAACATCTGCGCGCCCTCCCGCGGAATGGCATAAGCGATCTCCACGCCGTTCTTGGCCTCCTCCGCACGGCTCTGCGCCTGCTTGATGTCGCCGGACCAGCCGAAAACAAAACAGATCTCGCCACCCGCCAGCGCACTCAGGTATTCAGACGAGTGGAATTTACGAACAAAGGGGCGGATCTTGGCGATCAGTTCGGCAGCTTTGTCGAGATCGGCTTGCTTGGAAGAATTCGGATCGAGCTTCAAGTAGGTCAACGCCGCCGGAAGAATATCATCAGCGGAGTCCAGCATATGCACGCCGCAATCTTTGAACTTTGACAGGTTCTCCGGCTTGAACACCATGTCGAGCGTGCTCATCGCCTCGTCGAGTTGGACGTCAGCCCCCAGCACCTCGCGTGCTTTCTTGACGTTGTAACCAATTCCGGTCGTACCCCACATATAGTTGGCACCGTACTCGTTTCCCGGATCGTAGGTGGCAAGCTTCAGCGTCACCTCTGGCCACGCGTTCGATAGATTCGGCAGCTTCGCCTTGTCGAGCTTGCGAAACACATTGGCCTTGATCTGGCGTTCGAGAAAATAGGCCCCCGGCACCACCAGGTCGTAACCCGACTGCCCTGCAAGCAGCCGCGTCTCCAGCGTCTCGTTGGCATCGAATGTATCGTAGATGACCTTGATCCCAGTTTCCTTGGTGAAATCCTCCAGGACACCGGGCGCCATGTAGTTCGACCAGTTGTAGAAATGGACCTTGCGTTCCTGTGCTTGCGCACCGGAGACCGCAAACGACATCACCAGCAAACCGGCAAACAACGATCGCATCATTTCTCCTCGTTCGAACGTGACACAGGGAAGATATGCCCCTCCGGGCCGGGACGCCAATGCGCGTATCAGCGCGCACCACGAACGGCGCGCGACAGCCGCTCCAAAGCGCGGTCGATCGTGTCGTCCTTCTTGGCGAAGCAAAAACGGACGACGGAGGTCACAGGCTCCTCCTCATAAAACGCGGACACCGGAATTCCCGCGACCTTGTATTCCGCCACGAGCCGTTTGCAAAAAGCCTCGTCAGTTTCGTTCAGACCGAGCGGCTTCAGGTCGACGTTCAGAAAATACGTCCCCTGCGACGGCAACACCGGAAAGCCGATCTCCGCCAGCCCCTTGGTCAGACGATCGCGGCTGCGGGCAAGCTCCGTCCGCATGCCAAGGAAGTAATCGTCGCTCTTAGCAAGTCCATAGGCGACGGCGGACTGCAGGTTCGGTGGCGTCGTGAAGGTGAGGAACTGATGCGACTTCGCCAGCACCCGCAGGATCGGCGGCGCGGCACAGACGAAGCCGACCTTCCAGCCGGTGAGCGAGAAGATCTTGCCTGCCGAACCGATCTTCACCGTCCGGTCGCGCATGCCCGGCATCGCGATCAACGGAATATGCTCGCGGCCGTCGAAGACGACATGTTCCCAGACTTCATCGCACACCGCGATGACATCGAACTCCTGGCAGAACCGCGCAAGCAGCGCGAGATCCTCACGCGGATAGACGATCGCGGCCGGGTTCAGCGGATTGTTGAAGATGACGAGCTTGGTCTTGGCGTTGAAGACCCCCCTTAAGGCCTCTTCCGTCAGCCGCCAGCCCGGCGGCTGCAGCCGGACCAGCCTCGGAATACCGCCGGCCCGGCGAATCAGCGGCAGATAGGCATCGTAGGCCGGTGCGAACACCACCACCTCGTCGCCCGGCTCGATCAAGCCGAACAAGGCCCCCGCGATCGCCTCGGTCGCACCCGAGGTCACCATCACTTCGGTTAGCGGATCGAGCGAAAGCTTGTGCCAATGCTCATAATGGGCGGCGATCGCCTCTCGCAGCTCGGGCAGCCCCATCATCGACGGATACTGGTTGTAGCCATCAATGGAGGCTTCGGCCGCTTTCCGCCGTACATCCTCCGGACCCGGATCGTCAGGAAATCCCTGCCCGAGGTTAATCGCATTGTGGTCGCGCGCGAGCTGCGACATGACCTCAAAGACAGTGACCGGCAGGTTCGCGAAGATCGGATTCATCGCCGCAATTAGCCGGCCTTCGTCGGTAGACCGGCGGCCTTCCAACCGATGATGCCGCCGGCGAGGTGCTTGTCGTAGGGCTTGCCGGCAGTCTGTGCCGCGAGCGACGCCGTCACGGACCGCTTGCCGGACCGACAGGCGAACACCACCTGCTTTCCTTGCGGATCAGGAATATCGTCTACGTTGAAGGTGGACAGGGGAACGACAGCAGCATCCGGATAGGACTCCGCAGAAACTTCATTCGGTTCGCGGACGTCCACCAGCAGATAACGACCTTCCGCGACCCCTTTCGCGACCTCCTCCGGCGTCAAATCTTCAACGCTATGACCTTGATCCGACACCAGAAACCTCCGTGCTAATACCTTTTCTGCGGGCCAAGGTCGCTCCTTGCGTGGGGAAAATCAAGCGTCTCGTCGCCGCTAGATCGACACTTGCGTCCCAACCTCGACAACACGCTCGGTCGGGATCGCGAAATATTCGGTAGCGTCGTTGGCGGAGCGGCTCAAAAGGATAAAGAGCCTCGTCTGCCACTGCGGCATGACGGAGTTCGCCGCCGTTTTCAGCAGCCGCCTGGATACGAAAAAGGAGGTCGACATGATGTCGAACTGCCAGCCGAGCTTACGCGCAATGACAAGCGCCCGTGGCACGTTTGGCGATTCCATGAAGCCGAAGCGCAGCGTCACCAGCGAGAAAGTCGGGCTGATTTCGCGCATCTTGACCCGCTCGTCTGGATGAACCCGAGGCGCGTTCACGTTCTCGATCGTCAGAACGACGTTCTTCTCATGCAGCACTTTGTAGTGCTTAAGGCTGTGCAGCAGCGCTGTCGGTGCGCTTTGAGGGTCGCTCGTCAAGAAGACCGCCGTCCCTTTGACGCGCTGCGGCGGCCGCTTCTCCAAGGATTCGACCAAGCCGAGGAGCGGCGTCTCCAGCTTGCGCGTCTTCTCGAACAACAGGCGGCTGCCGCGCCGCCAAGTGTACATCACCAGCATGATCAGGCCGCCGAGCGACAACGGCACCCAGCCGCCCTCAAACAGCTTGAGCAGGTTGGCGGTGAGAAACGTCAGGTCGATCAGCAGAAATGGAGTGATCAGCGCGGCAGCGAGCAGAGGCGGCCAGCGCCACACCTTCCAGATGACGATGAACGCCATCATCGCGGTGACGACCATCGTCCCTGTCACGGCGATCCCATAGGCCGAAGCCAGCGCACTCGACGACTTGAACATGAGAACCAGCATCAACACGCCGACCAGCAAAAGTATATTGATGCGCGGAATGAAGATCTGCCCCATATGGGACTCGGAGGTGTGGCGGATTTCAAACCGCGGCAAGAGACCGAGTTGAATCGCCTGCTGCGTCAATGAATAGGCTCCGGTGATCACGGCTTGGCTGGCGATCACGGTCGCGACCGTGGCAAGCAACACCATCGGCAGCAGCGCCCAGTTCGGATACAGCAGAAAGAACGGATTCTCAATCGCCTTCGGGTCGGCGATAACCAGGGCTCCCTGCCCTAGATAATTGACCGCCAGCGCCGGCAGCACCACCGTCAGCCACGCCAGACGGATCGGCCTCCTGCCGAAATGACCGAGATCGGCATAGAGCGCTTCCGCGCCGGTGACTGCGAGAAACACTGCGCCGAGCGTCACCAACCCGATCATACCATGGCTGGCGACGAACCCAACCGCGTGCAACGGATTGAAGGCAAACAATACCTCAGGCGTGCGGATGATCTGCGGGACGGCCGCGATCGCAATGGCGGCGAACCACACGAGCGTAATCGGCCCGAAGAAGGTTGCGACTTTGGCTGTGCCGCGCGATTGCACGGCAAACAGCGCTACAAGGATGACGACAGTCAGCGGCACAACGTAGGGGTCGAACGCCATCGTAACGATCTTCAGGCCTTCCACCGCCGAGAGAACCGACAACGCCGGTGTCAAAATCGCGTCGCCGTAAAACAAGGCCGCACCGATCACCCCCAGCAACGAGATCACCACATGGCTGCGGCCCAAGGCCCGCTGAGCCAGCGCCATCAATGCGAGCGTACCACCCTCTCCGTTGTTATCGGCACGCAGCAGAATGACGACATATTTGAGGGTTACGATGACGATCAGCGCCCAGAGGATCAGCGAGAGAACGCCAATAACCGCGACGGGTGTAACTATTCCGCCCTGCCCCGCGGCTGCTGTTGCCGCCTCGCGGAATGCATAGAGCGGGCTTGTGCCGATATCACCGTAGACCACCCCAATGCTGCCGAGCGCGAGACCGGCAAGGCTAGCGCCCGATCCAGAAGTATAGCCATCAGCGGCCGAGGGCTGGCCAAGGGACGGCGACGTCTCGGCTGTCATAAAGCAAACCCTCGCGCTCGACGGTTAAGGCAGCATAGCTATAACATCCGGCCATCCGTCAACAGCGGACAGGCGCATGGGTCTGTTCGGTTGTCGCTGATCGCGGGAACGGACATCATCTAGGTGGTCGGCGGCGCCGGTCGTCAAATCGTTACTTGCGTGCCGACTTCCACCACGCGTCCGGTCGGGATGTGGAAATAGTCGGTCGCGTCATTGGCCGACTGGCTCAACGCAATGAACAATCGGTCCTGCCAGCGCGGCATGAACGAATGCGGCGCTGGTTTGAGCGAGCGGCGTGAGACGAAGAACGATGTCGACATCATATCGAAGTCCCAGCCGAGCCGGCGCGCATGCGCAAGCGCCAGCGGCACGTTCGGCGTCTCCATATAGCCAAAGCGCAGAGTCACGCGGGTAAACCGTTCGCTGACCTGCTCGAGACCAACGCGGTTCGACAGATCGACGCGTGGAAGGTTATCGGTCTCGACCGTCAAAATCACGTTGTTCTGGTGCAGCACCTTGTTGTGTTTGAGGTTATGCATCAGCGATGTCGGCACGAACTCCGGATCGCTGGTCAGGAAGACGGCGGTTCCCGGCACGATATGCGGCGGCCGCTTCTCAAGGCTGCGGATCAGATCGTGCATCGGCACTTCGATCTTGCGCGTCTTCTTGATCAGGATCGATGTTCCGCGCATCCAAGTCCAGACGACCACCGCCATCGCAGAACCAAACAGCAGCGGCACCCAGGCGCCTTCAAACAATTTAAGGAAGTTGGCAGCGAAGAAAGTCAGGTCGATGACCACGAACGGTGCGATCAGCGCGGCAGCCGCGGCAACACGCCAGTTCCAAAGCTTCCAAACGACGATGAAGGCCATGATCGCGTCAGCAACCATCGTCGTCGAAACGGCAATACCATAGGCTCCCGCCAGGGCACTCGATGTCCGGAACAGGCCGACCAGCAGAAGAACGCCGACCAGCAGCATCATGTTGACGCGCGGAAGGTAGATTTGGCCTGCATGAGTTTCCGACGTGAACCGCACCTCGAACCGCGGCAATAGCCCGAGCTGGATGGCCTGCCTGACCAACGAGAAGGCGCCGGTGATCACCGCCTGGCTGGCGATCACCGTCGCCGCTGTCGCGAGGCCGATCAAGGGAAGCAACAGGACATCCGGAACCAGCCGGTAGAAGGGGTTTTCAATCGCCTCCGGATGCGCGAGCACCAGCGCGCCCTGGCCAAAATAGTTCAACAGCAGCGCGGGCAGCACGAAGGAGAGCCACGCCGTCTGGATCGGCTTCCGGCCGAAATGACCGAGATCGGCGTAGAGCGCCTCGCCGCCAGTCACAACCAGAAACACCGCGCCGGCCGTCACCAGCCCGATCACACCATGCGAGCCGAGAAACTGCAGAGCGTACCATGGGTTGATCGCAGCCAGCACACCAGGATCGTCGCTGATGTGCGAAAGCCCGAGAACGGCGAGCGTCAGAAACCAAACAATCATCACAGGTGCGAAAGCGGCGGCGACCATCGCGGTGCCGCGGCTTTGCACCGAAAACAGCGCAACGAGAATGACGATCGTCAGCGGGACGACGTAATCCGTCAGCGCCGGTGCGGCGATCTTCAATCCCTCGACGGCGGAAAGCACAGAGATGGCCGGCGTGATCATCGAATCGCCAATGAACATCGCTGCCCCGATGATGCCCAGCCCAAGCAGGAGTACATTGCGGCGCCCAAGCGCACGATGGCCCAGAGCCATCAACGAAAGCGAGCCGCCCTCCCCGTTGTTGTCAGCGCGCAACAGCAGCAGCACGTATTTCGCGGTCACGACCGACAGCAATGACCAAACGATCAGCGACAACACACCGAGAACGATGTCGCGGGTGACAGGACCACCGTGGGCTGCCGCATGCACGGCTTCGCGGAATGCATAAAGCGGCGAAGTGCCGATATCGCCGTAAACCACTCCCACGCTGCCGAAGGCCAATGCAGCAAAACTGGTACGCGTTCGCGTGTCAGCCGAAAGGTCGGCAGTGGTCTCACTAACAGCCATGATCCGAAAATTACTCCGCCTCTCCTACAAGCCGCAAAATGCAGTTCGTTCCCTCGCACGGCGGATTCCGGCGCGGCTTATAGCATCGTCTGCTCTGAATGGACTCCGAAGAATTGCGAGGATGAGGGTATCAAGATACCCCACCCGCCTTTCCGAGGCAGCTATGGTCGGAGATTGGGAGGCAATGGCGGTTCCTCGCGCATGAGCGTGATGGTTACGCGCCGGTTAGCAGCAAGGGTCGGATCATCAGGAAAGAGCGGCTGGGTATCGGCCTTTCCGGCGACCATATAAAAATGCGAGGCTGGCAGCCCCTCCTTCTGGAGGATCTGGCGAACGGCATTTGCCCGATCGGACGAAAGTTCGAAGGCGTTTTGCTCTGCCCCGCGCGGGGTAAGCGTCGCGGCCGTATGGCCGACGACTGCGACGCGGAGCGGCGTATTGCGGAGCGGCACGGCGAGCTTCTGGATCAACAGCCGCGTTCGTTCATAAGGCTCCTTGGAGCCGTCGGGAAACATCGAACGGCCGTCCTGATCGACGATTTCCAGATTGAGCCCCTCGCGGGTCTCCTCGAACATGATGTGTTTCGAAAGCTCGGTCAGCTCGGGCATGTCCTGCAAAGCCTGACGCAGCGAAGCGGATGCCAGCGCAAACTCGCGATCGATTTTCAGCCGGGCGCCGGTCAGCTTGCCGCGTTCGACCTGCTCGGGAAGAGCCGGGTTGTCCGCATCGTCGGGCGTGTGCTGGACATGCTTCAGGCGGCTCCGCATCGGCAAACCATCGGCCTCGACGATGCCCGAAAAACGCGACTCGGTCTGGACGCCGAAAGCCTCCCGCATCGATCCGGCAACAATCTTGAGCTTCTGCTGATCCTGGGTCGAGAACGCCACCAGCATCACGAAGAACGCCATCAACAATGCCATCAGATCGGCAAAGGTGACGAACCAGCCGTGTCCTCCTTGATGCCCGCCGCGCGCCTTCTTCGCCATGCTTCATCAACCCCACGCAACACAAGCTGGACTAAGCGGGGACTGGCTCGCCTTCGGGATCGCGATGCTTCTCCGGCAAATAGGCCAGCAGCATTTCCCGCACGAGCGCCGGGCTCTTGGAATCGCGGATCATGAGAATGCCATCGATGATCAGCGTGCGATTGGTCTCTTCGTCGAGCAGCTTAACATGCAGTTTGTCGGCAATCGGCAAGCAAATGAGGTTTGCAACGGTCGCGCCGTAGAGCGTCGCCAGCAGAGCGATCGCCATGAACGGCCCAAGCTTCGACGGGTCCGACATGTTGGAGAACATCTGTACCATGCCGATCAGCGTTCCGATCATGCCGAAGGCCGGGGCGCAGTCTCCCACCGCCCGATAGATCTTCGACCCCTCGTCGAGATGCATGAGAAAGTTATCGCGGTCTCGCTCGAGGTTGTCGCGGATGAAGTTCGCGTCATAACCGTCCGCGACATAACGGATGCCCTTGGCGAGAAACGGATCGTCGGTTTCGACCTTCTCGAGTCCGACCGGACCTTGCTTGCGGGCGATCTCGGCAATGGAAGCCAACTCATCCACCAGATCGCGCGCAGTCGTTCGGCGCAGCGTGAAAGCGAACTTCGCTCCGAGCGGGACGCCGTGGAAAATGGCGGACAACGGAAAACGGATCAGCGTCGCTGCGAACGAGCCGCCGAAAATGATGATGACGGCATGGATGTCGTAGAACATCCGGAAATCGCCGCCCATCAGGATCAAGGTCGAGACGACGATGAGGCCCGCAAGCAGCCCAAGGCCTGTGGCGATATCCATGGATGGCTCCAACGCATACGCTTAGGTGCCGTCCGTACTGGATTCGGCGACGCTGACCCTTCTGGCCGACGCTGATCGGACCCTATCCCGCGCGCCATTAAAACAGCGTAAAGCCTTGCGGTCCGGGCCAGGCCGCCGACGCATCAACCATTCGGTAACTGTCGGAAAGGCTCAGTTCAGGCGCGGCGGCCGGTCTTCGTGCTTCTCCCCGGAGGGGCGCCCCGAAAACGGGTCGTGGACCTCTCCGGCAACGGTGCTCGCGGCAGCCGTCATCTCCTCTGCAGCCCGACGCGCCTGTGCGCGGTAGGACAGCCAGCCGATCGGCAGGCTGCACAGGAACAGCAGCGTACCAATGCTGAGCACATGCCACGGATAGCCGATCAGCAGCGCGATCATCAGGATGACGAAAACGATGACCGGCAGCACCATCTCCCGCGGCACGCGCGCGCCGACCTTCTTGCCGGAAAACACCGGGATGCGCGACACCATCAGAAACGCAATCACGAGCACGTAGACCGCGATCACCAGCGCCGGAATGTCTGGGGCTCCGAGCAGCGAGAGATAGATCGGCAGAAGTGCGCACAGCGCCCCAGCCGGGGCCGGTACGCCGGTGAAGAAGTTTTCCGCAAATGCCGGCTTGTTCGGATCGTCCAGCGTCGCGTTAAAGCGCGCAAGACGCAATCCCATGCTGATCGCAAACACCATGACCGCGATCCAGCCGACATTGTTCAGCTCATGCAGCTTCCAGAAATAAAGCATCAGCGCCGGCGTCACGCCAAAGTTGACGAAATCGGCGAGGCTGTCGAGCTCGGCCCCAAACTTCGACTGCCCCTTGATCATCCGGGCGATACGCCCATCGATGCCATCAAGCACGGCCGCGAAAACGATGGCGCCGAGGGCAAGCTCGACCCGCCCGTCGATGGTCAACCGGATCGCGGTCAGTCCCGCGCAGAGCGCCAGGAGCGTAATAATATTAGGCACCAGCATCCGCAGCGGAATCGGCCGGAAGCGGCGGCGCGGCACGTCAGGCACTCTGGGGTTCGGAAGCGTGGTCATCAGACAGATATAGCGTCCCGCAGGCGGCGGCGCCATGGCCGGTTCCGCACCCGCGCGTTACCCGAACTAGTCGGCCCGGTAGGTCCGGCCGCCATCGCCGATGCGGAAGTCAGCGAGAACGGTCTCTCCGGCAACTGCCGTCTGGCCTTCCGCGACAAGCGCCTTGCTGCCCTCGGGCAGGAACACGTCCAGCCGTGAGCCAAACCGGATCAATCCGAATCGCTCGCCGGCGGTCATCGATTGCCCCTCGCGGACGAAGCAGACGATCCGGCGCGCCACCAGGCCCGCGATCTGGATCACGCCGATCTGCCCGTCGGGAGTGGAGATCACCAGCGCATTGCGCTCGTTGTCCTCGCTGGCCTTGTCGAGCTCGGCATTGATGAACTTGCCGGGGCGATAGGCGATTCGCTCCACCCGCCCCGTCACCGGGCTGCGATTTACATGGCAATTGAAAACGCTCATGAAGATCGAAACCCGCGGCAGCGGCTTGTCGCCGAGCCCCAATTCAGCAGGCGGGACTGCCTGCACCACCATCGACACCCGACCGTCGGCCGGCGAAACGACGACTCCCTCCCGCAGCGGCGTCACCCGCTTGGGATCGCGGAAGAACAGCACGCACCAGACCGTCAGGCCTGTACCGATCCAGCCAAGTGGCGTCCAGATCAGAAACAGGATCAGGCTCGCCAGGGCAAACCCGCCAATGAAAGGATACCCTTCCGGATGAATCGGCGGAATCTGCCCGCGGATGGAATTTGCAATCGACATCTGTCACCAGGTTGAAAACGGAAGCGAATTGAGCCGGACCCTACTCTGCCGCGTTGGGCGTGACCAGCGGAACGCGCTCGTGCGGCATGTTGTCCTTCGGCTCGTCTTCGCCCGACGATTGCGGCGCTGGCGAGGCCGTACTGTCGCCAACCATCGCGAGCTTCTCCCGGGCGGCGTCCGCTTCCCGCTGCCGATTCCACATGCTGGCGTACAGTCCGTCGATGGCAAGGAGTTCGGCATGTTTGCCGCGCTCGACAATCCGCCCCTGGCTTAGCACGATGATTTCGTCGGCGTTGATGATGGTCGACAACCTGTGGGCAATGACCAAAGTAGTCCGCCCCTTGGAGACCCGTTCGAGCGCATCCTGGATTTCTCGCTCGGTATGGCTGTCCAGGGCGGACGTGGCCTCATCCAGCAGCAGGATCGGCGGCCCCTTCAGGATGGTTCGCGCAATCGCCACCCGCTGCTTCTCGCCACCGGATAATTTCAGCCCGCGCTCGCCCACCTCGGTCTCATACCCCTTCGGCGCCAGGCGAATGAAATGATCGATCTGCGCCAACCGCGCCGCCTCCTCGACCTCGGCATCGGCCGCGTCCCAGCGGCCATAGCGGATGTTGTAGCGGATGGTGTCGTTGAACAGCACAGTATCCTGCGGCACCATACCGATGGCCGCCCGCAACGAGCGCTGCGTGACATCGCCGATGTCCTGGTCATCGATCGTGATCCGCCCCCCGCCAATGTCGTAGAGCCGGTAGAGCAGCCGGGACAACGTCGATTTGCCCGCGCCCGATGGGCCGACCACCGCAACCGTGTGCCCTGCGGGGACCTCGAAGCTCACTCCTTGCAGGATCGGACGATCCGGGTCGTAGGAGAATTTCACGTCCTCGAACCGTATCGCGCCGCTGGTCACCTGCAGCGGCTTTGCTCCAGGGTGATCCTTGACCTCCGGCTCCCGCGCGAGAATGCCGAACATCTTCTCGATATCGATGATCGCCTGCTTGATCTCGCGATAGACCATGCCCATGAAGTTCAGCGGCTGGTAGAGCTGGATCATCATCGCATTGATCATGACGAAATCACCGACCGTGTGCGTACCGTTGCGCACGCCGATCGCGCACATCACCATCACCACGGCAAGACCGACGGTGAATATCACCGCCTGCCCCGCATTCAGCATCGCAAGCGAGGTGTATGTCCGGACACTGGCGCGTTCGTAGCGCTCCATCGAGCGGTCGTAGCGTGCGGCCTCACGCGCCTCGGCGCCGAAGTACTTCACGGTCTCGTAGTTCAAGAGCGAGTCTATGGCCTTGGTGTTAGCCTCGGTATCCGACTCGTTCATGCGGCGACGGATTTCGATCCGCCATTCGGTCGCGATGTAGGTGAAGTACATATAGGCCGCAACGGTGATCACGATCGCGATCACGTATCGCCAGTCGAATTGATAGAACAATACGGCCGCAACCAGCCCGACCTCGACCAATGTCGGCACCAGTTGCAGGATCACCATCCGCACCATGACTTCGATGCCGGTGCGGCCCCGCTCGAGAACGCGGGTCAGCCCGCCGGTCTTGCGCTCGAGATGAAAGCGCAAGGACAGCTCGTGCATATGAACGAAGGTGAGATAGGCCAGCTTCCGCACGGCATGCATCGCCACCTTCGCGAAGATGCCGTCGCGCAACTGGGTCAGCACCGCCATGACGATGCGAATGACGCCATAGCTGATGGTCATCAGCAGCGGTGATGCGATCAGCCAGACCCACCAGTCCGCTTCGACCGGCGCCGTATTCTGGCCGGTCAGACCATCGACCGCCCACTTGTAGGTGAAGGGCACGGCGAGCGTTGCGACCTTCGCGATCAGCAGCACCACCATGGCCGCCAGCACGCGCAACTTCAGATCGCGCCGGTCGCTCGGCCAGATATAGGGCCAAAGATGCATTAGCGACTGCACCATCGACCCGCGATCGGAAATCTCGTTGAAACGGCTGGAAGCGGCCTGAATGTGCTTCTGATCGGGCGCGGAACTGGGCTTGGTCATTCGTCGTGTCTGGCGTCAGGCGGCCATGCCGTCCGACCCGCGACTCTTTCTCGTTCGTTCGAGGTCGCCCCTCATATAGAGCGTTTCTAAAGCCAGCGCACCGGCCCGGAGGACAATTTCGCAAGTGCGAATAGAATGGAGAAATAACGTCTGCGTGCCCAAGACTGGACGGCCATCCTATGAGAACCTCGATCTCCACCTTTCGGTGAATGTCGGCCGCGGAACACATGGTAGCTTGCAAACGTCTTTGAGCTGCGAAAGTTGAGGCGCGCGACTTAAGCCCTTCATTTTTGTGGCTTCTTGGGCGTCTTGTTGCCTCTCGCGACGGCTGCCAGCGGCGGGCCGGGTACACGGGACTCGGAACATGGCCGGCGGGGAGATGACAGCATTGCCGCCGGCCAACTGACGTAAGGATGCCTGTCTGACGATGCCTATCGTCGCCTCCCCCGATACCGACGAATGCCGGACAAGCGCAGGCGCGTTGAATGGCTCCCTGAAGTTGAATGGCTCCCTGAAACTGAAATGACGCGCGTCATCGTCAGACCGAACGTCTAAACGCTTCCACTTTCGCCAGTCTGCATCGCGAGGTTTCGATGTACAGAATGTCTTTGATAATCGCAGTCGCCGTCGGGCTGTTCTGGTGCTGATGGACGCGTGAACGCTTGTCGGCTGGAACAATATTTTCGGCTTACAAGGGCAACGGCAATTGCGCCTACATTGGCCAAGGCGCGAAAGAGCAATCGCATTGCACGATTGCCGAAGAAAAATGTCCGGCGAATACAAGCCGGGAGCATTCCAACAGCGATCCCAAACGGGACTGTTGTTGCCCGCGCTCGAACCGGCAACCGCAGAAATGCTATTGGAGCAGAACAGCCCATTCTGTCGAGGCCAATGTGGCCCTGGTTGGATTCCAAAAAAGAGCACCAGATCGGGCACGGGCGAAACGTGCGTCACGGGCGTCAAGATCTACTGCTGCAACTACTGATCTTTGGAAATTGGAGGTCCCCCGACTGAGCACGATGAGCCCAGCGGCTTATCGGCACCTACTTTAAACCAGGTCACGTCTTGACCCTGGTGTGGTGCGATACCACATCATTAGAATGAGTGAAATCCGCAGCATTTGCGTCTATTGCGGCTCTGGCCCTGGCGCAAACCCACACTTTGTCGAGGCCGCCACGGCCTTCGGTCAAATCCTCGCAAACAACAATATCCGGCTGATCTACGGCGGCGGCTCCATCGGCCTGATGGGCGCAGTCGCCAAGTCGGTTCATGATCACGGCGGACGGATTACAGGCGTCATTCCCGAATTCCTGACCGCGCGCGAGCATGCGATGACCGAGGCGCACGAACTGATCGTGACGCCGGATATGCATACCCGCAAGAAGATCATGTTCGAACGCGCCGACGCCTTTGTCGCGTTGCCCGGCGGGGTCGGCACGCTGGAAGAGCTGGTCGAACAAGTGACATGGTCACAGCTCGGCCAGCACAAGAAGCCGATCCTGATCGCCAATATCGATGGCTTCTGGGAGCCGTTCCTGAAGCTGATCGATCATATGCGCGACATGGCGTTCATTCGCGCAGGTCTGAGCGTGAACCTGCTGACGGCGAACACACCCGCCGAAATCTTGCCCAAGCTCAATGCGGCCATGCAGAGCAATGGCAACGGCAAGGTGCGCGAAGTCGTCGAGAAGATGTAACGCATGGCGCGCGGATGCAGCCGCCATGCCGATCAGGTCGGGGCTGACGATCGCAATAGCTTAAAGAAGATCGAATCCATCAGCGCCTGAAACGACGCGTCGATCACGTTCGGCGAAACGCCGATCGTGGTCCAGCGTTCGCCATCTTCATTCTCGCTTTCGATCAACACGCGGGTCACCGCTTCCGAGCCGCCGTTGAGGATACGGACGCGGTAATCGACAAGCTTCAGCCCGTCGATGAACGTCTGGTACTTTCCGAGATCCTTACGCAAGGCCACGTCCAGCGCGTTGACCGGACCATTTCCCTCGGCCGCCGAGATCAGCATCTCGCCGGCGACATTGACCTTTACCACAGCGAGCGCAACGGTGACTCGTTGCCCCAGCGCGTTGAATCGCTGCTCGACATTCACATCGAACTGTTCGACCCGGAAGTATTCCGGCACGCGCCCCAAGGTGCGCCGCGCAAGCAGTTCGAACGACGCGTCGGCGGATTCATACGCATAACCGACGGCCTCGCGCTCCTTCACCTCCTCGAGAAGCCGCGTGAGTTTCGGATCATTCCTGTCGTAGGCGATCTTCATCCGGTCGAGCTCGCTCAGCAGATTCGAACGACCAGCCTGGTCGGAGACCAGAACCTTGCGATGATTTCCCACCGTTTCCGGGGGCACATGCTCGTAGGTGGCCGGGTCCTTGACGATCGCAGAGGCATGAATACCGGCCTTGGTGGCAAAAGCGCTTTCACCGACATAGGGCGCGTGCGGGTCCGAGACCCGGCTCAGCATGTTGTCCAGCGCACGCGAAATATGCACCAGCGTTGACAGCTTCTCTTCCGAAACTCCGATATCGAATCTCTCCGAAAACGGCTTTTTCAGTTTCAGGGTCGGGATGATCGAACAGAGGTTTGCATTTCCACAGCGCTCGCCGAGGCCGTTCAACGTTCCCTGGATTTGCCGGGCCCCTGCCAGCACCGCTGCGAGCGAATTTGCGACCGCCTGCTCGGTATCATTGTGGGCGTGGATGCCGACGTGCGTACCCGGCACATGCTTGACGACCTCACCGACGATTTCGCTGACTTCGTACGGGAGCGTGCCGCCGTTGGTATCGCAGAGCACCACCCAGCGCGCACCCGCCTCGTAAGCGGCCTTCGCACATGCCAGCGTATAGGCCGGATTGGCCTTGTAGCCGTCAAAGAAGTGCTCACAATCGACCAGCACCTCCCGGCCTTTCGCTTTGGCCGCGACGACGCTGTCCCGGATCGACGCGAGGTTTTCTTCATTGGTGGTCTCTAGCGCCACCTTGACCTGGTATTCCGAGGATTTCGCGACGAAGCAGATCGCATTGGCCTTGGCATCCAGCAACGCAGCGATGCCGGGATCGTTCGATGCCGACCGTCCAGGACGGCGCGTCATTCCGAATGCAGTGAACTTGGCCTTGCTCAGTTGCGGGTCTGCGGAGAAAAATTCGGTATCGGTCGGATTGGCGCCCGGATAGCCGCCCTCGACATAGTCCATGCCGAGATCGTCGAGCATACTTGCGATCAGCTTCTTGTCGTGAGCGGTGAAGTCGACACCGTTTGTCTGCGCACCGTCCCGCAGTGTCGTATCGAAAAGGTAGAGACGTTCGCGGCTCATTGAGGCGCTCCCTTCGGCGTCTCGCCGAGCGTTTTCTGCATTGTCGTATGACCCAGCCACTCATCGCCGAGCGGAACGGTGTTGCGCTGTTGCGCGACATATCCCCGCTTGGTGAAAAAGCGGTGTGCCGTATCGCTGACCTCCGCGGTGAGCTTGGTCGCTCCGCGCGCGCCGGCGAGCTTCTCCAAAGCGTCGCACAGCGACGATGCAACGCCCTGCCCGATAGCACTCGGATGTACGAATAGCAGATCGATATGATCCTTGCCCTTCAGCGAGGCAAAGCCAACCGGCGTTTCCTGCAAGGTGGCGATCAACGTCAGCTGCTTACCGAGCCGGGCGGCAAAATCATCCTCACCAATAGCGGCGATCCAGGCCTCCTGCTGGGCCTCGGTGTAGTCATCGCCCGTCAGTTCGGCGATGCTCGCCTCATAGATCGCCGCGCAAACGGGCGTGTCGGCAGGCAGAAACGGCCGCAAACCGGGCTTTGGCATCGTTTGTCCCATTTCTCATCAGATCCCGAACACGAAACGCGGGAAAGGCATGTCCAGCCTCTTCATCGGGCAATCTCCCATGTGGTCACGGGGGTGCCGCTTGCGTCCTTGCCGTCCTTCAGCACGACCTTCATCGCTGCGAGCTGATCGCGAATGCGGTCCGACTCCTTCCAGTTCTTCTCCGCGCGCGCGGCAGCCCGCGCTGCGATCAGAGCCTCAACCGCTGCGGCATCGACTGCAACCACCTGCGGATCGGCAGCGATATATTCAGCCTTCGTCGCGCTCAAAAGCCCCATGATCATCGCGGATGCCTTGAGCTTGCGCCGGAGGCGCACTTGGTCGTCGCCTGTCCCCGCTCGTACCTCCGCAGCGATCGCATGCAGCCGCGCAATCGCACTCGCCGTATTCAAATCGTCGCCAAGCGCGTCCAGCACCCCGGCGTCCGGCGCAGCCGCGGCCTTCGTTTCATCACCGACGAGGTCGTACCAGGAATCCAGCGTCTTCCGGCTCTCCTCGAGCGCGGCCGCAGTCCAGTCGATCGGCTGGCGGTAATGCGTGCGCAGCATCGCAAGGCGGAGCACTTCACCGGACCACTTCCGTCCGGCGAACTTGTCGGTATCGAGCAACTCCCGAATCGTGACGAAGTTGCCGAGCGACTTCGACATCTTGTCGCCTTCGACCTGCAGGAAGCCGTTGTGCATCCAAACCTGCGCCATGCGGTTGGCGTGGAATGCGCAGCAGCTTTGCGCAATCTCGTTCTCGTGATGCGGGAAGACGAGATCGATGCCGCCACCATGGATGTCGAACTGTTCGCCGAGATGCTTCCAGGCCATCGCCGAGCACTCGATATGCCAGCCGGGACGCCCCTCGACCTCAATTCCGCCTGGCGACGGCCATGATGGCTCGCCGGCCTTCGAGGGCTTCCACAACACGAAATCCATCGCATCGCGCTTGTAGGGCGCGACATCGACGCGGGCGCCAGCGATCATTTCGTCGAGCGAGCGCCGCGAGAGCTTACCGTAATCCGGCATGCTGCCGACCGAGAACAGGACGTGATCCTGTTCGACATAGGCATTGCCGTTCGCAATCAGCTTCTCAATGATCTCGCGCATCTCGGCGATGTGCTCGGTCGCCCTCGGCTCGACCGTCGGACGCAGCGCGCCGAGCGCATCGACGTCGGCGTGAAATTGCGATCCCGTCAACTCGGTGACCTTGCGGATCGCCTCGTTCAAAGGCAGTGCCGGGTAATCGCGTGCGGCGCGATCGTTGATCTTATCGTCGACGTCGGTGATGTTGCGGACGTAGGTCACATGACCATCGCCGTAGACGTGCCGCAGCAAGCGGAACAGCACATCGAATACGATCACTGGCCGTGCGTTGCCGATATGGGCAAAGTCATAGACCGTCGGCCCGCAAACATACATGCGGACATTTTCAGGATCCAACGGCTGGAATCGCCGCTTCTCCTTGGTCATTGTGTCGTGAAAACGTAGTTCCATAGCCCAATTGCCCCTATGGCTGGGCGTCGGTTTATCTCAGTTTCGAGAAAAAACGGCCTCAGCCAGCGAATCGCTAGCTCGTAATCTCGCGGCAAATGCCATAAATGATGAGGAGACCGTACATAGCACCACCATGGGCCAAGTGGGCTGTTTCCGTCAAGAAAAACCGTGAATATGGCGAATTCGCCTCATTTTTGGCATACCTCGCGTGGCAAAGCGCCGTCCGTCTTTGGTTAACAAACTTTCAGCGTTTCAGGCTATCCTCGCGGGGTCGTTTGGAGCCGAGCCGGTGCATTCATGAGACCCTTAAGCCTGCTCCTCGCGTCCACGCTGCTGGTCGGCACGTCCATGGCTTGGGCGGACAGCCGCGTTTTCGTCGTCGCGAGCCAGCGGGACGGGTACGGCATCGATCGGTGCCTGGCCAACGGCGAGCAATGCGGAGCCCCCGCCGCCCGCGCATATTGCCAATCTCACCATTTCCGCGTGGCAACGGCATTTCACCGTGTCCAGCCCGAGGAGGTCACGGGCGTCATCCCTACCTCGGATGAAGGCCGGTGCGCGGGTTCCAGTTGCGACGGACGAGAGTACATCGCCATCACCTGCGAGCGGTAACGGTCCTAACGAAGGATTGTCCAGATCGCCACGTCGACGCCGCTGAAACGGCGTGACCTCGCCTCAGGAAGCAGTTATGTCAAATGACCCGGCCGCATTGCGGCCTTCTGGCCGCGGATGATGCTGAGTCTTTCGAAATTCTGCTTTCGCACCGTAACTGCCCTCGCCTTCTGCAGCGTCGTAATGACGTGGACGGCAAGGGGCAACGCGCAAGGTTATCCGCAATCGGGCCAAGCGGCCAATCCGGTCTGCCAGCGCCTCGAGGCACAACTCGCCGCCGTGGAGCGTGGTGGTATGGACGGTGGACGTTCCGACCAGATTCGCCGCTATGAAGAGGCCGCCGCGCGTCAGTCCCGCGAACTGGAGCGTGTCACCGATCAGGCGCGTCGCATGGGCTGCGACAGCTCCGGCTTCTTTTCGCTGTTCTCCAACCAGTCGGCCCAATGCGGCCCGGTGAACGGTCAGATCCAACAGATGCGCGGCAACCTGGATCAGATCACCAGCAGCCTGGAACGGCTACGCGGCAGTGGCAGCGCCGGCAATTTCGAACGGGACAGCCAGCGGCGGTCGGTTCTGGCTGCGCTCGCTCAGAACAACTGCGGCCCGCAATATGCGAACCAGGGCAGCTCGGGCGGCTTCTTTGACAGCCTGTTCGGCGGCGGCAACAGCAACGCCCTTCCGCCGCCGCCCGCCAGTTCCGAGTTCGGCGCGCCCGCATCCACCTACAAGACGGTCTGCGTCCGCACCTGTGACGGCTACTATTTCCCGATATCGTTCGCAACCAATCCGGCCCGCTTCGCCGACGACGAGCAGTCCTGCAGAAATCTGTGCCCCGCCGCCGAGGCAACGCTGTTTACATTCCGCAACGGCGAGGACGTCAGCCGCGCCGTATCGATCAACGGTCAGCCCTACTCCTCGCTTCCGAACGCCTTCAAATACCGTCAAACGTTCAATCCGGCCTGTTCTTGCAAGGCGGCAGGCCAGAGCTGGGCGGAAGCGCTGAAGAGCATCGACGATCGCGCCTCGATCGAGCGTGGCGACATCATCGTCACGGACGAACGCTCGAGGCAGATGGCCCAACCCCGCGACGCACAGGGCAGGCCCATTCGTCCCCAGGCTCAACCGAAAGGCAATGCTGCCCCGGCGGCGAACGCCCAGGCGGCTCCAGCTGAAACAACTCCGGCTGCATCGGCTTCAGGTGATCGCCCGATCCGGACGGTTGGACCGACCTTCATCCCAGCCAAGTGATCACGGCGCGGAAGCGCGGCGCTCTCAGACGTCGATCGCTTCCGTCGAGGCCTTCCCCGCACGAGCCAAAAGCGTGTCATCCGGCTTTGCCAGCGGCTTGCCCGTATCGCGAAAACGGTTGGTGATCGGATAGCGCCGATCTCGACCGAAGTTGCGTAGCGTCACCTTCACACCTGGCGCGGACTGGCGGCGCTTGTACTCGGCCACGTTCAGCAGCCGGTCAACGCGAACCACCGTGTCGCGGTCAAAGCCATCGGCGATGATTTCGGCCAGCGGGTCCTCACGCTCCACCAAGCGCTCGAGGATGGCGTCAAGCACGTCATAAGGCGGCAACGAGTCCTGGTCGGTCTGATCTTCCCGCAGTTCCGCGCTCGGCGGCCGGGTGATGATGTTGGTCGGGATAACCTCTCCGTCCGGTCCCAACGCGCCCTCTGGCTTCCAGCTGTTGCGCAGGCTGGATAGGCGGAATACTTCCGTCTTGTAGATATCCTTGATCGGGTTGAAACCGCCGTTCATATCGCCGTAGAGGGTTGCGTAGCCGACCGACATCTCCGACTTGTTGCCCGTGGTCACGACCATCAGGTTGAACTTGTTGGAGATCGCCATCAGGATCACACCCCGCGCGCGCGCCTGGATGTTCTCCTCGGCGATGTCACGCGCACGGCCTTCGAAAACGCTCCCAAGCGAGGCTTCAATGCCGTTGACGGCATCGGCGATCGGCAGCACGTCATAGCGAATACCGAGATTTTTCGACAACGCCGCCGCATCGTCGAGCGACATCTGCGCCGTGAAGCGAAACGGTAGCATCACCCCGCGGACGCGATCAGCCCCGAGAGCATCGACGGCAATCGCGGCGCAGAGCGCGGAATCGATACCTCCGGAAATGCCGAGCAGCACACCGGGGAAGCCATTCTTGCGCACGTAATCGCGCAGGCCCAGCACGCACGCTGCATAATCACCCTTGTCGCCATCGACCAGCGCAGCAACCGGCCCCTTCTCGCAAACCCAGCCATCGGCAGCGCGTGTCCAGCGCAGTGTCACCAGGCTTTCCTCGAACGCCGGCAGCTGCGCGGCCAGCGACCGGTCGGCATTCAGCACGAACGAGGCGCCATCGAACACAAGCTCGTCCTGGCCCCCGAGTTGGTTCAGATAGATCAGCGGCAGACCGCTCTCGGTCACGCGCGCCACAGCCACATTGGTCCGCACGTCGTCCTTGTCACGCCAGTATGGCGACCCGTTCGGGACGATCAGGATTTCCGCCCCCGTCTCGGTCAGGCATTCAACGATATTCTCATAGGCTGGAGACTCGTCCGTCCAGATGTCTTCACAGATCGGAACGCCGATCCGGACCCCCTTCACCGTGATGGGGCCCGCGACCGGACCGGGCGTGAACACGCGCCGCTCATCGAACACGCCGTAGTTCGGCAGGTTCACCTTGTAGCGGATCGCCGCGATACGCCCGCCATCGAGCAACGCGCAGGCGTTGTAAAGACGTCCGCCATCGATCCACGGCGTACCGATCAGCATGGCCGGTCCGCCATCCGCAGTGTCGCGCGCCAACTCCTCGATCGCCGTCCGACAGGCCGATTGGAAAGCGGGTTTGAGAACGAGGTCTTCCGGCGGATAGCCCACAATGAACAATTCGGGGTAAACGATCAGATCGGCCCCGTCCGCTTTCGCACGGGCACGCGCCTCGCGTGCCTTAGCGGCATTTCCTTCGATGTCGCCCATCGTCGGATTGAGCTGGGCGAGTGTGATAGCGAGACGGTCTGCGGCTTTATCGATCATGGGTCACTTCGGCTGATTAGGCGAAGTCTATCGTGCGCAACCGTTTTCGCAATCGCCCCGAAAGCAGATCAGACGATCCCTAGCCGCTCGGCAATCGCGAACACCCAGAGGATGCCGGTCATCAGCAATGCGACCAGAACGGCCGCCGATCCCATATCCTTTACGCGGCCGATCTGTTCATCGTGATCCCGCGTCAGGCGGTCGGCCAGCTTCTCGATCGCGGTATTGAGCAATTCGATCGCCAGGAGCAAAAGCACCACCAGGATCAATTCAACCGCCCGCGCGGTCGTGACACCAATGATGAATGCAAGGGGAATGGCAATGGCCAGAATGACCAGTTCTTCACGAACGGCCTGCTCGGAACGGGCCGCGGCAACCAGCCCGTTCCAGCTATTGATCGTCGCAAGATAGAGTCGCTTCAACTCACAGCCCTGCCGCCGCCGGCATCGGCTTGGCGCGCGCCTCCCGCTCCTGCTTCAAGAATTCGGCGATCAGGAAAGCGAGATCGATCGATTGCTCGGCATTCAAACGGGGATCGCAGACCGTGTGATAGCGGTCGTTCAGATCCTCGTCACTGATGGCGCGTGCGCCACCCGTGCATTCGGTAACATCCTTGCCGGTCATCTCCAGATGAACACCGCCCGCATGCGTGCCCTCGGCGGCATGGATGGAGAAGAACGACTTCACCTCCGACACGATGCGGTCGAACGGCCGGGTCTTGTAGCCGGAGGTCGACGTAATCGTATTGCCGTGCATCGGATCGCACGACCAAACCACGACCCTCCCTTCGCGTTGCACGGCACGGATCAGCGACGGCAGGCATTCGGCCACCTTGTCGGAGCCAAAACGGTTGATCAGCGTCAAGCGGCCGGGCTCGTTATCCGGATTGAGGACATCGATCAGACGAAGCAGTTCGTCGGCTTTCAGGGATGGTCCGCACTTGAGGCCGATCGGATTTTTGATGCCGCGGAAATATTCCACATGCCCGTTCTCAAGCTGACGGGTCCTGTCGCCGATCCAGAGCATATGGCCGGAGGTCGCGTACCAGTCGCCGGTGGTCGAATCGACCCGCGTCATGGCCTCCTCGTAGCCAAGCAGCAACGCCTCGTGGCTCGTGTAGAAATCGGTGGCCCGAAGCTCCGGATGGCTCTCGAGATCCAGACCGCACGCCTGCATGAAGCTCAGCGCCTCGGAAATCCGATCAGCCAGTTCCTTGTAGCGGCGCGACTGCTGCGAGTCCTTCAGGAAACCCAGCATCCACTGATGCACGCTCGCCAAATTGGCGAAGCCGCCGGTCGCGAACGCGCGCAAGAGATTGAGCGTCGCCGCCGACTGCCGATACGCCATCAACTGCCGCTGCGGATTCGGCACCCGCGCCTCGGCGGTGAAGGCATTGTCGTTGATGATGTCCCCGCGATAGCTCGGGAGCTCGATGCCGTTGAGCTTTTCAGTCGGCGATGAGCGCGGCTTGGCGAATTGTCCCGCAATGCGGCCGACCTTCACGACCGGCGAAGCGCCTGCGTAGGTCAATACCACCGCCATCTGCAGGAACACCCTGAAGAAGTCGCGGATGTTGTTGGCACCATGCTCGGCAAAGCTTTCGGCACAGTCGCCGCCTTGCAGCAGGAACGCTTCGCCCGCAGCGACCCGCGCCAGCGACTTCTTCAGATTACGAGCTTCACCGGCGAACACGAGCGGCGGAAAGGTCGCCAGTTGCGCCTCGACATCGGCCAAGGCATTGGCATCCGGATATTCCGGCATCTGCAAGACTGGCTTCTTGCGCCAGCTGTCGGGTGTCCACCGCTCGGACATGGGCTCGCTCCTCAAAATCCGGCTCGCGTCAATTCCCGCGCGCGCCGGAGGGCCGGGTTATACACAGGCCGCAAGAACCACGCTAGCCGGAAATCAGCCTTGCGAGTCAAGATGTTGCGGAACGGATCGGTTTGCCTGCAAGTGATCCGGAGACAACGCAAGAGGTTGGACGTGGCGGAAGCCATCATCGAGGACGTTTTCATCGACGACATCCTGCTGCCGGCCAATGACGGCTACATGCTGGGCGCCACCTTGTTCCTGCCGCGTAACGGGACAAAGCAGACCGCGGTCCTGATCAACTCCGCCACCGCCGTCCCGCGCAAGATCTATCGACCGTTCGCAACCTATCTCTCGGGCCTCGGTTCCGTCGTCCTCACCTTCGACTATCGCGGCATTGGCGGATCCCGGCCCGCGTCGCTGTCCGGCTTCAAGGCGTCGATGTCCGATTGGGCGGCGCTGGACTCCGCCGCCGCCGTCAGCTGGCTGCGCGGGCGCTACAAGGGCTTGCCGCTTGGCGTGGTCGGCCACTCGTTTGGCGGCCAAGCGATTGGCCTCCTGCCCAACAACGATATGATCTCCCGCAGCCTGCTGGTTGCCGCCCAGGCGGGCCACTGGGGATTGATGCCTTCGCCGGAAAAGTATCGCGTGTATGCGATGCTGAACCTGCTGGGCAAGCCTATCACCCACCTGCTCGGCTATACGCCGGGCCGGCTTGGCATCGGCGAGGACCTGCCCAAAGGGGTGTTCCTGCAATGGGCCGATTGGGTGATGAAGGAACGCTACTATTACGATGACCCATCGCTGACTGCGCTCGCGAATTACGGGCAATACAAAGCGCCGGTGCGGGCGCTGAGCTTCACCGACGACCCTTGGGCTACGGAGCCCATGGTCGAACTGCTCTGCAGCGGCTTTACCGCGACAAAGCCGCAAATCGTCTCAATCGCTCCGCAAGCGGTCGGCGCCAAGACAATCGGCCATTTCGGTTTCTTCCGGCCGGAGCATCGCGAGACGCTCTGGAAGGACGCCGCCGGCTGGCTCCTCGCCAAACCGGCGTAAGCCCCCGGCACCTACTCGGCAGCCACCCCGCGCACATGCTGCGCGCTCGGCGTGCGCATCGTCACAAGCTCTTCCGCCGCCGTCGGATGCAGCGCCATCGTTGCATCGAAATCCGCCTTGGTCGCCTTCATCTTCACGGCAATTCCAACCGCCTGGATGATCTCGCCGGCGTCGTCGCCGACGATGTGACAGCCGAGCACGCGATCGCTCTCCCCGTCGACGATCAGCTTCATCAGCATGCGTGTGTTGCGGCCGGACAGCGTCGCCTTCATCGGCTTGAAGTCGGCCTTGTAGATATCGACGCGCGCGAACTGCGATCGCGCCTGCTCCTCCGTGAGACCCACGGTGCCGACTTCCGGCTGGGTAAAGACGGCGGTCGAAACATCCGCATGGTCGACGCAGGTCGGTTTGTTGCCGAAAACCGTATCGGCGAAAGCGTGACCCTCGCGTATCGCGACGGGGGTCAGGTTCAGGCGATGGGTCACATCACCGACCGCATAGATGTGCGGAACGGACGTGCGCGAAAACGCATCAACAGCAATGCCCCCATTCTGCGGATTGAGAGCGACGCCGGCCTTCTCAAGACCAAGACCGGCAACGTTCGGATTGCGGCCGATCGCGAACATGACCTGCTCGCTGACGACGCTCGTTCCGTTCGAAAGCCGCGAGGAATATTCATGGCCCTGCTTATCGACCCGAGCGACCGTGCAGCCGGTCAGAATCTTGATGCCCGAGGCTTCCATCTCCTTGCGAACATGCGCTCGCACATCGTCATCGAAGCCGCGCAGAATGTTCTCGCCGCGGTAGACGACGGTCACATCGCTGCCGAGACCTGCGAAAATACACGCGAACTCGAGGGCGATATACCCGCCGCCCTGGATCAAGATGCGCTTTGGCAACGTATCGAGATGGAACACCTCATTCGAGGAGATGACGTGCTCGATACCGGGAATCGCCGCGCCGTGATTGGGCGCAGCGCCGACCGCAATCAGCACATGCTTGGCACGCACCGTCTCGCCGTTGGACAGCGACAGGGTGTGCTGGTCCTGAAAGACCGCGCGCGCCTTGACGATCTGCACGCCCGCCTTGTCGAGGTTGGCGGTGTAGATGCTCTCCAGACGGGTGATTTCTTTGTCCTTGTTGGCGATCAGCGTCGGCCAATCGAAAGTCGCTTGAGGGATCGACCAGCCGTAGCCGGCCGCATCCTCGATCTCGTGATGAACATGGGACGCGTAGACCAGCAACTTCTTCGGCACGCAGCCGCGGATCACGCAGGTCCCGCCGACCCGGTACTCCTCGGCAACCAGCACCCGCGCGCCGTAACCTGCCGCGATTCGGGCTGCGCGGACGCCCCCCGAACCACCACCGATCACGAATAGATCGACTTCCCGATCAGCCACCTTAGCCATGGGACTTCAGCCTTTCGATCGCGCTCTTGCGAACCTCGCCAATGCCATCTCCGAGAAGACGCTCAGAGATCCTTGCCGCGCTTCTTGAGTTCGGTTCGGAACAGCTCGTTGACCTCGAGAGCAAAGTCCTCGCCCCAATTGCGCATGTAGTTCAAGCTTGCTTCGATGGACTTCGGCTCCTGCTCAATGCTCTTTTTGCCAAGCGGAGATTTGTAGAAGGCCAGCAAGTCTTTCAACTCCTGCTCGGTAAAATCCGTGGCATAGATCTGGGCCATCGCATCGCCGATCTGGCTCTCGCGCCCCTTCAGGTCGCCCGCGAGCTTCAGCGAAATCTCCTCGATGTCGCGCTGCAGGTTGAGATTGCTCTGCATCAGCGAGTTCTTCACGCTCTGGATCGTCGATACCACCGCCCCGTCGTAGACCGCACGGGCGTTCTTCAACTGAAGAATTTCCTTCGCGGCTGCGATCGCGCCCGCGGAAGGAGCCGGTCTCTGCTGTGCAGCCGCAGGTGCCTTCTGCGCTTGCGCCAGGGCAACGTCGGCACTCGTCAGCGCAAGGACCGCGGTCGCCGCCGCCGCTACGAAAAGCTTCTTCATCGATCGTCTCCTCATCACCGGCCGGCAGGCCGTTCTATCACGCGCACGCCCGCCGGATCGGCGAGAATGACTTTGCTCGCCAGAGCGACGAACAGCCCGTGCTCGACAACTCCGGGAATGCCGCTCAGAGCGGCAGCAAGCTTCGGAACGTCAGGAATTCGTCCGCATTTGGCATCCACGATCCAGTGGCCGCCATCGGTGACGAAAGCATGGCCGTTGCTCATACGCAGAACCTGGTCGCCCGGACAGCCGGCGCCTTCAAGGGCACGCGCGATGGCGGCCTGCGTCGCACCGAGACCGAACGGCACCACCTCGATCGGCAATGGAAAACGCCCGAGCGGCTGCACCCATTTGCTAGCGTCAGCGATCACCGTCATTTTGGCGGAGGCCGCGGCTACGATCTTTTCACGCAACAAGGCGCCCCCGCCGCCTTTGATCAGGCTGAGCGTGGGATCGACCTCGTCGGCCCCGTCCACGGTCAAATCGAGATTCGGCGTCTCATCGAGGGTCGTCAGGGTGATCCCGCACTGGATGGCCTGCTCGCGGGTGGCTTCCGAGGTCGGCACGCCCAGAACCTTCAGGCCGGCGCGCACGCGCTCACCCAGCAGATCGACGAAGTGACGGGCCGTCGAGCCGGTTCCAAGACCGAGCTTCATGCCATCGCGCACGTCCTCGAGCGCCCGTGCCGCCGCCTGCCGTTTCAGTCCTTCGATATCCATCCTGTGGCCCTGCGATCACCATAGTCCGCCACCAGCAGCGCGGAGCAGCACGGTGTCTAGCCTCGAAATCGCCTGAGGAACAGCCTACAGCATCGTTCCCGGCCAAATTGCATAGGAAAGTTCGTCCGTTGCCTCTTGCGGAGCGCCCGCACCGCAAGTAGCGATCTGGCATGGCTATTCCCCCTCTCGTCGTATTCGACCTGGACGGCACGCTGGTCGACACCGCGCCCGATCTGGTGGCCGCGCTCAATGTCACCTTGCGGAACGAAGGCATTTCCGAATTGCCCCTCGAAACCGCCCGAAACATGATCGGCGGCGGCGCCCGCAAGCTGATCGAGCGCGGGCTCGAGGCCGAAGGCTACGATATCGCCAAGGCCGATATCGACCGGATGATGAAAGCTTTCATCACCTACTATTCAGAGCATATCGCGGATCTCTCGCGCCCGTTCGAGGGGCTCGATGGCGCTTTGGATGACCTTGCCGCCAAGGGCTGCAGCTTTGCGGTTTGCACCAACAAGCTCGAATGGCTTTCCAAGCTATTGATTGATCGGCTGAACCTGACGCACCGCTTCGCTGCGATCTGCGGTGCCGATACGTTCGGGATTGCCAAACCCGATCCGTCGTTTCTGCGCCAGACGGTGGCCAAGGCCGGAGGCGAAATGGCTTCGACGGTGATGGTCGGCGATGCCGGCACCGATGTTGGCGTGGCGCGGAGAGCCGGGGTACCGGTGGTCGGTGTGACGTTCGGCTACACGGAGACCCCTATCGAACATCTGAATCCCGATCGCATTATTTCGCATATGCGAGAGCTTCCCCAAGCCGTCGTCGACCTGCTGCCGCGACAATCCCGCGCCGCGACCAAGTCACTGAAATAGCTCATATATCTCCTCAAAATCTGCCCGCGTCGCGCCAGTTATTAACCTTTTGGTAACGATGCGGGTCGCGATCGTTGCGCGCAGAACGTGACGCTCCTATGGTTCTGAGTGGGGATGGATGCGGCTGGGCGCCGCAGCAATCAGTCAATCAGTCACAATGGGTGGGTCATGCGGCGCGTTATCGTGTTTTCGCTTGCGGGCATTGCTTTGTCCGGATGCACTTCATTTTCATCGTTACCGGGGGCAAGCATCTTCAGTCCGACGCCAGCGCCCGTTACGCTGCAGTTCGAATCGATGCCGGCTGGCGCCGAGGCGCGCACGTCCACGGGCGGGAGCTGCCGGACACCCTGCTCGCTTTCCGTCCCCGCCGAACCGCTGACTGTCACCTACACGCTGGACAAGTATCAACCGCAAACAGTCTCGGTGCAGCCGACAAAGAAGCTCGCGAGCAATCCGCAGACAGACATTCAGTTCGAGACCTATGTGACCGATCTGGAGCCCAATCCGGTGTTCGCCCAGCTCGAACCGACAGCGCCCCCCAAGCGCTCGCGCAGGGCGCCTCCGAAACGTCCCGCCAAGCGCGCCGAGGCGCCGGCGGCAGCCGAGCCGGCCGTGACTGCCACCTCACCGTTCCCGGACCCCGTCGGCGCAAGCCCCTTCCCTTCACGCTGACGTCATAGCGGCTCTCTGCCTGGTTGCCCGACGCCAGCGGTCCCCCTAGATTGAGGGTATCGCTGGCCGATACGCGCCACGCGCAGGAACTGCTGTGGCAATGACCGCAACCGATCTCCAGACCATCGGCATGACCGACCCGTTTGGCCGGGCCATTACTTATTTGCGCGTCTCGGTGACCGACCGCTGCGATTTGCGCTGCGTCTACTGCATGTCGGAAGACATGACCTTCCTGCCCAAGGCGGATCTGCTCACGCTCGAAGAGCTCGATCGGCTCTGCTCGGTGTTCATTGCTAAGGGCGTCCGCAAGCTTCGGCTGACTGGCGGGGAACCGCTGGTCCGGCGCAACATGATTTCGCTGCTCCGCTCGCTGTCGCGCCACCTCGTCAGCGGCAAGCTGGATGAATTGACCCTGACGACGAACGGATCGCTGCTCTCGAAATTCGCCGGCGAATTGGCCGATTGCGGCGTCCGCCGCATCAATGTGTCTCTCGACACGCTAGATGCCGCACGTTTCCGCAGCATCACGCGCTGGGGCGACCTCAACAAGGTTCTCGAGGGCATCAGAGCCGCGCAAGCCGCAGGCCTGCGCGTGAAGATCAACGCCGTCGCGCTGAAGAACGTCAATGAGGAGGAAATTCCCTCCCTGATCGAATGGGCGCATGGCGAAGGAATGGACATCACCCTAATCGAGGTGATGCCGCTAGGCGACATCGGCGAAGGACGTATCGACCAGTACGTACCGCTCTCGTTGATCCGCGCCCGGCTGGAGCAGCAGTTCTCGCTCACCGATCTCGCCGAACGGACAGGTGGTCCTGCCCGCTACGTGCGCGTGCGGGAGACCGGAGGCAAGCTCGGCTTCATCACCCCGCTGACCCATAATTTCTGCGAAGCGTGCAACCGGGTCCGCATCACCTGCACCGGCACCATTCACACATGCCTCGGCCAAGAGGATGCGGCTGACCTGCGCCGCCCGCTGCGAGCCTCCCCCGATAATGCCCAGCTCGAGGCGGCCATCGACCGGGCCATCGGCACCAAGCCCAAGGGGCACGATTTCGTCATCGACCGGCGGCACAACCGGCCAAGCGTCGGCCGGCACATGAGCGTCACCGGCGGCTGAGCGCTCGCATCTCCCTCAAATAGCCAATTGACGACAAGAAACCGGGCTGGAATGGTTGCCATGCCTCTTGTCCGGCCTGCCGCAATTGGCCCATAAAACCAAGACTTCTGAGGATTCCGAGGGGGACAATTTGCGTGCACTCTTGCGGGTAAGCCGCGTAATCGATGCATTCAGCGAGCGTGTCGGCAGGCTGCTGTCATGGCTCATCGTCGTGGCCGTGGTTGTCTCCTCGGTCAATGCGATCATCAGAAAGCTGTTCGACGTATCGTCAAATTCGTTCCTCGAACTGCAATGGGTCCTCTTCAGCATCGTCTTTCTGCTGTGCTCTCCGTGGACGCTGCTGAAGAACGAGCACATCCGCATCGACGTCGTCAATTATGCCCTACCACTGAAGGTCCGAAGCTGGATCGACATGATTGGGCATCTGCTGTTCCTGCTGCCCTTCATCATCATTCTGCTCTGGACGTCGATCCCGTTCTTTCTGACCTCGTATCACATCAACGAGCAATCTTTCAGCGCCGGTGGTCTCCCGCAATGGCCGGCAAAATCGCTGATCATGATCGGCATGGCGCTCCTGCTGCTGCAAGCGATCTCGGAAATCATCAAGCGTGCAGCGATCATGGCCGGGGTCATTCCCGATCCCAATGCGGAAGTTCTAAGCGCGCATCAGATCGCTGAGGCGGAAGCCGCCAAGCTGGCGGCCGGCATCTCGGCCGACCGGAAGTAACAGCAGGCAGCGCGCACGAAGGAACCGCCCAATGACCGCGTTTATCATCCACAACATGGCGCCGATCATGTTTGCGTCGCTTGTTGTGTTCCTGCTGCTCGGCTACCCGGTGGCATTTTCGCTGGCAGCGAATGGCTTGCTGTTCGCCTTCATCGGCATCGAACTCGGCCTGTTCCGTCCCGACTTCCTGCAGGCGTTGCCCGAGCGTGTCTACGGCGTCATGAACAACGACACGCTGCTTGCCATTCCGTTCTTCACCTTCATGGGCCTGATCCTTGAACGATCTGGCATGGCAGAGGATTTGCTCGAGACGATCGGGCAGCTTTTCGGCAGCATCCGCGGCGGCATCGCCTACGCCGTCATCTTTGTCGGAGCCTTGCTCGCAGCGACGACAGGTGTGGTCGCCGCTTCGGTCATCTCGATGGGCCTGATCTCGCTGCCGATCATGCTGCGCTATGGCTATGATCGCCGGGTCGCAACGGGCGTCATTGCCGCCTCTGGTACGCTTGCACAGATCATTCCGCCGTCCCTCGTTCTCATCGTCATGGCAGATCAACTCGGCCGCTCCGTCGGCGACATGTACGAGGGTGCGTTTATTCCCGGGATCGTTCTGTCCTTGCTCTATGCCTTCTATATTTTTCTGGTCTCGGTGGTTGCCCCGCAAGCAACCCCAGGGTTGCCGCTGGAAGCGCAGACCCTGCGTGAACCGGAAACGGCACGCCACCCTCTGATCTTCCCGCTTGCCGTGATCGCGGCGGTGGGCACCGCATGGTTCATCGTCACGCGGCTTGGATTGTTCGACTGGATTCTGCCCGTCTTCGAGAAGCTCTCCCTGGGCACGCCGGTCGGCCATGGCATCTTGACCGTCGCGCTGACCGCCCTCCTCACCAAACCGTTCCTCGGCATCATCCGAACGATGACCATATCGCTGTTCCTGGTCATCTGTGGAGCGACGGCCGCTGCTCTGTTCGTCATGAGCTTCACCAAGGTAAAGCCTGGAGCGGACTATGTTGTGCTCTCGATGACGGTGGCGGTCGCCCTGTCATTCGTCATCGCCGTCGTAAACCGCTTCAGCGGTTTGAAGCTCCTGTCCAAGCTTGCCGAACAGGTCGTGTTCGTCATGGTGCCGCCGCTCGGCTTGGTCTTCCTGGTCCTCGGCACGATCTTTATCGGCGTGGCTACGCCGACCGAAGGCGGGGCAATGGGAGCCGCCGGCGCCATGATCCTCGCCATGATGAAGGGCAGGCTCAGCGTCGATCTCACCCGTCAAGCCGCGGAATCGACAGCAAAGCTGTCGGCGTTCGTCGTCTTCATCCTCATCGGCGCCCGCGTGTTCTCATTGACGTTCTATGGGGTCGATGGCCATCGCTGGGTTGAGGAACTGCTGATATCGCTGCCCGGTGGCCAGATCGGCTTCCTGATCTTCGTCAACGTGATCGTATTCCTGCTAGCCTTCTTCCTCGACTTCTTCGAGCTCGCCTTCATCATCGTCCCGTTGCTTGGGCCGGCCGCTGAAAAGCTTGGCATCGATCTGATCTGGTTCGGTGTGATCCTCGGCGTCAACATGCAAACGTCGTTCATGCATCCACCCTTCGGCTTCGCCCTGTTCTATCTGCGCTCGGTGGCACCACGGGAGGCCTACACCGATCGCGTCAGCGGCAAGCGCATGGAGCCCGTGACGACGGGACA
The DNA here is from genome assembly GCF_000516555.1 of Afipia sp. P52-10. Taxonomy (NCBI): domain Bacteria; kingdom Pseudomonadati; phylum Pseudomonadota; class Alphaproteobacteria; order Hyphomicrobiales; family Nitrobacteraceae; genus Afipia; species Afipia sp. P52-10. The sequence goes on along the minus strand of NZ_AZSJ01000007.1, from coordinate 68,283 downwards.
AATCTACTGGGGCTCGGTGCCCTTCGTGATCATCCAGCTCATCATGGTCGGCCTCGTCATCGCCTTCCCGCAGATGGTGATGCACTACAAATCCGTCGGCACGGCTGTTGATCCTTCGAAGGTCGATTTCCAGATACCCGAACTGGATCTACCTCCTCTCGACCTCGGTCCGCCAAAACTTCAATAAACAAGAACGGCCCGGCTAAACCGGGCCGTTTTTCGATTATCGTACAGGAGAATTATCCCCGCGCGCGGGAACGGATCATGAAGCTATCGTAACCATATTCGGCGACCTGCCACCAGAAATACTGCTCGTTGCGGAACGCGACCATGCTGTCATAGATCTTCTTGAAATCAGCGTTCTTGGCCGACGTCTCCGCATAGACCTCATTTGCCGCCTTCAGGCATGCCTCCATCACATTGGTCGAAAACGCGCGGAGTTCTGCGCCACCGGCCAGCAGCCGCCGCAACGCTGCAGGATTGAGCGCATCGTATCGCGCCTGCATCGTTTCGTTGGCAAGGGATGAGGCGGTCTTGATAATCGACTTATACGCCGGCGGCAGCGCATTCCATTTGTCGAGATTGACGAAGTTATGCAGTCCCGGTCCACCCTCCCACCAACCGGGATAATAGTAATACTTCGCGACCTTGTTGAAGCCGAGCTTCTCGTCGTCATAGGGCCCGACCCATTCGGCCGCGTCGATCGTCCCCTTCTCCAGCGCCGGATAGATATCGCCGCCGGCGATCTGCTGCGGCACGGTGCCGAGCTTGGTCAGAACTTGCCCTGCAAAGCCACCGATCCGCATCTTGAGACCGCTCAGGTCCTTCGCCTCCTTGATTTCCTTGCGATACCAGCCGCCCATCTGACAGCCCGTATTGCCGGCGAGAAAGGCGATGATGTTCGACTTCTTGTAGAACTCATTCAGCAAATCGCCGCCACCGCCGACTTGCAGCCATGCGGTCTGCATGCGGCTGTTCAAGCCAAAGGGCACAGCAGTCGCAAGCGCATAGGTCGGATCCTTGCCGACATAGTAATATGAAGCCGTATGTCCCATCTCCACGGTGCCGTTGGAGACAGCGTCGGCAACTTGCAGCCCCGGGACGATTTCGCCTGCAGCAAAGACCTGGATCTGAAATCTGTTATCCGTTGCTTCAGCAACGGCTTTTGAGAAGACTTCCGCTGCACCGTAGATCGTATCGAGCGACTTTGGAAAACTCGACGTCAAACGCCATTTCAGTTCAGGCATGGATTGCGCAATGGCAGGCGACGCGACCGCTGCTCCGGCAATGCCGATACCGGCAGTCCGGATAAAATCCCTTCTCTTCATGGGAATTTGCTCCTGGTGTCTGTCTCCCTTGCCCTTTCTTGCTGAGAGCTTGGTCCGCCATGGACATCACCGAGCATACATGGATTTATCATCCCGCAATGCAAAAAGCCCAGCCTGACGGCTGGGCTTTTGTCGAAACGATCGAACCCATCAGCCGCGCTGACGCGCCCGGATCATGAAGGTGTCGTTGGTGTATTCCGCCACGCGCCACCAGAGATACTGGTCGGCCCGGTAAGCCTGCATGGCATCAATCGCCTTTTTGAAGTCCGCATTCTTGGCGGAGATCTCGCCCCACAACTCGTTGGTGGAGGCCAATGCCGCCGTCATGATCTCATCCGAGAACGGACGGAGCTGAACCCCGCTGGCCACTAGCCGCTTGAGCGCCGTCGGGTTTTGCATGTCGTAACGCGCGAGCATCCAGGTGTTGGCGCTGTGACAGGCGTTGAAGATCGCAGCCTGATAAGCCTTCGGCAGCGCATTGTACTTGTCGAGGTTGAAGAAGGCATGGACGGTCGGTCCACCCTCCCAGAAACCTGGATAGTAGTAATATTGCGCCACCTTCGCGAAGCCGAGCTTCTCGTCGTCATAGGGCCCGACCCATTCGGCCGCGTCGATCGTGCCCTTCTCCAGCGCCGGGTAGATATCGCCGCCGGCGATCTGCTGTGGAACGACACCAAGCTTCTGCAGCACTTGGCCGGCGATACCGCCGATACGGAATTTCAGTCCCGACAGATCGGCAACCGTCTTGATCTCCTTGCGGAACCAACCGCCCATCTGGGTGCCGGTGTTGCCGCACGGCAAGCCGTAGACGTTAGCCTTCTTGAAGAACTCGTTGGCCAGTTCGTTGCCACCGCCCTGATAGAGCCAGGAATTCTGCATGCGCGAGTTGAGACCGAACGGGACCGATGCAAAGATCGCGTAGGTCGGGTCCTTGCCGACGTAATAATACGAAACGGTGTGAGACGCCTCGACCGTGCCGTTGCTGGTCGCGTCCAAAGCCTGCAGGCCGGGCACCAGTTCGCCTGCCGCGAAAACCTGGATCTGGAATTTGTTGTCGGTCAGATCGGCAACCTGCTTGGCGAAGTATTCGGCGCCGCCATAGATCGTATCGAGCGATTTTGGGAAACTCGACGTCATCCGCCATTTGATCTCCGGGCTCGACTGCGCGATCGCAGGCGAGGCTACGGCAGTGATCGCAGCGCCGGTTGCAGAAGCTTTCAGAAAATCACGACGCTTCATTCAGCATCTCCTCTTCCTTGGGGCGGCCTTGGCGGTCCCCGATATCGGCCCTTTGCGCCGCCCATTCGAGGCTACCGATCCATGGCGGACGGGAATGGGGCATGGCACCAGAAGCCTATGATTTTGGTTCTATTCAGGCTCAGAAATCACCCTCGCCCACAGGGGATGAAGGGCGCCTTCTGCTTCTTCGCAGTAGCACGGAAGACATCCCGCGCAAACGGACGGAGTCGCCGATCAGACGCCGTTTGAACGAAAGTTGTATGATCCGCCGGGTTGATGCCAGCACACTTACGAAGTGGGCGGAGTGCCCTGAAGCCGCTCCCTGATCCGGCCGCCGATCGCCCGATAAATGGCAGCGTGGGCGCCATCGGGGACGCTCTCGACCAACGGCGTACCCGAATCCGACGTCGCGCGGATATCCATGTGCAGCGGGATTTCGCCGAGGAACGGCACACCCAACCGCTCCGCTTCGTGGCGGGCGCCGCCGTGGCCGAAGATATCCGACCGCGTGCCGCAGTGAGGGCACTGGAAGTAGCTCATGTTTTCGACGATCCCAAGCACCGGCACGTTGACACGGGTGAACATGGCAAGACCGCGCCGCGCATCGATCAGCGCCAGATCCTGCGGCGTTGAAACGATGACGGCCCCCTGTAGCGGCACCTGTTGCGCCAGTGTCAATTGCGCATCACCCGTGCCGGGCGGCATGTCGACCACAAGAACGTCGAGCGTCCCCCACTCCACTTCCCGCAGCATCTGCGTGATCGCCGACATCACCATCGGACCACGCCAGATCATCGGCGTCTCCTCCTCGACCAAAAAACCGATTGACATGATCGCCAAGCCGAAACGAGAAATTGGAATCATCCTCTTGGCGTCAGTCAGCTCCGGTTTCTCGCGAATACCCGTCAGCTTCGGCATCGACGGGCCGTAGATATCCGCATCGAGAACACCGACGCGCAGGCCAAGATCGCGCAAGCCCAGCGCAAGGTTGAGAGCCGTGGTGGACTTGCCGACGCCACCCTTGCCTGAAGCCACCGCGATGATCGCAGCGATGCCGGGGATCGGCGCCTGCTTCGCCATCGGCGAGCCATGCGGCGCTTGAGCCGGCCGATGCGACGCCGCGCTCGGAACACCTTGCCGCCGCGGCGACGGGGCAGGCTCCACCCCGCCCTTGCGCTCGGCCGTCAATGCGATCATCGCCGAAGAGACTCCGGGAATCGCCTTGACCGCTGCATCGGCCTGTTCACGAACGCTCTCCCACGCTTTGGCATCTGCGGCCTCGACGTTGATGGACAAGAATACCTTGCCATCATTGACGACGATTTCCGACAGGACGCCGGCATCCGGCAACGGCGCGCCCTTCGGCGACCTCACCTTTGCCAGAGCATCGCGAACAGCCTCAACGGTCACACTCACCACAAACCTCCCGCAGCAGCAGGCAATGATCCCCGACCATGCGGCTGCTTCATTGATAGAACAGCGAACCAACAATGGATACGGATCGACGCATCATCGCTCGTTTGCCGTTTCGTAATTGAGCTCGATCATCACACCGTTCGGATCGCGGACAAATATCTGCCATAGCTCTCCGCCGGGCACTTCACGCGCGTCGAACGCGACGCCAATTGCCTGAAGATGCCGCTTCATGCCCGCAAAGCCTGTGCTGGTGAATGCCACATGATGAACCACGCCGGAGTCAGGCTTTTGCTGCTCGCCGGTCGGTGAAATGTCCACCAGGTGAACCACAGCCTTACCATCGCTGTAAAGCCATGCGCCAGGGAATGGGAATTCCGGCCGGGGCCCCTGCTTCAAACCCAGGACGTCCTCATAAAATCGCACCGTATCCTGGAGCATACAGGTTCGGATGTTGACATGATCGAGTAAACCGACACCCATCCGCCGCTCCCTATTTCCCGCAAAAAACGATCTGCCGTTGCCCTTCACACAGCATTCTTTATGCTGTTCTCGTGCAAAACGCGCAACGATGCCGGTTTGTTGCTCCGTTGTTTCCAACATTTGCAGACGTCGTTGCCTCAGTGGGATGCAAATGTCGGAATCAAACCACTGGCGAAGTGGTCCGGCGTGGCACCGACACTTAGGCGTGGCATTTCAGGCAAGGGCTTACACATGGCTAAAGTAGCGTTCATCGGCCTCGGCGTCATGGGATTTCCCATGGCCGGGCATCTGGTCACTAAGGGCAAGCACGAGGTTACGGTCTATAACCGCACGCCGGCGAAGGCCGAGGCCTGGGCCGCGAAGTTCGGTGGCCGGGCCGCCCCCACGCCAAAGGCAGCGGCCGAGGGGCAGGATTTGGTGATGGCTTGCGTCGGCAACGACGACGATCTCCGCTCGGTTATTCTCGGGGAAAATGGCGCATTCGCTGGAATGAAAGCGGGGGCGATTTTGGTCGATCACACGACCGCATCCGCCGACATCGCCCGTGAACTCGACGCAGACGCAAAAAAGCGCGGATTGGGGTTTGTCGATGCGCCCGTTTCGGGCGGCCAGGCGGGCGCCGAGAATGGCGTGCTGACGGTTATGTGCGGGGGAGACGAGAAGGCCTATGCGACGGCCGAGCCGGTTATTGCTGCCTACGCGCGGATGTGCCGGCGGCTTGGCCCGGCCGGTTCGGGCCAACTGACCAAGATGGTCAATCAGATTTGCATCGCAGGTCTCGTGGAGGCTCTGTCTGAGGGCATCCATTTCGCCAAGAAGGCCGGCCTCGACGTCAATGCAGTGATCGACACGATCTCCAAGGGAGCCGCACAATCGTGGCAAATGGAGAACCGCTACAAGACCATGGATGAAGGCAAGTTCGACTTCGGATTTGCGGTGGAATGGATGCGCAAAGACTTGTCCATCTGCCTTGCGGAAGCGCGCCGCAATGGCGCGAGCCTGCCCGTCACCGCTTTGGTGGATAACTTCTATTCGGAGGTACAAAGGATGGGCGGCAGCCGATGGGATACGTCGAGCCTGATCGCCCGGCTGCAGCGCTGACGGCTGTTTCACCATCAACGAAGGCCGCTCCACGAAACCAGCCTTCGTCGATCGGGCCTCCGGGTGCTCAGCAACGGCCGAAACTTCCGAGCCGCCAGAGCGGCCCCATGGACCGTTCCCTACCCACTGGAGGCCACTGGACGCCTCCTCCGCTGCTCTGGGCGGCGCGGACTGCCGACCCACCCCTTCCTTGCCGGATTGTCAGGATGACGCATCGGAGCCGCGCATAGCGCTGGCGTGGGGCGTCCGGGAAAATCGGACCCGGCGTCGAATGCGGTGATCCCCATCTCCTCCCTAGCGGCGGCCAGCCAGACACTCAAGCAGCCGCCCCGACCGAGGAGGTGACCCGCCGAATACGCGAACATTACAATAATACCCGCAATGCGGGAAATTAGCGATTTATTAGCCGAATTTTCCGGCTCTTTAAGGCAGCCTTTAACCCTTTCCAGCAAGAGATAAAGATCGAGCGTTAGTGGCGTCTGGGTGCGTGACGGTTAATGAGTGAATCTGGGGAAAGGCCTGAGGTCGTTGCTGTTCCGCTCGAACAGCCCGCACCAGCCCAGCCGCGCGGCCGCCGCGCCGCGAGCCAGCGCGTGCGCGAAGCGCGCGACCGCCTGACCTCGACCAGCGGAACCCGCCCCGCCTTCGACCACGAACTGCTGCGCCAGTACGCCCAGACACGGCTGTCGGCTTCGCTCGTGCTCATTCTGCTGGTGGTGGTGGCAGGCCTGCTGTCGAGCCTTTGGATTAAGATCCTGGGCGCTGCGATCTGGACCTGCGTGATCCTTGCCGTGCATGCCGTGACGGTGGCGAATTGCCGCCGCTTCCTCAATGAGCCTGCCTCGCCCGCGGGAACCCGCCGGTGGCGCACCCGGTTCGTCCTGCTCGACCTGCTCTACGGTCTGTCCTGGACCTTCATTCTGATCCACCCGTCGGGGTTCGACACGGTCTCGAACACCCTCCTGGTTTCGTTAATGCTGCTGGTGGTCGCGGTCTCCAGCATGATTGCGGCGAGCCTGCCGATGGCCGCGTTCGCAGCGACCGTGCCGGTCACCTCCGCGATCGCTTTGAACTTCGCGGTGCGCGGATCGTTTGAAGATTACGTCCTGGCTGCCCTCGCGATCGCGGCTGAAGGCTACTTTGCGCTGCTGGCACATCGCCTGCATTCGACGACACTCGCCGCGCTCGAGGCGCGCGCGGAGAAAGATGCTCTGATCGGCGAACTCGAACAGGCCAAAGCGATTTCCGACGAAGCACGCTTCCGCGCTGAATCTGCCAACGTCGCGAAGTCCCGCTTCCTGGCTCAGATGAGCCACGAATTGCGCACACCGCTCAATGCCATCCTCGGCTTCTCCGAGGTGATGAAGAGCGAGATATTCGGACCGCACGCCGTGGCGGTCTACAAGGACTACTCGGCCGACATTCATAATTCCGGCGTTCACCTCCTCAATCTCATCAACGAGATTCTCGACCTGTCACGGATTGAAGCCGGACGCTACGAACTCAACGAAGAACCGGTCTCGCTGGTCCACGTCGTCGCCGACTGCCATCACCTGCTGAAGCTGCGCGCTTCAAGCCGGGGCCTGACGATCCACGAAGTGTTCGAGAACAACATGCCGCGTCTGTGGGCCGACGAACGCGCACTGCGGCAGGTGGTGCTGAACCTGCTGTCCAACGCGATCAAGTTCACGCCGCAAGGCGGCGACATATGGCTGAAGGTCGGCTGGACTGCATCCGGCGGACAGTACCTGACCTGCAAGGACAGCGGCACGGGCATTGCCGAGGAGGAGATCCCGGTCGTTCTCGCATCCTTCGGCCAGGGATCGAACTCGATCAAATCCGCCGAACAAGGTGCGGGCCTCGGCCTACCGATCGCGAAGAACCTGATCGACATGCACGGCGGTACGTTCACGTTGAAATCAAAACTGCGGATCGGCACGGAAGTTACCGTGACCTTCCCGCCCGAGCGCGTGATGTCCGCGCTCGCGCCGATGCACGATACGCCGCCGCTGCAGCCGGACTGGCATGGGGACATCACCCATGAGCGGCATCGGGCACGCCATACACCGATCATGAACGCTGGCACGGGCCTCAAAGAGTAACGCTTGCCGGGCGTCGGAGAATGTGCATCTGATGCAGAATGACCGACAAGAAGAGAGAAACTCCCTGCGTGGCCATCTGCATGATGGACCCGAAAACCAACATGTGCCTTGGTTGCGGGCGGACTCTGCCGGAAATCGCCAGGTGGGGCCGCATGGACAGCAGCGAGCGGCTGTCCATCATGGCGGGACTCAGACAACGCATGCTCGACGCCGGCCTGACGCCGGTCGAGGATACCAGCACACGGTAGGTTTGCCGTGAAGCTGCTGATCACCCTCGTTTGCTTACTGATCTGCGCCGGCGTCTTCATCTATGGCGATGCGGAGCGGATCGCGTACGCACAGAAGACGATGGCTGCGACGGCGACCGACGTGACGGCCGCGCTCCGTTCCCATGTCGCCAACGCCCCATCGCACACCGCGAGCAGTCCACGCTTGGCCGCCAACCTTCGGTCGGTGGATATTCCGCGCAAGAATGGCGGTGAGTTCGCCGTGACGGCAAAGATCAACAACCTTCACGCGCCGATGATCATCGATACGGGCGCGACATCCGTCGTCCTCACCTACGAGACAGCCAAAGCGATGGGCCTGCCGCTTGAATTGCTGGAATTCAACGTCGATCTCGACACGGCGTCGGGGCGCACGCGCGCGGCCCGCCTCACCCTCGACCGCCTGGCCGTCGGCATCGTCGTCGAGCGTTCGGTCCCCGCGCTGGTGGTTCCCCGCGGCCAAGCCAAGGTCAACCTGCTTGGTATGAGTTTCCTGGATCGACTGGAAAGCTGGGAGGTCCGCGCAGACCGGATGACCATCCGCGGCTACCCGTAGGCGCTCTGCACCATCGGTATGCCGTCGCATCAAAGGGCAGTCAGCCGTTCGTCATCGCCACGGGAGGCCGTCCGAAATACGCTGCGTGAACCGTCCTGATCACCTCTTTGACCTACTTGCAATTCGGCCTCTTTGCAGAATAACTCCACCCAGATTATGGGCGTCAGGACGGTGCCTTCCCGCCGGAGTTTTCCTTGGATCAGATCTCGGATCAGGTCTACGACATCGCAATCATCGGGGGCGGCATCAACGGCTGCGGAATTGCCCGCGATGCCGCGGGACGAGGCCTGAAGGTCGTGCTCTGCGAGATGGACGACCTCGCCAGCGGGACGTCCTCCTGGTCCACGAAATTGATCCACGGCGGATTGCGCTATCTCGAATATTACGAGTTTCGGCTGGTCCGCGAAGCGCTGATGGAGCGCGAGGTGCTTTGGCGTATCGCACCTCACATCATTCATCCCCTGCGCCTCGTCCTGCCCCACCACGCCGGCCTTAGACCCGCTTGGCTGCTTCGATTGGGCCTGTTCCTCTACGATCATCTTGGCGGGCGAAAACGCCTGCCGCCAACCCGCACGATCGATCTGGCGAAAGACCCCCTCGGAAAGCCGCTCGCCGCTGGCTTCAAGCGAGGTTTTGAATACTCAGACTGCACCGTCGATGACGCTCGCCTCGTTATCCTGAATGCACGGGATGCGGCCGATCACGGCGCACAAATTCTGACGCGCGCACGCGCGGTCAGGATCAATCGCGGCAACGGCGCTTGGGACATCACGGTCGAAGATCACGTCACCCCGAACCCGAGAAGCATTCGGGCCCGTACCATCGTCAACGCTGCGGGGCCGTGGGTCAATGACGTTCTTTCGCTGAGTTCGATCGGCGGAGCGAAGGCAAGGGTCCGGCTGGTTCAAGGATCGCATATCGTCGTGCCAAAACTTTATGACCATGACCGCGCCTACATGTTCCAAAATGCGGACGGCCGCATCATTTTCGTCATACCGTACCAGCAGGACTTCACGCTGATCGGAACGACCGACCGCGACTACGATGGCGACCCGGCGGCCGTCAGCATTACCCAGGACGAGATTTCCTATCTCTGCGCATCGGCAAGCGATTATCTCGCCAAGCCCATCACACCGAAACAGATCGTCTGGAGTTATGCTGGCGTCAGGCCGCTCTACGACGACGGCGCGAGCGAAGCCAAGGCTGCCACACGCGACTACGTGTTCGAACTTGATGTCGATGGCGGCCTGCCGATGCTCTCCATCTTCGGTGGCAAGATCACGACTTACCGTCGGCTTGCCGAGGAAGCCCTGGAGCGCCTGGCCCCCTATCTTCCTCAATCGACCGGCCGCCACCCGGGCTGGACCGCCGAACAGCCGCTGCCTGGCGGCGACTTCGATACAGCGGTGCTGCCGGCCGTGATCAACGATCTGCGGGCGAACTGGCCGTTTCTCACCCCATCACACGCCTCGCGGCTTGCGACAGCCTATGGCACCCGCGCTGGGGCCCTTCTCGATCAGGCCAAGACCTTCACCGATCTCGGTCAGCATTTTGGCGCCACGTTGACGGAAGCCGAAATCCGCTTCCTGATCGCGACCGAATGGGCTGTGACACCTGACGACATCCTATGGCGCCGCTCGAAGCTGGGCTTGCGGCTTTCGGCACTCGAAAGAAAGTCTCTTGAAAACTGGCTGGCTACGCATGGCAGCCGGCCGAGCTCATCGCCCAAAATCGGCAAGACGCTGTGAGCGTTGCACCGGGGCTTTACACCCTGGCGCAACGCCGTATCCGGCCTCGGTGAATTCCGACTGGTCAGAACGTCAAGCCATCCTTGACCACTACCCAACGCCCCTTCTCGACTTTTTGAACCTGGGTCACGGTCGAAGCCAGGTGATTGGTTTTGGAAAACTTGGTTGGAGGGCTGCCAAAGATATCTTGGAAAACGTCACCGCTCTCCAGCGCATCCAGGAACTTTTGACCTGTGATGTCCTTACCGGCGAGCTTGGCATAGTGCGCGAACGTCATCATGGCGTTGTAACCGATGACCGCCTGGGTGTTGGCGTCCGTGCCGAATGCTTTCTTATAGACGACGAGCCAATCCTTAACCTTGCCTTTGGCCGTATCCTCGTAAGGCACCTCGAACGCCGCCGCGGCGTAGAGCCCTTCCACCACGTCTTTGCCGAGTTGCGGAACCTCCATGACGTTGGTCGCACTCGCGCCCATGAACTTCACGTCCCAGCCCAGTTTGCGAGCCTCGGCCATCGCACCGATAGTCTCGCGGATGACCGTGCCGAGCACGACCAAATCGCAACCATCCGATTTCATCTTGGATACCTGAGCGCTGAAATCCGAAACCCCGCGCTTATAGCTTGTCATCGATGCGGGCTTGATCTTCATCGCTTCGAGCTGCTTCTCGAAGCCTTCGAGAACATTCTTCCCGTATTCGTCATCCTGATACATGATGCAGGGTTTCTGCGGCTTGAAGCTCTCGACCATGTACTTCAACGCCGCCCGGGTGCTCTCCACATAGGGCAGAAGGTTATTGAACTTGAGCCGCTCCTGCGGCTTCGCCGGATCGACCTTGTAGGTGAACTCTGCTGCCGTGAGCGGGAAAAGCTGGGTAATGCCGGCATCGATTACAAGATCCTGCGCAGCCAGCACCGGGGCCGAACCGCCGCCGCCAACCATCGAGAAAATCTTATCCTTCTCGATCAGCTTCTGCGTTGCGAGCACAGCCTTCTTTGGATCATAACCACTATCTTCGATGATCAGTCTAATTTTGCGACCATGAACGCCGCCGGCCGCATTCACCTCATCGACAGCCAGTTTCATGCCGTTGGTGAACGGCACTCCCCAAACCTTCACCGGTCCGGACAAGTCCGAATGGTTGCCAACCACGATCTCAGTGGCCGAGATGCCTTCGTTCGTCGTCTTGACCTGCGCAGTCGAGGGTGTCGCCGCCATCGCCATCGCCGAACAGAGCAAAGCAGCCTTCAGTGCGGTCGCTCTCATCGTTCCTCCCGCTTGTTGTTCTATCGATTTGGCCTTCCGCTCGGAGGGCCTCTGCCCCGCGCAACAGGTTACACTCACTTCAGCAAGCTCGCCGGGCAGTTTCGGGCAAGCCCGGACGAAGCCTACTGCCGCTCCCGGAGCAAAAGTGCGAATGCATCCGTCAGCGATGCCTCCGCGACTTTCGTCGGGTCACTGGCATCGCTAGAAGACAAGCCCACCCTTAACCACCACCCAACGGCCGTTCTCGATTTTCTGAACCTGGGTGACGGTTGAAGCGAGATGATTGGTCTTTGAGAATTTGGTCGGCGCACTGCCGAAAATGTCTTGATAGACATCCCCGCTCTCCAGCGCATCGAGCAGCTTCTGGCCTGTCAGATCTTTTCCGGCAAGTTTCGCATAATGCGCAAACGTCATCATCGCATTGTAGCCGATAACCGCCTGCGTATTGGCATCCGAGCCAAAAGCCTTCTTGTAGGCGGTGATCCAATCCTTCACCCTTCCCTTCGCCGTATCCTCATAAGGGACTTCGAAGGCCGCCGCGGCATACAGTCCCTCGACCGCGTCCTTGCCCAGCACATGCACGTCCGGGAAATTCGCCGCCGCCGAGGCCAGGAACTTCGCATTGTCCCAACCGTTCTTTTTGACCTCGATCATCGCCCCCACCGTCTCTCGGATGACGGTGCCAAGCATGACAAGGTCACAGCCATCTGCCTTCATCTTCGAGATCTGTGAACTGAAGTCCGCCGCGCCGCGCTTATAGCTCGTGATCGTTGCAGGCTTCAGGTTCATCGCTGCGAGCTGCTTCTCAAAACCTTCAAGGACGTTCTTCCCATACTCGTCATCCTGATACATGATACAGGACTTCTGCGGCTTGAACGTCTCGACCATATACTTCATGGCCGCGCGCGTGCTTTCCACATACGGCAGCAGATTGTTGAACTTCAACCGTTCCTGGGGCTTTGCCGGATCGAACTTGTACGTGAATTCCGCTGCTGTTCCTGGAAACAGCTGCGTGATCCCCGCATCAAGAAGAATATCCTGCCCCGCCATCACGGTTGGCGAACCCAAAGCGCCGATCAACGAGAATATCTTGTCGCGTTCGATCATCTTCTGCGTCGCCAGCAAGGCGCGCTTCGGATCATAGCCGCTATCCTCAATGACCAGTCGAATCTTCCGACCGTGGATCCCTCCGGAGGCATTGATCTCCTCGGCGGCTAGCTTCAACCCGTTCGCGATCGGCACGCCCGCCGTCTTAAGCGGGCCGGAAAGATCCTGATGAGTACCGACGACAATCTCCGTCGCCGTGATCCCCTGATTGGTGGTTTTCGTCTGCGCGAATGCCGGCGTCGCCAACAGCATTGCCGCAGCGACAAGCCCGCCCGCTCTCCGTCTATTCTCGATCATTTTTGACGCCCCTCCACGGTTGACCCGGATTGTTCGTATCGTGAAAGACCCGGGCGCATACGTCCGGGTCTGCGGTTATGAGATAGCGAAAGCGATCGCCGATCAGAACATCAGACCGCCTTTGACGACCACCCAGCGGCCCTTTTCGACCTTCTGCACCTGCGTAATCGTAGACGCGAGGTGATTGGTCTTGGAGAACTTAGTCGGCGGATTGCCGAAAATATCTTGGAACACATCACCGCTTTCAAGCGCATCCAGGAACTTCTGACCGGTGAGATCCTTGCCTGCAAGCTTCGCATAATGCGCGAACGTCATCATGGCATTGTAGCCGATGATCGCTTGCGTGTTTGCGTCGGTCCCATACGCCTTCTTGTAATTGACCAGCCAGTCCTTGACCTTGCCTTTCGCGGTGTCTTCATATGGCACCTCGAACGCCGCAGCGGAGAACAATCCCTCAACGACGTCTTTGCCGAGGGCTGGCACTTCGAGGACGTTCGCAGGCGTAGCGCCCAGGAATTTGACATCCCAGCCGAGCTTCTTGGCCTCGGCCATCGCACCAATGGTCTCGCGAATGACCGTGCCGAGCACGACCAGATCACATCCGTCGGATTTCATCTTGGAAATCTGCGCGCTGAAATCCGATGCGCCTCGCTTATAGCTGGTCACCGTCGCATGCTTGACCTTCATCGCGTCGAGTTGGGTCTCATACGCCTCGAGCACGTTCTTCCCATATTCGTCGTCCTGATACATGATGCAGGGTTTCTGCACCTTGTACTCTTCGATCATGTACTTGATCGCAGCGCGGCTGCTCTCGACATAGGGAAGCAGATTGTTGAACTTCAAGCGTTCCTGCGGCTTGGCCGGATCGAATTTATACGTGAACTCGGCAGCCGTGAGCGGAAACAACTGTGTAAGCCCTGCATCAAGCACGATGTCCTGTGCGGCCAGCACGGTCGGCGATCCCATGGCGCCCACCACCGAGAATATCTTATCCTTCTCGATCATCTTTTGGGTGGCGAGAACGGCCTTCTTCGGATCATAGCCACTATCCTCGACCACCAGTTTGATTTTGCGGCCGTTGATCCCGCCGGCGGCGTTGATCTCGTCGGTCGCCATCTTCATCCCGTTGCTGACCGGCACACCCCACCCCTTGATCGGGCCGGACAGATCCTGGTGTGTACCAACCACAATTTCAGTGGCCGAAATGCCCTGGTTGGTCGTCTTCGTTTGAGCGAGCGACGGCGTAACGGCAAATGCAAGTGCTCCGCCTAGCAAACTGGCTCTGAGTATCATCCGTTCCATGATGACATGTCCTCCTCGTTCCGAGCGTTATCCTCATAGGTTGCTTCCGGCCGTTGCTGGCTCTTGGTTGTTCTCCTCTCAGGCAACTTTGGGCGCCGCAGCGGCTCCATACATCGCTTCGATCTCCGTCGCATACTTCTTGTTCACGAACTTGCGCTTCAGCTTCATGGTCGGCGTAAGCTCTTCATCTTCCGGCGTGAGCTGCTGTTCGATGAGATAGAACTTCTTGATGGTCTCCACGCGTGCGAAATTCGCGTTCACCTTTTCGATTTCATCGGAGATCAACTGCTGGACCTGCTGTGAGCGGCACAAGCTAACGTAGTTCGTGAACGGAATGCTCTTATCCTGGGCGAACTTCTCGACGTTCTCCTGCTCGATCATGATCAGGCAGGTCAGATAAGGCCGCCTGTCACCGATCACGACGGCATCGGAAATATAGGGCGAGAACTTAAGCTGGTTCTCGATCTCAGACGGGGTGATGTTCTTCCCGCCCGCTGTGATGATCAGGTCCTTCATCCGGTCGCTGATCTTCACAAAGCCCTGATTGTCGATCTGTCCAACGTCTCCGGTATGCAGCCAGCCATCCTTGTCGATCGTTTCTGCGGTCTTCTCCGGCTGATTGAGGTAGCCGCTGAAGAGGAAATCTCCACGCAGGAGGATTTCGTTTTCAGGCGAGAGCTTCAGTTCGCCCCACGGGACAACTTTTCCGACGGTACCGAGCTTGATCTGGTCGTGCGGCATGATCGTCGCGATGCCGCAGTTTTCGGTCTGGCCGTAGACCTCGTACATTCCAAGGCCCAGCGCGAGATACCACCGGATCAACTCCGGCGCGATCGGCGCAGCACCCGTATAGAGATACTTGCAGCGATCGACGCCGAGTGCCTTGCGGATATTCCGCAACGCAAGCCAGTACGCGACCTGAAACTTGGCTTTCAACGCGGCGGATGGCTCTCTCCCCTCCATCCGGCAGTCTGCGAGCTCATAGCCAACCGCTATCGATTTCTCATAAACCCATTTTTCCAGAGCCGTCGCATCCTTCAGCGCAATCATCACCGAAGAATAGAACTTCTCCCAAACCCGCGGCACCGCGAGAAATGCCGTAGGCTGCACCTCCCTGATGTTGTCCGGCACGGTTTCCGGACTCTCCGCGAAGTTCATGATGGAGCCGGTTGCCAGGCTATAATAGTAGCCGCCGAGCCGTTCGGCCACATGGCAAAGCGGCAGGAACAGCAGTCGCTCGTCGCGCTCGATCAACGGGAACAACCCGTCCGCATGCGCAAGCTGGAAGCAGACGCTGCGATGGGCGTGCATCGCTCCCTTCGGCGGGCCGGTCGTACCGGAGGTATAGACGAGGATTGCGAGATCGTTCGGCCCTCGGGATTGGATCATCCGCTTCCAAAGCCCTTCGTTTCCGACCATGTGCTGGCGGCCGGACGTCATGAAGGCCTCGAGCGAGACAACCATCGGATCGGAGAAAGCGCCCAGCCCCTCCATATCGAAGACGACGATCTTCTCCAGCGTGGGACAACGGCTGCGGCAGTCGAGAACCTTGTCGAGCTGCTCGTCGTCCTCGACGAAGATGACCTTGGTGCGACTATCGTTGACAAGGTATTCGACCTGCTTGACGGAATCGGTCGGATAAATGCCCGATGAAACGCCTCCGGCGCAAAGCACGCCCATATCGGCATAGACCCACTCGACGACCGTATTGCTGAGGATCGACGCGACATCGCCAGGTTTAAAGCCAATCGCATCGAGCGCGTAGGCAATCTCCTTGGTCGTCTCCAGCCATTCACGCCAGGAAATCGACTTCCAGATTCCAAACCGCTTCTCGCGGATCGCTGTGCGATCACCACGCGCTTCTATCGCCGCCAAGAACGTCTTCGGCAACGTCTCCCCGACCGTCAGGGATGGCTTCGCACTCATGATGGCGCTCCCTCAAACAGAAACATGCCTGACGTCTCCGATCTTGCGTCGAAGTCCGCCACGACGTGCAATTTTCGAAGCCTGCTTAGCGCCAAGTTCGCTAGCGCCAGGTCTTTTTCTTCTTCCAGCGCCGCTCGCCGCGGGCACTGTCTTCCTTCGCCCCGAGATAGAACTCCTGGATATCCTTGCTCTGCATCAATCGCTCGCAAGAATCGTCCATCACCACGCGACCGACCTCGAGCACGTATCCATAATCCGCGGTCTCAAGTGCCATCTTGGCATTCTGTTCCACCAGCAGGATCGTCACGCCACGCTCGGCATTCACCCGCCGAATGATGGCGAAAATCTCTTTGACCAACAATGGCGACAAACCGAGCGACGGCTCGTCCAACAACAGCACCTTGGGCCTGTTCATCAGCGCCCGACTGATCGCGAGCATCTGCTGCTCACCGCCGGAGAGTTGCCCGGCCGGCTGGTCTAGCCGCTCCTTCAGCCGAGGAAAATACCCGTAAATCTGCTCCAGATCCTGCGCCACCTCGTCGCGGCTGGTCCGCAGAAAGGCGCCCATCGCCAGGTTTTCACGGACTGTAAGGAAAGGAAAGACCTCTCGCCCCTCGGGCACATGACTGATGCCGAGCCGGACGATCTTATCCGGATCCATCCGCTGGATCGCCTGCCCCTCGAATTCCACCGAGCCTTTCAGGGGATCAAGAACCCCGGAAATGGTCTTCAAGATGGTCGTTTTTCCCGCACCATTGGCCCCGAGCACCGTGACGATCTTGCCCCGCGGCAGACTGAGGCTTACGCCCCGGATCGCCATGATCGGGCCGTAGTAGCTTTCGATATTGGACACCTTCAGGATCGGCTCTGCATCGCTCATACGATCGCCCTGCCCCCTAAGCGCCCAAATAGGCGGCAACCACTTCCGGATGGCCCTGCACCTGCGAAGGCGTACCGGTTGCCAGTTCGCGGCCGTAGTTGAGCGCGAGAACGCGATCAGACACCCGCGACACGAGGCTCATGTCGTGCTCCACCATCAAGACAGTTATTCCGAGCTCGTTTCGGATATCTCGAATCCAGAATGACATATCGTCCGTCTCCTCGACGTTGAGCCCCGACGATGGCTCATCGAGCAAGATCAACTTTGGCTCCGAGCAGAGCGCCCGCGCGAGTTCGATCACCTTCCGAACACCGTAAGGCAGTCCGGAAATCAGCTTGTCCCGATACGGCTCCAGATCGAGCAATTCGATCACCTGCTCGACCTTGTGACGGTGCTCGAATTCAGCTCGCCGAACCGCCGGCAGGAACAGGATTTCCTGCACCACATTCGTCGTCGCGTGACAGTGGCGACCCACCAGGAGATTGTTCAGCACAGTCGCATTGTCGAACAGCTCGATGTTCTGAAACGTGCGCGCAATACCCATCTTCGCGATCTTGTGCGGCGGCGCGCGCGTGAACTCCTCGCCATTGAAGAACAGTCGTCCGGACGTTGGATCATAGAGCCGTGAGATCAGATTGAAGATCGAAGTCTTGCCGGCACCGTTCGGCCCGATGATCGTAAAGATCTCACCCTTCTCGACGGAGAAGTTCACCTGGTCCACGGCCTTAAGGCCGCCGAACTGAAGCGACAGATTCTCGGCGACCAGAAAGCTCATCGGTTGCGCTCCGATTTCACGTAAGTCTTCTGGCGTTTGAAAGTTGCCGCCTTGTAAAGCGGGAACGTCTGGAAGAAGAGCTTGATCTTCAACCATCGACCGTAAAGTCCGGTCGGTTCGAACAGGATGAAGCCAACGATGATCAAGCCGTAAATCGCGCCCTTCAATCCAGGCGCCGAGGCGATCTTGGCTGCCTGGTCCTGCACATGGTTCGCGGTTGGGGCATCGGCTCCAAACAAGCTCGCGAAATTGCCGATCACGCCAGGAAGATCATCCTTCAACATCGTCAGCAGCGGATCGATCATCACAATGAAGATCGCACCCAGCACAGCCCCATGCAGGCTGAACACGCCGCCGATGATAATCACGATGATGAACTCGATCGAAAGCAGCAGCGTGAACATCTCGGGACTGATGAACGAGAGCTTGTGCGCATAGAGACATCCAGCCAATCCGGTGATCGTGGCGCTGATGCCGAAAGAGCGGACTTTATAGGCTGCGACATCGATCCCCATGCTCTTCGCCGCCGTTTCGCTATCGCGGATGGCGACGAAGGCTCGTCCGGTCGGCGAGCGAAGCAGATTGAGCGTCGCGAGGATCACGGCAATCAACAGCGCAAGGCAAAGAAAGTAAAAACCCGCACTATCGCGCGGAACCGGCAGCCCCAAAAGATCGAGGGTCCGCACTTTCAATCCTTCGTTGCCATTGGTGACGCTTTCCCAACGCGCCAGAATTTCTTCGATGATCGCTCCGAAGGAAATCGTTGCGATCACGAGATAGATTCCTTGGAGCCGCAGGGCGGGAAAGCCAACCAGAACACCGACAATTCCAGTCAGAACGCCTGCAAGCGGAAAGTAGACCACAAACGGAATGCCGTGCTGCTGACAGTACGCCGACGTATAGGCGCCGATCGCAAGGAATGCGGCGTGACCGAGGGAGGCCTGCCCCGTGAATCCAACAAGAATGAGTAGAGAAACACCGACCGTCGCATAGATGAAAACGAACACCATTTGGCTCAGAAGATAGTTTCCGAGCAGGAATGGCGCGGCCGCTAGCAGCAATAGCAGGACACTATACGACCACCAGTAGCCGCTATGCTTGAAGATGCGGATGTCCTGATCGTAGTCCGTCTTGAAGATAAAGCGCATGGACGAACCGCCTCAGACTTTCTTCCGTCCCGTATGGCCGAACAGGCCTTCGGGCTTGAGCAGCAGAACAGCGAGCAAGACCACGTGGGGAGCGACGTCCTTCCATCCCTGGGCCAGATAGAAGCCCGCAAGGTTCTCGATGACACCGATAATGATGCCGCCGACCACCGCACCTGGAATACTCCCGAACCCGCCCAGTACGGCCGCGGGGAACGCCTTCAACGCAAGCGCAAGCCCGACGTTGGAATGAATGAACGTAATCGGCGCCAGCAACACGCCGGCGCAGGCGGCCACGGCGGCGCTGATCGCCCAGGTCAGCGCCACGACCGTCTTGACGGGAATGCCCATATAGTAGGCGGCCAGCATATTCTCGGAGGTCGCGCGCATGGCGGTCCCGAGTTGCGTCTTCGTGAAGAAGAGATAGAGGACGATGCAAAGGATCGCCGTGGCAACGATCACCGACAGCTTGTCATGCGCGAGAACGAGGTCGCCGATCCGCAAAACGCCCGACGAAAACGGAGTTTCGATCTTCAGATCATCTGTCCCCCAGATCATGCCGGCGACAGAGCGGAGAAAATAGCCGAGGCCGATCGTGGCCATGACAATCGAGAACTGCGGGCTGCCGAGGATCGGCCGCAATACGAACCGTTCGCTCGCAGCACCGAAAGCAGCCATGCAGACGACTGCGAGCGCGAATCCCACCCAGTAGTTCAAGCCGAGTAGCGCGATGAAGGTAAAGGCAAAAAAGCCGCCCAGCATCAACAACTCGCCCTGAGCGAAGTTGACGACCTCAGTTGTCTTGTAAATGAGAACGAAGCCGAGCGCGATCAGCCCATAAATACAGCCCAGCGCAACACCGCTCACGAGCTGCTGAATAAGATCCAGCATGCCTGCACTTTCCCCCAACCCGGCGCACCCGTGACCTTTTGGTCATCTTTGCACTGCCGGACCTAGCGTTTCCGGTCCGCATAAGGGCATGTTTGGGGAAAATCATCAAGCCGGCTTTATGGACAAACCTTGGGCGTTTTGCCGCGACCAGTCGCCCCTGACATTTTAGGAAGGATGCTTCCTGAGGAATTCCAGGAGCGTATCGTTGAAGGCCAGCGGCTGCTCCCAGTTCGGGGCATGCCCCGCTTCGCGGATGATTGCGGTCTGCACATTCCGCAGATGGCTGGCCTGCAGCCGCAGGATTGAAGGCGGCGTCCAGAGGTCGGCGTCACCGGTGAGCAGCAGCGTTGGCGCTTCGATCGTCTCGACTTTCGCCCAAGTAATAACGTTCGCGAGCGCTTGATTGACGCGAACGCTAAGCAGCGACTGCTTTTCAAGATTACGCCATGCATCCGCACCGGCAGGATTTCCGGCTCGGTAGGTCGCACTCAGTTCCTGAAAGTCCTTCGGCAGTTGCGCAAAGAACGCCGGCCGAAACAGATTGCAGAGATCGAGATAGTTCTGATCTGTCACGCCCATGATCGTTGATGCCAGCGTCAGACTGAGCAGTCGCTCCGGGAATGATAGCGCATAGTCGACCGCGACGATGCCCCCCGCAGCCAAGCCGACAACGTGGAACTTGCTGACTCCCAAATGGGTCAACAGATGATGCAGGTCGACTGATGCGATCCCAGGCTCCCTGGGATCGCAGGCGCTGGATTTCAGGTAGCCGCGACGGGAGTAACTGATAACGCGATACCCCGCCTTCGCCAGCACGGGTTGCTGGTAGACCCACATTGCGCCGCTACCCGATGCGGCATGCAGCAGGACCACCGCAGGCCCCTCACCTCCCGTGTCCCAATACCAAAGATTGCCGCCGTCAGGAATCGGCGCAAACCCCTCGGTAGCCGCGACCTGCTCTGGTATCGGAACAGGCGTCCAAACTGGTGGCTGCTGTTGGAAAAACGGCGATGGTTGTCCAGGCATGTTGATCCGGGTACGTGCAGGGTACTGATGCGGATCACTATATGAGCGCAGCTGACAGCGATCCATCCTCATCACATCGTGATCATCGAAAGTCTTTGTTTCGTTCCGGATCGCGGCTCAAACCTTGAAGCGAACGCCGATCTTTGGTTCAAGTCTTTCCTCGCAATCGAGTCCGAGGACCGTTCCGGACCGCGACCAAAGGATAGACGATGAGGATCTGCGTTGTCGGCGCTGGTGCAATAGGCGGCTTGCTTGCCGCGAAACTCCACCAAGCCGGCGAAGCTGTCAGCGTCATTGCCCGCGGGCCACATCTCGCCGCCATCAAGGCCAACGGTCTGACCCTTATTGAAGACAATGGCCAGGAGATCGTCTCACGCATTCACGCGACAGACCGTATTGCCGAGGCGGGCAAGCAAGACCTCGTCATCTTGGGCATGAAAGCCCATCAGGTCGCCGCGATCGTTGGCGACCTCAAGCATCTTTATGATCACGATACCGTCGTTCTCACCGCGCAGAACGGGATTCCATGGTGGTACTTTTTCAAGCAGGAGGGCCCCCACGCGAACACCGTTCTGCAGAGCGTCGACCCCGGCGGAACAGTCGGCAAGAATCTGCCGATCGATCGCGTTATTGCGTCGGTCGTGTATCCA
Organism: Afipia sp. P52-10; assembly: GCF_000516555.1. Lineage (NCBI taxonomy): Bacteria > Pseudomonadati > Pseudomonadota > Alphaproteobacteria > Hyphomicrobiales > Nitrobacteraceae > Afipia > Afipia sp. P52-10. The sequence goes on along the minus strand of NZ_AZSJ01000007.1, from coordinate 46,784 downwards.
GCAGCCGAGATCATTGCACCGGGAACGATCAAGCACATCGAGGGCAATCGATTCTCGTTGTCCGAGATCGACAACAGCGAGACGTCGCGTATTAAGGCGATCTCGGAAACGTTCAAGCAAGCCGGTTTCAAGGCGCCCGTCGTGTCCGACATCCGCGCCGAATTGTGGACCAAGCTTTGGGGCAACCTCAGTTTCAATCCTGTCAGCGCCCTGACCCACGCGACGCTTGAGGATCTCTGTCGATATCCGCTGACGCGCGCACTGGTGGCCGACATGATGCGCGAAGCGCAGAGCGTGGGTGAAGCGCTGGGAATCCGCTTCCGCATCCCGATCGAAAAGCGCATCGCCGGTGGCGAAGCCGTCGGCAAACACAAAACGTCGATGCTTCAGGATATCGAGGCCGGTCGCGCCGTCGAGGCCGACGCCCTGATCGGCTCGGTGATCGAACTCGGACGGCTGATGGACGTTCCGACACCGCATCTCGACACCGCCTATGCGCTGGTGAAACTCCTCAGCCAAACCATCATCAATCAGAACGGTCAGCTTCGGATCACCTCCGCCTGACCTCACGTCTCTATCAACTCAGAGCACTCAGCGATGCCCCTTCGTTCCCCCAGAAGCTCCACCCTTCGTGAACTGATCGGATCAGGAGCAGACGACCAGCCCGCGATCACCGCCCCTGGAGCTACCCCGCTGAAATACAGCGCTCTACGGACAATGGTTGAGCAGACGGTTGCTGCCCTGAACGCGTTCGGCGTGGGTCGCGATGATCGGGTCGCGATCGTTCTGCCGAACGGCCCCGACATGGCAACAACCTTCATCGGCGTCGCCAGCGCAGCCACCGCCGCACCGCTCAATCCTTCCTACAAGGCGGATGAGTTCGAATTCTACATGTCCGACCTGAAGGCCAAGGCACTTGTCGTCGAAACAGGCAGCACGTCGCCGGCGATCGATGTCGCACGGCGACTTGGCATCAAGATTGTGACCCTGCATCCCGACCACGCCCAAGGCGCCGGATACTTCTCGCTAGAGTGTGACGATCGCTCCGGGAGCTGTCGCGCGGGCCATGCCGAGGCAGACGACATTGCGCTGATTCTGCATACGTCCGGCACCACCTCCCGGCCGAAGATCGTGCCGCTGACCCAACGCAATGTTTGCACGTCGGCGGGAAATATCGCCGAGACGCTGGCTTTCGACACGACGGACTGCGGCCTCAATATCATGCCGCTCTTTCACATTCACGGACTGATAGCCGGTGTGCTTGCACCGCTGTCGGCCGGCGGACGCGTGTTCTGTACGCCGGGCTTCAATGCATTGCGGTTCTTTGCCTGGATGGATGAGGCCAAGCCGACGTGGTATACGGCCGTGCCGACGATGCATCAGGCGATCCTCACGCGCGCAAGCGGCAACAGGGAGATCATCGCCCGTCACCCGCTGCGTTTCATTCGCTCCTCCTCGTCGTCGATGCCGCCACAGGTCATTGCCGAAGTTGAAAACACATTTGGAGCACCACTGATCGAAGCTTATGGGATGACCGAGGCATCGCACCAGATGGCTTCGAACCCCTTACGTGGCATGCGCAAACCCGGCTCGGTCGGATTGGCCGCCGGTCCCGAGGTCGCGATTATGGATGACACCGGCGCTCTTCTGCAATCAGGGGAGATTGGTGAGATCGTGATCCGCGGCGCCAATGTCACCTGCGGTTACGAAAACAATCCGGCGGCGAACGCCTCGGCTTTCACCGACGGCTGGTTCCGCACCGGCGACCAGGGCACCATCGATCATGAAGGCTACATCAGCCTGACAGGACGGCTAAAGGAGATCATCAATCGCGGCGGCGAAAAGATCTCTCCACGAGAGGTCGATGAGGTGCTGATGGATCATCCGGCTGTCCAGCAAGTTGTCGTGTTCGCAATGCCTCATGAGAAGCTTGGTGAAGAGGTCGCAGCTGCCGTCGTTCTTCGCGAAGGGACGTCCGGAGACGAGAAGGAGCTTCGCGATTTTTGCTCGCAGCGGCTCGCGAGCTTCAAAGTTCCTCGTAAGATCGTATTCCTCGACAAGATTCCGCTCGGCGCAACGGGAAAGCTACAACGCATCGGTCTCGCCGAAAAACTCGGCTTGGCTTGAGCGCTCCACCCCTACGAACGTCCGAAACCGCCGTACCCTCGCGCGAGCGGCTGCGGCGGTTAAAGCGAGCGCAATGCGACCTCGATCCCGTGTAGCGTGAGGCCGGCCAAGCCGCCGATAATGGTACCGTTGAAGCGAATGTATTGCAGATCCTTGCCGATATTGACCTCGATTAAGGAGATCAATTGGCGCATGTCCCACGCCTTGACCTGGTCCGCAATGAAAGTCGAAACACCACTTTTCTGCTCCAAGATGAAGCTGCGCAAGACGACGACCATGCCCTGATTGATTTCGGTGCGCATGTCCGCATCGGCCGCGAGCTGGTGACCAATTTCCATAAAGGCTCCGGCCATCTGCTGCTGCAGGACGGTTGTCTCCCCTCTTGCATTACGGACCACGAACTCACGCACGCCCGACCAGACGTTTTGCACAACTGTCGCGATCTCCGGACGATTCAGAATCTCCATCTTCAGATCGTGAATACGATTGGCGTACCGCGGATCGCTGTCCAAGCTATCGACAAAGGATAAGATCAGACGATCCAACTCGCCTCGAAGAGGATGATTTTGATCAGTCCGCACGTCTTCGAAAAACGCTGTCGCAGAAGCTGCGATCTTCTTCATCACGAAGGCATCTGCGCGATAGAACCGCAGAATGGTCGGCAGCTCGTCACGAATCTTGATGCGAATGGCTTCCAGGACCTGTGGCTCGTGGATCGCATTGTGAACAGTCTGCAGGATCTCGTCTAGCAGCGCGCGATGTCTCCCCTGGCGCACGAAGGCCCGTAACGTTCCTGAGACCATTGGCGTCAGATCCAGCGACTGCGCACGCGCCAGTATTTGTTTGGCGAGGAAGCTGCGGAGACCGGAGCTTTCTGCGGCATCAAGGGCGCCCGGCAGAAGCTTCACTACGAAGCGAGCCAACTCCGTGCTGCGTTTTTCGTCCGCCAACCAGTCGGCAATGAAAGATGCGAAGTCGATACTACGCAGCTTCACTTCGACGGGAGTGGCATCCAGGAAGTGCCGCTCAATAAACTCGCCGAGCTTTTCGGCTATCCGCTGCTGATTTGCGGGAATGATCGCCGTATGAGGAATCGGCAAGCCGAGCGGCCGGCGGAACAGAGCAACAACGGCATACCAATCGGCCAGCCCGCCAATGGCTGCCGCCTCGGCGAAGGCAGCAAGAAACCCAAAGACCGGGTGACGAGATTCCATAGATTTGGCGAAGACCAATGTCACGAGACAAGTGGCCAGAACCGCGGCCGCAATACTCTTGATGCGTCGGAGTTCAGCCGCGCGAGACGCATCGATCCGGATATCAGATAGTAAACTCTCCGGCCGTTCAGGCATTGCCCACACTTACACCAGCGACACCATTATCAAACCACCTCTGCGAGCGGGACCGCCGTATCAGAACCGCCCCAAAGCGAAATATGCATTCTTTGATAACATGCTATGATATTTATGCCGCCTGTGAGGCAGACAGCGACTCTCAACGAGAGCCCTTGGGGCTCCAGCGATTGGACGAAGACTGTATGATCCGCTGTTGACCGGAGATGCACCCTTGATCGACTGTCCCTATGCGCCGCCGCAGCTCGTCAAGTCCAACGGTATCGACATCTGCTACGATAGTTTCGGCTTGCCAGACGCCGAGCCGCTGCTTCTCATTATGGGCTTGAGCGCCCAAATGATCCTTTGGGATGATGAGTTCTGCGCACAGCTTGCCTCACACGGGTTCCGTGTAATTCGGTTCGACAACCGTGACGTTGGACAATCCACTAAGCTCACTGGCGGCAAGCGGATCACACTGACCGAGCTGTTGAAGCTCCGCTTTCTCGGCATTCCGCCATATGCACCGTACACGCTGCGCGATATGGCTAACGACACCGCGGGACTGATGGATGCGCTCAATATCCGATCCGCCCACATCGTCGGTGCGTCGATGGGTGGGATGATCGCGCAGGAAATGGCGATTCACATGCCGGAGCGCGTACGGACTCTGACGTCGATCATGTCATCGACCGGAAATCCCAAGCTGCCACAGCCGAAACGGGAGGTCGCAGCGCTGCTGATGTCGTCAGCACCGAAGAACGAGCAGGAGTATATCACCGTCTTTGCCAGAAACTGGCGCGTTCTGCGAGCGGGCTCTTTTCCTGAAGACGAAGCCAAGGACCGCTTGCGTGCCAAGCGCTGCTATGCGAGCGGACTAAGCCTTGAAGGCGCCGGACGGCAGCTCAGAGCGATCCTGGCCTCCAGGAGCCGAGTGTCTGCTCTTCGCGATGTCAGAATTCCCACGCTGGTCATCCACGGCGCCGTCGATCCTCTGGTCCGCCCCGAAGCCGGACTCGATACGGCGGGTGCCATTCCAGGCGCCAAACTCATGATGGTCGACAAGATGGGACACGCGATTCCGATACCCATGTGGCCGCAGATCATTGAAGGAATTGTAGACCATATCCGATCGAACAGCCGCCAGGCGGCTTAGACGCGCATCAAAGTAGCCTCCTCCGCATCACCCGAAACGACGTCTATACCACTCGATCAGCTTCGCATTGACCTCGTCAGGTTTCTCTTGCTGCGTCCAGTGCCCGGAATCCAGCACCAGGTGCTTTTCCAAATCAGGCACGAGCTTCTCCATTCCGTCTGCCGCCGACGGGGGAAGCACGAGATCCTTCTCAGCCATGATCATCAGTGCGGGCACCCGCACTGTGACATCGAGATCGGCAGAGCGTTCCCAATTTCGCGTGAAGTTCCGATACCAGTTGATCCCGCCGGTAAAGCCTGTTTTGGCATAAGTATCGACAAAGACCTTCTTCTCCTCCGTCGACAGAATGGGCTGACGAGGATCCGCCTTGCTGTCGTAGGCCTGCACGAATTGCGGAAAGGCTAAACTGAGCTGCGATGGTTTGCCGTCCGCATCCGTAACGCCGGCTTGCGGCGAAGCAGGACGTGGTCCAGGCCGGCGCATGAACATGTCGAAGGTCTTTTCGACGTTCTCGGCGAAGATGCGATCCGGCGCACGTCCGGGATCTTGGAACTGCACGATGTACATGCTGTCGCCAAATCGTTTCCGAAACAGCGCAATCGGATCAATCGGCGCCCGTGGCAGATGCGGCGTGTTAACGCCGACAACACCGGCCACACGATGCGGATGCCGCAACGGCATTCCCCATGCAACAAATCCGCCCCAGTCGTGCCCCACGAACACTGCCCTTTCAACCTGCAAATGATCCAGCAACCCGGCAAGGTCTGCCGTCAGATGTTCGAGATCGTAGGACTCGACAGGCTCAGGCCGATCCGTTGCGCCATATCCGCGCTGATCGGGGGCAACGACACGAATACCCGCATCGCCCAGGGCCTTGATCTGATGCCGCCAGGAGAACGCAAGCTCGGGCCAGCCGTGACACAAAACAACGGGAGGCTTGTCCGTGATGGGGCCCGCCTCATAGTAGCCCATGCGAATCCCATTCGTACGAGCGAACTGTAACGGCGGCATCTCGATCATGGCCTACATCCTGGCATTTTAACGTTACAAAGCCTCTATCCGATAAGCGGGGCAACTTGCGACGTCGGCCCTTCGGGAACAAGCAGCGATTGAACGGAAGACAGTTTGGGCGAAAATTTGGACGTGCAGTTGTCCTATTTGTCTTTGCGCGCTCCCAGGCCAGCCATGTTCATAAACATGTCTTGGAAGCGTTCGCCCACCTTGGGGTCAAATGAGAACCAACTCTGCATCAAGCTCTCCGGCGTAAACTTGTTCAGGTTCTCCTGCATCTTCGCCTGCATCTGATCCATCATGGCTTCTTGCATCGGCTTGACATCCGGCAATCCCAGAAAATCTCTGGCTTCGATCGGCGTGCAATCAATTTCGATCTTGACCTTCATTGTCCTTGTCCCTGACTTCGACGCCACTGGTCCACCTCTGCCGGCAATCCGAGATTGGACCGAGTTCATGCCGGAGTAAACCACGGCAGACCAACTTTTAGGAGCCGAGATAACTTGCGGACACGCGTGGGTCGGCCGCAATCTCGCTCGCAGGACCACTGAGGACGAATTCACCGAGCTCCATGACGAACGCCCGGTCTGCGATGCGCAATGCCGCACGGGCGTTCTGCTCAACCAGCAGAATCGACACACCAGACTGCCGGAGTTCGGTTACGATCCGAAAGATATCGGCAGCAATGCGCGGTGCCAGACCAAGACTCGGCTCATCCAGCATCAGCAATCGGGGACGTCCCATCATAGCCCGCCCCATCGCCAGCATCTGCTGCTCTCCGCCGGACAATGTCCCTGCGAGTTGTTTGCGCCGTTCCTTCAGCCGAGGGAACAGCGCAAATACCATCTCCAGCGTACGCACGGCTTCGGTTGCGTTAATCCGAAATCCCCCGAGTTCGAGGTTGTCTCCCACCGTCATCGTACCGAACAGCTCGCGATGCTCCGGTACGAGACAAAGGCCTGCGGCTACGCGCTCTTCGATATCCAGCCGGGTAAGATCGCGAGATTCGAACGCCAGCTTTCCCTTCAACCGCTGGATACCGATGATCGCATTCAGCAGCGTGGTTTTGCCAGCACCATTTGCGCCGATAATTGTGACGATCTCATTTTTGCGCACATCGAGCGATACCGAGCGCACGGCTTCGACGTTGCCATAAGCGACCGATGCCTGCTCAACGGACAGCAATTCGTCGCTCATGCAGCCACACCGAGATAGGCCTCGATCACGGCGGGATCGTTTTTCACCGCTTCGGGGAGCCCTTCGGCGATCTTGGTTCCGAATTCGAGCACCACCACGCGATCCGCCAGCTCCATCACGAATCCCATATCGTGCTCAACCAGCAAGACACCGATCCCCTCCTTACGAAGCTGACGCAACAACGCCGAGAGGCTCTGCTTTTCCATATGCCGCAGCCCGGCTGCAGGCTCATCCAACAGCAGAAGCGCGGGATCGGCGCACAGAGCACGGGCGATCTCGACAATCCGCTGCTGCCCGAGCGGAAGACTGCCCGCCGGCTGATAGCATCGGTCGGTCAAACCGACCCGCTCGATCTGATGCATCGCTTGCGCGAGTAGCTTGTTTTCCTCGGCCCGATCAAGCCGCACGAGGCTGCGGAGCGCGCCAGCTCGTCCCCGCAAATGCGCGCCGAGAGCCACATTCTCCAGCACGGTCATATCGGGGATGAGCTTCACATGCTGAAACGTCCGAGCGACACCGAGCTGGACGATCTGCTGCGGACTGGCGCGATCGACACGGTGTCCCAGAGCGGAAATCTGTCCGCCGTCGCTCTTCAGCACACCGGTAATCAGATTGAACATGGTGCTCTTTCCAGCACCATTCGGGCCGATAAGCGCGACCAGTTCTCCTGCTTTGACATCGAACGAGACATCGTTGACGGCAATCACGCCGCCGAACTGCTTGCGCGCACCACGGACCTCCAGGAGGCGGTCTGTCTGATCGTTCGATCGCTGCCGTGCTGGAAGCTCTGTGTTGCCACCAACCGCCCTTCCTCGACCGGAGACATGGCTGGGCAGCAGAAGCAGAAGCTTTCCCCATAGGCCCCCCGGCGCGACCTGGAGCAACAACACAAGCAGCATTCCGAAAACAATCGTTTCGAGCTGAGCTTGAACATGAAAGACGGCCGGAAGCGTGCCCTGGAGAACCTCCTTCAGGATCGTTACGACCCCCGCGCCAAGCACGGCACCCCAGACATATCCGGCACCGCCGACAACGGCGATGAAGAGATATTCGATTCCCGCCGTGAGCCCGAACGGAGTAGGATTGATCGCGCGTTGGAAGTGAGCGTAGAGCCAGCCGGACAAGCCGGCCAGCACGGCCGCGTGGATGAAGACGAGCAACTTCATCCGTGCGGTCCTCACGCCAAATGCCTCCGCCGCCACATACCCTCGACGAAGGGCGCGGATCGCTCGGCCGGTGCGCGAGTCCAGGAGATTCATCGTCAAAAGAGCGGCGAGAATGACGGCAAACCAGATCAAAAAATAGATCGCGCGTGGCTCGACGAAATTCATTTGTCCGATTGCCAGCGACGGGATGCTCGAAATGCCATCGTGACGGCCAAGCATCTCCACCTTGCCGAAGATGTAATAGAGGCTGATGCCCCACGCGATGGTCCCGAGCGGCAGGTAATGGCCGGACAAACGCACGGTCACCAGCCCTAAAAGCACAGCCGCAGTGCCCGCAACGATCAGGGATGCCGGCAATGTAAGCCATGGGGAAAGGCCGTAGGATGTGGTCAGAACGGCAGTTGTATACGCGCCAAACCCGCAGAATGCGGCTTGTCCGAAAGAGGTCAATCCACCCACGCCCGTCAGCACAACGAGGCCGATAGCCACCAGCGCAGCAAGACCGATATTGTCCAGCAGCACGAGCCAGAAAGGCGGCACGCCGGGAACGAATGGAATTGCTGCCATCACACAAGCGAAGAGCAGAACGGGCCAGCGCTGTACCATCGCTAATCGTGCTCTTCTTCGACGGAAGGCGCGGCCAGCGACCGCAACAGCAACACCGGCAGAAGCAGCGTAAAGACGATCGCCTCCTTGTAGTTGCTCGCGTAAAATGACGAGAAGGCCTCCACGCAACCGACCAGAAGGGCCGCCGCCGCAGTCAAGGGATAGCTGATCAGCCCTCCGATGATGGCGGCAACGAATCCCTTCAAACCAATCAAGAAGCCCGTGTCGTAGTAGATCGTGGTGATCGGCACGATCAGGATGCCTGAGATTGCTCCAATGATGGCCGCCAGTAGAAAGGCCAACTGTCCCGACAATGATGTCCGGATGCCGGACAACCGAGCGCCGATGCGATTCACCGCAGTCGCACGCAATGCCTTGCCGTAGAGCGAATATCCAAAGAACAGCCAGAGAATAACGATCAAGCCAGCGGTCACGGCATAAACGGCAAGGCTCTGCCCCGTGACGGGTACAGGTCCCATCACCAGCGACGCATCAGACAAAGCCGGGCCGCGAAGTCCCTCGGCGCCGAAGAAAACCAGACCAAGGCCTAGCAAGGCAAAATGCGCGCCCACCGAGGCGATCAACAATGTGAGGACTGATGCCTCCGCCATCGGCTGGAATGCGATCCGATAAAGATAGGGGCCGATCGGCGCAACGATGATGAGTGAGAGGATGACATTGAGGAAGGGATCGATCTGCGAGCTTATCAACGTGCGCGCGATCAGCAGAATTGCGAGGGGGAGAAGAAGATAGAGGATTGCAGAACGCAGCACCGGCCCGAGCCGAAGCGATAGCCGCATACTCCACATATCGAAGACAAAGGCGGCAGCTCCCATCAAGGCCACCAGCCAAACGGTCCCGGGAAGTTTGCCGGTGGCTAGCGTTGCGTAAGTGAGAGCCCCAAAGGTTACAAATTCGCCCTGCGGAATGAGAATGACGCGGGTGACAGCAAAGGCCAGAACCAAGGCGAGCCCAAGCAACGCATAGACGGCGCCGTTCGTAACGCCGTCCTGAAGCAGAAAGAGAAAGATGGTGGTATCCAAGCGTCGTCCCCGATAGAGACCGGCCCACGCCAGGGCCAATCAGCCTCCGCGACCGCAACAGTTATCGCGAATAACAACTATCGGAACCAAGCTCAAGCGGCATGCCGGCCCTCAGCACCTTCATACGGCGGGCTGGGCGACGGCCTTTCGCAACTTCGCCGCTTCGAACGCGGCAAGCCGCTCGGCGAATTTTCCCCCGTTGTTGCCACCGCTGCTCACTACGGCGTGCGGCGGTATCGTCTCAAAAAAATGGCATGCAACGCGGTGCCCCGGACCAGCCGCCCTTAGCTGGGGCTCCTCTTGCTTGCATCGCGCCTGGGCGTAAGCGCAGCGAGTATGAAAACGACACCCGGGGGGCGGGTTGAGTGGGCTCGGAACATCGCCCGGCAACAGAATACGACCGCGTTCGCGCGTCGGATCCGGACGAGGGATCGCCGATAACAGGGCCTGGGTATAGGGATGTGAGGGCTTCGTGTAGAGTGTACGCTTGTCGGCAATCTCGACCAGCTTACCAAGATACATCACGGCGACACGATCGCTGATATGTTTCACCACAGCCAGATCGTGAGCAATGAACAGATAAGAAAGACCGAAGCGCTCCTGCAAATTCTGCAGAAGATTGACCACCTGCGCTTGGATGGAAACGTCCAATGCCGAAACGGGCTCGTCACAAACGATCAGGTCCGGGTTGACAGCAAGCGCCCTCGCAATACCGATACGTTGTCGCTGCCCTCCGGAGAACTGATGCGAATACCGGCTTGCATGCTCGGGAGCGAGGCCAACGACCTGCAGCAGTTCACGGACACGGTCATCTCGTTCTTTCCCTTCCGCAAGCCCGTGGACGGCCATCGGTTCAGCGAGAATTTCTCCGACCGTCATCCGTGGATTCAACGAGGCATAAGGATCCTGGAAGATGATTTGCATATGACGGCGCATTTGCCGCAAGGCGGTCTTGTCGAGCGCCGCGATGTCCTTGCCCTTGAATTCGATCGACCCGCTGGTTGGCTCAAGCAGCCTGAGCAGCAACCTTCCAGTGGTCGACTTTCCGCAGCCAGACTCACCTACGAGCGCCAGCGTTTCTCCGCGCTTTATCTCAAGACTGACGTCATCAACTGCTCGCACGAGTCCAATCGTCTTGGAGACAACCACCCCCCGCTTCACGCCGAAATGCTTGGTGAGATTGCGAGCGCGAAGAACGACTTCCCCCTGCCCGTTCATGCTCATGCTGCGGCTCCCGTCAACAGTTCAACCGGAGCCTTCCAGCAAGCGACCCGATGCGTGCTGGCAATCTCACGTAAGGGTGGCGGGTCAAAATGGCAGCGGTGATCCGCGAACGGACACCGCGGCGCAAAGCGGCATCCCGATGGTTGATTGTGAGCGCTTGGCACCACACCCTCGATTGTTGCCAGCCGGGAGCGCTCGACATCCATTCGAGCGATCGAACCGAGCAGACCGATCGTATAGGGATGCTGCGGATCAGAGAACAAATCGCGCACTGGACCGCTCTCGACGATCTTTCCCGCATACATGACGACGACCTCGTCGGCGATCTCAGCTATGACGCCGAGATCGTGCGTGATCATCAGGATTGCCATCCCCAATCGCTGCTGCAGATCGCGCAGCAGGTCGAGAATCTGCGCCTGGATGGTCACGTCAAGCGCCGTCGTCGGCTCGTCTGCGATCAACAGCGTCGGATCGCAAGCCAGCGCCATCGCAATCATGACTCGCTGCCGCATCCCTCCGGACATATGATGCGGATAGTCGTCGAAACGTGATGCAGCCGATGGGATGCGCACCAGATCCAGCATCTCGATTGCGCGCGCCCGGGCCGCCTGCGTCGAAAGATCCGTGTGAGCACGCAGCCCCTCAACGATCTGCTGACCAATCGTGTGCACCGGATTGAGTGAGGTCATCGGTTCTTGAAAGATCATCGAAAGCTTCTGTCCGCGGAGCAGCCGCCTCTCCTCCGTCGACATCTTCAATAAATCTCTGCCTTCGAAGATGATGCCGCCTCCATCGACGCTCCCGGTCTCGCTGACCAGTCCCATGATGGACAGAGAAGTCACGCTCTTGCCGCAGCCCGACTCTCCGACGAGGCCGACAGTCTGACCGCGGCCAACCTTGAAGCTAATCCCATCGACAGCTTTGAACAATCCGCGATCCGTTTCGAAATAGGTTCGCAGATCCCGGACTTCGAGCAACGTCTCAGACATCTTCACCTCGCCCGACTTTCAAGGACCAACGTCGAGAGCCTTGTAAATCATCGATGCGTAGATGTTGTGAGCCTTGAGGTTCTTCAGCCTCTTGTTGGCCACCATCACCACGCCTTCGTGCACGATCGGCACCCAAAGCGCATTCTCATGCACCTTCTTCATCACTTTCGAATAGTTGTCATACCGATCTTTCTCGGTAAGCGCCGCGCTGGCTGCATCCAGCCAGTCGTCGGTTTCCTTGTCCTTCCAGTTCATCCGATTGGGCGTCGGGATATTTCTCGAATGATAATAGATCAGCGCAGCGTCCCCTACGCTTGAGTAAGGGTATGCGATCGACCAAATGTCGTAGTCCTGCTGCGCGAGCTTCGAGAACACGATCGTCCCGTCCCACATCTGGATCTGCAGATCGACGCCGATCTTCCGCCAGGCGCCCTGTACGGCCTCCGCTACCTTCGGCGATCGTCCACCCGCGAACCCATAAAGTTGAAGCGTCAGCTTCTTGCCATCCTTATAGCGGAAGTTGTCAGGCCCCAGCTTCCAACCCGCTTCGTCCAGCAACTTGGCAGCTTGTTCTGGATCATACTTGCCGAGGTGCGTTGGCGTGTCCGGATTGAAATCCGGTGTCTTCGGATGAACATACGTGGAGGCCGGCTCCGCATTGCCGAAATAGATCGAGTCCGCGATCGGCTTGCGTTGGATAGCAAGGCTCAGCGCCGTTCGGACCCGCACGTCGGAAACATTCTCCCGCGTGGTCTTGAAGCCAAGATAGAACGTCCTCGTTTCCCGCGTCGGATGCAGGATTTGCAGGGTCGGCATCTTTGCGATCTGCGGCAGATACTGATCCGCCATTGTCGTCGTCAGATCGACCTGGCCGCTGGCCATGGCAGCCAGGCGCGCGGCCTCCTCCGGCACGATCTTGAAGACGATCTTCTCGAATTTCGCCGGCCCCTTGTTTGCATAGAACGGCGGCCCCCACTTGTATTCGGGACGCCGCGTCACGACCGCCTGATTGCGAGGCTCCCACGATGTGAAGCAGAACGGGCCGGTGCCATCGATGCCCTTCACCCCAAAGTCGCGCCCGAGCTCCCTGACATTGTCTTCGTTGAGAATCGTCGCTTGGAACATCGCCAGGTTCGGCAACAGCTCGCTGAACGGCTCCTCCAATTCATATTCGACGGTGGTAGGATCGGGCGCGCGAACATCCTTCACTTTTCCCATGCGCCAGTAGAATGGCGATTTTGTCTCCTTGTCGACCACACGTTTGACCGAGAAGACAACATCGTTCGCCGTGAACTTCTTGCCGCTGCAGAAGGTGACGTCATCGCGAAGCTTGAACGTATACAACTTGCCGTCTTCGCTGATCGTCCAGGACTTCGCCAACAGCGGCTGGATTGTCTTCAGGTCGTAGTCGAGCGAGACCAGCGTATCGCCAACCAAATAGATCAGCATGGGCGGGCCAGTGGTGCGTGCTGGATCCATATGGGCGGATTCGACAGCATTCATAACCGTCAAGGTTTGAGCTTGCGCGAATGAGGTTATGCAGGCGGCCGCAGCCAATCCCAGCAGAGCGTTCCTCATCAAATCCCCTCCCTGTCGCGCCATTGCGCGCTACTGATGCTTTTGGTTCCGGGTAGCTTGTCCTTCGATGTTCCTCTCCGCAGCCTCGGTCTCACTGCGACGTTATTGTGTAGTTTTATTGTTGTAGCCTTGGATCGAGCACGTCACGGAAAGCATCGCCAAGGATATTGGCCGCAAGAACGATCAGGAAGATCATCAGGCTTGGAATGATCGCGATGTGCTCTGAAATGAAGAGGAAGTCGCGCCCCTGCGACGCCATCATGCCGAGCTCAGCGGTCGGCGGTTGCGCCCCCAATCCCAGAAAGCTGAGTGCAGAACCGATCAGAATGATCTGACCAAAACGCAGCGTCAGAAAAACGAAAATCGTTGAAATGCAGTTCAGAGCCAGGTAGCGCCAAATTAATGTGGCATCGGACACTCCGACGGCCCGCCCCGCCTCCATGTACTCCTGCCCCATCACCCCGACTGCCGCACCGCGCGCCACGCGCGCTACGTCCGGTACGGTCGCGACGACGACCGCAACGATGACCGCCATCAGGCCCGCGCCGAAAATCGCCGCCACCGCAAGCCCAAGGAGGATCGCCGGAAAGGCCAGCATTACGTCGACGATCCGCATGATCCAACCATCCAAGCGCCGGAAATATGCAGCGAGGATGCCCAGAAAACCGCCAATGACGCCGCCGAAAATGACCCCGATGAGTCCAATCGCAAGGGTATTGCGCGTCCCATAGATCACCCGACTCAGCACATCACGGCCTGCCGTATCTGTGCCGAACCAATGCTCGGCATTCGGCGCCTGCATCGCCTTGGAAAGATCGGTAAAATACGGGTCATAAGGTGCGACGATCGGCGCGAAGACGGCAGCAAGAACGACCAACGCAAGAAAGATCGCTGCGACCGCTGCTGCTTTGTCACGCGTCAACCGGCGCACGATGCTAGGGCGGCTCGGCAGCACCGATTGCGGCTCAGACTGCACCTTGGCGCTGGTCCCGGTATCGACAGTCAGGGGAGCTTGCACATTCATTGCCGTGCCACCCGTGGATCGAGATAAACGTAGAGAACGTCGACAAGCAGATTGATCATGAGGAACGCCAGCGCAAGGATCATGATCGCACCTTGCGCCGTTGGAAAATCGCTGGAGATGATCGCACCGACGGCGAGCCGTCCCACACCAGGCCATGAAAACATCGTTTCCGTGACCACCGCGCCTCCAAGCAGGAAGGCGGCCTGCAACCCGATCAGAGTAACAACGGGAATAAGTGCATTCCTCAGAGCGTGATGAACGATGACGATGCGCTCAGGCAAACCTTTCGCCCGCGCAGTGCGAACGAAATCGGCCCCCAGCACTTCCAGCACCGACGTCCGCGTGAGACGCGCGATCGGTCCGATCAGGACGCTCCCGAGCGTCAAAGCAGGTAGGATAAGGTTCGGCAGCCCGCCAGCCCAAACCGGTCCAGCGCGGCCCAGAAACGGCAGGAGAGCCCACTTGAATCCGACGTATTGGATCAGGATCAGACCAATGAAGAACACGGGCATCGACACACCCGCCACCGCTACGGCCATGATCGAACGGTCGATGAGTGTTCCACGCTTAACCGCGGCGATTGTTCCAAGCGCCATTCCGATCGGAATCGCGAATAGCATCGCCGCGACCATAAGTTCGAGCGTCGGTCCCATCGTTATGGCGATCTCTTCGATCACCATCTTGTTCGAGATGATCGAGCGGCCAAGGTCTCCGTGCAGAACCCGCCAGATATAGTCTGCGAACTGAATGATGATCGGACGGTCCAATCCGAGATCGGCTCTGATCGCGGCGATCGTCTCCGCCCTTGCGTCCGGCCCAGCAATAATCGCCGCCGGATCTGCTGGTACAACCTGCATCAGGCAGAAGCACAGAAACAAAACGCCCAACAAGGCTGGGAAGGAAATAATCAGCCGATGAACGATTTGACGTCCCATATCAAATCCGCTGGATCGGACTCAGAGCGCGCGCGACAGGACTCGTTCTTATTTCGTGATGTGGCTTAGATCTCTACGACGTCGCGAACGTCACTCCTCCCTCAAATCGCTTTGGCTGATCCACGCCATGCGATCTTCATTGTTTGGAAACGTTACAGCTTTCGAACACGGTGTCAAACCATCTGCAGCCACAACACGCTGCGTCATTATGCGCCTATGGAGATCGTTCGTCCTCGCGCCGTAGGAGCACGACCGAGATGCCTTCAGTTTCGTTGATGCGAAGCGCGACGAGAATTTTGCGTCGCATCATCGACGCTCCTCTCGCTGCGTGGGAGCCCGCTCTCGGCACAACCGTTCGCCAGACGAACGGCTGCGAGACCTCTGGCAGTAATCTGCTGATGCAAATCTTGACTTTACCCGCACCGGCTGGGGCTCTAACCGGACGCCATGATGCTTCCCCGTTCCCCGCGTGCCGTTGTCTTCGACATGGACGGCCTAATTTTTGATACTGAAACGATCTATCGCGAGGCGATGATCGCGACCGCCTCACGGCTGGGCTTCGAAATGTCGGATACGCTGTTTCTCGCGATGGTGGGACTGCCCGCCGATGCGAGCCGCCGCCTCCTTCTCGATCACTACGGCCAGGGGTTCAGTGTCGAAACGTTTTGGGCGGAAGCTGCGCAGGATTTTCACCGGTTGACCGAGAACAGGGTCTACCTGAAAGCCGGTGTCACCGAGCTGCTGCAAGCCCTGGAAAGCAGCGGATTGCCTTGCGCGATTGCGACATCATCCAGCCACGCATCCGTTCAGCGTCATCTGGCGGCCCACGAGATCGCCCATCGCTTCCATTTTATCGTGGCGCATGGCGACTACCAACAAGGCAAGCCCAACCCGGACCCATTCTTACGGGCCGCGCAGATGCTCGGCACCGCTCCAGAGTATTGCCTCGCGCTGGAGGACTCGTCCAACGGCGTCCGTGCGGCCTCGGCAGCCGGCATGATGACAGTCATGGTTCCCGATCTGATTCAGCCGACCGACGACATCCGCAGCATGTGCATTCGCGTCGCCTGCGATCTGCACGAGGTCCGTGAGCTGCTGCTTACGACAGCAGCCCGCATATCATCCGCCGAGTAGCGCCTATTATTCAGCCGCTTGCTTCGTCGCTGGTCTGACGAGAACTCCCGCGGACACCAAACCCTCCAACTCGCCGCTGGAAATACCGAGTTCGGACAGAACCTCGAACGTATCTGCATTGAGGCCTGGCGCAGCTTTGTATTCCGTCGTCTCGTCAGGGAAGCGGAACGATCGCCCCGGCACGGTCACCAGCTTCGGGTTGTTCGGCAGCTGGACCTTGGTCAGCACGCGCGAGTTTGGCTTGTTGTTTTCCTCCTCGAATACCCGTTCGATGCTTCGGATAACGCCACTCGGAATGCCGAGCTTCTGGAAAATGACAACGGCCTCCTCTGCCGTCCGTTGCGCAGCCCAGTCCTCCACCGTTTTGTCGATGACCTTGCGCAATTCGGGATCGTCGATGTAACCGGGCCGGCGGCCGATCTTCGGATCGGTCCACTCCGGATGCCCCATCAGGTTGCACAGATCCTTCCACATCTTTGGCGTCGCGGGGGCGACGACGAAGTAGGCATCCTTGGCCTTAAAAGACCCGCCGAACCGATCCTTCGGGCGCTGTCCATAACGCATCGGAATTTCGCCGTTCACATCATAGTCGGGCACAACCGTATTTAGCATCGAGGACAAGACTTCGAGCATTCCGACCTCGATGAACTGCCCCTTTCCGGTCCTCGTCCGCTCGAACAGGGCGCACAAAGCGGCGTTTGCCGCGTGGGCCGCTGTGGAATGATCCGCGACCAGAACCTGGCTGTTCAGTGGCGGGCCATCCTCATGGCCATTCAGATGCGCAAGGCCGCTGTTGGCCTGAATGATGCCGTCAAAGGCAACGTACTTGCGCTTGTCGCTCCAACTTCCATAACCGGTAATATGCACCAAAATGGCTCGCGGGTTGATCTGCTGAAGCCTTTCGAAGCCAAAACCGAGCTTGTCAGGTACGCTACCCGCGTAGTTGGTGATAACCACATCAGCCCACTTCAGCAGCGGATCGAGCGCCTTCTTCGCGTCCGCATGCCCAAGGTCGAGCGCGACCGCCCGCTTGCCGCGATTGTGGCAGGCAAAGAAAAGACTGTTGTTGAACTGGTCCACCGCGACGGCATTGCGTGAATGCTCGCCGGTCAGCGGCTCCACCTTGATAACGTCGGCGCCGTGGTCGCACAGGATCATGGCGGCATGCGGACCGGCAATGAAATGGGCGATCTCCAGCACATGCACCCCATCCAATGGACCCTTTGTTTTTTGAGAGATTGTCATTGATCCTTGGTCCTATCCCTGGACGCAGCGCGTGACTTGCTGCATGGACGACACCACGTCGTTCTTGTGCCACCATTCTTACGGGAAGCAGCGATTGAGCCGCAAGTCCGCCCCAGTTCCAGCAACCGTGCAGGAACCGGCACCGCGACGGAGCCCTCCCGAGCGTGCAGCGCAGCAGCCTGCGCTTAAGCATAGGCTGCATTCGCGGAAACTGCGCGGGAGGTGTGGACTTTCCATCTCCCCGGCGGCAATCTGCGCTCATAAACAAACGCCTTAGGCGTATTGGTAACACCTGGAAACGGCAGGGGAATTAGAATGCTAAAGACACGCTTTACGGAGTTGCTCGGGATCGAGCACCCGATTGTGCAGGGCGGCATGCAATGGGTTGGGCGCGCCGAGCTCGCGGCAGCGGTGTCCGAGGCAGGCGGTCTCGGCATCATTACCGCGCTCACTCAGCCAACCCCCGATGATCTGCGCAAGGAGATCGCCCGCGCGCGGACGCTGACCAAGAAGCCGATCGCGGTGAACCTGACGATCCTTCCGACCATCAAGCCCCCGCCTTACGCTGAATACCGGCAGGCCATCATCGACAGCGGCATCAAGATTGTCGAAACGGCTGGCAATAAGCCGCAGGAGCATGTCGACGAATTCAAGAAGCATGGCATCAAGGTCATCCATAAATGTACCAGCGTACGGCACGCACTGTCTGCCGAGCGCATGGGCGTGGACGCGATTTCGATCGATGGCTTTGAATGCGCCGGGCACCCTGGCGAGGATGACGTTCCCGGCTTGATCCTGATCCCGGCGGCCGCGGACAAGGTCAAGATTCCGATGATCGCGTCGGGTGGGTTCGGTGATGGCCGGGGTCTTGCTGCAGCGCTGACGCTCGGTGCCGAGGGCATCAACATGGGCACGCGCTTCATGGCGACCAAGGAAAGCCCGATCCATCAGCTCGTGAAGGAGCAGATCGTCGCCAATGACGAACGTGCCACGGAACTGATCTTCCGTACCATGCGTAACACCTCTCGCGTGGCAAAGAATCCGATCAGCACCCAAGTGGTTGCGATGGAAAAGGAAGGCGCCAAGTTCGAAGACGTTCGCGATCTGGTCGCAGGCGCTCGGGGCAAGCAGGTCTATGCGACCGGCGATTGGAAGGACGGCATCTGGACGGCAGGTCAGATCCAAGGCCTGATCCATGACATTCCGACATGCGCCGAACTGATTACCCGCATTGTCAGGGATGCCGAAGAGATCATCCGCGGTCGTCTTGAGAGCATGATCGTCGGCGGTAAGCGTCAGGGAGCAGCCGCCTAAGCAGGCCGAGGGTGTGCTGATTAAGACAAGAGCGCAGATCATTCCCGTGATCTGCGCTCTTTGACTATACGACGGCGGGTCATAACATCGGGAGGCGAGCCATGGACCTTCATCTGCGCGGCAAGCGCGTGCTGATCACCGGCGCCTCGAAAGGGATTGGTGCCGCAGCGGCGGAAGCGTTTGCCGAGGAAGGCTGCCACCTGCATCTGGCAGCACGCAACGGCGCAATGTTGGACCAGCTTGCGGAAGCGCTCCGCACGTCCCATGGTGTCGAGGTCGTCTGTCATGTGACGGACCTCAGACGATCCGAAGATCTCGCCGAGCTGGCTGAGAACGCCTCGCCGATCGATATTCTCGTCAACAATGCCGGCGATATTCCGCAAGGAACTCTCGAGACTGTCGATGAGGCAAAATGGCGCCATGCTTGGGAGCTGAAGGTCTTCGGCTATATCAATCTGACGCGGCTCGTCTATGCGCGCATGAAGGCGCAGGGGCACGGCGTCATCATCAACGATTTGGGCGCCGCTGGCGAACGCCTCAACGCCGGTTACATTGCTGGCAGCACCGGCAATGCAGCCCTGATGGCATTCACGAGAACACTCGGTGGAAGCAGCTTGAAAGACAACATCCGCGTCATCGGTATCAATCCCGGACCGGTCGAGACCGACCGGATGGTTCATCGTTTGCGGGAGGTTGCGAAACGCCAGTTCGGCGACGAAAGCCGCTACCGTGAACTGGTCAAGGGCTATCCTCTCGGCCGGGCTGCAAAGCCCCGCGAGATCGCGGATATGATGGCCTTTCTTGCATCCGATCGCTCAGGCTACACCACCGGTGTCATCGTGACGATCGACGGCGGCCTAACGGCCGGCGGCTGGACGATGTGACGTCACCCGCGCCTTCCAAGATGCAGGAACATCCCATGAAAGCTTACGTGCTCGGAGAAAATGGTCCCGTTATTGCTGACGTGCCTCAGCCGCAGGCAACCGGCACCCAGGTTCTCGTCCGTATCCGCGCCGCCTGTCTCAACCGCGCAGATCTCGGCATGGCAAAGGGACGAGCCCACGGTACGCGCGGCGGAACAGGCTCGATCCTCGGTGGCGAAGGCGCTGGCGAGGTCGTAGCGATCGGTCCTGGCGTAAAAGGCGTCAAGGTGGGGGACCGTGTGATGGGCTCGATTAATGGCGCCTTTGCCGAATTCGGCCTGATGGATCACGGACGAGTCTTCGCGATTCCCGCTAACAACATGAGTTACGAACAAGCGGCAACTCTACCGGTTGCACTCAATACCATGCACAATGCCGTCGTGACCGCGGGTGCGCTGAAGTCAGGCCAGACCGTTCTTATTCAGGGCGCAAGTTCCGGTGTCGGTCTCATGGCCATGCAGATTGCAAAGCTGAAGGGTGCAAGCCTCGTCATCGGCACCTCGACGGATTCGGGACGGCGCGCCCGCTTGAACGATTATGGCGCCGATCTTGCTATCAACACACTCGATTCCAATTGGGTGGATCAGGTACTGGAAGCAACAAACGGAGATGGTGTTGATATGATTGTCGACCAGGTTTCTGGTGTCGTCGCCAACGGAAATCTGCGCGCGACCAAGATCGAGGGCCGCATCGTCAATGTTGGCAGGCTGGGCGGCATGATCGGAGAGTTCGATTTCGATCTGCACGCACTGCGGCGGATCAATTACATCGGCGTGACATTCCGCACCCGCACGATCGATGAGATCCGCGCTATTACTGCCGCGGTTAAGGACGATATCTGGGATTCGGTGGTGTCCGGAAAGCTCGCGCTGCCGATCGATAAAGTGTTTTCGTTGGATCAGGCCGACGATGCCTACGCACATATGGAAGAGAACAGGCACTTCGGAAAAATTGTTCTTCGTACGTGATGTCACTCTGGTCGGGCGAGCGCATCTCAGCGCGACCCCGTGCGGGCTTGCTGGCGCGACTTTGCGAACCATATGCATTTTCATTTGCAAGGGCCATTAATTTGGCCCTGCTGCGAATTGACCCCGCTGTTCTCGCTGCCTAAACGGTACCGCTCAGACGAGGCGGACGATGGCAAGCACCAAGCAACGCGTAGCGACGATTTCCATTGCGGCCAGCGCCGGCATGGCCACCCTTAAATTCGTGGTGGGGATCGCGATCGGAAGTCTCGGACTGATCTCGGACGCGCTCCATAGTCTAGTCGACTTCTTCGCGACCATTATCACTTGGGTCGTCGTCCGTTTCTCGGATCGTCCAGCTGACACTGAGCATCACTATGGCCATGGCAAAATCGAAAGCCTGTCCGCGCTCGGTATCATCGCCCTGCTCTACATTCTTGCCGGCGGCATTGTCGTCGAGGCTGTGAGCCGTCTGCGCGAGGGCACAGCCCCGAGCTCTATTTCCGCCATTCCATTCGTCGTCCTGCTGATCGATATGGCGGTCAACTTCTGGCGCGCGCGGGCGCTACACAGGACCGCAAAAGAAACCAAGAGCCAGGCATTGGCGGCCGATGCCCTGCACTTTGCATCCGACGTCTATGGGTCGATCGCGGTCATCATCGGCTTGGCCCTTAGTGCCTGGGGATACAAATGGGGTGACGCAGCAGCTGCTATCGGCATCGCGATTCTCATTTCGTTTCTGGGGTTGCGGCTTGGACGCGACACGATCGAGACTCTGACAGATCGAGCCCCAGAGGGAGCCGCCGATAAAGCCGAGGCTGCCCTGCGCTCGATTCCAGGGATCATCGACGTCGAGCGTCTACGCGTGCGGATGGTTGGTCCCACATATTTTGTCGACGCCAGTGTCAAAGTACCAAGGACCCTTCCGATTGATCGATTGAACGAGCTGAAATGGCAGGCACAAGCGACGATCGATCAGGTGCTGCCTCAGGCAGATCTGACCTTCACGGCAATCCCTGTCGCACGCGACAATGAGAGCATCCGCGACAGAATCATGGTCATTGCCCGCAATGCCGGTCTAGCCATTCATCACGTCACGGTACACGATCTGGGAGATAAACTGACGGTCGGCATTGATCTTGAGGTGGACCGCGATATGCCTCTCAGTCGCGCCCATGATATCACCCAGGCGCTCGAATCCGCCATCCGCTCCGACTTTGGCTCCGATGTCGAGGTGGACACACACATCGAACCGCTGGAGCCAGAACTTCCGCTCGGTGTGGAAGCCACTTCAGAACGTGTCGAATTGATCCGAAATGCACTGGTATCGCTTGCTGAGGCCGACGGTAAGCTCCACGACGTACACAACGTGCGGGTTCGCGACAGTGACGCTGGCGAATTCGTTAACTTTCACTGCCGATGCGATCCCGGCATGACCGTCAGCGACGTCCATCAGCGGATCGATGAGATCGAGCGGCAGTTACGGCGTCAATTCTCAACGGTCAAACGCGTCATCAGCCATGCGGAGCCAGCTGACGATCCGTAAGAGCTTCCCTCGCTCGAGCCGGATTCGTACCCAAGCCGTCAACGCAATCGTGCCGAGGTTCTCGTTTCGGACTCATGTTTGCGGCGAGCAGCCGTCGCAAAACACCTTGGGACAAATTTATTTCGCCTTAACGATTCGTTGACTCTCGACAAATCGGCCGCCGTCGATTCAAATCACATTGATTCGAAAGCAGCTCCTGCAGCTTTCGATGTGGATGTGGGGAAGCATCCTGAGGGGGAATTTCGCATGGCGCGAGCGCGTGCAGTTGAGGCATGCGTCCAATCCGATTCGATCAAGGGATTGGCACAATCGATCGCAAAGCCGGCCTATCATCGGCTTGTTCTCGCCGAGCCGATGCTCCGCCGAGCGGTCCCCACCCTAATCGTCGCCTTCCTGCTCACGATCTTCGTCGGCGCCGCCGTTCAGGTGATCGACCAGAGCAGACAGCAATACAACTCTACGCGCAAAGAAATAGCCGCACTCGCCGATATTTTGGCTGACCGCCTCGATCGCCAGACGTCTACGCGTCAAGACCGTGCCGCCACCGCCGAACATTATCAGACCCTGTTGCCGGGCCTGATTCCCTCCTGGGGTATAGCGGCTGGCCGGCACGTCTTCATTCTCGACGACGTCGGCCATGTGCTCGCCAGAACACCAGACAGCAACGCTCTAACGGATGTGGATCAAGTTGCCGACCTCCTCGGCGCTGCGGAATCGACCCTTACAGCAGGCTCGCGCGCCGGCACGACCGAGGTCCGTCTGACGAACGGGACAACGATGCTCGCCTCGTTGAGAAGCATCCGCCCCTCATCCGCACAACTGATTGTTGTTCAGGAACAGACTGAAGGTCCGATACCATCCCACGCAGCCCTATCAATCACATTGTCGGCGACGACCGGCTTCGTCGTGCTTATTCTCGGCTTCGCCTTCCACTGGCAATCGACGCGCGCCCGCGAAGGCGATTTGATCAATGACGCAGTACGGGGTCGTATTGATACCGCCCTAAACCGCGGACGCTGTGGGCTGTGGGATTGGGATCTGTCGCGCGGCAGAATATTCTGGTCCCAATCGATGTTCACGATGCTAGGTCTCGAAACTCGAAGCGATCTTCTGACCTTCGGCGAAGTCAACGCGCTGGTTCGATCAGATGATATCGACCTCTTCACGTTCGCCGATCAGCTCATTTCTGGACAAGCAACGCATTTTGACGAAACCTTCCGTATGCGCCATGTCCAAGGCCATTGGATATGGCTTCGTGTTCGCTGCGAGCTTGTCCGCTCCGCGGGAGAACGGGGCCCTCATCTAATCGGCATCGCTCTCGATATTACTGAGCAGAAAAATCTCGCGGAAAGAACCGTCGAAGCTGACCTGCGTTTGCGCGATGCAATCGAGACGATCCCGGAGGCATTCGTACTGTGGGATGCGAACAACCGCCTCGTGCTCTGCAACTCGTACTTCCAGCGGTTGCACAGGCTTCCAGACTCTGCTGTCGCTCCAGGCACTTCGTATGAGACCGTCGTCGAAGTCGGCAGTATGCCGCAAATCCGCGAACGGATCGGCGATGCTTCCGCCCAGCCTCATGGTGCACGCACCTTCGAGGCGCAACTCGACAACGGAACCTGGTTGCATATCAGCGAGCGTCGCACCAAAGACGGCGGCTATGTCTCGGTCGGCACCGATATCACCAAGATCAAAGCTCACGAGCAACGGCTTCTGGATAACGATGCCCTACTTCGAGCGAACGTGAAGGAATTGCAGCAATCGAAAGTTGCCTTGGAGCGGCAAGCGACAGAGCTTGCGGACCTCGCGCAAAAGTATGCTCTGGAAAAGAACCGCGCGGAGGAAGCGAACAACAGTAAGTCGAAGTTCTTGGCTAACATGAGCCATGAGCTCCGCACACCCCTGAATGCCATCATCGGCTTCTCAGAAATCATGGGTAGCGGGCTGTTTGGTCAGCTTGGATCGGAAAAGTACCAGGAGTATTGCCGCGATATTCTCACCAGCGGCCAGTATCTGCTCGACGTGATCAACGATATTCTCGATATGTCGAAAATCGAGGCAGGGCGGGTTAAACTCGACCTTGAGCCGCTTGACCTGGCTCGAACGGTCAATGAATCGCTACGTTTTGTTTCACGCCGCGCCGAAGATAAGCACCTTTCGCTGCGTTCGGAGGTGGAAACTGATATGCATATCGTCGCCGACCGGCGCGCGATGAAGCAGATCGCTCTAAACCTGCTTTCCAATGCCGTGAAGTTCACACCGGACGGCGGAAAAATCACCGTACGAACACGCCAACTCGAGAAATCGGTCATGTTGCTCATTGCCGATACCGGCATTGGTATTGCACCACATTCGCTTACCAAACTCGGTCGTCCGTTCGAGCAAGTCGAAAGCCAGCTATCGAAGACGTACCATGGAACCGGCCTCGGCCTCGCTATCGCCAAATCGCTTGCGCAACTCCACGGCGGATCGATGAGGCTGCGCTCAAAGCTCGGGGTCGGCACAGTCGTTATGGTCGTCTTGCCGCGCGATAGCTACCGCTTTGATCTGCCGCTGCACGCTGTCGCAGCCTAACGCAGGTTGCTCGCTTAGCTGCTCCGCTCAAGTGGCACCTTCAAGCACCCTCAGGAACACCCGGCGCACATCCAACTGCGTCTCCTTCAAGCGCGCCTCCAGCGTAGAGAAATCGGGATCGCCAGCGGCGCGGGTCAGCAGCCTCAATAGATCGTCGCCTGCTGAGTCCGGTTTGAACCGGTCGCTCAGACACAACCGAAGAATCTGATTGAGGTCTTGATACAATCGCATCGCCGGTCGCAAAACATCGGCATCCGATTGCGCAAGCTTGTTCAAGCGTACCGCCTGATCGAGAACAGTCAGCGTACTCGTGTCCAAAATGGCAGGTTGATCTGCCGCATGGATCAATTGGAGATACTGGGCCAAAAATTCGATATCGATGATTCCGCCAGAAGCGTATTTGAGATCCCAAATGTCGGAATCCCCCTTCTCCTCGGCAATCGCGTGACGCATCTCCAGGACGTCGTTAGCGATAATGCGATGGTCGCGAGGGCGCGTCAGAACGTTTCGGAATGTCTCCTCGATTTTTCGCCGAAATGTGGGTGACGAGGAGACGACCCGAGCCCGCGTAAGCGCCATGTGCTCCCAGGTCCATGCCTCGACTTCTTGATACTGCGCGAAGGAATCCAGCCGCGTCGCGACAGGACCAGACCTTCCGGACGGCCTGAGCCGCATATCGATCTCGTACAGAACACCGTAATTCGTTCGCGTGGTGAATGCGCTGATCAGACGCTGCGTAAGACGCGCAAAGTACTGGCTCCCTTCCAGCGAGCGAGGCCCATTCGAGTCGGGATGATCGTGGTCGAAGTCATACACGAAAATCAAGTCGAGATCGGAGGACGCCGTCATTTCCCGGCTGCCAAGCCGCCCCATGGCGATGATGGCGGTTTCCTGACCACGAACCATCCCATACTGTTGCGCGAATTGATCCAGGACCAGACCGTGGATTGTCTGAACGATCCCTTCGGCAACATCCGCAAACACAGTCCCAGCCAATTGAGCAGAAACTGTCCCCGACAATATCCTGGAGCCAATCAAAAAGAGGCTTTCCTGCCCGAACAGGCGCAATCGATCGAGAAAATCTTCGTAAGAATCCACGCCGACGAGCGACGCTTCAAGTCTTTTCGAAATTTCATCTCGCTTTGGCATCGCGCCGAAGAAGCGGGGATCAACAAGACCATCCATGAGACGCGGCTGCTGCGCCAGCATGTCGCCAAGCCGCGGAGCGGTTCCCACGACCGAGGCGATCAACGAAACAAGTTCGGTATTCTGTTGCAGCAACGTAAGCAGCGAAGCTCCTCGCTGAACGGATTGCAGGAAGCTGTCAAATTGTCTGAAAGCAACGTCCGGGTTTTCCGCTTTGGCCAGATTAGATAGGAGTGACGGCAAGAGAGCAAACAGCGCATCACGCGAAGCTTCAGATTTCAGTGCTCGATATTCACCGGACAGCCACAACCTCAGAGTATCGGCAACCGCGGCCGGCTGCTTAAAACCCAATGCTGAAAGGTGATCCAGAAGCCTAGCGTCTTGTGCCCCATTCTGAAATTCGAACGGAAGACTCTCTAACTTACCAACCTCGCCTTCAAACAAGTGGCTGTAATGCTGCTGAACACGCTTGAGGTGCCCCAACAACACGAGAGCAAATGCATTGCGATCGGAAAACCCAAGAAAGCGTGCGAACCTCTCCATCGTTTCGGCATCTTCGGGCAGTGTATGAGTTTGCTCGTCGGCAACCATCTGCAAACGATGCTCGACCTTTCGCAAAAATCTGTACGCATCGGCGAGCTCATCACGCACTTGATCGGTGATCCACTCCCCTTCGACCAAACGATCAAGCGCTTCGAGCGTCTGCTTCGTCCGTAGACGCGGATGCCGTCCACCCGCGATCAATTGCTGGGTTTGCGCAAAGAACTCTATCTCGCGAATACCACCGCGCCCCTGCTTGATGTTATGCCCTTCAACAGCAATCTCGCTGTGCCCCTTGTACGCATGCATTTGCCTTTTCATGTCGTGGACATCGGCCAAAGCTGCGAAATCGAGATGCTTGCGCCAGACGAATGGAGCGATTTCACCGAGCAGCGCCTCACCCGCTTTCAAATCGCCGGCGCAGGGCGTGGCCTTGATCATGGCGGCACGTTCCCACGTTCGCCCTTCTCGCTCATAGTAGTTCAGAGCGGACGCCGCCGAGACTGCAACCGGCGTTGAAGCAGGGTCTGGACGGAGCCGCAGATCGACCCGAAACACATATCCGTCCGTCGTACGTTGCTGCATCAAACGGGCCATTCCCTGGGCGATGCGCACAAAGAATGGTTGTGGCTCGATATCGGGTTTTAGCGAGCAATGCTCCGGCTCAAAGAAAACGATCAGGTCAACGTCGCTTGAATAATTAAGCTCGCCTGCTCCCATCTTGCCCATAGCGAGTACGATCAGCCCGCTATCTTGTTCGGGGGCGCTTGCGTTCTTAGGTACGATACGACCGCGATCGGCTTCCTGCGCCAGCAAGTATCGAATGGAGCATCGAACCGCCGTCACCGCCACGTCCGTCAAGGCTGCGGTAACTTGCATGATGGGCCAGACCTCTCCAATGTCGCACAGAGCGATCAGAAGCGCCGCCTCTGCCTTCATGCGGCGCAGGGCTATCATGACGGTCGCCTCGTCGGCGGCTGCGTCCACATTCGCACAGACGTCTTCGAGCAGCTGAATGATGTGCTGATCAGGATCTCGATCTAGCAGACGGATGAGACGGAGCGGATCCGCGCGAATGAGATCAAACAGGAATGGCGACGCCTCCGCGATGCCTTCCAGAATTATTCGCGTTTGCGGGAACGCTTCGCAGTTCGCCTCGATCGCCGCACGTTGTTCAAACGTGAGTTCACCCAGCCAATCAGAAAGCCGTTCGCAAGCATCCGAAGAAGATGATCGCGGACCAGCTATAAATCGCGCCGCCAGCGCGCAACCGCCCGCGCCAATTGTCGCGGCGCTATCCATGGAGGCTCTTATTCCATACCCCGGCGTGGAAGAACAAGCGTTGCGCACAGCCCCGGGCTATTGTCGCTGAGTCGCAGCTCGCCACCATGCAGCGTCGCCACCGCGGACGCCAGGCTCAAGCCAAGGCCCGATCCTGGCAGTGTTCGACTTGCTTCCAGACGCACGAAACGCTCCACCGCCCGCTGGCGATCTCCCTCTGGAATACCGGGACCGTGGTCGGCGACACTCAATAGAACGAAATTACCATCGATCCTCGAGGCAATTGTGACCTGTGCGTCGGAAACTTTCAAGGCTCCATCAGCTGCAGTCGGCTTGCCATACTTAATGGCGTTCTCCACCAAATTAGCCAGCGCTTGACTGATGAGCTCACGGTTACCATGCAGACAGGCCTCCTCTGCATTTACGATCAGGCTAAGTCCCTTATCCTCAGCCAGGGGCTCATAAAGTTCATGAATGCCGCGCGCAACATCCGCTGCGTCGAAATTTATCATGTCCTCCCGGGCCTGGCCTGACTCAGCTCGGGCGATCATCAAAAGAGCATTGAATGTTCGGATCAAGCCGTCCGATTCTTCGATCGTACGTTCCAGCGCGGCACGATAATCCGCTTCACTTCCGGACCGCGCGAGAGCCTCCTCTGCTCGATTGCGCAGGCGTGTCAATGGCGTCTTCAAATCATGAGCGATATTGTCGGACACTTCCTTCAAACCATGCATGAGCGCTTCGATGCGCTCAAGCATGGCGTTAAGATTTCCAGCAAGCCGGTCAAGCTCGTCGCCACTACGCCCGATAGGAAGCCTCTCACTCAGGTCTCCCGCCATGATCCGTTGAGCCGTACCGGTCATGGCATCAATACGCGTCAGCACACGTCTGGCGACGAACAACCCTCCGCCCAGACCCAATACAATAACGACAAGAAAAGACCATTGGGCTGCAGATGCGACGATCCCGAAGACCCTCCTCCGCTCCTCCAGATCTCTGCCGACCAGCAGCCGAAAGCCACCGGGAAGCTGCGAAATACGGACGAGCGCCCTGTGATCCGCTAGATCCTGCTCTTCAAGCCGTCGATATTTTGTTTCGGCCCAACCGATGCTGCCAAGAACGCCGGGTTCAAGCGAACCGACGTTCCCGGCAACTCCTTGGCCAGCAGGCGTCGCGACGAGATAGAGATTTGACCCAGGCCGTAACGCTCTGCTTTCGATGGCTGTTACCAGCCCTCTCAAGCCTTCGGTATCGAAACGACCGACAAGTTCGTTGGTCTCGGCGTTGACCGTCTGACTGATCTGCTCGGTGACAAGGCGGCGAGTATTCCAGGCGAAATAGCCAAGAAGTGTAAGCGCAAAGAACACAAATAGGAGGAGATAGACTAGCGTCAACCGAAACGCGGTCGTCCTGATTAGCTTACCAAAGGCCGTCACGGATCACCGCAGGCCATCGCGGATCATATATCCGGCGCCGCGAATGGTGTGCAGCAAAGGCTTGTCCTGGCCCTTATCGATCTTCGATCGCAATCTCGAAATGTGCACGTCGATCACGTTGGTTTGCGGGTCAAAGTGATAGTCCCATACGTTCTCAAGCAGCATGGTTCTCGTCACAACCTGTCCAGCGTGCTTCATCAAGTATTCGAGCAGCCGGAATTCGCGCGGCTGCAGATCGATTTCTTGCGAGCCACGGACAACCCGTCGGGAAAGGCGGTCCAGCTCGAGATCGCCGACGCGATAGCTGGTTTCTTCCGCTGGCCCAGTGCCGCGACGTGACAGCACCTCGACCCGCGCCAGGAGCTCGGCAAACGAATAGGGCTTCGGTAGATAGTCGTCACCACCCGCCCGCAAGCCTTTGATCCGATCGTCTACTTGCCCCAAGGCCGAAAGGATCAGAGCTGGCGTCCGATTCCCCATTTCGCGCAATGCGCCGATGACGGACAATCCGTCGCGTTTTGGGAGCATGCGGTCGACGATCATCACGTCGTAATCGCCGGTCTCAGCAAGAGCCAGCCCTTCTTCACCGTCCGCAGCGCGGTCCGCGACATGACCGGCCTCGCGAAACGCTTTCACAAGATAGTCCGCCGATTCGCGGTCATCCTCAATGATCAGTAGGCGCATATCGGAAAGGGGCTCAGCCACGATGATTTGACCTCCGGTCAACATGGCGAAAGGTGCCACGCCGATCAAGTCGTTGCAGGTCTGCACATACAGGAAAGACGGACATCAAAAACGGAAACGGGCGGCGAATTGGGGGCTTCGCCGCCCGTCGCGCACCTTCCGACAGAGGGGGGCTCTGTTCCGCCGGAAGAGCAACTGTGGGGACGAGCTGTTGGCTCGCCCCCGGGAAAGGCGCGCCGGCGGGGGGCGACTTATGCCGGCGATCCATTCCCAAACTTATATGGTGAGGGCTCATCCCCGTGACAACGGAACGGCGACAAATCGCGTCTGGCCATTGGAGCGCAAGCGCATCAAAACTGTGTGCTTGCTATCGCTACGAGCGCTCTGCATGGCACTGCGCACATCGGCAGCGTTGTTCACAGTTTTGCTACCGACCTCCAGGATCACGTCTCCTTCGCGGAATCCGCGGTCCGCCGCAGGGCTGTTCCGTTCGACTTCCGTCACCACCACGCCCTCGTTACCTGCCCCGGCGACGCTGGTCGCCGGCGCAACCGTCAAGCCAAGCCGACCCAGCTCCGCTCCGCGTTGCGGACGAGCCTGATCACTATCGGCAGCCCGAGCCTCACGCGGATTCGGCAACTCGCCGAGGGTGAGATCGACCGACTTCTCCTGCCCCTTCTGCACGACATTCAATTTCACGCTGCTGCCTGGGGGCATCGCACCAATGGTACGCGACAACTCGCGAGCATCACGAACTGGGGTGCCATTTACCGCGGTAATCACATCACCTGAAGCGATCCCCGCCTTGGTTGCCGGACTATTGGCCTGTGGCTCTGCGACTAACGCACCTTCCGCCTTCTTCAGGCCCAGGCTTTCCGCGATCTCAGCGGTAACCGGCTGGACTTGGATACCGATCCAGCCACGGCTGACCACGCCCTTATCCTTGAGCTGAGCCACCACCGATTTCACAGTCGATGCCGGTATCGAGAAAGCAATACCGACGCTGCCGCCTGACGGCGAGAAGATCGCCGTATTGACGCCAACCACCTCACCTTGGGTGTTGAAAGCCGGTCCACCCGAATTGCCCTTGTTGACCGGCGCATCGATCTGGATGAAGTCGTCATAAGGGCCAGAGCCGATGTCCCGGCCGCGGGCGGAAACAATACCAGCAGTCACGGTACCTCCCAGACCGAACGGGTTGCCAACCGCCAGCACCCAATCGCCGATACGCGGCTGACCGTCTGCGAGCTTTGCAAATGGGAAGTCGGTGCGACCGTCGACCTTGATCAGCGCGACGTCCGTGCGCGGGTCGGTACCGATGACTTTTGCCGGATAGGTCTTCCCGTCATCGGTCGACACTTCGACGCTTTCTGCACCATCGACGACATGGTTATTGGTTACGGCATAGCCGTCGGCAGAAATGAAGAAACCGGAACCTTGGCCACTGATCGGCCCTCCTCGGCCCCGCGGAATTCGAAAGCCCGGGATGCCATCGGGGCCACCGAAACGACGGAAGAAGCGCTCCATTGGCGAGCCCGGTTGAAACGGCGAGTCATCGCTGTTTTCCGCTGAAGGCTTTTCCATTGCCTTGACGCGCACGGAAATAACCGACGGTTTCACGCGTTCGACGATATCGGCGAAGCCGACCGGCTGCTGAGCGCTATGAACGTTTGCGCTCACCTGCGCCTGTGCCGGGGTCGCAAAAAAACTGCCGGTTTGGAAGGGCGGAGACAGTCCATAAGCTACGCCGCCCAGGCCAGCCGCAACCGTGGCCATTAGTGCGAACTTGCGCGCAGCCATCATTGAACCGCGCCGGGTGTATTGGGGGGAAGAACGATCGGGCCCGCTGGTCATAGCGACATCTCCAGTTCGAAACTCCATCGACGCCGTCCGCGTCGTATGTCGAGTCCAACATGGAGTATGCTGGCTTACGGTCCGCTTTCGGCCAGATTAAACTTTTGTAATATCGCTCTTAGGCGCAGCGGACTTTGGTGAGGCGTCAGAAGCATGATCCTCATCGATAAGTTCCGCCAACTTCTGCCGCTCCTCTGGGCTGAGCGGGGACGCGGACAATCGGCCAGCCACGATATTGGTCTGCCGTCTTCGTCTGGCGGAGACGATTAGTGTCAGAACTCCAATACCGAGCGCAAACGGCGGCAGCAGCCAGAGCAACAACGTCTGGGTCTCAAAGCGTGGCTTCAGAAGCACAAAGGAGCCATAGCGATCGACTAGGAAATTAATCACCTGCGCATCGCTATCCCCCTGGCGAATTCGCTCACGCACAAGCAGCCGTAGATCGCGGGCCAAAGGCGCGTCCGAGTCATCAATCGACTGGTTTTGACAAACCATGCAACGCAACCCGCGCGACAATGCTCGGGCCCGCGCTTCCAGTGCGGGGTCACGCATTATCTCGTCCGGCTGCACGGCGAATGCTGCATTCAAAAGAACAATGCAAAGCACCGCTACGGTAGCGCATACATGAAGAATGCGCATTGTCACTCTGCGGGCTGCATCGGACGCATCCCTCGCGCCGGCTTAGGAACGCCAACACGCAAGCGCCGATCAGACAAAGACAGAATGCCGCCAAATGCCATCAGGACCGCACCGAGCCAGATGAGCAACACCAAGGGCTTGTAGTACAGCCGGGCGTCGATCGAACCATCCTGACTCTCTTCGCCAAGCGAAATGTAGACCTGGCTCACGCCTCGCGTGAGCAGCGCTGCTTCGGTCGTCGCGGATCGCCTCGCGGAAAATGACCGCTTCGACGGCGACAATTCGCCAACTATGCGCCCGTCGCTCAGAATCGAGAACCGGGCAACTCGCTCTCGATAGTTCGGCCCTTGCCGTTGCGTCAGCCCCACAAGCTTGGCTTCGTACCCTCCGACTGTCACAATGTCACCGGGCTTCATCGAGACGATACGTTCGCTGTTCCAGGTGGTTTCGCAAACGATACCCAACAATGCGACGCCAAGTCCCGCATGCGCAAAAGCTGTTCCCCATGTCGATCGTGGCAGCCCAACGGCACGGGCTGCAGAGAGCGGCATCTTGAGTCGAAAGAGGCCAATCTTCTCAGCCAGATCCGTCAGAGCCCCAACGATGACGAACACCGCAAGCGCAATCGCAAGCGGCGCCAAGACCGCCCCTCCTTTGGTCCATGCCAAAACCAGTGCCAGAACGAACAGCGCAACAACACCTGCAGCCAGCAGACGCTGCGCGGCGGCAACCAAATCACCACGCTTCCAAGCAAGCAGCGGCCCGAATGGAACAGCGATCAGCAACGGGACAAACAATGGACCGAACGTCAAATTGAAAAACGGCGCTCCAACCGAGATCTTGTCGCCGGTCAGCGTTTCAAGCGCCAAGGGATAGAGTGTCCCCACCAACACTGTCGCGCAAGCGGTGGTCAGGAACAGGTTATTGAGCACCAGCGCACCTTCGCGTGAGATCGGTGCAAACAAGCCGCCTTGAGTTAACGATGATGCTCGCCAAGCATAGAGAGATAATCCTCCGCCGATGAACGCGCAAAGAATGACAAGAATAAAAACGCCGCGCGCTGGATCGGTGGCAAAAGCATGAACGGACGTAAGCACACCGGATCGGACCAGAAAGGTCCCCAAGAGAGAAAGCGAGAACGTCAGAATCGCCAACAGGACGGTCCAGACCTTGAGAGCATTGCGCTTCTCCATGACAACCGCCGAATGCAGCAGGGCCGTGCCTGCAAGCCACGGCATCAGAGATGCATTCTCAACTGGATCCCAAAACCACCAGCCACCCCATCCGAGTTCGTAATAGGCCCAGTACGAGCCCATTGCGATGCCAAGCGTCAGGAAAATCCAGGCTAAAAGCGTCCACGGGCGAACCCAACGTGCCCACGCGGAATCGATCCGCCCCTCAATCAATGCTGCGATCGCAAACGAAAACGAAATCGAGAAGCCCACGTAACCGAGATAGAGCATTGGAGGATGGATCGCGAGTCCAACATCCTGCAGCACGGGATTGAGATCCCGCCCTTCCATCGGAGGATCCGCAAGCCGAAGAAATGGATTCGAGGTCAGGAGAATGAAGAGATAGAATGCCGCTGCGACCCACCCCTGAACAGCAAGTACCAACGACTGCAACGTCAGTGGCAAGTTCGTTCCAAAAATCGCAACGAGAGCACTGAAGAGCGCCAGAATGAGGACCCATAGCAACATCGAGCCTTCATGGTTTCCCCAAACGCCGGTGATCTTGTAAACGAGCGGCTTCAGCGAATGAGAATTCTCAAACACATTGGCGACCGAGAAATCGGAAACGACATAGGCCGTCGTTAAGGCCCCGAAGGCCAACAGAGAAAACCCGAACTGCGCAACTGCAGTAGCGCCGGAAACTCTCATCAAGGCGGAATCGCCGATACGCACGCCAAGCAAAGGCACACTCGCCTGCACGAGAGCCAGCGTCAGCGCAAGAACAAGCGCATAGTGTCCGGCTTCTGCAATCATTGCACTTTGCGATCCACGGTCTGCGCGCCATCCGTCGCCGGAGCGGATGAAGTCGCTTCGGTCTTCCAGTGGCCTTGCTTTTTGAGAGCGTCAGCCACCTCCTTCGGCATATAGGTTTCGTCGTGCTTTGCGAGCACCGTATCTGCCCTGAATATGCCGGCGGTATCGAGCGTCCCCTCAGAAACAACACCCTGCCCTTCTCTGAATAGATCCGGGAGAATACCGGTGAATGCCACCGGCAGATCGCGGTTGCCATCCGTGACGACGAATGTCACCTGCAACTTCTCGCCGCGCTTCACGGACCCCGATTGCACCAAACCGCCAAGCCGGAACCGCTGACCGGGCTGGATATTCTTTTCAGCAACCATGCTGGGCGTCGAAAAGAAGACGATAGAATCGCGCAATGCGCTTAGGACCAACGCTGCGGCTATTGCGAGCACGCCGAGCGCGCCGCCGATCAATACAAGCCTTCGCTGTTTTCTGGTCATAGCTGGACTAACCTTCAAGACCGAGATTCTTCAAGGCGTCGTTGAATCGGCGCAACCGCTCCGGATCTGCTTGAGCAGCCGAGCGCGCGTCTGAAATTGCCTGTTTTGCCTTCTCAGCTTGCCCCAGTACCGTATACGCGCGGACTAAACGCAACCACCCCTCCACGTCATCGCCGTTTTGCTTCAGACGCGCAGCAAGCCTATCAACCATGCCTGCAATCATTTCGGAGCGTTCATCGGCGGTCATATCCTTCGACGCCGCGACAGCCTCGTTCGATAATTCAGGTGCTATGCTGGCATTCACACGAGCGAGCGCTTGTTCAACCGCAGGGCGCCACGGCGCGCCATCCGGCGCCGTCTTGAGCATGTCCCTCCAAATCGTAGCCGCATCATTCGCACGACCATCCTGCTCGGCCGCAACCGCCATGAAGTATCGCGCCTTTGGGTCCTTTGCGTCGAGTTGCAATGCGCGCTCGAATTCGGCCTTGGCTTCGCTGGTTATCACACCACCCGCCGCCGCGGCCAAAGCCTCACCAAGATCAGCGCGGCGAACAGCCGTATCCGTACCGTACGCGAGCGAATTTCGGTACGCTCGCACGGCATCATCGATGCGTCCTAACCGAAGCAGTACTGGCGCCAGGACTTCCCAACCGCGGCCGTCGCGTGGGTTCTTCTCGAGATGAGCCT
Organism: Afipia sp. P52-10; assembly: GCF_000516555.1. NCBI lineage: Bacteria > Pseudomonadati > Pseudomonadota > Alphaproteobacteria > Hyphomicrobiales > Nitrobacteraceae > Afipia > Afipia sp. P52-10. The sequence continues at coordinate 10,959 of NZ_AZSJ01000007.1, read as the reverse complement.
CAACCTGCGTCACAAGCGTTTCGAGCGACGCAGAGGCAACTGGCTCGGTCATACGGCCGGCAAGCGGAAAGTCCTTCAACGTCGGCGAACCACGCTGGAGGTATAGAATACCGGCAAAGACGGGTATGCCGACAAACGCCATGACAACGATCGCCCGGCGGAGACCCACGCGCGAAACAGGTTCTTCAGCTTGCGGGGAATTGGCAACCGACAGGAGGCGCCGGGAAATCTCAATACGGGCAATTTCCGCGTCCGCTTGAGAAATGATTCCTAGAGACAAATCACGTTCTACTTCAGCGAGTTGATCTTTGTAGATCATTGTCCCACCGCCGTCGTTACGCGAGACCGGCGAACGGCTCAGAGGCCATAACACCGCGAAAATCGCGACGGACGTCATCAGCGCTAACACGAACCACAACGACATATCAGGTTCCGGAAACCCCAGCTCCGCCGCACGGCGGATCGCTGGTTTACACCATGACTGACAGCGCTATGCAATTGACGATTTGGGGAGATTTCCGACGGTAAGCCTCTGAATCAACTGGCTTTGGGAGCCTTCCGCTCCCCGGTTAGGGCCACTTCTGCAGCCTTATTCATCAAGGACGCGTAATCATGCCCGAAGATCAGTTCACAGAAGCGGATCGCGGCTTCGGTCTGTAACTGCCGAAATGCTCTCGCCCGAGGCTCACCGCTGCGGAGGGATTCGACTAGCGTTTCCGTCGACGATTCCACGTAATGCTGCAGGTCGGAGAACGACCGGAGCGTTACTTCGTTGATGGCGAGCTCCCCTGCATAGCTGCGACACGTTGCAACGAAGTCAATCAACGCGGCCGTCTCGTCGATTTCGGCCGGATCGAGCTTGGCCCCGGCACTAATGTCCTTGTCGGAGCGCTGCCGCAACAACCTACGCACTCGTCCGGGAACGCTCTCAATTTCCGATTTTAGTACATTGGAGACGTCTGTACGAATAGCAACGAGCTGCCTGCTTAAATGCGAGTCGGAACGAATATCCAATTCCGTACGAAGATCGCGCAATCCGTCATGCAATGGTTTCAGATGATGCGCGCACTTGTCGAAACGACCTCGTTTGATATCGCTTCGAAGATCTTCCACAAGACGCGCAAGGCTATAGAGCGCCATTGTAATGGCGACACCGAACGGGGTGCCTGCTATACGACTTTCTTCATCTGAACCGACGACGCTAATCGCAAGCCGAACGAGCTGCCAGGGCGACGTCAGCCGCTGCATGATAAGCCACAAAGTCAACGGAAGAATCTCTGGCTTTTGCAGTATCGGCAGCTGATTTAGTTGTCCTCGAATTGAGGCGACTTGAGTGTCGCCAAAGGCACGCATGATCTTGGGAAGACGTGCTTGAAATATCTCAAGGGCATCCCGGTGGGCGATGGCCAATCCGATGGTCTGTAGATCTTCCACGGCAGAAAGAGAGCCGACCCGGATCAAGCTACGGCTCCGCTCCCCTCCTCGGGAAGACGGTGATGTCGCTTCAAAAATTGCCCGAACCGCCGCAGCCTGAACATTTCGAACGGCTCGATCTGATGGCTGGGCTTCGTTTACCGCGAGCGTTCGATCAAATTCCTGTATCTCATCCGAAATTGCGGTTTGGCACAGCCAAACCCAAATCGGCTCAAGCGATGAGCGACGGATTTGCCCAGGTTTCAACTCACGGTCATCAACCAGGAATGGCTCAAGACACGCAAATACAAGCCGGGCCGGCTCTAGGATGCGGCGCCTCTCGTTCGTTTCTCGGACGCGGGTGATCCTCCGCAGCTCATCCAACACGAGGTTGGCAACGAATACATCATCACCACGCGTCAGCGCCCGTTCGAACTCCCCCATGAGCATCGCTTGGGCGCCGGGGCTCAATTGCCGCAAATAGGCTCGCAGCCGATCGACCGCCACCGGTTTCACAGGCTGCGATTGGGCCCGCTGCTCCATAGTCGTAGAAATCCCCGCGTCCGCACTTGTGCGTCGCGGGAACAATACAAAAACCCCGTTAAGATGGTGTTTAGGATGGCCTAACCAACCGCGGTCCAGGTCCCGTCCGGGTTACGGCAAGCGGTACCGCGCGCCACCTGCGGTTGTCCATTGATGTAGATCGTATGGGTAAACGAACGGCAACGGGCCCCTCGTTGGGTATAAGCCGGGCCTGGAACAATGTTGCCGTAGCGTCCGGAACCGGGATTTCTCCAACCCACAGGGGCTCCGACTTGACCCTGCTCCAATGCAGCCATTTCGGCCTCATAGGCGTATCGACGATCCTCCTCATCCAGAGCAGCACCGATACGATTTCCTAATAGACCTCCGATGGCCGCACCGGCGACGGCCCCACCAATCCGCTCCCCAGTTCCTCCACCGAATGCCGAACCGATCAACGCTCCCGTCAGCGCACCAACAGCCGTGCCCGTCCCCTCACGAGGGCCTGCATCGGGACCACCCGCGCAACCCGTCAACGCCACGGCCCCAGCAACCATGATCGCAAATCTAAAATGCAGCATTTTGTCCCCCTGGCGCGATTCCGCCCAACGGAACCACATTCTTCTACCAAAGGCGTAGGATTGGGGCGAAGCTGGGGCGGCCCTCCAACAGCAAGAGCGATTAACCGACAGGCAACAGCAGTTCAGCTCTCAAACCACCAAATGGAGACACACCCAGGTTCAAGCTGCCACGGTAGAGCTGCACGAGGTCTGTAACGATGGATAGTCCGAGTCCTGATCCGGGCTTGGTCTCGTCGAGACGCTGCCCTCGACGCGCAACTTGCGCACGCTCCGCCAGCGTGAGCCCCGGTCCATCGTCATCGACGACGATACAAACCATCGTCATCGCATCGTCTGGCATAGCGCTCCCCAACGAAACCTCGATGCGAACGCGTGATCGAGCCCATTTACATGCGTTATCCACCAGATTGCCAACCATTTCCTCCAAATCCTGGCGCTCTCCGCGAAACTTGAGGGGGGCCGCAATATCGGTTTCGATTTCGATGTCCCGGTCATGATGAATCTTTTCCATCGTCCGCTGCAGACTCTCAACAACGGGCGCAATGTCCGTCAGCGTGGTCACTGCAGTAAGACGAGCGGCAATTCTCGCCCGTTCGAGATGATGCGCAACTTGGTTTCGCATCACCTCTGCCTGTTCGAGAACTTTGGATGCGAATGGTTCATCGCGATGCGCAACCGCTTCATTGACGATAACCGAGAGCGGCGTCTTTACAGCATGGGCAAGATTGCCAACATGAGTTCGCGCGCGCTCGACGATTTCCCGGTTTGCATCCAACAGCGCATTTGTTTCCCGTGCCAAAGGAGCAATCTCCACCGGGAAACTTCCCTCTAGACGTTCGGCGGTGCCCGCACGAATCGAAGTCAGCCCGGACGTAATGCGCTTGAGAGGCGCAAGACCGAACCGGACCTGAAACAACGTCGTTAACAGAAGCCCGAACGTAAGCGCGACAAACGTCGCCATGAGGTAAAAATCAAATGTCCTGGTTTCTTCGAATATTTCAGTAGCATCACCAGCTATCGTAACAACAAATTTTCCGTCCGCACCAAAATCGACGGGCCTCTCGACCACACGCAGTTGTTGGTCTTCCGGGCCTTTTACATAGCCGACACGCACCCCTGCCGTATTGAGCGGAATTCCCTGATCTTCGAGTTTGGGAAGCTTCTGGTCCCATAAAGAACGCGACGCACGCTCATCGGGTTTGGACGGATTGCTGCGCCTACCGCCATCGAGTCTTACGATCTGCCAATACCATCCCGAAAGGGGAAGTTCGAACAGCGGCTCTCCGAGAGCTGGAGTGATCTTGTCATCAGCGTCTTCCGGTGGAGCAACTTCAGCAATGAGTGTTCGCAAATAAAGGTTAAGCCGCCGATCGAACGATCGCTCAACAGCTTGTTGGTAGAGGGAGGACAGTGCAATACCGGTAACAAAAAGGATCAGCACCACCCAAATTGTTGCTGAGATGAAGAGCCGAGTTGCAAGCGAACTAAGGCGCATCGGTCGGAGGTGTAAGCAGATATCCGAGACCTCGGACGGTCTGGATGATATCGACATCAAGCTTCTTGCGAATACGTCCTACGAAAACTTCGATCGTATTGGAGTCTCGATCGAAATCTTGGTCATAAAGATGCTCAACCAACTCGGTTCGGGACACGACACGTCCCGCATGATGCATCAGATAAGCAAGCAGCCGATATTCATGCGACGTCAGCTTAACTGGATTGCCGTCAACACTTACTCGCCCTGTCCGCGTATCAAGTCGAACAGGGCCACAGGTAAGCTCGCTCTTGGCGTGACCAGCAGCTCGCCGGACAAGGGCACGAATGCGCGCCAAGACCTCCTCGACGTGAAACGGTTTAGCAACATAATCATCCGCGCCGGCATCAAAGCCCTGGACTTTGTCGCTCCATCGGTCACGCGCCGTCAGGATCAAGACCGGCGTGGTTTTGCCGGCACGACGCCAAGCTTCTAGAACGGACAACCCGTCCATTTTCGGCAAGCCAATATCGAGAATAATGGCGTCGTAGGGCTCTCCTTCGCCAAGGTAATGCCCTTCTTCGCCATCGAAGGCTCTATCAACGACATATCCGGCATCGGACAGCGCCGCCGTCAGTTGACGATTGAGGTCCGGATCGTCCTCGACCACAAGAAGCCGCACCTCATCCTCCTTATCGTGGCGTTGCCCTCTTAAGACTAAATGACCCGGCTACATGTGAACGGCGCATGAATGATGTCACATCATCCTATTTTCTACGGGTTATCGCCTTCACCAACTTGCCAACTGCGCCGCTATCGGCCTCTCGACCGGTCACTTCGCAAAGCTTTTCACGTGTTCTACCAGAGACATAGACACCTAACACACCGAATCGAAATCCCCAATAGGCGATCAACAAGGCCATTGCGTTCACCAGCGCGTTGATGGTCTGTACATCACCGGTCCAGAACTCGTGAACGACGACAGCCCATAGTGCAGCGCATTCGAGCGTTAGTTCGAATGCATAAATCGGCCGCCACCAACGCTGAACAAAATCGTTGCTTATGAGCTCCGCTCGAATCGTTTGATGTGTTTCACTAATTGCTGTTCGTTGCGCATCAGCTTCAGCACGAATCATTTCAATCCAGCGGTTCTCGGCTTCCAAAATTTTCTCTGGATTCGCGGATGGCAGCACCTCACTTACGCCGCCTGGTGTAGCTGCTGGTGCCCCAAGAGCTTCTGCAAGAATTCGACCAGCCGCTCCACCCAGAGGTCCTCCTAGAGCATTGCCAAGAAATGGCGCTCCAAGACCAATCACTTGGCGCGCTACATCGTTCCAATTCATTTCACCCGCCACTCGCTGATTACGGAATTTGTCTGATAAATATGAAAGCAGCGACGAGGAGCGCCATCAGAAGGAAGAACACGATAGCCGTAACGGGCTGCCGCACGTTTGCACCCTCTGCTTCGCCCGATGTCTGCTGCCTTTGCTGCAGACTCTCCTCGACATGATGCTTCATGTTCTCGGTCAAGTACCACTTGCCGATCCAATCTCGCCCGCCAGCCGCGGACATCTTCTTTGCGGCCCAAGCTCGAACCTCAGCACAGGTCTTACCGCGCAAAATCGAACCATTAGCTTCAACTGCAGCACGAGACATGACTGAACTTACGAGAACGGATGCTCCAGAGTTTATGATCCTCTTCGCAGTTCCAACGCCAGCAAAATGAGCGAGATAAACATCGCCGTCAGAAACCGGACCGCCCAGCATGGCGACATTGTCTTCCGTCAATCGCCCTAACATTTCGATGGCAAGGATTGGATCTGTCCTTAAACGAAGAACATCGTTTCTGTTCCGGCTTCTCATGAGATCAGGACGATGTCGACTGATCACATCCAACCAGGTTTTCTCGATGAACTGCGCAATTCCTAACGCGCTTGAGGTGCGGGCTTTTGCAAGCGGATTGCCTGCACTCTCGATCTGGATAATGCGCGACAACGTATCATCAGATACAATCGAGCTAATCGTGTTGGCCATAACATTTCCATAAATAATCCGTTGCCCGACGTCGGGTTGGCACCGACCATCGAAGCCATGGACTTGAGTTTCAACTGCGATATCCAGCGGCTATTTGGTCTGAGCCGACGCCGCTAATTTAGTGCTACCGCCATCGCACACGGTTACAACCACTCGGCGCCCCAGCATGGAGTATTGATCTTTCGCTCCAAAAGCTCCGATCGGCTGACGAATTATTTTAAGCTATTATGCTCGTTGCCGATCCGTGCTCATTAGTATACGGCTTCGATGTCTTTCGACGCTCCCGCTCATATGCGGACTACGGTCTCAGGGGAATAATCTTTCACTCGCTGCTAGAGAGGCGCTGCATTCATAAACAACTCATTCAGCCGAGTTTGACTCAAATGACAAAGCTCCCCGAGCGCTAAAACGACTGGATGGCAGTGATCAAACACAGTCGCACCTCCGTGCGCCGAACCGCTGTTCGGCCGGGAGCTGATCGATCAGCGCCAGCATGGCGGCCGGGATCCTGCCAGTCGCAACAGGGCCTCGGCCTCGCTGATCACGCCGTCGGTCGGGAGTTGCTGGAAGAACTGCCGGTCGGAGATAGAGGTCGGGACCGGCGGTGGTGGCGGCTCGTATGGATCAACAACACCGCCGCTCGCGTCATACTCAATGCGGATGCCCCCCGCTACTGGCAACAATGCGCTATGAACGACGATCCCGTTCGGGCGCATGAACTCAGCGAACGAATGCACCTCGTCCGTGAACTTGGCATGCTGGACATCACAGCCTCGCATTTGCAGTGTAGTGAAAGTACATCCCGGACGTCATTCCAGCGGCGAAGATGCGGAATCCTGTTTGTCCGATACTATCGACGTTTGGTGTTACATCGCCCCCCACACCGGAGTTGTAGACCTTGTTTGCCGCGCCTGACCCATACGAGTAAGGCGTAACGGCGCACCCTGATGCGCGCTTAGGTTCTTGAAATCGCACACCAGTTAGAATGGTCTGGTTAGACGTGCCGACGTCAAACGCTGCGCAATGCCCTGGGGAGCTAACACTGCCCGGCGCGACGCCATAGTCGTAGGACTTCTCCCAGTACCGCATGCACTCACGGAGCGTTTGCGCAAAATTGGGAACGACGAATTCAGGAGCGACCGATCCCTCGTACAATCCCACGTCGAACAATTGAAATACGTTAGAGTTGGTAGCCATGAAGTTGGATTGGCTCGACGACCCAACATAGTTTCCGCTGCCCCATGTACCGGCCGGAGTCTGGAAACTCGAACCAGCAGCCAACGTCCAGGTGACCGACAGCCCTTGCGTGTTGTCTTTCGCCCAAGTACCTGACTGATCGCCAGGGACTGTGATCGTCCTATAGACATCGGTGTTCGCTTCCCCACCGGAGATTGTAAACTCGGAAATATAGGATCGCGTCGCACCGTTGCGGAAGGCCACACAGTATGTTCCGGCCGGGGCTTTGACGCCGAACTTGAGAGTCATGTTCTTCGCACTGGCAGTGCCGAGCATAAGATCGGCGACCATCTGACCTTCCAGATTGGTGACGATGCCGACAAGCTCGCCAGAAGTAATCGACGTATCAGCGGTCGTCACGAGGACGCTGAGCCGGTTCGGACTTCCTGCGGGCGTGATCGCCGCGACCTGCGAAAACTGAATCGTTCCTGATGTACCCACCCCAATCAGGAACTGATCTACAGGATATGAACCGCTCGCCGTCAGAGCGGCGCTGCCATTTTCCTGCGAAACCATCATCGCGCCGTTGATGATGTAGTTTTTGAGGGCCACACCGACATTAGCTCGTAAACGCTGTTTCTGAGTTGCAGTCAAATTCGACGATAGGTCTTTCGTTGTCAGAACCTCTTCGCCTTCGACTTGCAAACGTCCCGCAGCCGGGCGCGTAACGCTGGTATCCGCTGCATTGCCCAATTCGAGTCCGGCGAACTGAGGAGTCGCCCCAGTGCCGAGCCCAAGGTTCGTGCGTGAGACTGCCTTATCCAGCAGGTCCGCAAGATTGTTCGCTGGATTGAGGATGTCGGATGCCGATGCGGTGAACGCGAGAACTGCCGTGCCGCTCAGGTTGATCTTTGTCGCCCCCACGACGCCGCCGATCTTGGACTTGGTGACCGTCGTGCGGGCCATTTGCGCAGCCGACGAGAAGATCGTGCCGACACCTTCTTCGAAGTCGGTGCCATCCACCAGGATATAGCGTACGGTATCGCCGTCGATCGCGCCGGCTTCAGTTGGCGTCAGGAACGCAGTGGACGATGCGGGACCGAACGTGATCGAGCCGGTGCCGGCGGTCGGGACGTTGACCTTCACGCGGTCGAAAAGTTTAGGCATGGAACGAACCTCTTTAGCTGGTGACGACACTCACGCGCTTGCGGCGACTGCGCGCGATGACTTCTGGCGATGGCAACTGTGCAACGGGGTGCACCGGCGGCAGTGCTAGATTGCGGCCGGCGAGAACGGTCGGCTGCGTCGCGTTAAAGCGGATTGAAACCGGTCGCGAATAGGTCTGCCTCAGCGGCGCGCCTTCGCCGCCAAGCGCGAATTCACCCAGCGCGCCTTCGGCGAGTGCGCCTACGTCATTGGTGCGCTGGAACGTGTGCGCCAGATTGAAGATACGGCCGGCTTGGATGACCAACGGCCCATACTGAAAGGTGAGCGGCACCGCCGGCAGCTTCATCCATCGGCCGGCAAGAACGCCGATGGACTTCGGAGCCGCCGCAATCGTCACCGGCGGCAACGAAAGCCACTTGCCGGGCGAAACAATCACCGGTGGCAGCGTCATCGCGATCGGCACGCGCACCAGATTGATGTTCTTGCCGAGACGCAGGGTCGGCGCCGGCACGTCGGCGGACAACATCACTGCCGGGAGCGTCACCGCGCGGCCGAAACCGATCGTCGCCGACTTGGCATCGGCCGCGATCGCGATGCTGGGCAGACCCAGCCACTTGCCGGGTTGCGGCGTTATAACCATCGTCTGCGCAGCCACGCCGACCGCAGGCAGCGCGACATCGCGACCCGCGCGCGCGGCGGCCGGGCGAACGTCCGCCAGTAGATCGATCGGCGGCAGGCTCAGGTTCACACCTGGACCCGCGAAGCCGTAATCGCCGAGCGGATGTTCTTCCAGTGCGCCGAATGCGAGCATCGGTCAGACCGTCAAGGTATAGATCGTGCCGGCTGAGCCCAGCAGGTCGAAGGTCAACTTGAAGTCGGTGGTGTCGCCGGCATACTCGTCCTGGCCGAGGTCATAGAGCACGAGCGGCTTCATGCTGGTTGCGTCGTACAGCAGCACATAACGACAGGGGCCGATGTTGCCACCGCTCGCAGTCTGCGAGGTCTGATCGCCGGAAAGCTTGGCATCGTTGGTGGTGATCGTGGTTGCCGCGACGTTCGTCACCGCCTTGCCGCCCTGCGGCCAACCATTGCCGTAGAACTCGTGCGCACGGGTCGGGCCGGCGCCGGCGACCGCATCAACGGTGGTGTGCGCGGCGTTGAACGATGCCGTGGACTTCAGCAGCATCAGCTTGAGGTTGGCGTTGTTGATCGTCTGTGCGGCGATCAGCGCCATGTAGTGGTTGTAGACATTCGCGGTAACGGCCATTGGAAGCGTCCTTTCTTAGCGATAGCCGACGATGGTGGCCGCAACGCCTTTCAGGGTGGCGTCGCGGGGATTGGGTGCAACGATAGTGAGCACGTCGCCTGCGGCGAATGACGTGTCGGCCGCAAGCGTGAAGGTTGCGACACTGGCAGCCGCCGCGAACGTCATGGTGGCAAACGCGACGCCATTCTTGCGCAGTGCGTACGTGGCGGCTGCCGTGGCGGCGATGTCCGCCCGTGCGCGGCTTTCCGCAAGCCCGGCGCGGAAGGTGACCACGGACGGCGCAACCCACTTCAAGAGCTGTTCGCCGGAACCCGGCTGACCGGGATCATCCATCAGGATGTCATAGCGCGAGAAGATCGCATCGGTGACGCCGAGATATCGCCACGCGCCGTCCTCCTTGATCCACTTCTTGCGGGTCGATTCCTGATAGGCGTACTGACCATCGTANCCATCGGATTCGTCCGGTCCGTCGTCGGCCGGCGGCACGAAGTGGTAGAAGCCGTCGGCATTGAGCGCCGCCAGCGCCTTGTCGATGTCTTCAAACGAGCGCGCGCCGACCGTGCGATCGATCGAGCCCTTGATGATCCGATACGACNCGGCGGCCTTGTCACCATGCGTCCAGGGCTGTGCCAGCGTCAGATGCGTCGCATCCTCGATTGACAGGATCGTCACTTCGGGATGGCCTGCGTCCGGATCGATGATGATGCGGTCACCTTCGCGGACGTTGACACGTTGCCAGCGCGTGTCGAGGCCGGTGACGACGACGCCACCGTCACTCACGCTCACTGATCCGGTATGATAGGTGGGAAACGTCATAGCTACCTGCGGTTTTGGGTCATGACCATCTTTGCGGATGTCACCCGCACGTAAGAGCGCCAGTCCGTGACGCCGCTCTCGTAACGAATGTACCGGGCCTTGATCTTGACGGTGTGCGTGCCGGCGGGGATCACGGCTTGTCCCATGACCACCATGCTGAAGTCGGCTGGGAGCGGAAACACGACGCCGGCGGCAAGCGTCGTGGCCCACGTAAAGGTCAGATCAGAACCGGGGATCAGGCCGTCATTCACATAGATGCCGAAGGTCATATCTTTGCCTTCGGACGGGTAGACGCCGGCTCCTGGGATTTGATGCGAGGACGATCCGCCGTTGCCGCGAATCGTCCCGATGATCACGACGTTGCACGCGACCGGAAAGTAGACTGGACCACTGGAAACAAGATCGAACAACGTCCCGGGCGCCGTCAGACTGAGCGCGCCGCCATCATGAGACGTGACCTGCGTTGCAGCACCAGCGATGAGGTTGGTGATATCGACGCCACCCACCGC